>JAQXKO010000018.1 GCA_029010495.1 Clostridiales bacterium | reverse complement strand
CAATAAATAACATGATATAGCTGCTCTTATTTTGTAAAATTACACGCAGCCGGAACCGGTTCAAAAATGATACATTCGGTAATTTCCCTGCTTTCCTCTGTTTCTTCTTTTTCAGATCACGGCGAAGGAAATTAAGTGGTTTCAGGGATAATTTCCTTATAAGCATCCAATAATTAATTGCTACCATAATTACAACCGGTAAAATTGTGGTAGTTAAGAATGCGGAAACCGAAAAGTTAATATCAATGGGGCCAATGCTGTATGTGGAATAATACATATCAATAAAAGGCTGAATCATCACCGTATAACCCAATGCGTTACCGATCAAAGAACCTATCACAGCAACAATAAGGGTTGGCTGAATATAATGCCATATAATCTCCGATTTCTTATAACCGGATGCCAGCAAAGTACCAATGATAACAGATTCATGTTCAATGGTATTGTTGGTAAGTATGGCAAATATAAAAGCAATCATAGCTACTAACATATATACAAAAACAGTCATAAATGGTCCGTCACTGCCAATGTCAAGCTCCAGAAAGCTGATGCTTTGATTTTGCTCCCGGTTTAACATCTCCTGAATCTGAATCTGACAGGAAAGCAGATATCTGTATGCGTCTTCCTCCAGCTCCGTTTTTTCCTTTTTTGTCAGACTTCTGTCAGAAAAACGATAGCTGTATCTATATGTAATTCCGGACTTATCTGTTTTGTTAAAGCCTTCCACGCTAAGAACGGAAACACAGAAATGATTGGTATTCATCATTAAGTCTGTATTGTTCATAAATAAGGCAGAGTAGTCAGGCAGCGAGACAGTACCGCATATCAGGTAGTCCCTGCCGAGCAATGATATGGTGTCTCCGATTGATATTCCCCTGTTTCTTGCAAATACATGGTCTATCGCTATTTCGGAATCATTTTTAGGAAGCTCTCCTTCAAATACTGTTGGCAGGTCGATTCCTTTTCTTTCATTAAAGAGAAGGACTTTCGAGTCATCCGTAAATTCATTTTCCGTGACATAAAAGTTTTCATGCGCTTCAATTCCCATAGAGTCCAGGTGTTTTATAATATCTGAAGAAAGCGAATTTGCGACTTCAATAAAGCCGTCCTCCTGAAGATTATTATCTTTAATTTTGTCCAAATATTCTTTAGCTGAATTTAACGTGGACTGGAAGGAGGAGCCGACTGCTATAGTGCATATAAGGATAATAATCATACCTGCGTATTTTAGAAAATTTTTTTTGAAGTCACGTGGTATTCGTTTGTTAAGTGGATTTCTCATGACGCATTCTCCTTACCATTCAAGGTCCTTTGCGGCAACTTTGTTCTTGTTAACCGTATTGGTAATAATTTTGCCGTCGTGAAGCTTTAATATACGGTCTGCCATAAGACTGATTGACTGGTTATGTGTTACGATTATCATTGTGTTGTGGTATTTCTTATTAATTATTTCTATAAGAGCAAGTATTTCCCTGGAGGTATTATAGTCCAGGGCGCCTGTAGGCTCGTCAAAAAGAAGAAGAGGCGGATTCTTTACTAAAGCCCTGCCGATTGCACACCTTTGCTGCTGACCGCCGGAAAGCTGGTTTGGAAGCTTATCCCTGTGTGCCGTTAATCCAAGTGTGTCAAGAAGCTCATCCATGTTAAGTGGAGACTTTGAAAGGTAAGCGCATACTTCAATATTTTCGCGAATTGTCAGATTCGGAATCAGATTGTAGAACTGGAAAACAAAGCCTAAATTATTGCGGCGATAATTTGTAAGCTCTTTTTCTGTCATATTGTCCGTACAGAAATCACCGATATCAATACAACCCTCATCAGCACTTTCAAGTCCTCCGATAATATTAAGCAGTGTAGATTTTCCGGAACCGGACGGTCCCAGCAATACACATATTTCGCCATCCTGAATCTCGCAGTCAATTCCCTTTAATACCTGCACGCGAGATTCCTTTTCACCGTAAAATTTTTGAATGTTTTTGATTGTGATGTTCATGTTTTCCTCCAAATTAAAAGAATAGACAATCTGTTTTCAATGATAAATAAAAAAGCGGATACAATGACCGTACCCGCTAAAAATATTTTTAATGAAAGGGCGCGCACAGTAACTGTTCTGTGCCTCAGTCTCATCAATTAAGGCAAACCAGGTATTACTACCAGTATGTTGATTTGCCGCACTGAAGGTGCTGATTACTCCCTAAAGCTTTTTCACATTATAAGGGTAAGTATATATTATGTCAATATATTTTTTATATTTTGGTTGAAGTAATCTATTGCCTGATAATATTTCCTGTTGTTTTGAAACAAATATGTTGTTTGCACAAAAAGGTTACAAAGGAGATTTTTTCAGACAAAGATGAAAACATCGGACATTATCAATCAGGTATACTCCCGTATGGAGATTACAAAGGCTGATTTGGCAAAGTTTCTTTAATAATTTGTGAATTATTTGTGTTTTTTCTCTTTACTTATTTCATTTTTTCTTCTATAATTAGCAACAGGGGATTTCCCTAATGCATATGAGTATGGAGGAATTTATAATGAAGAAAAAAATTGTTGCATTGGCACTTACTACAATTCTTGTTGTTTCAACATTGACAGGTTGTGCAAAGAAGGATTATACAAATGATGCTGAGCAGCTGGTTAAGTTCAACAAGTCCATGGAAAAGGTAATGAGCGATATCAGCTATACCGACGCTGAGGCATTAAAGGATGCTGTCGATTCTCTTGAGAAAAAGATTGAAAAGCTTGAGCTTAAGACTGAAGAGGGCAATGACCTTAAGGAAGATTATGAAGATGTTGCAAAGGCGTTAAAAGATACCGCAAAGCTTATTGAACAGTATAAAAATAAAGAAATAAAGTATAGCGAGTATAAAGAAAAGGCAGAAGAAATTCAGGAGAAGATGCAGAAGACAATCAAGAATGGCGAGGATCATGCAGAGGATTTCTATGATGCCTGTGAGGATGCTAAGATTGACGACGATCTTCTTGATGATGTTGAAGATGAAGTTTGTGATTAATTATTATATTGTAAATAATTAGTAATAAAACCGGCTCTGATTACAGGGCCGGTTTCTTGTTTCAGAAAAGTGTTATATTTACTTAATAGTATTTTATTTGTTAAATTCTGTTATGTTTGCCTCATTTAATGTGAAGTCATAATAATTAAGATCTTCTCGTAAAGTCCATCCGGCTCCTGTCCAGAAATGGTTGCCTATCTGGTTGGATTTAAAAGCAATAAGATTTACTTTATTGATGCCTTCCAGCTGGAGGGCGCGCATACAGGCTGTAGCCATTGCCTTTCCTATGCCGTGTTTACGGAAGCTTTCGTGAACACATACATGATAGAAACAGCCCCTGCGACCGTCATGTCCGCAAAGGATTGCTCCGATTATTTTATCGTCAACTGTTGCAACAACGCTTGTTGTGGGATTGCGTCTGATAAACCGTTCGACACCTTCCCTGGAATCATCAATTGAGCGGATTCCGAAGCCCTTTATACTCATCCAGAGCTCATAAACCGAATCATAATCCTCGGTTGTCATTGTTCGCAGTTTATATGTAATTTTATCCATAGAATCCTCCGGTCAATGGTCTGTATCCGGCAATGTTCGGTTAATACAATTTCGTAAAAATGTTTTTGTATTAACAGCACCGGTACGCCAAGTATATCACAGTATATCCTTTTAGGCAATAAGAAAACATTTGAAGAACAATTCTTATGTCTGTAATAAATATTATTGACGGGTGAGTTTTTTGTTTACGGTATAAGCGGAATTTGATATAATAAAAATGCTTATATACAAATACGGTGCTTCAATATTTTGATAAAGTGTAAATTATTCCGGAGCAGTTTATGCACCCGGATAAATATATTTAATAATTTAAGGAGTAAAAGGCTTATGAAGGTTTCTACAGTATGTTATCTGATGATGGACGATTATTATATTATGATGTTGAGGAACAAAAAAGAGGACGACCCAAATAAGGATAAATGGATAGGTCTTGGGGGCAAATGCGAGGAAAATGAATCACCTGTGGAGTGTATCATAAGAGAAGTTAAGGAAGAGGCTGGCATAACGGTTAATTCGGTAAAGCTGCGCGGTATTGTCACATTTATTTCGGAAAAGTTTGAAACAGAGGTAATGTTTGTATATTCGTCAGATGATTTTACCGGTATTTTAAAGCAGAGCGATGAGGGTACAATTTATAAGATTAAAAAATCAAATATCTTAAGTCTTAATCTCTGGGAGGGTGACAGGATATTTGTTGAAAAGCTTCTGAAGAATGAAGATTTTTTCAATGTTACATTGAAATATGACTCGGAGGACAGGCTGGCTGACAGCTTTGTTGAGGTAACTGAAGAGGAGGCAGTAAGGGCAAAGTATGCCACAATTGTCAGTATGCTAAAGGAAAAGGGACTTCATGCAGCTTCAATGGAGAGTATTACCGGCGGACTTATTGCTTCGCTTATCACAGATAACGAAGGCTCGTCAGATGTGTTCTATGGTGGTATGACTACCTATTCCACGGGAGCAAAGATTAAATATGGCGTAAATCCGCAGACTATAAGTGAAAAATCCGTTTATTCAAAAGAGGTGGCTCTTGAGATGGCATGCGCCGTTAAGGCTGATTTTGCCTCTGATATAGGTATCGGTACAACAGGTACGGCTGGTAATCCTGACCCTATGTATCCCGAGACATCAAAATGCGGAGAGGTTTATGCGGCAGTAGTTGCAGGCACACAGTCAAAGGCAGTTAAGCTTGATATCCCGTATAAGAATATTTCACGCAATTTCATGAAACTGAAGATTGCAGAGGCAGTAGCTGATATGATTACGGAGCTTTGCCTGTAAGATAAGTTTATTAAAGGAAAGAAGATTGTATATATGACTTTATTTGAATTTTTGGAAAAAAGTCCGACCTCTTTTCATGCGGTAATGACAATTGAGCAAGAACTTTTGTCGGAGGGCTATGAAGAGCTTTCTGAGTCTGATGCATGGATAATTAACAGGGGCGGCCGGTATTATGTCAAGAGAAATGACTCAAGTATCATTGCATTTGAAATTGGCGCCAAAATGGATGAGCCGAGCTTCAGAATAGCTGCTTCTCACTCGGACTCACCGTCATTTATGGTTAAGGAAAACGGAACAATTACTGTGAAGGACAGGTATGTACTGCTTAATACCGAGGGCTATGGAGGAATGATTTGTTCAACATGGTTTGACAGACCTTTGTCGCTTGCCGGAAGGGCAGTAGTTAAGGAGAACGGCAGGCTTGTCGGCAGACTGTTCAATATTGACAGGGATTTACTTATGATTCCAAGCCTTGCAATTCATATGAATCGTAAGGTCAATGAGGGAATGGCTTACAATAAGCAGATTGATATGGTTCCTCTTTTTACGGAAAAGTCTGACGGGTCCAATCCATTTGTGGCTGTTCTGGCAGGAGAACTTGGCGTCAGGGAAGATGAAATCCTTAGTCATGAGGCTTATGTTTACAATCGTATGAAGCCTGTTGTCTGGGGAGCAGACAATGAGTTTATATCGGGCTTTAGACTTGATGATTTGCAATGTGCATATGCATCGCTTCATGGATTCATGAAGGCAGAATGCAGCGACAGGGTAAAGGTATATGCCTGCTTTGACAATGAAGAGGTCGGCTCATCTACAAGGCAGGGAGCCGGTTCAAGCTTTTTGAGGGATGTTTTGGAAAGAATTACTGAAAATCTCGGCTATGGGAAGGAGGATTACCATAGGGCATTATCATTAAGCATTATGCTTAGTGAGGACAATGCCCATGCGGTTCATCCTAATCATCCGGAAAAGACGGATGTTGCAAACTGCGTTTACATGAACGACGGTATTGTAGTTAAGCAGAATGCAAATAAAAAATATGCGACCGACGCATTCGGACTGGCAATGTGCAAGGATATCGCAAAGAAAAATAATATTCCTATACAGTTCTTTGCAAATCGTTCTGATGAGGCAGGAGGCAGCACTCTCGGAAACATTGCATCGTGTATTGTACCTGTAAGAACCGTTGATATTGGTCTTGCGCAGCTCGCAATGCATTCGGCTTATGAAACAGCAGGGGCTCATGATACGGATTACATGATTGATTTTACATGTGAGTTCTATAAATATTAATGCGTCAAAATCATAGTTCTACAATAGTAGAATATATAAATGGATATGTTTTTGGATATTTAGAATACAATAATTAGTCAAAAAGAACTCCGGTTCCTGAGGAAACCGGAGTTCTTTATTATATACTGGCTTTTATATGTGTGATTAGATGTTAAGAAGGTCAGAGTATACTGCCAAAGCACCGTCTGTGTCATGTGCAAGCACCTTCTTGGCAAGAACCTTACCGAGCTGTACACCTTCCTGGTCAAAGCTGTTGATATTCCAGATGAAGCCCTGGAACATTACTTTGTTCTCAAAGTGAGAAAGGATGGCACCGACTGTCTCAGGAGTAAGCCTGTCACCGATGATAATGCTTGAAGGACGGTTGCCTGCAAACTTCTTATTGTTGTTTTCATCATCTTTGCCGACAGCAAATGCTACAATCTGAGCTGCAACATTAGCACAGAGCTTCTGCTGGCTTGTGCTGCCCTGAATATCAACATCTGTACCGATCTGGCTGTTTCTGAAACCGATAAACTGAAGAGGAATTATATCTGTTCCCTGATGAAGAAGCTGATAGAAGGAATGCTGTCCGTTTGTACCGGGTTCACCAAAGATTATTGGTCCGGTAACATAGTCTATAGGCTCTCCGAAACGGTTAACTGACTTACCGTTTGATTCCATGTCAAGCTGCTGGAGATGAGCAGGGAAGCGGCTGAGTGCCTGTGAGTATGGCAATACTGCCGTTGCAGGATATCCAAGTACATTTCTCTCGTATACACCGATAAGTGCGTCAAGAAGTGCAGGGTTTTCTTTGATGTTTCTGTTGGCAGCAAGCTTGTCTTCTTCATGCGCTCCTCTTAAGAAGGCATCAAATACCTCAGGTCCGAAAGCAAGTGATAGAACTGCACCGCCTACGCCTGATGAAGAAGAGTAACGACCTCCGATGTAGTCGTCCATAAAGAAAGCTGCAAGATAGTCACTGCTCTTTGCAAGAGGAGAGGTCTCACTGGTAACTGCAACCATATGCTTTGAAGCATCAAGGCCGGCTTCTTTAAGTGCATTCTTAACAAATGATTCGTTTGTAAGTGTCTCAAGTGTTGTGCCTGACTTTGATACAAGAACGAAAAGTGAATGAGCTACGTCAATTGAATTTAGAACGGCTGCTGCATCATCAGGGTCAACGTTTGAAATGAATTTTGCTTCCATCTTGAAAGTGTTGTTAGCCTTTGCCCAGTTTTCAAGAGCAAGATAAATTGCACGAGGACCAAGGTCTGAACCGCCGATACCTATCTGAACTACTGTTGTAAACTTTTCGCCTGCGGCATTTGTAATCTCGCCTGCATGAACCTTGTTTGCAAATTCAGCGATTTTCTTCTGCTCTTCAGCATAGAATTTACGTTTGTTTACACCGTCGGCGATAACATCATTACCGAGCTGACCACGGCACAGCTGGTGAAGCACGAGACGCTTTTCACCTGTATTGATGACTGCTCCGTTGTATAATTCGGCATATTTATCCACAAGCTCAGCCTCCTGTGCAAGATCAGCAAGCTTTGCAAGTACGTCCTCATCAACATTTTTTGCGGCATAGTTGAAATCAAGGCCGCATGCCATTGGTACAGTGTAATTTTTTACACGTTCAGCGCCGCTTTCACCTGCCATTGACTTTGTGAGGTCAACGCTGCCGGCTGTTTTTACAAGCTCCTTGTATGAGCTTAAGGTGTCAAGATTGTTCCAATTTGCCATAACAAATCCTCCGTATCTTTTATTTTAAGATGATGCGCTGCATCATGCTTTATTATAATCCATAGAGATTATAAAGGATAATTGCTTTCATTTCAACAAAAAAGTAAATGTAATTTTAATTAATTATTAATAAACTGAAAAAATAAATATAGATATAAGAAAAAAGTATGTATTTTACATAGTTTTACTGCCCGGTTTTATTTATAATAATTATCAGGCAAATTATAATCATGTTCGAGAAATATAATTGAACATTTTAATAATAATTAGTAGTTATTAGTTCACCGATTATCGTACTGATACCGGTTTGATTTGTTTTTCTGTTTTATGACATATATAGTTATCTGTATGATAATACATATTGTCGGTTAATATTATGGAGGTATGTGATGAAGAGAAGGTTTTGTTCAATAATGCTTATTTTATGTATGACCGTATGTCTATTAAGCTGCGGTAAAAGTGACGGCAATAAAGGAGGCGCAGATACAACGAACAACGACAACAATAATATAAATAATAATTCTACTGATGTAGAACAAAGCGCTGCCGTTAATAAATATAAGGATGCTCCAAAGGTTGATATGAATATTAATTATATTCAGGACATGGAGGTGATTAAAAATTCATTTTTGTCTGCAGGCAATACTGAAAGAATGCAGAATATGCTTAACAAGGCTGCTTCCGGCGAGAAAATAACGGTCGGGTTTATCGGAGGCTCAATTACCTACGGGTACAAAGTTAATAAAAGTGAATGTTTTGCCACACTCTATTCAAAATGGCTTGAGCTTACTTTTGACGTTGAGGTTGAATGTGTTAACGCCGGTATCAGCGGAACACCGTCTGTGCTCGGAAACCTCAGGGTTGATGAAGAAGTCCTGTCGCATAAGCCTGACCTTGTTGTTGTGGAATTTGCTGTTAATGACGGCGGGGAGGCAGTTTATAAAAATTCCTATGAAAGCCTGATTTACAGAATACTTAAGGCTGAAAATGAGCCTGCCGTAATGCTTTTGTTTACAATTACGGAGGAGGGCCACAGCTGTGAAAGCTGGATGAGTAAGATTGGTGAGCATTACAGGCTTCCGATGGTATCTGTCGTTCAGTCAATGATGGCAGAGGTTAAAAAGGGAACATACCCATATAAACAGTACTCGGCAGACGGCGTGCATCCGAACAAGACAGGTCATATATGGATTACGGAGTATCTTAAATACATGACGGAGACAATCTATAAGAGTGACTTTGAGAAGGTACATTATACTATTCCCGATAAGGCGGCCGGCAACAGATATTATGAGGCTATGATATTACACAATAATACAAATACCGTACCGGAGTCGCTTGGCAGTTGGGAAAAGACTGACCGTCAGAATTACTTTTCGGATACTTTTTCCCATGGCTGGAGTTATGTGCCGGGAGGAACCAATGAAGAGCTGAGCTTTAAGGCAAATTGCCGCTGCGTGATGATTATATACCTTGACAAGCCTTCGTCATCATCTGAAAGCTGGGGGGCTGTGGATGTATTTGTTGACGGAGAAAAGAAGTCGGTAATAAATGCATGTTCTCAGGGCGGCTGGGATGAGCCGACTTATAATGTTGCATATGAATCGGTACAGGCAAAGGAGCATATTATAACAATCAGGGCAAAAGAGGGTTGCGAAAACAAGAAATTTGAAATTCTTGGCATTGCATGGATGGAATAATAAGATACTGTCGGTTAGTGCATGAAAATTAAAAAAAAGATATGTAAACGTCAATTGTAAAAAACATTTTACTTGTTTATTTCTATAATTGCCTTATAATAAAATTAACAAATAAAATAATAATACTTAAAGGAGATATAATATGCGAGTATTTGAGGGTTTTCAAAAGGGCGTTAACCTTGGAGGCTGGATTTCACAGTTTGATAAGTATGACCATGAGCATTTTAAGACATTTATTCAGGAAAGCGACATCAAGGATATCGCATCACTTGGATTTGACCATGTAAGAGTCCCTGTTGATTATAATGTGCTTGAAGATGAAGAAGGCAATCCGCTTGAGAGCGGCTTTGAATATCTTCAGAACTGTATTGACTGGTGCTGCAGATATGGTCTTAAAATGGTTATTGATCTTCATGAGACATTTGGATATTCGTTTGATCCGCTGAAGAAGGATATGGACAGGGCAAAGTTTTTCTACGATGAGGCTTTGCAGGCAAGATTTTTTAAGCTCTGGTCACGCATTGCGGAGAGATTTGCAAAGTATCATGAGACAGTTGCGTTTGAGCCGCTCAATGAAGTAGTTCTTTATGAAGTTCATGATGCATGGAATAAGATTGTAAGAAAGTATATCGAATTAATCCGTTCATATGCTCCAAAATCTTATATTATCGTCGGTGGCGTATGCTATAACAGTATTACTACCGTGGAGCTTCTTGATCCTCCGTATGACGACAGAATTGTTTACAATTTCCACTGCTACGAGCCGATGATTTTTACTCACCAGGGTGCTTACTGGGTGGATTATATGCCTTCTGATTTCAGAATCGGTTATCCGTCTACTCTTGAGGAATACAGGTCTGTAAGTCATGAGCTTTCAAATGATCTTGCCGGTGCAATTTTTATGGACGGTATCGGAGAGATAGGTCCTGATTTCTTTGAAAGCTTATTCGCTCCTGCGCTTAAGGCTGCCGAAAAATATAATGTTCCGTTATATTGCGGCGAATATGGAGTTATTGACCTTGCAAACAATGAAGACAAGATTCGCTGGCTTAAGGATATTCACGGAATATTTGCAAAGTATGGTATCGGTCATGCTCTCTGGAACTATAAGGAAAAGGACTTCGGTTTTGCAGATGAGTCGTTTGAAAGCATACGTGATGAATTTATGAAGTGCTTATAATAATAAATTAAAATATGTTGTGTTGATTTTGCCCTCTTTGCCGTATGAGCCGGTAAGGAGGGTTTTTATTCGTAAAATCATAATAATGTTTATCGTGAAAATGCATAAAAAAACACGAAATAAATCCCAAATGTGTACAAAAGTAATAAAAGTGGTGTTTTATTTTGCTAATATGTAATAAATTATGACATGTATTTGCGTGTATATTTTGTTATTTTTATTATGATTTTTCGATGTACAAACAGAAACCGATAAGTTATAATATAATCAGATAAATGTAATTAGGGGATATTGTCTTTTGTTTCCTTATTTTCATTTATAATAATTTAGATTATTTATAAATTTATAATAGTTTAAATTATCAAAAGTTTTACATTTTACAATATAAGTTTTATTATATAAAGGATATATTATGACAGCAGAAGATTTCAAAAAAGTAGAAAAAAATACATCTTCCATTGACGGATTTTCAAAGGAAGAATTGTATAATATTGCTTTTTTCGAAAGTGTTACGAATTATTATAACTGGAACTGGATGCGGGAAAAGCTTACAAACTACGAACAGTACGGTATCGATGATTTCATATTTGTTCATTTTGATGTTAAGGATTTCAAGATGGTTAATGAGCTTTACGGTCATGTGGTAGGTGATAATCTTCTTAGAAGAATCTGCGAAGCCATGAAGAATTGTGAATGGTCTTATTTTTCCTGCAGATGTGACAATGATAACTTTGCCATGATGGTTAAACGTATGAGCAGGGAAGAGATAAAGACAAAGCTTGAGCAGTTTTTCGACAACTTGTCCGTACTTCCTGAGGACCCTTCGTATCCTATTTATTTCAGATGCGGTGTAGCTGATATCAATAATGTTAAGGATTATCGTGTAATCATAACAGATATGGCCAAGCTTGCCCAGAATCTCGGAAATAATGCAAACGTTACTGAGATTATGTTTTATACTGACGAGATGAAGGAAGAGCAGATAAAGGGCAAGGTTATTAAACAGGAAATTTCAAGAGCGTTAAGCAATAATGAGTTCCTTGTATATTATCAGCCAAAATACAGTCCTGTTACAAATTCAATCGTAGGTGCTGAGGCTCTGATACGATGGAATTATATGCATAAGGAAATATGGGGGCCGGGTAAGTTTGTTCCATATCTCGAAAAAGAGCGTGCAATTGATATTATTGACAGATTTGTACTTGAGCAGGTATGTATAAAGCTGGAGGAGTGGAAGCATCTGGGTAAGAAGCTGGTGCCTATCTCGGTTAACCTTTCAAAGACTCATCTTTACAATCCGACTATTATTCAGAAGATATTATCAATTGTTGATAAATATGATGTTGAAAGAAGATTTATTGAGTTCGAGCTTACGGAATCATCAACTTATGAAGACAAGGCTTACATGATTAAAGTCATGAATGAGCTTAGAAATCTTGGTTTTCTTCTCTCAATTGATGATTTCGGTACAGGTTATTCTTCGTTAAATCTGTTGTCTACAATGCCGCTTACAACATTAAAAATTGATAAGAGCTTCATTGACAGTATTGAAGAGTCAGACGGCAGCAAGGCTAAATTTATACTGAAGGATATTTTCGGCATGACAAAGCATCTTGATATTACAAGTGTTGCCGAGGGTGTTGAAACTGAAAATCAGAAGGAGCTAATCAAGCAGTGGGGATGTGATTATATTCAGGGCTACTACTACAGCAAGCCTCTTCCTGTTGCCGAATTTGAAAAATTACTTATATAACCGCAGGGAAAGGGCAATCCGGTTGATGAGCCCGCAAAATTAAATATTGTATAAAATTATACCGCCTGGCAATAATATACCTGAAAAGTGTATTAATTGAAAGGCGGTTTTTTATGAGACAGTGTGTGATTGCAGAAGTAATAGGCAGGGAAATACTTGATTCAAGGGGCAATCCGACGGTGGAGGCCGAGGTAAGGCTTTGTGACGGAACCATCGGGCAGGGTGCATCGCCAAGCGGAGCCTCAACGGGTGAGTTTGAGGCGCTGGAGCTTAGAGATAAGGATAAATCAAGATATCTTGGCAAGGGAGTTACAAAGGCGGTAAAAAACATTAATTCAACTATATGCCGGGTTCTGAAGGGCATGGATGCGTCTGATATCTATGCTGTTGACAGAGCGCTTATTATGGCAGACGGCACATCCGATAAATCAAAGCTTGGTGCAAATGCGATACTTGCAGTTTCAATAGCCTGTGCAAGGGCAGCAGCGCAAAGTCTTAATATACCGTTATATCGTTTTCTGGGAGGCGCTTCGGGTATTACTCTTCCCGTACCCATGATGAATATTTTAAACGGCGGTGCACATGCATTATCATCAGGTCTTGACACGCAGGAGTTTATGATTATGCCTGTAGGAGCCTGCTGCTTCAGGGAAGCTTTCCGCTGGTGTGCAGAGGTGTTTCATGCTCTGGCAGGCATATTAAAGGAGAGAGGACTTGCTACCTCAGTGGGAGACGAAGGCGGATTTGCACCTGCACTTAAATCTGATGAAGAAGCCATCGAGACAATTCTTGAAGCAATAAAAAAAGCAGGTTATAAGGCCGGTGCGGAATACGGGAAAGATACTGATTTTATGATTGCAATGGATGCTGCCGCTTCAGAGTGGAAATCAGAAAAAGGAACAGGCTATTACAGACAGCCAAAGACCGGAACGGAATATACTTCCGATGAGCTGATTGCACATTGGGAAAAGCTTATTGAAAAATATCCGATAATTTCAATAGAGGACGGACTCGATGAGGAGGACTGGGAAGGCTGGAAAAAGATGACTGCTAAGATAGGCAATAAGGTTCAGCTCGTAGGTGACGACCTGTTTGTAACAAATACCCGGAGATTATCAAAGGGAATAAAAACCGGTGCTGCTAATTCCATTCTTATAAAGCTTAATCAGATTGGTACTGTCTCGGAAACCCTGGAGGCAATTAAAATGGCTCATAAAGCCGGCTATACGGCGATTTCCTCACATCGCTCCGGCGAGACTGAGGATACAACCATTGCAGACCTGGCAGTAGCACTCAATTGCGGACAGATAAAGACCGGTGCACCATCAAGGTCAGAAAGAGTTGCAAAATATAACCGTCTTCTCAGAATCGAGGAGGAGCTTGGGCAGGCTTCCTATTATCCCGGTAATAAAACCTTTAATGTCATATAATAAGATTTTTAAATAAAATTGTTTTTTATAATCGTTAGTTGACATTTACAACTCATTGAATTATAATACTATTCGATAAAGCAATGGCGCTTTGAACCGGGTTCAAAGTGCCTTTTTTTATTGGAAAAATACAGATTTAAAAAATAAGTGCGGTTATTCAGGCTTTTTATCTGTTTTGTTTGGATTTTTGATGGCGGAGGATTACTTATGATTAATCATGATGATCATGTTAGAGAGGAATGCGGCGTGTTTGGAGTCTGGTCGAAGCAGACTGATGATGTTGCCCGGATTATATATCAGGGGCTTTTGTCATTACAGCACAGAGGCCAGGAATCGGCGGGAATAGCAGTCAGTGATACATACGGACCTGCAGGGAACATATGTACCCATAAGGAAATGGGACTTGTGAGCGAGGTATTTCACCGGGATAATCTTGACAGACTTCACGGAAACATAGGTATAGGTCATGTTCGATATTCGACTGCCGGAGGAAGTATACTTGCAAATGCCCAGCCGATAGTACTTAATTATTTGAAGGGCATACTTGCACTTGCCCATAACGGCAATATTACAAATGCCGATGAAATGAGACTTGAGCTTCAGAAGCAGGCTGCAATTTTCAACGGCTCTTCTGATTCCGAAACGATTGCCTATCGTATTGCAAAGGAACGTATTCAGTCGGATTCAATTGAATCTGCAGTATATAAAACAGCCAGAATTATAAAAGGCGGCTATGCACTGCTTGTTCTCAGTCCGCGAAAGCTTGTGGCTGTAAGAGATCCTTTAGGCATCAAGCCGCTCTGCCTCGGTAAAAAAGCCGATGACTACATAGTTGCTTCCGAAAGCTGTGCAATTGAAGCAGTCGGAGGAGATTTTATAAGAGATATTGAACCGGGAGAAATCTTATCGATAACCGACGAAGGATTAAAGAGCGATTTTCACCTTCAGACAAAGAAAAGGGCGCACTGCATATTTGAATATATTTATTTTGCAAGACTTGATTCAAAGCTTGACGGAATAAGTGTGTATGACGCCAGAATAGAGGGCGGTCGTGCACTTGCAAGACGTTACCCGGTTAATGCGGATGTGGTAACAGGTGTTCCGGATTCAGGACTTGTGGCAGCAGTGGGCTACGCCAAGGAATCGGGCATACCCTTCTCGCTTGCATTTCATAAAAACAGCTATGTGGGGCGTACATTTATCAAGCCTACAAAACAGGAGAGAATGAGTGCGGT
Source organism: Clostridiales bacterium (assembly GCA_029010495.1). Taxonomy (GTDB): domain Bacteria; phylum Bacillota; class Clostridia; order Lachnospirales; family Lachnospiraceae; genus UBA3775. The sequence goes on along the minus strand of JAQXKO010000018.1, from coordinate 97,304 downwards.
CAGGGCAAAGCTAAGTATCCTTGAAAGTGTTGTCAAGGATAAAAGAGTAGTTTTGATAGATGATTCAATAGTGCGAGGAACAACAATCGCCAATCTGATTAATATGCTTCGTCAAAAGGGTGCAAAAGAGGTTCATGTGCGTATCAGCTCACCACCGTTTTTATATCCGTGTTATTACGGAACAGATGTGCCTGACAATTCACAGCTGATTGCAAACAGATTATCTGTTGATGAAATATGCAGACAGATCGGAGCTGATTCACTTGGATATATGGATATTTCGGACCTGCCCTGCATGACTAAGGGACTAGAAACATGTAAGGCATGTTTTGATTCAAATTATCCGGTTAAATAAATTATGAGGTGACAGGGAATGGGTGATTTATTACGAAAGCTGATTTTAGAGGACGGAACGGAATATACGGGTATTGGCTTCGGCTCTTCACAGGAGGCTCTTGTTGAGCTTGTATTTAACACATCAATGGTCGGTTATCAGGAAATATTATCTGATCCGTCATATACGGGTCAGGCAGTATGCATGACTTATCCGCTTATCGGTAATTACGGAATGAATGAGGATGATTATGAAACGGTTACTCCTACTATTTCCGGATTTGTTGTCAGGGAGTATAATGATGAACCGTCTAATTTCAGAAGCTGCAATACTCTTGAGGAAATTATGAAAAGGTATGGAATAGTGGGTATATCCGGTATTGATACCCGAAGTCTGGCAAGACATATCCGCAATTACGGAAGCTGCAAGGCTATAATTGCAGATGCCTGTATTTCAAAAAATGAAGCAATGGATAAGCTTAAAGGCTTCGAATTTAATAAAAAGGTCGTATCATGCGTAACCACAAGGGAAAAATACTGTATCGGTGATAAAAGCGGACACTGTCATGTGGTTGCCGTTGACTGCGGCATGAAGCAGAACATCACAGGAATGATGGAAAAGAAGGGAATGAATATTACCGTTGTTCCTTACAATACCCCGCCTGAGGAAATATTGTCATATAAGCCGGACGGATTGTTTATATCAAACGGTCCGGGAGACCCGCAGGATGTAACGGAAACAATTGAAACCATTAAGGCATTGAGGGGAAAGCTGCCGATATTCGGAATATGTCTGGGTCATCAGCTTATTGCACTGTCGTATGGGGCCAAAACATATAAGCTGAAATTCGGACACAGGGGAGGTAACCATCCTGTTAAAAATCTTTTGACCGACAGGGTGGAGATAACCTCACAGAATCATTCCTTTGCGGTTGACATGCAAAGCCTTAAGGGTACACCGCTTGAAATAACACACATTAATCTGCTTGATAATACAGTTGAGGGTATCCGCTGCGTCAGGGATTATGTATGCTCAGTCCAATACCATCCTGAAAGTGCGCCGGGACCGCAGGACAGCGCATATCTTTTTGATGACTTTCTGAATATGATTAAGGAATTTAAGGAGGGAAAAGCAGATGCCTAAGCGAAGTGATATTAAAAAAATACTCGTAATCGGCTCAGGACCCATTGTAATCGGTCAGGCAGCTGAATTTGATTATGCCGGCACTCAGGCTTGTCTTGCCCTTCGTGAAGAGGGTTATGAGGTAATCCTGTGTAACTCGAATCCGGCAACAATCATGACGGATGAGTCTATTGCGGACAAGGTATATATGGAGCCGTTAACGTTGGAGTTTATGGCAAAGATTATCAGAATGGAAAGACCGGATGCCATTCTTCCGGGCATAGGCGGTCAGACAGGACTTAATCTTGCCATGCAGCTGGAGAGAAAGGGTGTGCTTAAGGAGTGCGGAGTTGAGCTTCTGGGTACAGATATTGACAGTATAGACCGGGCAGAGGACAGGGAGCTGTTCAAGGAGCTTTGTATAGGTCTTGGTGAGCCGGTACTTCCTTCACTTATAGCTGAAGGTATGGAAGAGGGAATAAAGGCAGCTGAGAAAATAGGATATCCTGTTGTGGTACGTCCTGCATTTACCCTGGGAGGTACGGGCGGAGGATTTGCCGATAACTGTGATGAGCTTGTTGAAATTTTGAAAAATGCTCTTGTTTTATCACCTGTTCACCAGGTACTCATAGAGAAAAGCGTAAAGGGTTATAAGGAAATTGAATATGAGGTAATGCGTGATGCGAATGATACGGCCATTACTATCTGCAATATGGAAAACCTTGACCCTGTAGGTATACATACGGGAGATTCAATTGTAGTATGTCCTTCACAGACGCTTACAAACAGGGAATATCAGATGCTTCGTGACAGTGCATTGAAAATCATACGCGCACTAAATATTAAGGGTGGCTGTAATGTGCAGTTCGCTCTTGATCCGAAATCCTTCAACTATTATCTGATTGAGGTAAATCCGCGTGTATCACGTTCTTCGGCACTTGCGTCAAAGGCAAGCGGATATCCTATTGCAAGAGTATCTGCCAAGATTGCGGTAGGTCTGCGTCTTGACGAAATACATCTTGCAAATACTCTGGCAAGCTTTGAACCGGCACTTGATTATGTCGTTTCCAAGATGCCGAGATTTCCTTTTGATAAGTTTTATGATGCCAATAATTCACTCAGCACACAGATGAAGGCAACGGGTGAGGTTATGAGCGTGGGACGTACCTTTGAGGAAAGTATTCTTAAGGCGGTCCGTTCGCTGGAGATAGGCTTATTTCACCTTCATCATGCGAAATTTGATGAATATGAAGCAGGGGCATTAACAGAATATATTAAAATCGGAACTGATGACAGAATCTTTGCCATAGCTGAGCTTTTGCGACGAAGTGAACCGGTTGAGAAAATTAACAGGGAAACAGGAATCGATTTATTTTTCCTGCGAAAAATAAGAAATATTATTGATATGGAAAAGCTGCTTTCCGAAAATAGGGATGACATAAAGCTTCTGTATCAGGCAAAGAAAATGGGTTTCTCAGACAGAGAAATTGCCGTGCTTTGGAATTATTCTCAAAAAGAGATTTATAAGTTGAGGAAGGATGCAGACATTTTCCCTGTTTACAAGATGATAGACACCTGCGCATCGGAATTTGAGAGCTATATACCGTATTTTTATTCCACTTATGAAGATGAAAATGAGTCGGTAATATCCGAAAAGAAAAAGATTGTCGTTCTTGGCTCGGGACCTATACGTATCGGTCAGGGAGTGGAGTTCGATTATTCCACGGTACATGCAATTAAAACTATTAAGGCAGCGGGCTATGAGGCAATTATTATCAATAATAATCCCGAAACGGTATCAACAGATTATACGACCTCGGATAAGCTTTATTTTGAGCCTTTGTGCGTCGAAGATGTATTGAATATTGTGGAATATGAAAAGCCTGAGGGTGTTATTGCCATACTTGGCGGTCAGACTGCAATAAATCTTGCCGAGCCGTTAAGGGAATACGGCGTTAAAATAATCGGCACAGAATGTGATGCTATTGAAAAGGCTGAGAACAGGGATTCATTTGAAAAGGTCCTCAGTGAGCTTTCGATTCCGCAACCGAAGGGAATGGCAGTTACAAATATTGAGGACGGTGTAAGGGCGGCGGCTGAAATAGGATATCCTGTGCTTGTAAGACCTTCATTCGTACTTGGAGGACGTGCCATGCAGATAGTTTCCAAGGAGTCGGATCTTCGTCATTATCTGAAAACCGCTGTTGAAGTGGATGTCGATAAGCCTGTTCTTGTAGATAAATATATCCGCGGTAAGGAGCTGGAGGTAGATGCAATCTGCGACGGTACAGATGTGTTCGTTCCGGGAATTATGGAGCTTGTTGAAAGAACAGGTGTACATTCCGGTGACTCAATCAGCGTGTATCCGACCTTCAGTGTGTCTGATAAGGTGAAGGGTACAATACTCAGATATACAAAAAAGCTTGGTCTCGGAATCGGTATTATAGGATTGTTTAATATACAGTTTATTGTGGATGATAATGATGATGTCTATATTATTGAGGTAAATCCGCGTTCCTCAAGAACAGTACCGTTCCTGTCAAAGGCAACGGGCTATTCTCTTGCAGATATAGCCACTCTTGTAATACTCGGCGTAAGCCTTAAGGAGCAGGGAATTTTTACTCTTTATCCCAAGGAAAGAGATATGTGGTTTGTAAAGGCACCTGCATTTTCTTTTGCGAAGCTTAAGGGAATGGATGCATATCTTTCACCTGAGATGAAATCTACGGGTGAAGCTATCGGCTATGACAACACTCTTCACAGAGCCATGTATAAGGCGCTTGTTGCATCGGGCGTTAAGCTCCAGAATTACGGAACGGTTCTTGTTACCTTGGCCGATGAGGACAAGGAGGAGGCATTGCCTCTTATTAAGCGTTTTTATGATATGGGCTTCAATATTGAGGCGACTACCGTATCAGCGGAATATCTCAAGGCAAATGGTATCAGAACACGTGTAAAGCATAAGCTGTCAGAGGGCAGTGATGAGGTGCTTGAAGCCATAAGAAGCGGATATGTAAGTTATGTAATCAATACACGTGCCATATTGTCAGGCGTTCATGAGGGCAATGGTGTGCATATCAGAAGATGTGCCATTGAAAACAATGTAACGATGTTTACTTCTCTTGATACTGTAAAGGTTCTTCTTGATGTTCTGGAGGAGCAGACAATAAGAGTAGCACCAATATTTTAATTAAAAGTAAGTTTTGATTTATTATTGATTCTTATTATTTATAAAGCAAAAATTGTATAAATAATGTTTTTAAAAAAAATCAAAAAAAGTAGTTGACAAAACAAAAAATACGAGTTATATTATCACCAAGAAAAGCAAAGGCGCTTTGGAAGATTTTCCAAAGTGCCTTTTTTGTTGTTATTTTGATGGATGCGCAACTTAGAATAGCAGCAAGGGAAAGGAGTCAAAATGAGCAGAATACCTGAGATGTACGGAAGTCTTGTTTTTAATGAAAAGGTAATGAGAGACAAACTTCCTAAGGATGTTTTCAAGGCATTAAAAAAGACAATTGATAAAAATACACACCTTGAACTTGATGTTGCCAATGCAGTTGCAATAGCTATGAAGGAATGGGCAGTAGAGCATGGTGCAACACATTTTACACATTGGTTCCAGCCACTTACGGGAACCACTGCAGAGAAACACGACAGCTTTATTAATCCGGTTGGAAACGGAGAGGTAATCATGGAATTCTCCGGCAAGGAACTTATTAAGGGTGAACCTGATGCATCAAGCTTTCCATCCGGCGGACTCAGAGCTACATTCGAAGCAAGAGGATATACAGCCTGGGATCCGACATCACCGGCATTTATTAAAGACGGAACATTATATATTCCGACAGCCTTCTGTTCATACAGCGGAGAGGCGCTTGACAAGAAAACACCGCTTCTTCGTTCTATGGAAGCACTTAATAAGGAAGCAACAAGAATTCTTCATGTTCTTGGAAACAAGGATGTTGAAAGTGTTGCAACAACAGTAGGACCTGAGCAGGAATATTTCCTTGTAGATAAAGAAGATTTTAAAAAGAGAATGGACCTTGTTTTTACAGGAAGAACACTTCTCGGAGCAATGCCTCCTAAGGGTCAGGAAATGGAGGATCATTATTTCGGAACACTTAAGCCAAGAGTGGCAGCTTATATGCATGAGCTTGATGAGGAACTCTGGAAGCTTGGAATTCCTGCAAAGACAAAGCATAACGAGGTTGCTCCTGCGCAGCATGAGCTTGCACCTGTATTTGACACTACAAATGTTGCAGTTGATCATAACCAGTTAACAATGGATGTAATGAGAAAGGTTGCCGACAAGCACGGCTTTGTATGTCTCCTTCATGAGAAGCCATTTGACGGTATTAACGGTTCAGGAAAGCACAATAACTGGTCAATGACAACAAATACAGGAATTAACCTTCTTGATCCGGGTAAGACACCGGCAGAAAATATCCAGTTCCTCGTATTCCTGATGGCTGTTATCAAGGCAGTAGATGATTATGCAGACCTTTTAAGATTATCTGTTGCATCAGCAGGTAACGATCACAGACTTGGTGCAAATGAGGCGCCTCCTGCAATTATCTCGATTTTCCTTGGTGATGAGCTTACGGCAGTTCTTGATTCTATCGAAAAAGATACATTCTTTAAGAATGCACAGTCAGTTGCAATGGAAACGGGTGCTGCGGTTCTTCCTCATTTTATGAAGGATACAACCGACAGAAACAGAACATCGCCGTTTGCTTTCACAGGCAATAAATTTGAGTTCCGTTCACTCGGTTCATCACTTTCTGTTGCAGGACCTAATATTGTATTAAATACTGCAGTTGCAGAATCATTAAACAGTTTTTATGAGAAGCTTAAGGACGTAGATGAAAAGGATTTATGCGACAAGGTTCATGAGCTTATCAGGGAAACAATCGTTGAGCATAAGAGAATCATCTTTAACGGCAACGGTTATTCGGATGAATGGGTTAAGGAGGCTGAGGCAAGAGGTCTTTACAACTATCGTTCAACACCTGATGTATTACCTGTATTTGTTGCTGACAAGAACGTGGATCTTTTTGTTAAGCATCATATTTATACTAAGAGCGAGATTGAGTCAAGATATGAAATTCTTCTTGAAAACTATGCAAAGACAATTCATATCGAAGCAAAGACTCTTTCTGATATGATAAGTCATATGTTCTTACCGGCTCTTATGAACTATACAGACAAGGTGATGACTGTTGCGGAAAAGAAACAGCATATCACTTCGGTTTCTTCAAAATCAGAGATTAAACTTATTGAAAAGCTCAGTAAATGGTATGAAAGCATTGATGAGTTAAATGATAAGCTAATCGCAGACAGATGTTATGCAGAGTCAATGACTGATTCTCTTGAGACTGCGAAGTATTACAGGTCAACGATTCTTCAGGATATGGAGGCAATCAGAAAGCTTGCCGATGAGGCTGAAGAGGTAATTCCGAAGGATATGATTCCATATCCTACATATGCAGACATTCTGTTTTATGTATAAATGTAATCTACAATAGTAGAATACAATAAAAGCAGTTCGAGTTAATAAACTCTTCTGATAAAATCTAAACATATAAACTTATGCAAGGGCGCGTTTTTATAATGGAAACGTGCCCTTTGCAGTTTTAAAATTATGTATGTTATTTTAGGAGGAAACATATATGACAACAGATATTTTACAGACAGTAAATGATCAGGTTTTCGGAGTCTGGTTCTTAATCGGTGCAGCCCTGGTATTCTGGATGCAGGCGGGCTTTGCAATGGTAGAAACGGGTTTTACACGAGCAAAGAATGCCGGTAACATTATCATGAAGAACCTCATGGATTTCTGTATCGGTACAGTTACTTTCTCATTACTCGGTTTTGCACTTATGATGTCCGAAGATTATGTGGCCGGCATTATCGGAAAACCAAACTTAAGTATGATTACAAACTTTGGTGAATTTATTAATGGCGGAAATGCAAGCAGCTTTGTATTTAACCTTGTATTTTGCGCTACAGCTGCTACAATCGTTTCAGGTGCCATGGCAGAACGTACAAAGTTCTCGGCATATTGCATTTATTCAGGTATTATCTCTCTGGTAATTTATCCGATTGAAGCGGGATGGGTCTGGAACTCACAGGGCTGGCTTTACAAGATGGGATTCCATGATTACGCAGGTTCTGCAGCAATTCACACAGTTGGCGGTGTTGCAGCATTAATAGGTGCAATTTTACTTGGCGCAAGACTTGGAAAGTATGTTAAGGATGAAAACGGTAAGGTCATTAAGGTAAATGCCATTCCCGGTCATTCCCTTACACTTGGTGCTCTCGGCTGCTTCATTCTCTGGCTCGGCTGGTATGGCTTTAACGGTGCAGCTGCCAAAAGCATTCCTGAGCTTGCATCAATTTTCCTTACAACAACTGTAGCTCCTGCTGTTGCAACAGTAGTATGTATGATTTTTACATGGATCAAGAACGGAAAGCCCGATGTTTCAATGTGTCTTAACGCTTCACTTGCAGGTCTTGTAGGTGTTACAGCCGGTTGTGATGCGGTTGACTGGGTCGGTGCTGCAGTTATCGGTCTTGTTTCCGGTATTCTCGTAGATGTAGTAGTTGAAGTACTTGATCTTAAATGTCATATTGATGACCCTGTAGGTGCTGTCGGTGTTCACCTTGCAAACGGTATCTGGGGTACTGTAGCAGTAGGCTTACTTGCTACAAAGGATGCTCCGCTTGGTCAGGATGGTCTTATTTATGCTGCAATTCACGGCGGAGATGTTGCAGAAGGTGCTAAATTCCTCGGCATACAGTGTCTTGGTATTGGCGCAATCGTATTATATGTAGCAGTTACAATGACAATTACATTTCTTTTAATTAAGAAGTTCCACGGTTTAAGAGCAAGTGTTGATGAAGAATTAATAGGTCTTGATAAGACTGAACACGGTCTTGTAAGTGCATATGCAGACTTCAGTCCTTCAATTCCATCAATACTTACAGACAGAGTTGACGAAAAGGTTCCTGTTGTTACAGGTGATACTCCTGTAGCAGAGGCAGTGCCTGTTAAGAAGGTAGAAAGCTTCGTTCCGGAAGGAAGCGTGAAGATGACAAAGATTGAAATCATATGTAAAGAGCGTATGTTAGAGCCGCTTAAGGACGCTTTGATGTCAATCGGCATCACAGGTATTACGGTAACACACGTACTCGGTTGCGGTGTACAGAAGGGTAAGCCTGAATATTATCGTGGTGTTGAGGTTGCTCCTTCACTTCTTCCAAAGATACAGATTTCTATTGTTGTTTCAAAGGTTCCTGTGCAGAGTGTCATTGACACAGCCAAAAAGGTTCTTTATACCGGTCATATCGGAGACGGTAAGATTTTCGTATACGATGTTGAAAATGTCGTAAAGGTCAGAACCGGTGCTGAAGGCTTTGCCGCTTTACAGGATACAGAATAAGCTGTTAAACCCTATCCCATACATAGAAGAGACGTTGTTTTACGGCGGCGTCTTTTCTTTTTGGATGAAAACCGATTTTTCTGAAAAATTATTATTTGTATATGTACTTTTTCACACATATGTGATACAATTTATCTATAATTTTTTTTGAAAAAACGGAGGAAGAATATGAGATTAGAGGATTTGTATGAACGTTATGAATATGCTGTTGAAAAGTTAAACGACACAATCGGTGATGACACGGAGGATTTGGCGAAGCTTTTGAACAGTTATGCCGCAAAGGGCTGGAGAGTCATATCCATTCACACAAACGAAATGGGAAGAAACCTTACCGGAATGCTTTCCAACACATCAACTGATGAAACGGTTGTTGTTTTTGAAAGAAGAGTATACACCAAGGAAGAAGTATCAATGCTTACTTTTGAAAAAGAAGCAATGAAGAAGAAGACAGTTGAAATGGTTGAACAGAAGAAACAGGAGGATAAGGAGCAGGCTCTTAAGGCATACAATGAAAATCTTGCCCGTCAGCAGGAATATGCAAGAAATGTTAATGACGGTCTGTTAACAAACAATCTTTCAATCATAAATGCAATTAATGATATGTTTGATGAGAATCCTGAAAAAGGATACGGAATCTTTGATTTACAGTATACAATATCCAAGAGACTGGAGACTAATGTTGATACGGATCTCTTATCGAAGATTATGTTCAGACTCTCATCAATGGAGGCTTACAGGCTGGAGGCAGGTAAGTTCTATAAAAATGATGTCTATGAGGAATAATTCATATTAACGGATTCAAAAACCGGCGGGGCTTTTGCCCCGCTTTTTTGTTAATCGTCTGTCTTAAGATATTTTTGTCTCGGCTTAAGTCCGATAATCAGATTAATAAAAAATGAGTTTTCTTAAGAAAAACTCTTTACAAATTAAAGAAAATGGTATAATATTTTACTAATTGAATATTATGAACTGGCAAGGGAGTCAGACAGTCTGTTTTCAGGCTGTTTGACCCCCTTTTTTGTTTCCTTTTTTGTGGGATGGAAGGAAGGGTTCATAATATTAAGTCTGTTTTTCATATAGTTATGTGAAAGACGGATGATATGGGATAGTTGTTACCGCATAAGAAAAAGTAAGGAGGCAGTAATGGTTAAATATGTATTTGTGACCGGCGGAGTGGTTTCGGGACTTGGCAAGGGTATTACGGCAGCATCTCTTGGAAGACTGTTAAAGGCCAGAGGGTATCATGTGACTATGCAGAAATTTGATCCGTACATAAATGTTGATCCCGGTACCATGAATCCTATACAGCATGGTGAAGTATTTGTAACTGATGACGGAACTGAAACCGATCTTGACCTTGGTCATTATGAAAGATTTATCAATGAAAGTCTTGATCATAATTCAAACGTAACAACGGGAAAGATATACTGGTCAATTCTTAACAAAGAAAGACATGGTGATTACGGCGGAGGAACGGTTCAGGTTATTCCTCATGTTACAAATGAAATTAAAAATCATTTTTATAAAGCAAAAACCGATGACGAGGAAACAATCTCGATAATAGAGGTCGGAGGTACCGTAGGAGATATTGAAAGCCGGCCGTTTTTGGAAGCCATCAGACAGTTTCAGGCAGAGGTCGGCAGGGAAAATGCAATTCTTATTCAGGTAACGCTGATTCCTTATCTTAAGGCATCGGGCGAAATGAAGACAAAGCCTACGCAGATGAGTGTAAAGGAGCTTCAGAGCATGGGTATATGGCCTGACATTCTTGTATGTCGTTCTGATTATCCGGTAGACGACAATATGAGAAGTAAAATAGCTCTTTTCTGTAATGTCAAAAAGGAACATGTTCTTCAAAATCTTGATGCGCCTTCTCTTTATGAGGTACCGTTGATGCTTGAGGAGGAAAAGCTTGCGCAGGCCGTATGTGAATGTCTTCATATTCCTTGTCCGGAGCCGGATTTGACGGGATGGATTGAAATGGTTGAGAATATTCATTCTTCAACAAAAAATGTATCAATAGCCATTGTGGGAAAATATGTGGCGCTTCATGATGCATATCTTAGCGTGGCTGAGGCAGTAAGGCACGCTGCAATTGCAAATAAGGCAAATGTATCAATTCAATGGATTGATTCCGAGGATGTAAATGATGACAACGCTGCGGATAAGTTAAATTGCGCAGACGGAATTATTATTCCGGGCGGCTTCGGCAGTCGTGGAATTGAAGGCAAGATATGTGCAATAAAATATGCAAGAACAAATAATGTGCCGTTTCTCGGTATATGTCTGGGTATGCAGCTTTCAATTGTTGAATATGCAAGAAACGTTATCGGGCTTAATGATGCTGCAAGCATAGAATTTAATCCTGAAACAACAAACCCTGTTATTGCATTAATGCCTGACCAGAACGGAGTGGAAAATCTGGGAGGTACATTAAGACTTGGCGCATATCCGTGTGTGCTTAATCGTAACAGCAGGGCATATGGTCTGTATGACAGGGAGCAGATTTCGGAAAGGCACAGGCACAGATATGAAGTTAACAATGATTACAGGGAACTGCTTGAAAAAAACGGCATGACCTTATCCGGACTTTCACCGGACGGACATATTGTTGAAATGATTGAGCTTAGCAGCCATCCGTACTTTGTGGCAACACAGGCACATCCGGAATTTAAATCAAGACCGGATGCTCCTCATCCATTATTCTTAGGTCTTGTAGAGGCAAGTCTGAAAGCAAAGGAGACAATAAAATGAGTGATATAGTTGGACAACAGGAATTATTAAACGGAGCAGGTCTTTATGACAGCTCTTTTGAACACGATAACTGCGGTATCGGCGCAATCGTGAATATATACGGAAAGAAAAATCATCAGATTGTTGATGATGCTTTAAAAATTGTTGAAAATCTTGAACACAGAGCCGGCAAGGATGCTGAAGGTAAAACAGGTGATGGTGTCGGTATATTAACTCAGATTCCGCACAAATTTTTAAAGAAGGTATGTAAAAAAGAAAATATTGAAATCGGTAATGAAAGACAATATGGTGTCGGTATGTTTTTCTTCCCGCAGGAGGAATTAAAGCTCCGCCAGGCCATGAAAATGTTTGAGGTCATTGTTGAAAAGGAAGGACTGACATTTTTGGGCTGGAGAGAAGTCTCTGTATGTAAAGACGTGCTTGGTACTAAGGCTTTGGAATCATGTCCGAAGGTTTTCCAGGGATTTGTAAAACGTCCTGCCGTACTCGCAAAGGATCTTGACTTTGACAGAAAGCTTTATGTAATCAGACGTGTGTTTGAGCAGAGTAATGAGGATACATATGTTCCTTCACTTTCATGCAGGACAATTGTATATAAGGGAATGTTTCTTGTAGGTCAGTTAAGACTTTTCTTTAATGACTTACAGGACTGTGATTATGAATCAGCCATAGCCCTGGTACATTCACGTTTCTCAACTAATACAAATCCAAGCTGGCACAGGGCTCATCCTAACAGATTTGTCGTTCACAACGGTGAAATTAACACTATTAAGGGAAATGTTGACAAGATGCTTGCAAGAGAAGAAACAATTCATACAAACTGCTTCTCTGAAGAGGATCTTGCAAAGGTTCTGCCTATTATTAATGCAGAGGGCTCTGACAGTGCGATGCTTGATAATGCACTGGAGTTCATGATTATGGGAGGAATGGATCCGGCACTTGCCGCAATGATATTGATTCCCGAGCCATGGGAGCATAATGATACAATATCCAAGGAGGAAAGAGATTTCTACCAGTATTATGCTACCATGATGGAGCCATGGGACGGCCCTGCATCAATTCTTTTCTCTGACGGTGATGTCATGGGAGCAATTCTTGACAGAAACGGGTTAAGACCATCCCGTTATTACGTTCTTGATGACGGACGTCTTATACTGTCCTCGGAGGTGGGTGTTCTGCCTATTGATGAAGCACATATTATTAAGAAGGAAAGACTTCATCCGGGCAAGATGCTTCTTGTTGATACAGTAAAGGGTATGATTATTTCCGACCATGAGCTTAAGGAAATATATGCAAACAAGGAACCTTACGGTGAATGGCTCGACAGTAATCTTCTGACACTTAAGGAAATAAAGATTCCGAATGAAAAGGTACCGTCAATTGATGGTGAAGACCTTATAAGACTTCAGAAGGCATTTGGATATACATATGAAGACTATAAAGAGGGAATCTGCAATATGGCGCTTAACGGCTCAGAGCAGATCGGAGCAATGGGTGTTGATACGCCTGTTGCAGTATTGTCAAAACAGTATCAGCCTCTGTTTTACTATTTTAAACAGCTCTTTGCCCAGGTTACAAATCCGCCAATTGATGCGGCAAGAGAAAAAATTGTAACTGCAACAACCATTTATGTAGGTAAGAATGGAAACCTTCTTTCGGAAAGCCCTGAAAACTGTCATATGTTAATGATTCAGAATCCTATTCTTACAGATCTTGATCTGCTTAAGATATCTCATCTTAATTCAAAGAATTTTAAGGTTGAAAAGGTTTCAATGCTTTATTATAAGAGCACTCCTCTTGAAAGGGCAATTGAGCATCTTTTTGTTGAGGTTGACAGAGCCTACAAAAACGGTGCAAACATTCTTATTCTTTCCGACAGGGGAGTTGATGAAAACCATGTGGCAATTCCGTCACTTCTTGCAGTGGCTGCTGTTCACCGTCATCTTGTTCAGACAAAGAAATGTACTGCAATGTCACTGATTCTTGAATCGGCTGAGCCAAGACTCGTTCACCATTTTGCAACACTTATGGGTTACGGGGCCTGCGCCATCAACCCATATCTTGCACACGCATCAATCGCAAAGCTTATTGATGAGGAGCTATTACAAAAGGATTATTATGCAGCGGTAGATGATTATGACCATGCAATTATTCAGGGTATTGTAAAGATTGCTTCAAAGATGGGTATATCTACCATCCAGTCATATATGGGCAGCAGAATTTTTGAGGCACTTGCCATATCCAAGGATGTTATTGATAAATATTTTACCGGTACCGTATCACGTATCGGCGGTATCACATTAAAGGATATTGCTGATAATACTGATCGTCAGCATTCAAAGGCATTTGATCCGTTGGGTCTTGAAACAGACCTTACAATTGACTCTCTTGGTCGTCATAAGATGCGTTCTGAGGGTGAGCAGCACAGATATAACCCTAAGACAATTCATATGCTTCAGATGGCTGCAAGAGAGGGCAGTTATGATAAATTCAAGCAGTATACTACAATGGTAGACAGCGAAGAAACCGGTTATCTCAGAAGTCTTCTTGAATTCAATTATACGGAGAATCCGGTTCCTCTTAATGAGGTTGAGCCTGCTGCAGAAATTGTAAAGCGTTTTAAGACAGGTGCCATGTCATACGGCTCCATATCAGAGGAAGCACATGAGGCACTTGCAATTGCCATGAACCGTCTCCACGGAAAGTCAAACAGCGGTGAGGGCGGTGAAAGTGATGAGCGTATTCTTTCGGCAGGAACTAAGCATGACAGAAGCTCTGCAATCAAGCAGGTTGCCAGCGGCCGTTTCGGTGTAACAAGTAAATATTTATGCAGCGCAAAGGAAATACAGATTAAAATGGCCCAGGGCGCAAAGCCGGGTGAGGGCGGTCATCTGCCGGGCAAAAAGGTTTATCCTTGGATTGCCAGAACAAGACATTCGACACCGGGTGTTAGCCTTATATCACCTCCGCCTCATCATGATATTTATTCGATTGAGGATCTGGCCCAGCTTATTTATGACCTTAAAAATGCTAATAAGGCAGCACGTATATCCGTAAAACTCGTTTCGGAAACAGGTGTGGGAACTATCGCAGCCGGCGTTGCAAAGGCCGGTGCCGGAGTAATTCTTATATCCGGCTATGATGGTGGTACGGGAGCTGCTCCGCTCAGTTCAATTCATAATGCCGGTCTTCCTTGGGAGCTTGGTCTTGCGGAAACTCACCAGACACTTATTATGAACGGTCTTCGTAAGCAGGTTGTTATTGAAACCGATGGAAAGCTTATGAGCGGACGTGATGTGGCAATTGCTGCAATACTTGGTGCTGAGGAATTCGGTTTTGCAACTGCTCCGCTTGTAACACTTGGCTGTGTAATGATGAGAGTATGTAATCTTGATACATGTCCGATGGGTGTGGCAACACAGAATCCTGAGCTCAGAAAGAAATTTATCGGCAAGCCGGAATATGTTGAAAACTTCATGCTGTTTATTGCGGAGGAGCTGAGGGAGTACATGTCAAAGCTTGGTGTCAGAACTGTCAAAGAGCTTGTCGGCAGAACGGATCTTTTAAGGAAAAAGGCTTCCCTTACAGGAAACGCCGAGAAGATTTTACTTGATAAGATTCTTGTAAAATGTTCAGATGAAGAATGTACATTTGATTCTTCCGCAGCCTATGATTTTAAGCTTGAAAAAGAGCTTGACGAGTCACTTCTGGCAGGAGTTAAGGGCTTAAAGGAAGCAATTAAGAAGGGTACGCCAAAGACAGTTGATACTACAGTTACAAATATTAACAGAACATTCGGTACACTTATCGGTTCCGAAATAACAAAGGCTCATCCTGAAGGTCTTAAGGAGGATACGATTACCATAAACTGTACCGGTGCAGGCGGACAGAGCTTCGGAGCTTTTGCCGTGGCAGGTGAGACAATTGTTCTTACGGGTGACAGCAACGATTACTTCGGTAAGGGCTTATCCGGAGGAAAGCTGATACTTAAGGCACCAAAGGAAGCAGCTTATGAGGCAGAGGACAATATTATTGTCGGAAATGTGGCACTTTACGGAGCAACCTCAGGCGAGGCGTATATCGCAGGTATGGCAGGAGAAAGGTTCTGTGTAAGAAACTCCGGAGCCAGGACCGTTGTTGAGGGTGTCGGCGAGCATGGCTGTGAATACATGACCGGCGGCGTGGCAGTCATACTCGGTCCTACGGGAAAGAACTTTGCGGCAGGTATGAGTGGTGGTATTGCATTTGTTTTTGATGAAAACAATCGCCTTTACAGAAACCTCAATAAGGAAATGGTTCTTATGGAAAAGGTTGAAAATAAGGCTGACAGAATTATGTTAAAGACAATGCTTGAAAATCATCTTAAATATACCGGTTCTAAGAAGGCAGCAGAATTATTGAAGGACTTTGACAGCGCGATAACAAAGTTCAAGAAGATAATTCCTGAAGATTATAAGAAAATGGTACAGATGACAGCTGCATTTGAAGAGCAGGGTATGGATCATGAGAAGGCACAGATTGAAGCTTTCTATGAGCATTTTAAGTAAGGAGGCACCGCCATGGGAAAGGCTACTGGATTTTTAGAATACGAAAGGAGGGACCCTGTATCGGTTCCTCCGTTAAAAAGAATAGAAAATTTTGAAGAATTTCATGAACGATTACAACCGGAAGAACAGGAAAGGCAGGGCGCAAGATGTATGTCATGCGGCGTTCCTTTTTGCCAGGCTGGTACTATGATTGCGGGAATGGCATCAGGCTGTCCGCTTCATAATCTTGTACCGGAAACAAATGATCTTGTATACAGAGGCAATTATGAACAGGCTTATATCAGACTAAGTAAAACACACAGTTTTCCTGAGTTTACATCAAGAGTTTGTCCTGCACTTTGCGAGGCGGCATGCACCTGCGGTCTTGTTGCGGCGCCTGTAGCCACAAAGGAAAATGAAAAGGCAATTATTGAATATGCATATGAGCACGGACTTGTGGATGAAGAACCTCCAAAGGTAAGGACAGGTAAAACAGTTGCCGTAGTAGGCTCAGGTCCTTCAGGACTTGCGGTTGCACAGAGTCTTAACAGAAGAGGTCATAAAGTTACGGTATATGAGAGAAATGACAGAATCGGCGGATTGTTAAGATACGGAATTCCTAACATGAAGCTCGATAAAAGAGTCATCGACCGCAGAATTGCAGTGATGGAAAAAACCGGAATCGAGTTTAAGTGTAATGTAAACGTAGGAAAGGATATTTCTGCCGCAAAGCTTCTTGAACAATATGACAGGGTTGTACTCTGCTGCGGAGCTTCCAATCCGAGAGACATAAATGTTCCCGGAAGAGATGCAACAGGTATTTATTTTGCAGTCGACTTTTTAAAGGAAGTCAGCAAAAAGCTTATGGACAACGATTACGATTCAGCAAAGATTATCAATGCAAAGGACTATTCTTTCGGCTCATTAAAGGGTAAGAGTGTTGTTGTAATAGGCGGCGGTGATACGGGTAATGACTGTGTGGGCACAAGTATTCGTCTTGGGGCAGGTGAGGTAATCCAGCTTGAGATGATGCCAAAGCCATGTGAAGAAAGAGCTGCCTCCAATCCGTGGCCGGAGTGGCCAAAGGTCTTAAAGACTGATTATGGCCAGCAGGAGGCTATCGCAAAGTTTGGTCATGATCCAAGAATTTTCAAGACAACCGTAACTGAGTTTGTCAAAAATGAAGAGGGCAAGCTGTGCGCCGTCAGGACAGTCGGTCTTGAAAGTAAACAGGATGAAAAGACAGGACGCTTTATGATGGTGCCTGTTCCCGGTACCGAAAACACAATAAATGCAGATTTAGTCTTAATTGCTGCAGGTTTTTTGGGTTCAGAGCTTTACATAAGAGATGATTTTGGGGTAAAATGTAACGAAAGAACAAATGTAGATACAAAGCAGGGTATGTATGAGACCAGCCGTGAACGTGTATTTACGGCAGGTGACATGCACAGAGGCCAGTCTTTGGTTGTATGGGCCATTAAAGAGGGAAGGGAAGCTGCAAAGGCTGTGGACTATTCCTTAATGGGTTATACCAATCTATAAATAATTATGTGGGAAAGGATTTAACAGTATGGCTAACAGAGAAGAAATTTTACGTCTCATAGAAGAGGAGGACGTGGAATTTATCAGATTACAGTTTGTAGACATGTTCGGCAATTTGAAAAATATAGCCGTAACGCCTGGACAGATGGACAGGGTTATTAATAATGAGTATTTTTTCGACGGTTCAGCACTTTTTGATAACCTTTATCAATATGATGAGGAGCTTTATCTTCATCCTGACCTTGACACATTTGTTATTTTACCATGGAGACCACAGCAGGGCAGAGTAGGTAAAATAATCTGTGATGTTTATAATTCGGAGGGTAAGCCTTTTGCACTGTGTCCGAGAACTATTCTGAAAAAAGTGATTAATAAGGGAAAAGAACAGGGTTATAAGTGTCTGGTTGATGCCGAATGTGAGTTTTTCCTTTTTCATACTGATGAAAACGGTATACCTACCATAGTAACGCATGAAAGCGCCGGATATATGGATGTAGGTCCGATTGACCTTGGAGAAAATGCCAGAAGGGATATGGTGTTGAATCTTGAGGAGATGGGCTTCGAAATTGAATCGTCACATCATGAAAAAGCGCCTGCCCAGCATGAAATTGATTTTAGACAGGGTGAATGTAAAAAGGCGGCTGACCAGCTTGTCACCTTTAAATTTGCAGTCAGAAGCATTGCAAAGCGTTTCGGACTTTATGCAACATTTATGCCTAAACCAAGGATGGATGTCGCAGGCTCCGGTATGCACCTTAACTTCTCACTTTTTAAAAACGGAGAAGATGTTCTGGGATATGATAATCCTGAAGGCAGATACTTTATCGGCGGAATATTAAAGTATGCAAAGGAGCTTTGTGCAATTACAAATCCGATTGTAAATTCTTACAAGAGATTATTATCGGGTTTTGACGCACCCGGCAGGATTAACTGGTCAAGAAAGGGTGAAAATGCTCTTGTAAAATTCAGAAAGACGTTTGGACAGACAAAAATTGAACTTCGTTTTCCTGATCCGTCGGCCAATCCTTATCTTGCGCTTGCCGTAACATTTGCAGCAGGCTTAAGAGGTGTGAATGAATGCATTGATCCTGATGAATATGCTGCATCATTGTCAGAAGAGGAACTGAAGCTTCCTGAAAATCTTAAGGATGCGGTTGAGGCATTTGAAAACAGTACTCTGCTTAAGGAAGTTCTGGGTGAAGAATTTGTAGCAATATACAGTTCCGTTAAAAAGAAGGAATGGAATGATTATATGCTTCAGGTTTCGGACTGGGAAGTTAATAAATATCTTTCAAAAATGTAGGTGGTACATTTATGGGCAGTATAATTGTTTCACTGCCGAGAGCGACTGATTCCGAAAAAATCACATCAATTATAAGGAATGCCGGAATGTCCTTTGAGCTTTGTATATGTGAAACAGGCTCTGAAGTGCTTCGTATAGCGAACGACAGGGATTTTGGAGTAGTCATCTGTTCTAAACATCTGAGAGATATGGGATATTATGAGCTTGCCGGAATCCTGCCTCCCTGCTTCAAAATGATAGTTTTGACAAAGGACATGTCACTTGAGACCGGCGGAGATGCCATGGTTAAGCTGTTGCTTCCGCTCAAACCAAGAGATTTGATTAACACAATTGATATGCTTTTATATGAATATATCAGACGTCCACGGAAAAAGAAAACCGGGTATGTCAGGCGAAATGAGGAGGAAAATAAAATTGTCGACGAGGCAAAGCATCTTCTCATGGAGCGGAACGGTATGAGCGAGCCTGAGGCATTCAGATATATACAGAAAAACAGCATGGATTACAGTCGTAAGCTTGTTGAATCGGCACAGATGATTCTGACACTTTTAAGTGACGGATAATGCTCTTAGCAGAAATATAATAAGGTGGTATTAACATATGGTTAAAATTAATAAAGATTATTTAAATTTACAGGGCAGCTACCTGTTCTCTGAAATAGCTAAAAAGGTAAATGCATATGCACAGGCAAATCCTGATAAGGAAATTATCAGACTCGGGATAGGGGATGTTACAAGACCTTTACCTCCGGCTGTCATTTCCAGTCTTCACAGTGCAGTTGATGAAATGGGGAGGGCGGAAACCTTTCGCGGATATGCACCTGACCTCGGTTATGAATTTTTAAGAAATGCAATTGCAGAAAATGATTTTATAAAGCGTGGCTGCAATATTGCCGCAGATGAAATATTTGTCTCAGACGGTGCAAAGTCTGATTCAGGTAACATTCAGGAAATCTTCGGAAAGGATAATGTGGTTGCCGTTTGTGACCCGGTATATCCTGTATACGTTGATACAAATGTTATGGCCGGAAGGTCGGGAAAATATGATTGCGAAAAGGGCGGCTTTGAAAAGATTGTTTATATGCCGTGTACTTCAGAAAACGGGTTTGCTCCAGAATTTCCAAAGACAGTACCGGATTTAATTTATCTGTGCTTCCCAAACAATCCTACGGGAGCTACAATCGAAAAGGATGTACTTCAGGAATGGGTTGACTATGCTAATAAAAACGGTTCTGTCATTATATATGATGCTGCATACGAAGCATATATCAGCGATCAGAATGTTCCTCACTCGATTTATGAATGTGAGGGAGCAAGAGAATGTGCCATTGAGCTTCATTCTTTTTCGAAAAACGCGGGCTTTACGGGATTAAGACTTGGTTATACAGTTATTCCGAAAGACCTTGTGCGTGAGGGAGTAAAGCTTCATTCACTCTGGGCAAGAAGACACGGTACCAAATATAACGGAGCACCTTATATAGTTCAAAGAGCCGGAGAGGCAGTTTATTCTAAAGCAGGTCAGGCAGAAATAAAAGAAACAATTAATTATTATATGCGTAATGCAGCTTATATTCTTGACGGGCTGAAAAAAGCAGGGTATACTGTTTCGGGAGGAGTTAATGCACCGTATATATGGCTGAAAACTCCTGAAGGACTTACAAGCTGGGAATTTTTTGACAGACTTCTTACAAAGGCAAATGTAGTCGGCACACCGGGTGTCGGTTTCGGAGCTCACGGAGAAGGATATTTCAGACTTACGGCCTTTGGCAATTATGAAGCTACTGTTAAGGCTGTTGACAGAATTGTGAAACTGTAAATTTGCTTGCAGGTCTTTCAAAATATTATTTTGGGAGATTGGCATGATTGATTTAATTATAAAAATAACAGTATGTATGTTTGCCGGTCTGGGAGCAGGTCTCGGAACGGGATTTGCAGGTATGAGCGCGGCAGCGGTTATCAGCCCGATGCTTATTACATTTCTGGACATGAAGGCTTATGAGGCGGTGGGCATAGCACTGGCAAGTGATGTTCTTGCGAGTGCAGTCAGTGCTTATACATATAAAAGAAACGGTAATCTTGACATAAAAAACGGAATGATTATGATGTTGACGGTTCTGGCCTTTACGTTATTCGGAAGCTACATTGCAAGCGTGGTTCCAAATAAAACCATGAGCGGCTTTTCGGTAGTAATGACATTCTTTTTAGGAGTTAAATTTATCGTTAAGCCCGTTATGACAACCAAGGAGACAATGGAAAAGCTGGACGGACGGGCCAAAATTGTAAAGTCAGTTATATTCGGTATTCTTATTGGATTTATATGCGGTTTTATCGGTGCAGGAGGAGGCATGATGCTTCTTCTGGCATTAACAACCGTATTGGGATATGAGCTTAAAACGGCAGTCGGAACAAGTGTTTTTATTATGACATTTACTGCCTTAACCGGTTCAGCAGGTCATTTTGCGTTGGGAGGAATGCCCGATATAATATGCCTTGTGCTTTGCATTTTTTTTACATTCATTTTTGCAAGGATGGCAGCGCTTTTTGCCAATAAGTCGGATGCAAAGACTCTTAACAGGGTAACCGGAGCGGTTCTAATGGTGCTCGGCATTGTAATAATGGGCTTTAAAATATTGAATAAACAGTAAATTAAAAAGACCATTACGTATTGAGGTAATCCGGTAAAGGGTTATTAACAGTACGGAATGGTCTTTTGTATTATCTTACAGACCATCTTTTATCATATAATGTCGAAAAATGTAATATTTAGTAAAAAATAATTGTAAGAAAAGAAGTCTTATTATATAATAGTAATTACTTTCGGAGTTTGTGTTGGAGTCTGTAATCAATAATAGGCTGATACTTATGATAAACACAAACCCAATATTATTTGGGAGGTTATTATGGACGGAGAAGTTGCAAAATATGTGCCTGAACTGTTCGCTACATACTGGGCGTTGATTCCCCCTCTGGTAGCGATTATTCTCGCACTTATTACAAAAGAGGTTTACAGCTCATTATTTATCGGTATTGTAATGGGCGGTGTGCTTTATTCCATTTCATCAGGCTTTGACATTGAGCTTGCAATTAAGCATGTGTTTCAGGACGGTATAGTCGGCTCGTTAACTGACCCGTACAACGTAGGTATTCTTGTATTTCTGGTAATACTCGGAATCATGGTTTGTATGATGAACAGGGCAGGCGGCTCAAAAGCCTTCGGAAAGTGGGCAAGCACTCATATCAAGTCAAGGGTAGGGGCTCAGATTGCTTCAATTGTACTTGGTATGCTTATATTCATTGATGATTATTTTAACTGTCTTACGGTAGGAAGTGTTATGAGACCGGTAACTGATAACAATAAGGTTTCACGTGCAAAGCTTGCATACCTTATTGATGCGACGGCTGCACCGATATGTATTATAGCACCCATTTCATCCTGGGCAGCGGCTGTATCCGGTTTTGTAAAGGGCGAGGAAGGTTTTTCGGTATTTATCAGGGCGATTCCTTATAATTACTATGCACTTCTTACAATTGTTGCCATGTTTACAATCGTCTTGTTAAAGGTTGATTTCGGACCGATGAAGATCCATGAAGATAATGCCCTTAAGGGAGATCTTTTTACGACACCTGACAGACCTTATGCAAATACTGTTGAAGAGGAGACTGAGACAAAGGGAACTGTTCTTGACCTTATTTTCCCTGTTGCCGTTCTTATCGTCTGCTGTGTAATCGGTATGATATATACAGGCGGTTTTTTTGAAGGCAAGAGCTTTATAAAGTCTTTCTCAGATTGTGATGCTTCCGTAGGACTTATGCTTGGCAGTGTGTGTGCGTTACTGATATCTATAGCATTCTACGTTTGTAGAAAAGTTATCGGCTTTAAAGATGCATGTGATTGCATACCGGAGGGATTTAAGGCAATGGTACCTGCCATTCTGGTTCTTACATTTGCATGGACGCTCAAGTCCATGACAGAATCTCTCGGTGCCAGGGAATATGTGGCATCGATAGTCGGAGGAATATCAGGTGACTTAATTAAGATACTTCCTGCTATTATTTTTGGCGTGGCTGTATTCCTTGCATTTGCAACAGGTACTTCATGGGGTACATTCGGTATACTTATTCCTATTGTCGTTGATACTTTTGACGGAAAGCCTACAATGATGATTATTGCAATTTCAGCCTGCATGGCAGGTGCGGTATGCGGCGATCACATTTCACCTATTTCCGATACGACAATCATGGCTTCGGCAGGAGCCCAGTGCAATCACATAAATCATGTTTCAACACAGATTCCTTATGCGGTTGTCGTGGCTGCAGTATCATTTGTGACATATATCATTGCAGGTTTTATACAGAAACCGGTAGTTCCGCTTATCGTGGGCATCGTAGCAATAATAGGACTTTTCAGCTTTATGAAATATGTTACAAAAGGCGAGAAAACGGAATAGAATTATTTGATTAATACATGAAATGATATTTTTAATATATATCATTTCAGAATACAGAATATGGAATACTTGTATTTTTGTAATTTTAATATATATTTTTGTATAATCTGAAATCAGAAAAGAATATACTAATCACCCGGGGGAGCTTTTTTATAAAAGTTCCCCTTATTATTGTTATGACGATATTCGGAGGTGGTTTTATGAAGTTGGACATGACAAAAGGTAAGCCTTTGCGTCTTATTATTCTTTTTGCGCTGCCGTTGTTTTTAAGCAGTGTCTTTCAGCAGTTTTATAATATTGCCGATGCGGCAATTGTAGGACATATTCTTGGTGACAGTGCATTGTCTGCAGTTGGTGCCGTAAGTCCTGTTTACAACCTTGTCACATCAATCTGCTTCGGACTGACCAACGGCTTTTCCATTCTTATTTCAAAGTATTTCGGAGCCGGTGATGAGAAAAAAATGAAGCAGTCAATAGCCGGAACGATGATGCTTTCCCTGGGGCTTACTGCCGTGCTTACGGTTGTCTGTGTTCTGACTATAAAGCCTGTTCTGACTCTTCTTAATACGCCTAAGGATATATATTCCGATGCCTATGGTTATATAATAATTATTATTGCCTGTTGTATGACGACTACTTTTTACAATATGCTGGCAAGTATTATGAGAGCGCTGGGTAACAGCAGGATACCGCTTGTCTTTCTGATTATTTCATCGGTTTTAAATATTGCCCTTGACCTCTTTTTTATTAAGACGCTGGATATGGGGATAAAGGGAGCAGCATGGGCGACGGTTGCTGCCCAGCTGATAAGCGGCATATTGTGTTTTATTTACATAATCAGATATTGTCCTGCGTTAAAGCTTAAAAAGGATGATTTCAGGCTCAGACCGTGGCAGATAGCCGAGCTTATGTCGGCCGGAATTGCGATGAGTCTTATGTGGGCTGTCGTTAACCTTGGTACGGTAATACTCCAATGGGGAATTAACGGCTTTGGCGAAAATGTAATAGCCGGTCATGTAACAGCCAGGAAAATAAGCTCTCTTTATATGATGCTCGGAGCTACTCTTTCCAATACAATGTCTACCTTTGCAAGCCAGAATTACGGGGCAGGTAAAATGCACAGAGTTTGGGAGGGTGTGAAAACGGCCCACATAATATCATGGATATGGGCTGTGGCGGTTATTGTTATCACGTTTATATTTGCTGATCAGATGATTATTGCCCTTACGGGTACGTCAAACAGGGAAATAATTGATACGGGTGCGAGATATCTGAAGATTAATCTGCCTTTTTATTTCTTTTTATTTGAGCTGTGCATCATAAGAAATACTTTGCAGGGCATAGGATGCAAGGTTTGGCCTGTAGTTGCAAGTATTATGGAAATGGCGGGCAAGATTATAACGGTATTCGTGTTTGTAAAGCCGTACGGATATACGGCAATCTGCTACTGCGAGCCTTTTACATGGATTATCTGCGGCATTATTGTGTTGACGGCTTTTCTGACAAACAAGGATATAAGGGAAATTCTGTTCAGCCCTTCCAAATAGTGTGACAATTTTTTGATAATGTGATATAATAATATCTACGGATTAAGTTATAGTAATTTAAAGGGGTTTAATTATGGAATTAAGTGAGCTTGTGAAAGAACTGCGCTTTACATGGGCGAAAGGTGATGCGATTAGAGATGCGGGACTGACTACACCGGATGACATAAAACGTTTTGACAATTTATCTTACGGACCTTACGGTGATGACAATCTGCTTGATATATATGTGAAAAAGGATGTGACAAATAAGCAGCCTGCAATCGTAAACATTCATGGGGGCGGATGGGTCTACGGCAACAAGGAGGTATATCAGTTTTATTGCATGGGACTTGCACAAAGAGGCTTCACTGTTGTAAATATTAATTACAGACTTGCTCCTGAAAATAAATTTCCGTGTGCTGTTGAGGATATTAACAGGGTAATGGAATTTATTGCGGCACAGGGTGAAAAATATTATGTCGACAGGGACAGGCTTATCCTTGTAGGAGATTCTGCAGGAGGCCAGCTTGTAAGTCATTATGCCGCAATTGTTACGAATAAGGAGTTTGCTAAACTTTTTGATTTCTCTGTTCCGGATATTACGATAAAGGCGCTGGGACTTAACTGCGGTGCCTATGATTCAAAGAATATGATATTAAGTACTGACGATGATGCTTTTAATGAATATGTTGGTACAATCACAAATCCTGCCGTTTCGGACATTGTGGAAAAGATTGATACCATCGGTCATATGACGTCTGCTTTTCCGCCGTCATTTGTTATGAGCACCGTTGTTGATTTTCTTCTTCCGGAAGCAGAGCCTATGTACGAAAAGCTTAAAAGTCTCGGTGTGCCGGCCAAACTGGAAATATACGGCAGCTCAGATCGTCCTGATATAGGGCATGTTTTTCATGTTAACAGCCGCATGCCTGAGGCGAGGGAGTGTAATGATGACGAATGTGAGTTTTTCAGAAAATTTGTATAGAATTGATTTACGGGATATCCGGATGAATATCATATAATAATACGTAGGAGGGTATATGGCTACATTAAAGGACATAGCAAATCTTGCAGGGGTTTCACAGGGTACTGTTTCACGTATCCTCAATAAAGACATAACATTAAATGTTTCGGATAAAACAAGGGAAAATGTTGTAAAAATTGCCAATGAGCTGGGCTACAGGTCCGTTGCACAGAGATATAAAAAGACCGAAGATAAAAAAGGGATTACTTTGGGCGAAGATGCGTGTATAGGCATTGTTATTATGTATGAAATGAAGGAGCTTCAGGAGGATATTTATTATCTTGTAATGCTTAATCTTCTTGAAAAGGAGTGCTTTCTGAAAGGATGGACACCGGTACGCATGTATCGTGATGATAACGGATCGTTTTCAAAGAGTGATGACAGAAAGCTTGAAGGTATTATTGCAATCGGGCGTTTTTCAAGGGAAGAAATTTCAGACATCAGAAAATTTTCAAAAAATATAATTTTCCTTGATTCTTCACCTGATGAAATGCATTACTTCAGTATTGTTCCTAATTATCACCTTGCCGTAAGGCAGGTTTTGTCATGTTTTTTTAAAAATGGCTTTGAGGAAATTGCGTATGCAGGTGCAGTATCAACTCCAAACAGCTTGAAGGAAATAAAGATGGATCCGCGTTATTACTATTATCGCAATTCTCTTGATATACGCGGCACCTTTGATAACAAGCTTGTTATTGACTGTGAAAACAATTCAAAAAGCTCATATGCGGCAATGAATAATTATCTTGACAAATACACAAAGCCGCCAAGGGCGATATTTATATCCAGTGATGCTGCTGCGTCGGGAATAGTGAAGGCTATACAGGAAAGAGGCTTTAGCATCCCCGGGGATGTAAGTGTAATCACTTATAATAATACTGCTTTTTCGTACGGAAGTAATCCTCCGCTTGATTCCATAGAGGTTTACATAAAGGAAATAGTCGAGAGCTCCATCTGGTGCATGCAGCGACTTTTCGAGGGAGATAAACCAAAGAAGATTGTGGTACCATGCGAGCTTATTTCACGCGGAAGTGTTAAAACAAAATAATATGCATAATGACCGGACTAAAGTTGGTACGTATATGAAAATGAGAGCATATATGAAAAGAAAAATGCGATGAAGAGTAAGTATCAGTGCATAATTGCTGATTTTTTTGTGAGTCTGCTACAATATGAGATGTGTAATTATCAGTCCTACGGTCTTTCTTGACAATAATTGTAAATAATAATATACTTTTAACATAATGAAATGAATAAGTGTATTTATTATTATGTTTATTTACATAATAAGAGTATATTACACGTTTTAGAGTGAGAGGAACAATTGTTTACGGAAAGGAGTATATTATGCAGAAAAGCAAAAAAAGAAAAGTTGTCGAAGCTGTACTGTTGATATTTGCGGCTTTACTTGTGACTGTAATAGGTTATCTGATTTATGTATTTGCCACATTTAACCGTCTTGATGACCATATTAATATCGAAATAACAGAGCCCGACAGGCCTGCCGGAAAATCACTGGAGATTAATAAAACATATAAAATCACAACCTACAACATAGGCTTCGGAGCATACAGCCCCGACTTCAGCTTTTTTATGGACGGAGGAAAGGAGTCTGTTGCAAAGAGTGAGGAAAGCGTTAAGGAGCTTACAACAGGCGCAGCCGAACTGATAAAATCGATGAATGCAGACATTACGCTTTTTCAGGAGGTTGATACTGATTCTACAAGAAGCCGTCATGTTAACCAGCTTGAAATGCTTAATGAGACTTTTCCTGAATATTATGGCGCATATGCGGTAAATTATCATTCTGCATTTCTTTTTTATCCGTTTTTACAACCAATCGGCAAAAGTAATTCGGGCATATTGACGCTCAGCTCCTTTGCAATGACATCATCAGAGAGAAGAAAGCTTCCGATTGCCGAATCCGTAAAGAAAATACTGGACCTTGACCGCTGCTTTACGGTTTCAAGGATATCGGCAGCAAACGGTAAGGAGTTAGTTATAATAAATCTTCATACATCTGCATACGGCACTGACGACAAAGTGAGGGACGGACAGATAAGTCTCCTTTGCGAGGTGCTTGAGGAGGAGTATAATAAGGGCAATTATGTTATTTGCGGAGGAGATTTCAATCATGACCTTTTAGCAGATGAAAATGATAAATCAGACAAGGCGTCATGGGCATATCCTTTCCCTAAATCAAAGCTTCCTAAGGGATTTGAGTTTGCATTTACCGGACTTGATTCGGTGGGAATTAATAAGATGTGGAACTCGGGCAGAAATACCGACATGCCTTTTGTTGAAGGCGAGACATATACAATAATGCTTGACGGATTCATCATTTCCGACAATGTTAAAATGGTGACATATGACACATATAAGACAGGATACAAATATTCTGACCATGAGCCTGTTGTTATGGAATTCAGGCTTATCGGAGAGTAAGGAGTAAATATGCGTGACAGACTTACACGGGGCGACATCGAGAAGATGAAAAAGGAGCTTGATTACAGAAAACTTGAGGTAAGACCCAAGGCTATAGATGATGTAAAGGAAGCCAGAGCGCTCGGTGACCTGAGTGAGAATTTTGAATATAAGGCAGCTAAGCAGTTTAAAAACAGAAATGAAAGTCGTATACGTTATCTTGAAAACATGATAAAGACTGCTGTGATAATTGAGGATGAGTCAAATGATTTTGAAATCGGACTTAATGACAGCGTCAGAGTATTTATGGGTAATACCGGCAAAGAGGTTACCATAAAAATTGTTACGACTATCAGGGCCAATGCATTGAAAAATTATATAAGCATCGAGTCGCCTGTCGGAAAGGCACTGCTTGGCCATGTTAAGGGCGATGAGGTTAATGTTAAGGTCAGTGAATCTGTTTCATTTACCGTAAGGGTTCTTGAAATTATCAAGAGTGATGAGGAAAATGAAGAGATAAGCACCTATTAGTCTTAAGATTTTTATTATTATTTTATAAGATTATATTGAAACTATTATACAAACAGAGTATAATAGTTTCATTGTTTTATAATTACTTTGAAACGGAGTAACCCATGAAAAAAGGTTTTGATAACAGCAGATATTTAAAAATACAGTCGGATCATATTAAAGAGAGAATTAACCAGTTTGGCAACAAGCTTTACATGGAATTCGGGGGAAAGCTTTTTGACGATTACCATGCTTCGAGAGTTTTGCCCGGCTTTGAGCCTGACAGTAAACTTCAGATGCTTATGCAGCTTGCCGATATGGCTGAAATCGTTATCGTAATATCGGCTGAGGATATTGTTAAGAATAAGATAAGAGGGGATCTCGGCATCACATACGACACTGATGTATTAAGACTTATCGGTGAATTTGAGAAAAAGGGTCTATATGTATCAAGTGTGGTAATTACTCATTTTGCAGGCCAGAGTGCTGCGATTAATTTCAAGGAGAGACTGGAAAAGCGCGGCAAGAAGGTTTATAAGCACTACACAATCGACGGTTATCCTTCAAATATTAACAAGATAATAAGTGAGGACGGCTTCGGTCGTAATGAATATATTGAAACCACAAGACCTCTTGTTGTAATTACTGCTCCCGGACCGGGCAGCGGTAAGATGGCAACCTGTCTTTCACAGCTGTATCATGAAAATCTTCGCGGCGTCAAGGCGGGCTATGCAAAGTATGAAACATTCCCTATCTGGAATATTCCGCTTAAGCATCCTGTTAACCTTGCATACGAGGCTGCCACGGCTGACCTCAATGATGTCAATATGATTGATCCGTTTCATCTTGAAGCATATGGTGAAACAACCGTAAATTACAATCGTGACATTGAGATATATCCTGTTCTTAATGCTATTTTTGAGGCGATTTACGGAGAAAATAACTACTATAAATCACCTACCGATATGGGGGTTAATATGGCCGGCAACAGCATCATTGATGATGAGGTCTGTTGTGAAGCATCAAAAATGGAGATAATCCGCCGTTACTATGCTGCAGCCAATAAGCTTGCCAAGGACGGTATAGGTGAGAATGAGGTATACAAGCTTGAGCTCCTTATGAAAAATGCAAAGATTACTACCGATAACAGACTTGTTACGGTGGCGGCAAAGGAACGTGCGGCAGCGGAGGGCTGTCCCTGCGCGGCAATAGAGCTTGAGGACGGCACGATAATTACATCAAAGACATCGGAGCTTCTGGGAGCCTCGGCAGCACTTTTACTTAATGCGCTTAAATATCTTGCCGGAATAGAACATGATGTAAAGCTGATAAAGCCTGAGTTTATTGAGCCTATTCAGGATCTTAAGGTAAGATTCCTCGGCGGAAACAACCCGCGTCTGCATACAGATGAGGTTTTGATTGCGCTTGCACTTGCATCAGTCAATTCGGAGCCGGCTAAGAAAGCCATGGAGCAGCTGCCAAAGCTTAAGGGCTTACAGGTTCACACATCGGTAATGCTTTCCGATGTCGATATCAAGACCTTTAAAAAGCTCGGCGTGGACTTAACAAGCGAGCCTGTGAGAGCCGGTCTTAAGATTTATTAATTAAAACAATACCGATTACATTTATCAGTGATTCTGAAAGGTAATCGGTATTTTTGTTGTTTTATAAAAATAAGCGGTAAACAAGCTATATATTTATAGATACTGTACAAAATAAAAATAAAGTGATATAATAAAATTTACTATATTTTGACGAAACGGGCGGTGTTGTTTTGAAGATTATAATTGGCGGTGGCGGAAAATTCGGTCTTACTCTTGTAAGAAAGCTTATTGATGAGGGTCACGATATTACACTTATTGACAATGACAGAACAGTCCTTGAGGAGGCTGTAAACAAATACGATATTATGGCTGTACAGGGCAACTGCGCCGCTATGCCTGTATTAAGGGAGGCAGATGTCGAGAATGCGGAGCTGCTTATTGCGTCAATGGGTCTTGATGAGGCTAATCTGCTATGTTGCATGACTGCCCATGCCCTTAATAAAAATCTTCATACGATTGCACGAATCCGTAATCCGGAATACAATGAACAGGTCTATCATATGAGAGATGCTTTTGCTCTGTCCATGACTATCAATCCCGAGAGACAGATGGCTGTTGAAATAGAGCGTCTGCTGCGTTATCCGGGCTTTCTGCACAGGGATTCTTTTGCAAAGGACAGAGTAGAAATAGTGGAAATTAAAGTTGAGCCCGGAAGTGTTTTATGTGACTGCTCAATTTTAAATATTAATTCGATATCAAAGGACAAGGTGCTTGTATGCGCCGTACTCAGGGAAGGTGTGGCACTTATTCCTGACGGTTCCTTTATTTTTAAAGAAGGTGACAGACTTTTTGTAACAGCTCCTACAAGCAATCTTGCATCCCTGCTGAAAAACCTTGGAATTATTAAAAAAAAGACAAAAAAGGTTATGATATGCGGCGGAAGCAGAAGCAGCTATTATCTGGCACAGAGACTTGAAAAGAGTAATCTTAATGTCACGATTATTGAAAAAGACAGGGAAAAATGTAATTATCTTGCCGGACTTCTCCCGAAGGCAACAATAATTAACGGTGATGCAACTAATTTGTCACTTCTTGAAAGTGAAGGTCTTGAAAGCTGTGATGCAGTTATCGCAATGACCGGTCTTGACGAGATGAATATTATAATTTCCCTTTACGGTAATAAATGCGGTACTTCACAGGTTATTACAAAGATTGCGCATATTGAAAACATCCAGCTTCTGTCAAGTCTTCCTCTCGGAAGTGTTGTTGATCCCAAGGAGATGTGTTCAAGCATTATTGTGCGTTACGTGCGTGCCATGAAAAACAAAACAGAGGCCGCCGTTTCCGTTCACCGGATAGCGGACGGACAGGTAGAGGCTGAGGAATTCATTATTGACGGAACTGCAAAGCATATAGGTAAGTCACTTAAAAACGTAAGGCTTAAAAAGAATGTACTTATTGTGTGTATTAACCGTAAGTCACATCTTATTATTCCGGACGGCAATTCCTTCTATGAGGAGGGAGATACCGTTATCGTGGTTACGGATTCAACACACAAAATCAATAAGTTCAATGATATTTTTGAGGGATAAATTTCAGGGCTGGTGCCTTGTCAGGGTTAGTATATTATGAATTATAAAATGATTGGAAAATATATATCCAGGATTCTTATGATTGAAGCTGTGCTTATGGTTCAGGCGCTTATTATTGCCATTGCCACCGGTGATAAAAAGGGGGTTATCGGCTTTTTGACCGGGATAGGTGCGGCTGTTTTCGTGTCAGCCGTCATTGGGTTAATGTGTCGCAATGCCAGACAGATAATGTATGCCAAGGATGGCTTTGTGTGCGTCGGACTTTCATGGATTGCCATGAGTCTTATCGGATGTATTCCGTTTGTGGTATCAGGTGCGATTCCAAGCTTTGTTGATGCTTTATTTGAAACCGTTTCCGGATTTACGACTACCGGTTCGTCAATATTAAATGATATAGAGAGTCTTTCAAAGGGCATACTTTATTGGAGAAGCTTTACGCACTGGGTAGGAGGCATGGGTGTACTTGTGTTTCTTCTTGCATTGTCTTCATCAAAGGAAAATGCAGGCTTTACGATGCATCTTCTCCGTGCCGAAAGCCCGGGACCTGATGTAGGCAAGCTTGTGCCCCACATTAAGGAAACAGCAAAAATCCTTTATTATATATACATCGGCCTTACCGTTTTGTGCATACTTTTCCTGCTTGCAGGCGGTATGCCTCTGTTTGATTCTGTCTGCACGTCATTCGGAACGGCCGGCACGGGAGGCTTTGGCATAAAGAATGACAGTATAGCCGGTTATTCGCCGTATCTTCAGAACGTGGTTACTGTTTTTATGCTTCTGTTCGGTGTAAACTTCAGCTGTTATTATCTGATTATATTAAAGCAGATTAAGGCTGTTTTTAAGGATGAGGAGCTCAGGGCATATCTCGGAATCGTAATATGTGCGACTCTGGCAATAGCATGGAATATTAGAGGTTTGTACTCGAGCATAGGGGAAACACTGCGTTATTCGGCCTTCCAGGTTGTAACAATTATCACGACGACCGGCTTTGCCACTACTGATTTTGATTTGTGGCCAAGCTTTTCAAAGGCCATTCTTTACAGTCTGATGTTTCTCGGTGCCTGTGCGGGCAGTACGGGCGGAGGACTTAAGGTCGGACGACTTTTGATTCTTGTCAAGAGCTTCAGAAGAAATGTACGCCAGGTATTAAATCCAAATCACGTCCAGACCATTCAGAACAACGGGAAAAGAATAGATGATAAAATTGTTTTGAATACGCAGGCATATTTTGCAGCTTATATACTCATAATATTTGTAAGCTATATGATTGTGTCGCTCGATAATTTTTCGATTGCCACAAATTTTTCTGCGGTAGTGGCCTGCTTTAATAATATAGGTCCCGGCTTTGAGGGCGTAGGACCGACATGTAATTTTGCTCATTACAGTATATTGTCAAAGATTGTTCTTATCGTGGATATGCTGGCGGGACGTCTTGAGATATTCCCTATTCTTATACTTTTATCAAAAAATACATGGAAAAGAAAATAAATCATTATGAATAGTAAACAGATTAGAAATTCGCTTCTGCTTGTCATTACTGCGTTTATCTGGGGTGTTGCCTTTGTGGCTCAGAGCACCGGCGGTGACAGGCTGGGAGCGTTTACATTTAACGGATTGCGGTGCTTAATAGGAGCGATATTCCTTGTGCCTGCAATAATATTTTTTGACACACTCGGCGTGTCCAAAAAACCTGTCACAAGGCAGGATAAGAAAAATCTTTATACCGGAGGCTTCTGCTGCGGAGTGCTTTTGTTTATTGCAACAACACTTCAGCAGCTTGGAATTACAAGCGGTACAGAGGCAGGTAAGGCAGGCTTCCTGTCCTCCTGTTATATACTGCTGGTTCCCGTTTTTGGTTTCTTTTTTAAAAGAAAATGCGGATTAAATGCCTGGGTGTCAGTGGGAATAGCTGTGGCAGGTCTTTATTTTTTGTGTGTGCAGGATTCCTTTGCTTTGAAAGCAGGCGATATACTTCTGCTTATGAGTGCGGTAGGCTATGCTCTGCAGATAATGGCTGTTGACCGTTTTTCGCCTCTTTGCGACGGTGTAAGATTATCGTGTCTTCAATTTTTGACGGCAGGACTTATCGGTATGATTCCGATGCTTGTCGTAGATGTGTTTTACACAATGGGAGGATTTAGAAACTGGCTTGCTTTATTTATGAATGCCGGTGCATGGATAGCACTTCTGTATGCGGGTGTGCTTTCGTGCGGAATAGCATACACTCTTCAGATTATTGCGCAAAACGGTCTTAATCCTACAATCGCTTCACTTATTATGAGTCTTGAGTCGGTATTTTCCGTACTCGCAGGAAGTATTTTGTTAAATGAAATATTAAGCGGCAGGGAGCTGTTTGGATGCTTTCTGATATTTATTGCGATAGTTTTCGCACAGATACCGTTTGCAGGCATGAGAAAAGGAGTAACACAGGATGGAAGAGATGATTAAAAGAATAAATGAGCTTTATAATAAGTCTAAAAACGAGGGACTGACAGAGGCTGAAAAGGAAGAGCAGACCATGCTCCGTCAAAAATACATTGAGATATTTAAAAAGAATGTTAAGACACAGCTTGACGGACTAACGTTTGAAAGACCGGACGGAACCACATTTACGGTCAATGATATTAAAAAAAATAAGTGATTTTATTAATCTTTTTTTAATACGTTATCAACCGGATTGTATTTGTAAATCCGCTCTGATATAATGTTCGGTAAATTATTTAAAAGCCGGATTATATCCGGGATTTGATTAGCTAAGGAGGAAAATAATGGCAAAAAACAACAATATTTATGATATGCCCCGTGTACCGAATGAAAAGATTAAAAAGGGTATAATTATAGGAGTGATTGTCTTATTCATAGTTATTACTGTTTTTCAATCATTTTATACGGTTAAGGAGCAGGAGCAGGCGGTTCTTCTTACCTTCGGTAATGCTGCGACCGTATCGGAATCGGGACTTCATTTTAAGATTCCTTATATTCAGAGAGTAAAAAAGGTTGACACAACCATCCAGGGCTTTGCAATGGGCTACAATCAGCAGACAAATGCCAGCATTGAAAATGAATCACTTATGATTACCTCTGACTATAACTTTATTAATGTAGACTTTTTTATTGAATATCAGGTGTCCGATCCTATCAAGGCACTTTACAACTCGGTAAATCCTGTCGAGATTCTTAAGAATATTTCGCAGGGCTGTATCAGGACCGTTATCGGAAGCACAACTGTTGATGAGGTTCTTACTACCGGAAAGTCCGAAATTCAGTCTAAAATCAAAACAATGATTTCGTCAAAGCTTGAGGAACAGGATCTGGGTATTTATCTTGTCAATATTACCATGCAGGATGCTGAACCGCCTACAAGTCAGGTAATTGCGGCCTTTAAGGCTGTTGAAACTGCAAAGCAGGGCAAGGAAACGGCGCTTAATAATGCCAATAAATATAAAAATGAGCAGATTCCTGCCGCATCGGCAAATGTTGATAAAATTATCAGAAGCGCCGAGGCACAGAAGGAAAAAAGAATTAACGAGGCAAAGGGTCAGGTGGCCAGATTTAATGCCATGTATGAGCAGTACATAAAGTTTCCTGAGGTTACAAAGCAGCGTATGTTTTATGAGACTCTGGAAGAGGTTCTTCCGGGACTTACGGTTGTAATCGACAGTGGTGACGGCAATATACAGAAGCTTCTGCCGCTCGAATCATTCTCAAAATCAGTTATTGAAAATAACAACGAAACAAAAGGTGAATAAGGAGGGACAATCATGAAAAAAAGTGTAATAATCGGAATTGCTGCAGTGATTGTGCTTATTGGAATATTGGGCTCCTTTACAATTACATATGATGATGAATATAAGCTTATCAGACGTTTCGGAAAGATTGAACGAGTGGAAACTGAATCAGGTATTGCTTTTAAGATACCGTTTATTGAAAAGGCTGACGCCATTCCGAAAAATATCCAGTTATATGACATTGCTCCGTCAGATGTTATCACTATGGATAAAAAAACAATGGTGACGGATATATATGTTCTCTGGCATGTTACTGAGCCGTTAAAGTTTGCAAAGAATCTCAACTGCTCGGTAATAAATGCCGAAGCGCGTATTAATACGGCAGTATATAATTCCATGAAAAATGTAATCGGCAAAATGACACAGAGCGAGGTTATTATGGCAAGGGACGGTATGCTCAATGATAATATCATGAAGGGTATCGGTTCTTCAATTGACCAGTACGGTATAGAACTTGTGTCGGTAGAAACAAAGAGACTTGACCTTCCGAGCGACAATAAGGATGCGGTATACGAGCGTATGATTTCAGAGAGAAACCAGATTGCTGCAACATATACTGCCGAGGGTGCATCCGAGTCACAGATTATCAAGAATAATACCGATAAAGATGTATCAATCATGATTTCAAACGCAAATGCTCAGGCTGAAAAAATAATTGCCGAGGGCGAGGCAGAATACATGAATACACTTAAGGAAGCATATTCAGACGCAGGCAAGGCAGAATTCTATTCATTTGTACGTTCCCTTGATGCGGCAAAGGCATCGCTTAAGGGTGAAAACAAGACACTTATTCTTGATAAAAATTCACCTCTGGCACAGATTTTTGTCACAAAATAGGTAAAATAAAATTATTGTTTAAGTAAACATTTAGTTGAGGCATTGTTGTAATTGACTTAATTGCGGCAATGCCTTATAATATTTTTAACTATATATATAGTTATTATTACTTGGAGGTATTTTTTATATGATGAATAACACACCAAAGGCGAAAATTGGTATCGTTGCAGTCAGCAGAGACTGTTTTCCCGAGAGCCTTTCCGTAAACAGAAGAAAAGCACTTGTAGAAGCTTATAAGAACAAATATGATGAGACTGATATTTATGAATGTCCTATTTGTATAGTTGAAAGTGAAGTACAGGCCATGCAGGCTATCGAGGATTTAAAGGCCAATGAGTGTAATGCACTCTGCGTATTCCTCGGAAACTTCGGACCTGAAATTTCTGAGACAATGCTTATCCAGAAATTTGACGGTCCTGCAATGATTTGCGCTGCTGCAGAGGAGAGCAAGGTTGATCTTCTTGACGGCAGAGGAGATGCTTATTGCGGAGTTCTTAATGCTTCATATAACATGGCGTTAAGAAACATCAAGGCATATATTCCCGAGTATCCTGTAGGTACTGCAGAGGAATGTGCAGACATGATTAAGGAATTCGTTCCTATCGCAAGAGCCGTATATGCAATCAAAAACTTAAAGATTATATCCTTTGGCCCAAGACCTACAAATTTCCTTGCCTGCAATGCTCCTATTAAGCAGCTTTACAATCTCGGCATTGAAATTGAGGAAAATTCAGAGCTTGATCTTTTTGAAAGCTTTAATAAACATGAAAATGATCCTCGTATTCCTGAAGTGGTTGAAGATATGGCCAAGGAGCTTGGCAACGGCAACAAGAAGCCTGAAATTCTATCAAGACTCGCTCAGTACGAGCTTACGTTAAAGGATTGGGTTGAGGCTCATAAGGGCGCTTCAAAGTTTGTTTGCATTGCCGGAAAGTGCTGGCCTGCATTCCAGACACAGTTTAAATGCGTGCCATGTTATGTAAACAGCCGTCTTACATCACAGGGTATTCCGGTATCATGTGAGGTTGATATTTACGGCGCATTATCAGAGTATATCGGTACGGTAATCAGTGATGATATCGTAACACTTCTTGATATTAACAACTCAGTTCCTGAGGATATGTATAAGGAGTCTATTGAAGGAAAGTATCCTTATACGCATAAGGACACATTTATGGCATTCCACTGCGGTAACACGGCAAGCAGTAAGCTTTCATGCTGTGAGATGCGTAATCAGAAGATTATGGCCAGAAACCTTCCTGTTGAGGTGACAAACGGAACACTTGAGGGCGATATCGCTCCCGGTAACATTACATTCTTCAGACTTCAGTCAACATCAGATGCAAAGATTCGCGCTTATGTGGCTCAGGGCGAGGTGCTGCCTGTTGCAACATGCTCATTTGGTGCAATCGGCGTATTTGCAATTCCTGAAATGGGACGTTTCTACAGACATGTTCTTATCGAGAGAAATTATCCTCAT
The DNA here is from genome assembly GCA_029010495.1 of Clostridiales bacterium. GTDB lineage: Bacteria > Bacillota > Clostridia > Lachnospirales > Lachnospiraceae > UBA3775. The sequence goes on along the minus strand of JAQXKO010000018.1, from coordinate 59,106 downwards.
CACGGTGCTGTGGCATTCGGTCATTTCGGAAAGACGCTGTTTGGATTATTTAAATATCTTGGCGTTGAAGAGGTGTCCTTCAACCAGCCAAAGGGAATGCTCTATAAATCAGAGAATCCGTTTGCTTAATTGTTTTGACCGGCCGGCGTAAGGCTTGAGCAATAATTTAGTATTAGAATATTTTGGGAGAGAACGGTTGATTCTCTCCCAAAGTAAATTATGAGGAGAAATATGGACGATAATATTAAAAGTGATATTACCAGAGAGAATGAGGCCTCGGAAAAGGTTTTAGAGGGAAATATGTCACAGGCGGATGAGGCATTAAACGGAGCCTTTGCAGATACGGATAATGACGACGTGACCGATAAAGACTTACGGAAGCATACCGAAAATGATTCAGGAGACCGTAATTCCTCAGAAGATAAAATAAATGACAGGTCCAAAGCCGAAAAAACAGATGACAAAGAAACCAAGAGCAGTAAAAAGCCATTAAATAAAAAAATATTAATTATTGCGGGAGTGATTGCAGCAGTGCTGCTGGCCTTCGGCATAAGATATCTTATCAACAGAAATGATACAAAGGTTATTCTCGGACAATATAAGGGACTTGAATATTCGTATGTCGAAGTGACGGTAACCGATGCTGAGGTGGAGGAAAAAATAAAAAGCATTGTAGATGCTAAAACAACCTACAAAAAACTCGAGGACAGAAACGGTACAAAAACAAAGAACGGCGATATTGTCAATTGTACCTATAAAGCTAATTATGAAGGCAGGCTTGTCGAAGAGGGAACGGGTAATTTTTCAATAGGCACAGGAGAATTTGTTGAATTTGAGAATGCAATTACCGATAAAATTATTGGTGAAACAATAACGGTCGTAGCTGTTATACCGAAGGATTATAAGGGAATTAAAAACCTTGAAAATATTGCCGGCAGGGAAATAAATTTCGAGGTTAAGCTTAATTATGTTTCCGAAAAGAATGTCCCTGAGGTCAATGATGAATTTGTAAAAAATGTTACGGACGGTAAATGCACGGAGGCGGCTGCGTTTGAGGATTATATCAGGCAGGAACTTCTCGATACAAAAAATGAAGCTAAGGAGGCTCAGATAATAAAGGACCTCACAACACAGATTATCAGGAATTCTACCTTTAAAAATATCGATAAAATGGTAGACGAATACTATGATACGATGTATCAGACATATGAAAGCGGCGCAAAGCATTTTGAACTTTCGATGGAAGATTACGTGCAGCAGTTTTATTCATTAAATGTTGATGAATTCAAGAAAAAACTGAGAGAGACGATGGTTGAGCTTGTGAAAGAACAGCTTGTGCTTAAAGAAATTGTGAAGGTTGAAAAGCTTGAAATTTCACCTGAAAAATATGATGAGTATATGGCTAAATACCTTCAGGAATATGATTATGATGATAAAGAGGCTTTCATTGAGTATTACGGCAGGGATTCCGTCGAAGAAAGCATGCTTTATGACTATGCGATTGAATTTGTTATAAAAAATGCAAAGGGCAATGCCAGGTAACAGATTAATGAAGAGTTAAGAACTAATATATTGAATTTATCATACATTTATGGTAAAATGGTTTTGAATTTATAAAATTAAGGAGGCATAGTATAGTGCCAAGGAACAGGGAAATCAACAGAAATGCCGACAGAAATGATTCCGGGGATTTGGATGATTTTGATGATTTTGACAAGTCGGATATACTGGATGATTTTGACTTATTTGATGATTCTTCAGAATATGATGAATATGATGAAGACGAACTGAATGACCTTGATGATGACGATGAAGGAGCTTTTTTTTCTGAGGGATTTTTTTCCACCAGAGGGCTTATTGTTTTTTCGATAATATTCATTGCTTTTGCTGCCACGATACTTGTAAGCGTAGCGGTATTTACAAAGGGAGACACTGAGGATAAGTTTAATACGGGCTCACAAAACGGCAACATTCCGGTTATGCAGAAGCCGGGAGGCGGAGTAGCGGCGCTGCCGACAAAGTCTCCTGATAAATATGTTAATTATGATAAATCTACTGCGTCGCTTAATGTTACAATTATTCCGGGATATACAGTTCCGGGTAATAATGTGGGCGAATCCGTATGGGGAGGTAATGGCGGCGGCAGCGTAAGACCTACAAAGGTGCCGGTGTACACTGTTACTCCGACAGAGGGGGCAGGTAATAATATTCCTACACCGATAATTACATCTCCGGGGGAAGAAGACGGTAAACCTACGGGAGAACCTACGGGAGAACCGACAGGAGAACCGACAGGAGAACCGACGGCAGAGCCGACCGAAGGGCCTACGGGAGAACCGACAGGAGAACCAACGGCAGAGCCGACCGCAGAACCTACTGCTGAGCCTACTGCTGAACCAACGGCAGAGCCGACCGCAGAGCCTACACCTGAGCCGACAAATGAACCGGTACCGCAGCCAACAGGTAACCCCGCAGAGGAAGCATTGTCTGTTCAGTAATTTACAGAATGGTTTTGAGAGAATAATAACACAGGAGGTACCAGATGGGTGTTTTATTTTGGATTGTATTAACAGTTGTATTGCTTGTGATTGAAGCAACCACGCTCGGACTTGTAACAGTATGGTTTGCAGCCGGAGCATTTATTTCCATGCTTCTTTCCCTGGCAGTTAAGAACGCAATTCTTGAATGGATTGTATTTGTAATTGTTTCAGGAATTACGCTTATTCTTGTAAGACCTCTTCTTGCTGACAAGGTCAATGCCAATATTGAGGCAACGAATATAGACAGTGTCGTCGGCAAGAAAGCAAAGGTTGTTGAAAAAATTGATAACATTAACGAGACGGGTTCAGTTTTCTTTAAGGGTATTACATGGAAGGCTGTATCAGACGACTCGGATAAAGTTATAGAAGCCGGCACCGTGGTAATCATCAAAGAGGTTGAAGGTGTAAAATTAATAGTAAAGGAAATTTAAGGAGGGGTAGAAATGGAACCGGTTATTTGGATTATTATTATTCTTGTATTGGCAATTGTAGTATTTGGAAGCTGTGTTAAGGTTGTACCACAGGCACAGGCTTATGTTATTGAGCGTGTCGGAGGATATCTTGACACATGGCATGTAGGCATTCATTTAAAATTTCCTATTATCGATAAGGTTGCAAGAAAGGTTATTCTTAAGGAGCAGGTAGTGGATTTCCCACCTCAGCCTGTTATCACAAAGGATAATGTAACAATGAGAATCGATACAGTCGTATTCTTTCAGATTACTGATCCTAAGCTTTATGCTTATGGTGTAGAAAGTCCTATTATGGCAATTGAAAACCTTACGGCTACTACTCTCAGAAATATTATCGGTGATCTTGAACTCGATGAAACACTTACATCAAGAGAGACAATTAATACCAAGATGAGAAGCCAGCTTGATGCTGCAACAGATCCTTGGGGAATTAAGGTTAACCGAGTTGAGCTTAAAAACATTATGCCTCCGGCAGCTATTCAGGATGCGATGGAGAAGCAGATGAAGGCTGAGCGTGAAAGACGAGAAGCCATTCTTATTGCAGAGGGTGAGAAGAAGTCAACAATCCTTGTTGCAGAAGGTAAAAAGGAATCTGCAATTCTTGAAGCAGAGGCTGAAAAGCAGTCAGCCATTCTTCGGGCAGAGGCTAAAAAGGAAGCTACAATCCGTGAAGCTGAAGGTCAGGCTGAGGCTATTTTAGCGGTACAGAAGGCTAATGCAGAGGGTCTTAAATTCTTAAATGAAGCCAATCCGAATGAACAGGTTATCAAGCTTAAGAGCCTTGAGGCATTTACAAAGGCTGCAAACGGTCAGGCTACAAAGATTATTATCCCTTCGGAAATCCAGGGACTTGCCGGTCTTGCAACAGGTGTTACGGAGGCAATTAAGAAGTAAATAATACTTTCTGTCTGTTTTTCGGCAGATATATTGTGTTATGAGATTTACAAATTTACAGTACAAGTGTTGCCGGCACTACGTGTCGGCAATTGGCTTTTATTTTTTGGAGGAATTAGTATGGAAAAATCAAATTATCTCGGAAGAAGTTTTTTAACCTTAAAGGATTACTCGCCCGCTGAAATTATAGAACTTGTTAATCTTGCGGAAACACTCAGAAAGAAGAAAAAGACCGGAATGCCTGTAAAGGGGTGTGAGGGCAAGAACATAGCACTTATCTTTGAAAAGACAAGTACAAGGACACGCTGCTCTTTTGAAATTGCTGCAGCTGACCTTGGTATGCATACCGTATATCTTGATCCTTCCGCATCACAGATGGGAAAGAAAGAGAGCCTCAAGGACACTGCAAGAGTTCTCGGAAGAATGTTCGATGGTATTGAATATCGCGGATATGGTCAGAAGATTGTGGAGGATCTTGCAAAATACGCAGGAGTACCTGTATGGAACGGTCTTACCAATGAGTATCATCCTACACAGATGCTTGCCGATTTACTTACAATTCGAGATAATTTCCATTATATTAAGGGTGTAAATCTTACTTATTTCGGTGATGCCAGATATAATACAGGTAATTCACTTATGATTATGTGCTCTAAAATGGGACTTAATTTCTGTGTTTGCGCACCAAAGAAATACTGGCCAAATGAGAAACTGATTGAAGAATGTCAGGGATATGCCAAGGCATCAGGTGCCAAGCTCAGATTTACCGAGGACGTGGCTGAGGGAGCAAAGGGCGCTGATGTTATTTATACAGATATCTGGGTATCGATGGGTGAGCCTGCTGAAATATGGGCTGAGAGAATCAGGGATCTTTATCCGTACAGAGTTACCATGGATACCATCAAAGCAGCTTCCGTTGACGTAATTTTCATGCACTGTCTTCCAAGCTTCCACAACTTAAATACAGGCATTGGCAGGGCAATTTATGAGAAGTTTGGCATTGAAGAGATGGAAGTTTCTGATGAGGTTTTTGAATCACGTTATTCAAGAGTATTTGAAGAGGCTGAAAACAGAATGCATACAATTAAGGCAGTTATGTATGCAACACTTACGGGTAAAAGCGTATAGTCGGTAAATATAATACGAATTCATTATAACATAACGGGTTTGCGTAAATACGCAGACTCGTTTGTTGCAGTTTGGAAACGGAGATAATTATGTATCAGGATAATGTGATTTTGTGCGCAAGCAGCGCTTATGAAAAGAAATATTATCTCAATGAGGATTTTTCCTCTTTACCAAAACAGGTTAAGGACGAGCTTCAGATTATGTGTGTTCTTTATACCGAAGAAATCGGAGGTATACTGACACTTTATTTTGACGAGGATGGGAACCTTGAATTTGAAGTACGCTGTGATGAGGGTGATCTGCTTTTTGACGAGATTGGAAGCGTACTAAAAATCAAGCAGCTTCGCGAGGATAAAAAGGATCTGCTTGAAGCTCTGGAATTATTTTTTAAGGTCTTTTATCTTGGTGAGGAAATCCGGTAAGGAGTGTAAATGTTATTAGCTATAGATGTTGGAAACACTAATCTCACATTTGGTCTTTTTGATGAAAAGGGAGAGATTGTAACAAGTTTTCGTATGACAACAAAAATTCCCAGAACCTCTGATGAGTATGGAATTATGGTTTTGAATCTGCTTCAGGCAAAGGGAGCCGGCAGAGAGATGATTGAGGATATAATGATTGCTTCGGTTGTACCGGGTGTTATGCATTCCCTGACTTCCGGTATGATTAAATATCTGGGCAAAAAACCTTATGTTGTGGGTGTGGGAACAAAAACAGGACTTAAGCTTCCTGTGGCAAATCCTGCTGAAATGGGTGCTGACAGAATTGTGGATGCCGTAGCGGGCCGTGAGCTGTACGGAGGTCCCGTGCTTGTGATTGATTTTGGAACTGCAACCACTTATGATCTTATTCTTGAGGACGGAACATTTCTTGCGGGAATTACAAGCCCCGGTATTAAGATAAGCGCCAATGCACTTTGGAATGAAGCAGCAAAGCTTCCTGAAATAGAAATTAAGAAGCCTGATTCGATACTTGCCAAAAATACAATTACAAGTATGCAGGCCGGACTTGTATATGGTTATATAGGTCAGGTTGAATATATCATCAGGAAGGTAAAAGAAGAAGCCGGGATTGATAAAATGTTTGTTGTGGCAACAGGCGGTCTTGGACGCATTATATGTGATGAAACAAAGCTTGTCGATAAATATGATGCAGACCTGACTCTTAAGGGTATATATCTTACTTATAAAAAACAGAGAAGATAATATAGGTTGACAAGATAAACCACCATCCTGTGGTGAGAGTGCCGGCCGTCATGGTGAAAGCATCAGGAACTGTGCCGTGGACTTACAGGCTGTCGGCTTATGACAGGCAAAACGTGAAGCAATTCGCAAGTTTGACTTATTTAATTGCAAGGTATTCGCAAGCTCGACTTGTAAAGCAATTCGAGAGTTTGACTTATTTAATTGCGGTTTATTATGTAACAGGAAACAATATGAGCTTTAATAATCTTAATAAGCCCTTTTACGTGGGAAATGTTCTGATACCGGGAATATTATCGTTAGGACCGATGGCAGGAGTGACGGATGTTTCGTTCAGAACACTCTGCAAGGAGATGGGATGCGATCTCCTTTATACGGAGATGGTCAGCGCAAAAGGGATATATTATAACAATAAAAATACAGAGGAGCTTTTAAAAACAAACAGCCTTGAAAACCCAATTGCACTTCAGCTTTTCGGAAACGATGGTAAGCTGATGGGGGAAATGGCAGGAAAGCTTTCGGAGCGACCGTTTGATATAATTGACATCAACATGGGGTGTCCGGTACCGAAGGTCGTCGGAAACAAAGAGGGCTCCTATATCATGAATGACCCTGATATGGCTTTTGATATAGTATCCGGTATTGTGGCGCGGACAGATAAGCCTGTCAGCGTTAAGATAAGAAAGGGTTTTGAAACGGAAAGCGCTCCCGAGATTGCAAAGGCCTGTGAGGCTGCCGGCGCAAAGCTTGTGGCAGTTCATGGCAGACTTCGCACGGAGTATTACCAGGGAGTAAGTGACTGGTGCTGCATAAAACGTGTTAAAGATGCTGTCAGTATTCCGGTAATCGGAAGCGGAGACATAAAATGTGAAGAGGACATGGTCAGAATGATTTCGGAAACAGGGTGCGACGGTGTTATGATAGCCAGGGCGGCAAGGGGCAACCCGTTTATATTTAAGCGCTTTAAGCATTATCTTGAAACCGGTGAGAAGCTTGAAAGACCTGATGCGTCGGATGTTGCAAGAATATGCCTTTATCATGCAAAATGTATGGTTGAGGATAAGGGTGAACTGATGGCCATGAGGGAGATGAGAAAGCATGTTGCATGGTATTTTCAGGGGTATCCTCATTCTGCCAGGCTAAGGGGCAGTGTTAATCTTATTGAAACATACGGGGAGCTGGAAAAGCTTTTGTCCGAATATTTTATGTATAATGATACGAATTAAGCATAAAGATAAAATTTATTACTTTACATTATTAAAGAATTATGATAATCTAGTTAGAAATTATCAGTTAATGTTTATTTAACAGAAGGAGGACCTGTTATGGATAAGAAATTACGAGTTGGTATTCTTGGAGCAACAGGTATGGTAGGTCAGAGATTTATTTCTTTACTTGAAAACCATCCCTGGTTTGAGGTTGTTGCGGTAGCGGCATCACCAAGAAGTGCAGGAAAGACATATGAGGAGGCAGTAGGTGACAGATGGAAGATGACTACACCGATGCCTGAAGCAGTTAAAAAGCTTGTTGTTATGAATGTTAATGAAGTTGAAAAGGTTTCGGCTGAAGTAGATTTTGTATTTAGCGCGGTAGACATGACAAAGGATGAGATAAGAGCTATTGAGGAGGCATATGCCAAGACAGAGACTCCTGTAGTTTCAAATAACTCTGCACACCGCTGGACACCTGATGTTCCTATGGTAGTGCCTGAATTAAACCCTGAACACCTTGATGTAATTCCTTTTCAGCAGAAAAGACTTGGTACAAAGAGAGGCTTTATTGTAGTTAAGCCTAACTGCTCAATTCAGAGCTACACACCAATGCTTCATGCACTTAAGGAATTCGAGCCTGTCGAGGTTGTTGCTACAACATATCAGGCAATTTCAGGTGCGGGCAAGACATTTAAGGACTGGCCGGAGATGCTTGACAACGTTATTCCGTACATTGGCGGTGAGGAAGAAAAGAGCGAGCAGGAGCCACTCAGAATCTGGGGTAAGATTGAAAACGGCGTTATCGTAAAGGCTGACGGCCCCGTTATTACAACACAGTGCCTCAGAGTTCCTGTATCGGACGGACATACGGCAGCTGTATTTGTAAAGTTTGCGAAAAAGCCTACAAAGGAACAGATTTTAAAGGCGTGGGCTGAATTCTCAGGACTCCCACAGGAGCTTAAGCTTCCTTCTGCTCCTGAGCATTTCATCACATACTTTGAAGAGGATAACAGACCACAGGCTAAGCTTGACAGAGATTCTGAAAAGGGTATGGGTGTATTTGCCGGACGTCTTAGAGAAGATTCGGTTTATGACTGGAAATTCGTCGGATTGTCGCATAATACAAAGCGTGGTGCAGCAGGCGGAGCAGTACTTATTGCAGAATTACTTACTGCTCAGGGCAAAATCGCAGCAAAATAATATTAGTTTATCAGTAAAACAGAATAAATAAAAAATGCCTCCGGATTGTCCGGGGGCATTTTTAATGTTAATGATATTGAAAAAATATTATTCGATTCCAAATAAAAATTTAAAGAAATCCATTCTGTATCTGTTGCTTTCTCCATACGTAGCAGTCATCGGTAAAACGACAATTAAGTCATCCCTAAGCTTTTCGTCTGCAATGCAATCTGCAAAAACCGTATATTTAAGGTATACGCCGCAAACTCTTGTTTCAGTCTCTTTTTTGCCGCCGGGAAGAGTTTTTTCGTAGGTTAGTTCGCAAAGGGCTTCTTTTGGAATCTGTTCAAGTATACTGTCGTCGACCTCGCCCAGATTGTTAAAATATTCACCGAGATACTCAAGCTGTTCCTTTGTGCCGATTGCTGCATCAATTGAACCGGCCTCAAGAAATGTAATAAATGTACTCGTGTTTGATTTGGAATTAAGTGCAAGACTGGTAGTATATTCAAGCTTTTCGTGTTTTTTCAGATTCCATGTGCCTGCCAGCTCCTGAAGTCTCTCATCAACAGTATCATTATCGAGATAATACGGGTTGATGCATGAAACGTAAAATCTTGTTGTGGAGCGATTAACTATTGCCGATACGACAAAGTAGATTACAACGGTCAGTATAATTCCTCCGATAAGGAGAGGCTTAAACATATAGTCAAAGAAAAACTGCTTCCTGTCCTCACCGTGAAGAGATAAGAATCTTTTGAGGGCAGACATCTTTTCATTGCGGTTATCCTTTTTGTCATAAAGAACGGCATCATCATTAAGAACAGTTTTTTTATTATCAATATTAAGTGCCATTATATTTTGTCTCCGTTTAATAGTCTGTTTATGCTGTAAACAATATTTATCATAGCATAGAAAACCCTTAAATTAAAGAATTAATTCATTAAAAATGTGTGAATAATGTGTTCACAGGTCAAAATACATGTTATTGGTCAGAAAAAATGTTTATTACAGGCAATTTATGGTTGAAAAAACTTGTATTTCGTGAGAAAATAGACAGAAAAGGTATTGTCGGAACAATACACTGTGAAAAGAATAAAGTGGATATGGCCATAGAAATATCAGGAGGTTATAATTATGGAAAAAACAGATGTAAAGTTTGGAGCGTCTAATGCGCCTCATCGTTCATTATATCATGCTCTCGGACTTACGAATGAGGAGATTGAGCGTCCTATGGTAGGTATTGTAAGTTCATATAATGAAATCGTACCGGGACACATGAATATTGATAAGATTGTTGATGCGGTTAAGCTTGGTGTGGCTATGGCAGGAGGTACTCCTGTTGTATTCCCGGCCATTGCGGTTTGCGACGGTATTGCCATGGGTCATACAGGCATGAAGTATTCTCTTGTAACAAGAGATCTTATTGCTGATTCAACAGAGGCTATGACAATTGCACATGGCTTTGATGCACTTGTTATGGTTCCAAACTGTGACAAAAATGTACCGGGTTTGCTTATGGCAGCGGCAAGACTTAATATCCCTACGGTATTTGTCAGCGGCGGACCTATGCTTGCTGGTCATGTTGGCGGAAAAAAGACATCACTTTCAAGTATGTTTGAAGCAGTAGGCCAGTATAATGCGGGAAAAATTGATGATGAAAAGCTTCTTGAATTTGAATGCAAGACATGTCCTACATGCGGTTCATGCTCAGGAATGTATACAGCCAACTCAATGAACTGCCTTACAGAGGTACTTGGCATGGGTCTTCGCGGAAACGGTACTATCCCTGCTGTTTACTCACAGAGAATTGAGCTTGCAAAGCATGCAGGTATGGCTGTTATGGAGCTCCTCAGAAAGGATATCAAACCAAGAGACATCATGACTGAAAAGGCGTTTAAAAATGCTCTTACAGTTGATATGGCGCTTGGCTGTTCAACAAATTCCATGCTTCATCTCCCTGCAATTGCTAATGAATGCGGTGTAAAGCTTAATCTTGATATTGCAAACAGCATCAGTGCCGTTACACCAAATCTCTGTCACCTTGCACCTGCCGGCCCTACATATATGGAGGACCTCAATGAGGCAGGCGGTGTATATGCAGTTATGAATGAGCTCAATAAGAAGGGTCTTATCGAAACAGACTGCATTACGGTTACGGGCAAGACAGTAGGTGAGAACATAAGCGGCTGTGTAAACAGAAATCCTGAGGTAATCAGACCGGTTGAAAATCCATATTCCCAGACAGGCGGTATTGCTGTATTAAAGGGTAACCTCGCCATGGACGGCGGCGTTGTAAAGCGTTCGGCAGTAGTTCCTGAGATGCTTGTTCATGAAGGTCCTGCAAAGGTATTTGATTCAGAGGAGGAAGCACAGGCAGCTATTGACGGAGGCAAAATTGTGGCAGGTGACGTAGTAGTTATCCGTTACGAGGGACCTAAGGGCGGTCCGGGCATGAGAGAAATGCTTAATCCTACATCGGCAATTATGGGCATGGGTCTCGGAAGCAGTGTTGCACTTATTACAGACGGTCGTTTCTCCGGTGCAACAAGAGGTGCCTGTATCGGTCATGTATCTCCGGAAGCAGCAAGCGGCGGTGTAATCGGTGTTGTAAAGGACGGCGATATTATTTCCATAGATATCCCTGCCAATAAGCTTGAACTTAAGATTTCCAAGGAAGAGCTTGATGCGCGTATGGCATCATTTGTTCCAAAGAAAAAGGAACTTTCGGGATATCTTAAGAGATATGCGGCAATGGTATCAAGCGGAGCAGAGGGTGCCATTATTAACAAATAGTTTTTACCGGGATATTCCATAAGCAGTATACATTCTTCGCCGGATGTATAAATCAATCAATTAAGATAAATAATAAAGCAAAAGATACCGGTTATTTGACCGGTATCTTTTTTGAAGAGTAGTGAGGTATAAATATGCAGAGCAGGTATATATTTGAATTATCATGTAAATTGAGCGGCTTGTCCATATTCAGAAGCCTTCTTGAGAATGAGGTAATTATGAATCTCAGAGAAGTTATGTCTCTGGCTAAGTGGGCATGTCCGACAGAGGATGGCATTTCTGTTTATTCTGAATTTGTTTCAAATCTTTATAAACATACCGATAATCTCAGTGAATATATTTTTGAGCTTGTTATAAATGATGATAATGTATTTGTTAAAAAATGTGCAGCCGGCGAAAAGCCGTCAGAAAATTATTATGATGCATTAAATTACGAGCTTGATGTGCTTCAGGAAATAATGAATCTTACTCCGGAAAAACTCTCGGTTGTAGTTGCGGAATACTCTGAGGAATATATGATGAGCGGAGATATTATTTTGCAGTTGCCTTGTTATAACGGATTTCTGCCAAAGTGGAGAAACAGTAACATATCTCTTAAGAAGGAATACACGGAGCGTATTTTAAATATTAACAAATACGGCTACGGAATATATGCAAAGTACTATATGTTCATTATTAAGAATGAAAAAATTGTGCCTGTTAAGCATCCTGACCGACAGACACTTGCAGATCTGGTTGGTTATAATAATGAGAGAAAACTTGTTATCGACAATACAAAGGCTCTTCTGGCAGGTAAGCCTGCGGCAAATGTTCTTCTGTACGGAGATGCGGGAACAGGCAAATCCTCAACGGTTAAGGCAGTTGTCAACGAGTATAAAGGTGAAGGCTTAAGAGTTGTGGAGGTTCGTAAGGAACAGCTCTGGGAGCTTCCGGCCATTCTTGATGAGCTTAGTTCAATACCACTTAAATTTATAATTTTTATAGATGACCTTTCATTCCAGAAGGGCGATGATAATTTCGGTACCTTAAAAGCAATTCTTGAGGGCTCTGTATCGGCACGCTCAGGCAATGTTGTAATATATGCAACAAGTAACCGTCGCCATCTTGTCAAGGAAAGCTTCTCTGACAGAGACGGTGATGATGTGCATCGAAACGATACAATGCAGGAGACGATTTCACTCTCTGAGAGATTCGGACTTAAGGTGGCCTTTGGCAAGCCTGACAAAAAATGTTATGTGGAAATAGTAAAAGCGCTTCTGACAAAGCACGGTATAAAGATGGAGGACGCCGAGGTTGAAATTCAGGCAGAGCGTTTTGCACTCTTAAAGGGCGGAAGATCAGCCAGAGGTGCAAGACAGTTTGTAGATAGTCTTTTATCGAAAGAAGAGTGCGGCAACTAGCCGCACTCTTTGATGATTAAAGGAATCTGAATATTAATGTTTTCGAGAAAGGAGCTTTTTGGATATGTTTTTTTTATAAAATCAGTAAAAAATGCTTTTTCAAATTCTTCGATTATCTGATTTGTATTCATTCCTTTTTTATGGCAGCTGATAATCAGATCACGTCCTGCAATATGACTGTTTCTGGAGCATTCAAAGAACTCCCTGCAGTCGTCATGAAGTATAAAGCCCTGATGCGGTATGAAGTAATAATTCATATCATAAGCAGCGGCTTTTTTTATTGATTCGCAAGTCATATTATATCCGACAAGAAATGAAGGCATTACAGTCCTGTCGCTGCATAGTATACCCATTGTTTCACAACCGTGAAAAATTTTATCTTTCTCAAAATAGAAGCCTGTGGAGCACTTTGTGTGACCGGGAAGTGAAACTGCCCTGATGAGAGTGTCGTTAAGGTCAAGCAGGTCACCGTCTTCAACATATATGTCTGCATGAAGGAGATGGGTGAAGTCTGTATAGTTTTCATTAGCAGCTTCGGCGGCCGCCATATCAAGTCGGCGCATTACGGTCCTGGCGCTTTCCTTTGCAAGAATTTTTCCGGCATATGAACTGCAGATAATTTTCAGGTCAGGATACATTTGCGCAAGATATCCGCTTCCCAGACAGTGGTCAAAATGCGAATGGGTCAGAAGAATGTAGTCGAGAGACCTTTGCCCCAAAACCTGTCTGATGTTTTTATAAAGTTTTTCCGAGCTAAAGCCGAAGCCGGAATCAATCAGTATAGTCACATCACCATTTACAAAAAGAAAACATTCGCCACCGTGTACTCCCGTTACATCATATACGGTAAAGCTGCCGACTGCACGGGGCTCCGATAAGGTTATAAGATTCATGTTTATCACCTTTTAATTATTATTTTCTTAAGAGGGTAATTTGTTATTTATTTTTTCTTAAGAATGTTTTTATTTGTTCTATATTTTTTTCTTAAAAAATGTTTTTACTTAATTTACATATATATAATTATCTAAAGAACGTTATTATTAATATATGAAATATTTATTTATATATGGAATATTATTTTATTAACATCTGTTATTATATCAGCAAAGTTATTCATTCGCAATACGGCCGTAAAATAATATGAAGGAGGGATTTGATTCTTAACTTTTTCTTAATAATGCAGGGTTTTGTTTTGATGAGGTGTTATAATGTTGACATTTTAGGCATATCTTATATATACTAGATAATGGCAGTGTTTATGTACCGGTTTACCGGAATTTCTGTTACAGACAGAGAAAATAAGGCTTCATATTCACGTGTTTTATTTACACAGGATTTGCGGTCATTACAAAATGTTCGGGAGGAATTTATGGGTGAAGGTAAAAAGATAAAAAAAGAGAAAAAACATAAAAAACAAAGCAGAATTTCAATTATATACAGGAGTCTTGTTGACCAGATTAGGGAAGATAAGCTGGCATTTACGGTTTATTGTATATGCCGACTTGTGATTGTGGCCGTGCTTGTCCGTTCCGTAATGCAGGGACAGTGGGAGAGCTGCTTCATATGTATCCTGGCAAGCGTGCTTTTGTTATTGCCGCCGTTTGTGGAAAAAAAGATAAATATCCAGCTTCCTTCGGCACTTGAAATAGTTGTATTTTTATTTGTAATATGTGCTGAAATTCTCGGCGAAATAGAATGTTTCTATGTAAAATACCGTTTTTGGGATACGATGCTTCATACAGTAAACGGATTTATGTTTGCCGCATTCGGATTTTGTCTTATTGATATATTTAACAGACATGAAAGGTTCAGATTTAAGGTTTCTGCAGGATTTCTTGCGATTGTGGCCTTTTGCTTTTCCATGACAATAGGTGTTCTCTGGGAGTTTACGGAGTTTTCAATAGACCATATTGCAAAAATCGATATGCAGAAGGATACTGTGGTAACCGATATATATACCGTATCACTTGATGAAACAAACAGTAATACTGTAGTAAAGGTTAAGAACATAGAAAAGACCGTAATTGTTTCAAAAGACGGTACCGAGACTGTTGTAAACGGCGGATATCTTGATATAGGTATTATTGATACCATGAAGGATCTTTTTGTAAATTTTATCGGAGCAATTATATTCAGTATAATCGGATTTATATATGTAAAGAACAGAGGCAGGGGTCTTTTGGGCTCCATGCTTATACCGGAGGTAGCATCGGATACGGAAGAATATACCGGTCCGGAGGAGATTTAACGGTCTCCTCCGGGTAAAAAATGTAAAAATGTAAAAAAATAATAAAAAAATCAAAAAAGATGTTGACATGCCATGCCGGCTTATGATATTGTTATATGGCTATGGAAGAGGTCTTTTTTTTATGCCTAAATTTTCAACGGAGGTGGAAGCCATGCGAGTAAAAATTACATTAGCGTGCACAGATTGTAAGCAGCGTAATTATAACATGACAAAAGAAAAGAAAAACCATCCGGATAGGATGGAGACCAAAAAGTACTGTAGATTTTGCAAAAAACATACATTACATAAGGAAACAAAGTAAGTTTGCTATTGCATAGAAAGGATTAATCATGAGCGAAAACAAAGAAGCATCAGTTAAGAAGACAAGCTGGTGGAAGGGTGTTAAGGCTGAATTCAAGAAAATTGTTTGGCCTAACAGGAAATCACTGGTCAGAGAAACTATTGCTGTGTTTGTCGTAACCATTCTTTTGGCAATAATCATCGTACTGATTGACTATGTTGTAAAGTATGGACTTGGTTTTATTATCTAATTGGGCAAGGTGATGATATGGCAGAGGCAAAATGGTACGTAGTTCATACCTATTCGGGTTATGAAAACAAAGTAAAGGTTAACATCGAAAATACTATCGAAAATCGAGGACTCCAGGATCAGATTCTCGAGGTTGTCGTTCCTATGCAGGATGTAATTGAGAGCAAGGATGGAGTTAAGAAGAGAGTCCAGAGAAAACTTCTCCCGGGCTATGTTATCGTTAACATGGTTATGAATGATGATACCTGGTATGTTGTAAGAAATACACGTGGTGTCACGGGCTTTGTCGGACCGGGATCAAAACCTGTTCCGCTTAGTGATGAAGAAGTTAAGAACATGGGCATCACAGAGGAAGTTTTGGTAGATGTTGATATCGTTGAGGGTGACAGCGTTACAGTTATTAGTGGCGCCTGGATAGACACTCAGGGAGTTGTAAAAGCAATCAATCTTGCTAAGCAGACATTGACTATTACAGTTGATATGTTTGGCCGTGAAACTCCGGTCGAGATTGGTTTTAATGAAGTTAGAGTTGAGCGCTGATTGGCGCAAAATAAAAAGATCCATTGTTCGTAAAGGCAGCGAACAATCAGCATGTATACATGCGAGTTGCCGCCAGTAATTCTTTTGATTGACGGTAAGTGGGAGGAATCTTCCGATAACACCACATTTTTTTAGGAGGTAAACTAAAATGGCAAAAAAAGTAACAGGTTACATTAAATTACAGATTCCGGCTGCTAAAGCAACACCGGCTCCTCCGGTAGGTCCGGCCCTTGGTCAGCACGGTGTAAACATTGTACAGTTTACTAAGGAATTCAATGCAAGAACAGCAGGACAGGAAGGATTAATCATTCCTGTAGTTATTACAGTATATCAGGACAGAAGCTTCAGCTTCATCACAAAGACACCACCTGCTGCAGTTCTTCTTAAGAAGGCTTGCAAGATTGAAAGCGGTTCCGGTGTACCAAACAAGACAAAGGTTGCAAAGATTTCAAAGGCAGAGGTTCAGAAGATTGCTGAACTCAAGATGCCTGATCTTAATGCAAGTAGCGTTGAAGCAGCAATCAGCATGATTTCCGGTACAGCCAGAAGTATGGGAATCGTTGTAGAAGATTAATTCAAAGTAAATTGTATAGAAGTGGAAGAGACATCTGATGTCTCGTAATTACCACCAGGAGGTCATTTATGAAAAGAGGAAAGAAATACAATGAGGCTGCAAAGCTTGTAACAAAGGGCACATTATATGATGTTCCTGAAGCAGTAGCACTCATAAAGAAAACAGCAGTAGCAAAGTTTGATGAGACAGTTGAGGCTCATATCCGTCTCGGTGTTGACGGTCGTCATGCTGACCAGCAGGTTCGTGGCGCTGTAGTATTACCACACGGAACAGGAAAGACTGTTAAGGTTTTAGTATTTGCTAAGGGTGCAAAGATTGATGAAGCTTTGGCAGCAGGAGCTGATTACATCGGCGATGATGAAACAGTTGCTAAGATTACAAAACAGAATTGGTTTGATTTCGACGTTGTAGTTGCAACACCTGACATGATGGGTGCTGTTGGTCGTCTCGGTCGTGTACTCGGACCTAAGGGCTTAATGCCAAACCCTAAGGCCGGAACAGTAACAATGGATGTTACAAAGGCTATTAACGATATCAAGGCCGGTAAGATTGAGTACCGTCTTGACAAGGCAAATATTATTCATGTTCCTTTAGGAAAGGCTTCTTTCACAGAGGAGCAGCTTGCAGATAACTTTAATGCGCTTATGGGTGCGATTATTAAGGCTAAGCCTGCAGCAGCAAAGGGTCAGTATTTAAAGAGTGTTACAATTGCTTCAACAATGGGCCCTGGAATTAAGGTTAACCAGGCTAAGCTTGGCTAATTATTAAATTAATTATTGACAATCATATTTATTTATGATATATATAATTTCGACTGCCGAAGACAGTAGGTGCGCAAGCGTAAGAATTATCGCCTACCCAGGAAAGTCAGCAAATCATTATTAAAGATTATTTGCTGTCCTGAAGTTTCTTCGGGACAGCTTTTTTATTTTGATTAAGCTGTGGCAGCCTACCAATTTTATAAGGAGGATTCCAAAATGGCAAAGGTTGAGTTAAAGGCTCCGATTATTGAAGAGATCAAGGGTTATGTTGCAGATGCAAAGGCTGTTGTTCTTGTAGATTATCGTGGATTAACCGTAGAGCAGGATACTTTACTTCGTAAGTCATTTAGAGAGTGTGGCGTAGTATACAAGGTATACAAGAACACATACTTAAAGATGGCTTTCGCAGGCACACAGTATGAAGCACTTGCAGCAAGTCTTGAAGGACCTACAGCAGTTGCATTCAGTATGCAGGATGAAGTTAGTGCAGCTAAGGTTGTCGCTCAGACACAGAAGAAGGCTGAAGCTTTAGAGTTTAAGGCCGGTATCGTTGATGGTACATTTTATGATGCCAAGGGTCTTGCAGTTGTTGCAACAATCCCTTCAAGAGAAGAGCTTATTTCAAAGCTTCTCGGCTCATTACAGTCACCAATCACAAACCTTGCTCGCGTGTTAAATCAGATCGCAGAAGCAAAGGGTGTTGCATAATATTGCAGCATAATATCACTATCTGCCGCAATGTGGCATAAACAAAATCAGTGCGAAAGGCACAAATAATTATTTGGAGGAAATAAAAATGACAAATCAGGAATTTATCGATGCTATTAAGGCTTTAACAGTTGTAGAATTAAATGACCTTGTAAAGGCATGTGAAGAAGAGTTTGGTGTAAGCGCAGCAGCAGGCGTTGTTGTAGCAGCAGCTGGCCCTGCAGAGGCAGCTGAGGAAAAGACAGAGTTCGACGTAGAATTAACAGAAATCGACGCTGCTCAGAAGGTTAAGATCATTAAGGTTGTTCGTGAAATCACAGGTCTTGGTCTTAAGGAAGCAAAGGATGCTGTTGAGGGTGCTCCAAAGGTTCTTAAGGAAGCAGCTTCTAAGGAAGAGGCAGAGGACATCAAGAAGAAGCTTGAAGAAGTTGGCGCTAAGGTTACACTTAAGTAATTTAGAACTTGATTTAATGAAAAGCACAGACAAAATGTCTGTGCTTTTTTTATTTTTGAATAGAAAAATAATGTTGACAACTTGACTTCGTTGTGATACTATGGATGATGCACTATTGTGGTATGGTATGCTCAAGTATTATGTGCACAATGGTTCCTATTAAACAATCAAGGAGTGAAAAACGTCAATGAACAAGAACAGAATTCATCCAGTTAAAGTGGGTAAAAATGTTCGAATGAGTTATTCGAATCAAAACGAAATCCTTGAAATGCCTAATCTTATTGAGGTTCAGAAGGATTCCTATCGCTGGTTTCTTGAAGAAGGACTCAAGGAGGTATTTAGGGATATTTCCCCAATTACTGATTTCGCAGATCATTTAAGTCTTGAATTTATAGATTTCGAGCTTAGGGATGTGAAGTATTCTATTGAAGAGTGTAAAGAAAGAGATGCTACATATGCAGCTCCTATGCATGTCAAGGTAAGACTTCATAATAAAGAAACAGATGAAATAGGCGAGCATGAGATTTTCATGGGCGACTTGCCTGTTATGACAGCTACCGGCACTTTTGTTATCAACGGTGCAGAGCGTGTTATCGTCAGCCAGCTTGTTCGTTCACCGGGTATCTATTATGGAATCGGACATGATAAGATTGGTAAGACTTTATATTCATGCACGGTTATTCCTAATCGTGGTGCCTGGCTTGAGTATGAAACTGATTCCAATGATGTTTTTTATTGCCGTGTAGATAGAAACAGAAAGGTTCCCGTTACAGTTCTTGTACGTGCTCTCGGTTATGGCACAAATCAGGAAATCCGTGACCTTTTCGGTGATGAGCCAAAGATTGAGGCAACATTTTTAAAGGACAGTACCGAAAATTATACTGACGGTCTTCTTGAGCTTTATAAAAAGCTCCGTCCGGGTGAACCTCTCAGCGTTGAAAATGCTGAAACATTAGTTAAGAACATGTTCTTCGATCCAAGAAGATATGATCTTGCTAAGGTTGGCCGTTACAAATTCAATAAGAAGCTTCTTCTTAAGAACAGGGTTACTGGCTTTGTTCTGAGTGAGGATGCAGTTTCTCTTGACGGTGAAGTTGTAGCCGAGGCAGGCACAATGATTACCGAAGAGCTTGCTGATAAGATTCAGAATGCGGCTGTTCCTTATATTTATGTTCAGACTGAAGAACGTAATGTCAAGGTGCTTTCAAACTTAATGGTAGATATCACTAATTTCGTTGATTGCGATAAAGAAGCGCTTGGTGTTACAGAGCTTGTATATTATCCTGCTCTTGTTAAGATTTTAGAAGAAAATGAAGATGCTGAGGCTGTTAATGAAGCAATCAGGGCTCATATCAATGACCTTATTCCTAAGCATATTACAAAGGAGGATATTTTTGCTTCCATTAATTACAATATGCATCTTGAGTATGGAATTGGCAATGAAGATGATATTGACCACCTCGGAAACCGTAGAATCCGTGCTGTCGGTGAGCTCCTTCAGAACCAGTATCGTATCGGTATGTCAAGAATGGAGAGAGTTGTGCGCGAGCGTATGACTACTCTTGATCCTACAACAGTAACTGCATCAAGCCTTATTAATATTAAGCCTGTTACTGCAGCCATTAAGGAATTCTTCGGAAGCTCCCAGCTTTCACAGTTTATGGATCAGCACAATCCGCTTGGCGAATTAACACACAAGAGACGTTTATCGGCACTTGGTCCGGGCGGTCTTTCAAGGGACCGTGCAGGCTTTGAGGTTCGAGACGTTCACTATACACACTATGGAAGAATGTGTCCTATCGAGACACCTGAAGGTCCTAACATCGGTCTTATCAACTCAATTGCAACTTATGCGAGAATCAACGAATACGGTTTTGTTGAGGCTCCTTACAGAAAGTGTGATAAGTCAGATCCAAGCAACCCTAGAGTTACAGACGAGGTTGTATATCTTACTGCAGACGAAGAGGACAGATATGTAGTAGCTCAGGCTAACGAACCGCTTGATGAAAACGGATACTTTGTAAATGCCAGTGTTTCAGGCCGTTTCCGTGAAGAAACTTCATCCTTTGAAAAGCGTAAGATAGATCTTATGGACGTATCTCCTAAGATGGTATTCTCGGTTGCTACAGCAATGATTCCTTTCTTGCAGAACGATGATGCCAACCGTGCACTCATGGGTTCAAACATGCAGCGTCAGGCAGTACCTCTTCTTTTCACTGATTCACCTGTAGTAGGTACAGGTATGGAAATGAAGACAGCCGTAGACAGCGGTGTATGTGTTGTTGCCGAAAATCCGGGTGTTGTTGAAAGAGCGACAGCCGACAGAATCGTTATCCGTACAGAGGACGGCACATTAGATGAATACAGACTTCAGAAGTTTGTCAGAAGTAATCAGGGTACAAGCATCAACCAGAGACCTATTGTTAAGAAGGGCGAGCTGATTGAGGCAGGACAGGTTATAGCTGACGGTCCTTCTACATCACAGGGTGAGCTTGCTCTTGGTAAGAACCCTCTCATCGGTTTCATGACATGGGAAGGTTACAACTATGAGGATGCCGTACTTCTTAGTGAAAGACTTGTGGCTGAGGATGTATATACTTCTATTCATATTGAAGAATATGAATGCGAAGCGAGAGATACAAAGCTCGGACCGGAGGAAATTACCAGAGATATTCCGAGCGTAGGCGAGGACGCATTAAAGGATCTTGATGAGCGCGGTATCATTCGTATTGGTGCCGAGGTAAGGGCCGGAGATATTCTTGTCGGTAAGGTAACTCCAAAGGGAGAGACAGAGCTTACTGCTGAAGAAAGACTTCTCAGAGCCATCTTCGGTGAAAAGGCGAGAGACGTTAGAGATACTTCATTAAGAGTTCCTCACGGTGAATTCGGTATTATTGTTGACGCAAAGGTATTCTCAAGGGCAAACGGTGACGAGCTCCCTGCCGGCGTCAATGAATGCGTAAGAGTATATATTGCACAGAAGAGAAAGATTCAGGTCGGTGATAAGATGGCCGGTCGTCATGGTAATAAGGGTGTAGTTTCACGAGTTCTTCCTGTGGAAGACATGCCTTTCCTTCCAAACGGACGTCCTCTTGATATCGTTCTTAACCCTCTTGGCGTACCTTCACGTATGAACATCGGTCAGGTGCTTGAAATTCATCTTTCACTTGCTGCATCAGTACTGGGAATTAAGGTTTCCACACCTGTATTCGACGGCGCTAAGGAAGCTGATATTCGTGAATCATTACTTCTTGCAAATGATTATGTAAATACCCCGCTTGAAGAGTTTGAAGCCAAGTATAAGGACAAGCTCAATCCTGAACTTATGCAGTTCCTTATTGACAATCAGGATTACAGAAAAGAGTGGGCAGGTGTTCCTATTAAGGAAGACGGTAAGGTTCAGCTTCGTGACGGACGTACCGGTGAACCGTTTGACGGCGAGGTTACAATCGGTTTCATGCATTATCTTAAGCTCCATCACCTTGTTGATGATAAGATTCATGCACGTTCAACCGGTCCTTACTCATTAGTAACACAGCAGCCTCTCGGTGGTAAGGCACAGTTCGGTGGTCAGCGATTCGGTGAGATGGAAGTTTGGGCTCTTGAGGCATATGGCGCAGCTCATATTCTTCAGGAAATCCTTACTGTTAAGTCCGATGACGTTACCGGACGTGTTAAGACATACGAAGCAATAATTAAGGGTGAAAACATTTCTGAGCCTGGTATTCCAGAGTCCTTCAAGGTATTACTTAAGGAACTCCAGTCACTTGCTCTTGATGTTACGGTTCTCGATGAGTTTAATAACGAGGTTGTACTTTCGGAAGACGATTTCACTGAAGGTGTCGACACAAGAAAGCTTATGGAGGGTGACGGCCCAAAATCTGCAGACAGCTATGAAGACATGCAGGAGGCAGGTTATGGTGAAGTAACACCAAGTGAAACAGGAGACATGTTTGGAGATTATGCCGACGAGGTCGGATTTGAAATTTAAATAATGAGTAAATCATTTTAAGAAAGGGGCACTGGTATGTCAGCTGAAATGATAGAAAATAACGTAAGCCAGTTAACTTACGATAAAATTAAAATCGGTCTTGCTTCTCCTGAAAAAATCAGGGAATGGGCAAGAAATGGTAGAAGCGGTGATATTACGGAGTATGAGGTTAAGAAGCCGGAGACAATCAACTACAGAACACTTAAGCCTGAAAGAGACGGCTTGTTCTGTGAGAAAATCTTCGGACCTACAAAGGACTGGGAATGTCACTGTGGTAAATATAAAAAGATTCGTAACAAGGGAATCATATGTGATAAGTGCGGCGTAGAGGTTACAAAGGCATCAGTACGTCGTGAGCGTATGGGTTATATTGACCTTGCTGCTCCTGTTTCACATATCTGGTATTTCAAGGGTATCCCAAGCAGAATGGGTCTTATCCTTGACATTACTCCTAGAAACCTTGAAAAGGTATTATACTTCATTTGCTATATTGTTCTTGATGCAGGTGAGACAGGCCTTAATGTTAAGGACATCTTAACTGAGCAGGAATACAATGCCGCAGTTGAAAAGTACGGTTCAGGCTCATTCCGTGTCGGAATGGGTGCTGAGGCTATATATGAGCTTTTGCAGAAGATTGATCTTGAAAAGGATTCTGTAGAGCTTAAGGCAGAGCTTAAGACTGCAACAGGTCAGAAGAGAGCAAAGATTATTAAGAGATTAGAGGTTGTTGAGTCATTCAGAGGCTCAAATAACAAGCCTGAATGGATGATTCTTAAGGCAATCCCTGTAATTCCTCCTGATCTCCGTCCTATGGTTCAGCTTGACGGCGGCAGATTTGCAACATCTGATATGAACGATTTATATCGTCGTATTATTAACAGAAACAATCGTCTTAAGAGACTTCTTGAACTTGGCGCACCTGACATTATCGTTCGTAACGAGAAGAGAATGCTTCAGGAGGCTGTAGATGCTCTTAATGACAATGGCCGCAGAGGCCGTCCTGTTACCGGTCCCGGCAACAGAGCTCTTAAGTCACTTTCTGATATGCTTAAGGGAAAGCAGGGACGTTTCAGACAGAACCTTCTCGGAAAGCGAGTTGACTATTCAGGTCGTTCGGTAATCGTAGTTGGTCCGGAGCTTAAGATTTACCAGTGCGGTCTTCCAAAGGAGATGGCTGTTGAATTGTTTAAGCCATTTGTAATGAAGGAGCTTACCTCAAGAGGTATTGCAAATAACGTTAAGTCAGCAAAGAAGATGGTTGAACGTCTTCAGACTGAGGTATGGGATGTGCTTGAGGATGTAATCAAAGAACATCCTGTAATGCTGAACCGTGCTCCTACTCTTCACAGACTCGGTATTCAGGCATTTGAGCCGATTCTTGTAGAAGGTAAAGCGATTAAGCTTCATCCTCTTGTATGTACTGCCTTCAACGCCGACTTCGACGGTGACCAGATGGCAGTCCATTTACCACTCAGCGTAGAGGCACAGGCAGAATGCAGATTCCTTCTTCTTTCTCCTAACAACCTCTTAAAGCCTTCCGACGGTGGTCCGGTAGCTGTTCCTTCTCAGGATATGGTACTTGGTATTTATTACCTTACAATGACAAAACCGGGTGATAAGGGTGAAGGAATGTTCTTCACAGGCATCAATGAAGCAATTCTTGCTTATGAAAACGGTTATATAACTCTTCAGTCAGAAATCAAGGTAAGAAAGGTTGAGAAGGATGCCGAAGGAAATATAACAGACAGTGCTGTTATTACTACAACACTCGGACGTCTTATCTTCAATGAGGTTATTCCTCAGGATCTTGGTTATGTTGACAGAACAAAGCCTGAGAATAAGTTCCTTAATGAAATTGAATTCCTTGTTAAGCGTAAGGAGCTTAAGGGCATCTTAGAGAAGTGTATTAATACACACGGAGCTACAAAGACGGCTGAGACTCTTGACCATGTAAAGTCACTCGGATATAAGTACTCTACAAGAGCTGCCATGACAGTTTCGATTCATGATATGACCATTCCTGCTGCAAAGAAGGAAATTCTTTCAAAGGCCGAAGCAACAGTAGAGGAAATTTCAGAAGCATACAGACAGGGCTTCATGACAGATGACGAACGTTATAAGCTCGTTATCAGCACATGGAAGGCAGCCGATGATGAAATTACAGAGAAGCTTCTTTCAGGTCTTGACAAATATAACAACATTAAGATGATGGCTCATTCGGGAGCCCGTGGTTCTGACAAGCAGATTAAGCAGCTTGCCGGTATGCGTGGTCTCATGGCTGATACTTCAGGTAAAACTGTTGAGCTCCCAATCAAGGCTAACTTCCGTGAGGGTCTTGACGTACTCGAGTATTTCATCTCGGCTCACGGTGCTCGTAAGGGTCTCTCCGATACAGCGTTAAGAACAGCCGATTCAGGTTACCTTACAAGACGTCTTGTTGACGTATCACAGGATCTTATTGTTCGTGAAATCGACTGTGCAGAGGGTGCAGAGGATATTCCGGGAATGGCTATTAAGACATTCATGGAAGGAAAGGAAACTATCGAGGCATTACAGGAGCGTATTACAGGTCGTACAGCCTGTGAGGCAATCTATGATGATAATGGTGAAATCATCGTTAAGAAGAATCAGATGATTACTCCTAAGAAGGCTGCAAGAATATGCGCTACACAGGCAATTCTTGAAGACGGTGTAGATGCTAAGGTTAAGATTCGTACTGCACTTACCTGTCGTTCACATATCGGTGTGTGCGCTAAGTGTTATGGTGCAAACATGGCAACAGGCCAGCCTGTTCAGGTTGGTGAGGCAGTCGGTATTATCGCTGCCCAGTCAATTGGTGAGCCTGGTACACAGCTTACCATGAGAACCTTCCATACAGGTGGTGTAGCCGGTGACGATATCACACAGGGTCTTCCTCGAGTTGAAGAGCTTTTCGAGGCCAGAAAGCCAAAGGGTCTTGCAATTATTGCTGAATTTGGCGGAAAGATTAAGATTTCTGATACAAAGAAGAAGCGTGAAGTTATCGTAACAAATATTGAAACCGGTGAATCAAAGGCATATCTTATACCTTACGGTTCAATTATTAAGGTTATTGACGGACAGATGATTGAGGCCGGCGATGAGCTTACCGAAGGTTCGGTAAATCCTCATGACATATTAAAGATTAAGGGTCTCAGAGCTGTTCAGGATTATATGATTCAGGAAGTGCAGCGAGTATACAGACTTCAGGGTGTAGAAATTAATGATAAGCACATTGAAGTAATTGTACGTCAGATGCTGAAGAAAATCAGAATCGAAAATAACGGTGATTCCGATTATCTTCCGGGAACAATGGTTGACATCCTTGAATTTGAAGAAAGCAATGAAAAGCTTATTGCAGAGGGCAAAGAGCCGGCAACAGGTGAACAGGTTATGCTTGGTATCACCAAGGCTTCCCTTGCAACCAATTCATTCCTTTCGGCAGCATCCTTCCAGGAGACAACACGTGTCCTTACAGATGCCGCAATCAAGGGTAAGATTGATCCGCTTATCGGTCTTAAGGAAAATGTTATTCTTGGTAAGCTTATACCTGCAGGTACAGGTATGGCTGTATATCGTGATGTCAAGCTTGATTCTGACATCAGGGAAGCAAGAAGACTTGCAGAGGCTAAGCGCAGAGCTTTAGAGGAAGCACAGGCTGAGAAGGAAAAATCAAAGAAGTCCAGGAAAGAAGAAATCAAGGAAGTTGAGGATGAGCCGGAAATCGTTGAAGATGATATTATGTTCGGCGAGGAAGTTTACTTTGATGATGAATTCGTATATGCAGACGAGGATGATTTCGGATATGCAGACGAGGATGACTTCGAGGAAACTGAAGAATAATTATTTATTGCACTCCACCTGCTCAAAGCGGGTGGAGGCAATTTGTTTTTGAAACATATCTATTTTTATCTGTTAATTTAGTTCGAAAAACTGCTTCTTTTAATAACAGGTTAATTTATTTATTAAGTTTCTCAAAAAATTAAAAGATATTATTTTAAAAAACTGAAATAATGATACAGTATGTTATATCAGTAGTTTACGTAATAATATTTATTTGTTGAAAACCATTTCTATTTACAAAAGAAAAGTATTATTTGTTTAAGATAGTCGAAATAAAATCCCCCGTAAAGATATTTTTTATATTTGTAAGATAATAAAATTTGATATAAAAAGATTATTAAGTAACTTGGTAAGGAGGTCAAATGGATAAAGATAATATGTCGCTTGTTGAATTAAAGGAGTATGCCAAATCAATAGGCTTAAAGGGTGTTTCTGCGATGAAAAAGGGAGACCTTATTGAAGTAATTAGTGCTGCCGAAAAGCTTAATGCTGAAGAAGAGGAAAATAAAAGGTTAAGAGCCAGACAAAATACTGCGTGTAATGCTTACCAGACGGGGAACCGCCCCAGATTCATTAATGATAATTCCGGGGAAGAGGGAATTGGCGTTTTACCGCGTCAGAATTTCGCAGAGAACAGACAGATTGCGCGAAGCTGCAATAATAGTGAAGGTGAAAACAGAATATTCGCGGATTCGGGTGAAATGCGTGAAGGTGTTCTGGAAATGGTTGAAGGATACGGTTTTTTAAGATGTACCAATTATCAGGGAAGCAGTCAGGATGTTTATATTGCTCCGAGTCAGGTAAGGAAATTTAATCTTAAAACAGGAGACAAGATTAAGGGGTCATTAAAGGTTAAAAGCCCTACGGAAAAGTATCAGGGTCTTTACACAATTACCGAGATAAACGGCCGTGATCCGTATCTCGCTACCAGAAGAACAAATTTTGATGATCTTACACCTGTATTTCCGAACAGGAAGTTTACTCTTGAAACTGAGGGCGGATCTGCAGCCATGAGACTTATTGACCTTTTATCTCCTATCGGAAAAGGTCAGAGAGGTATGATTGTTTCGCAGCCTAAGGCAGGCAAGACGACACTTCTTAAGCAGATTGCTAATGCCATGATTAAGAACAATCCGGAAACTGATATTATTATCCTGCTTATTGATGAAAGACCCGAAGAGGTTACTGATATAATGGAATCGATAAAAGGTGACAGGGTTGAGGTGATTTATTCTACATTTGATGAAAAGCCTGAGAATCATATCAAGGTTGCGGAGATGGTTATGAAAAGGGCAAAGTGTCTTGTTGAGCACGGGGATGATGTGTGTATCCTTCTTGACAGTATTACAAGACTTGCAAGAGCATATAACCAGACAACACAGAGCTCGGGAAGAACATTGTCGGGTGGTCTTGATCCGTCGGCACTTCATATGCCTAAGAAATTTTTCGGTGCTGCAAGATGTGCGAGAGAGGGAGGAAGTCTTACCATACTTGCAACGGCTCTCGTAGAAACGGGCAGCAGAATGGATGATGTTGTTTTTGAAGAATTTAAGGGAACAGGTAATATGGAGCTTGTACTCGACCGTTCGTTATCTGAAAAGAGAATATTCCCTGCGATTGACCTTCCTAAGTCAGGCACGAGAAGAGAGGACCTTTTACTTACTCCTGAGGAGCTTGAGGCAAATTATCTGTGTAGAAGGGCTCTTAACGGCGTAAAGTCTTATGAGGCTATTGAGTCAATCTTAAACATGGTTAAGGCTACAAAAAATAATGCCGAGCTGGTAGATAGTATCAGAAAAAGAGGAATTTTTCGTGCAGGAGAATAAAAATAGCGAAAAATATTAAAATATAGGTATTGCAGAAAAAATAAAGCTATGTTATAATGAACAAGCTGTTTAGTGGCAGCTATCAGAAATTGATTAGCTTTAATGTATATTTAACATTAAAAATTATATTCATGCACTGCTTGGGATGTGTCAGGCATGGTAAAGAGAAATAATTTGTGAGGTGAACAACATGCAGGAAGCAATTCAGCCAAAGTATTATCAGGCAAAAGTTACTTGTAACTGTGGTAACCAGTTCGTTACAGGCTCAACAAAGGAAGAAATCCACGTAGAAATATGTTCTAAGTGCCATCCTTTTTACACAGGTCAGTCTAAGGCAGCTGCAAGCCGTGGTGCTATTGAGAAGTTCAATAAGAAGTACGGTTTATAAATCTTTTGTTAATACGCAGTTAAAAATAAGGTTGGGATATCTCTATCTCAACCTATTTTTGTATTTTAATTTATTTTTGTTAATGCAGGATACTATGTCAGGCATTTTTAAATCAAAGTCGTTTGAGGCAGAATGGAGTATATATGAAAAATTCATGTATTGGAGGTCAGGCTGTTATAGAAGGCGTAATGATGAAAAATAAAAATCAGTATGCCGTTTCGGTTCGTCTTCCCGATAAATCCATAATAACTGATGTACAGTCCTGTACAAGTATTGTCGAAAAATATAAATTTCTCGGCTTACCGTTTATCAGGGGAAGCGTCAATCTTATAGAGTCAATGATAATAGGCATGAAGACTCTTTCTTTTTCAGCTAATTTTTTTGATGAAGAAGAGGAAAAAAAAGACGACAATACTCAGACTGCTTCAAAAGAATATGATGTCGGCACACATTATGATAAAGCCAGGGAAGAAGCGGGCTTTATGACGGGCTGGGTTATGTTTGGAACCATTGCCCTTTCACTTGTGTTGTCAGCTCTTATATTTATGTTCCTGCCGCAGCTTATTTCAGAAGGTATTTGCAAATTGCTGTCATTTGAAATCGGAGGTCCGTTAGGGGCATTTATTGAAGGCGTTATCAGGCTTGCGATTTTTATACTGTATATTAAGCTTATTACCTTTATGCCGGACATAAAAAGGACCTTTATGTATCACGGCGCAGAACACAAATCAATAAACTGTCTTGAGCATGGTCTGCCGCTTACTGTTGAAAATGTCAGAAATTCGAGTAAGGAGCACAAAAGATGCGGTACAAGCTTTACCATTATCGTGCTTTTAATCGCTATTGTGGTATTTATGTTTATTCCGCCTGTAACTGCATATCACAGAATTGTAAATTTTCTTATAAGATTTGCCATCAGACTTTTGCTTCTGCCTGTAATTGCAGGTATTTCATATGAGTTTTTAAGACTGGCCGGAAAAAGCGAAAATAAGCTTGTAAACATATTGTCAAAGCCGGGCATGTGGATGCAGGGGCTTACAACAAGAGAGCCGGATGATTCAATGATAGAGGTTGCCATCGCATCGGTTGAGGCGGTATTTGACTGGAAGCAGTTTCTTAAGGATAATTTCGAAGAATATAAGGATAAGGATATTTGATGACTTTTTTTGAAGCCCTAAATCAGGCAAAGGAAAAACTAAAGGCTGCAGGAAATTCAGAGCCCGCAGTTGACGCATATTATCTTTTTGAATATGTGACGGGTATTTCACAGTCGGATTATTACCTTGTATGTAATGAGATATTTCCTGAGGATAAGCTTGGCGAGTTTAATATATATATAGAGAAGGCTGCAGCCGGGTGTCCGGTAGATTACATTACCGGTGAAAGGTATTTTTACGGACTAAGGTTTGCCGTAAATGAAAATGTACTTATTCCGAGACAGGATACCGAGCATGTGGTTGAAAAGGCAGTTAATTACGCAGCTGATAACTGTAAAAAAGAAATAAGATTTCTTGATATGTGTACCGGCTCAGGCTGCATTGCAATAGCAGTTGCGCATACTTTAAAAAAACTGGGGAAAGCATATTGTGCCGTTGCGTCTGATATTTCCGATAAAGCCATAGAGGTTGCCAAAATAAATGCTGCCGATAATAATACCGATATCACATTTATACAGAGTGATATGTTTGAAAATATCACGGGGCAGTACGATCTCATCATATCAAATCCGCCATATATTACCGGAAACGATATGAAGACGCTTGATGAAAAGGTTATAAAACATGAGCCGTACGGCGCATTATATGGCGGAGAGGACGGTCTTGATTTTTACAGAATAATTGCCGAAGATGCAAAGAAGCATCTTTATGAGGACGGAATACTGGTGCTTGAAATCGGATATGACCAGGGTAAGACGGTGCCGCATCTTCTTGCGGAAAAGGGTTACGCAGACATAAAAGTGCATAGGGACTATGCTGATAAGCCCAGGGTTGTGAGCGCGGGCATCAAACAGCGACCTCTCTGTCAAAAACCTGCAGAGAGCTGTTTACAGGCGCTACCATTTTAGGAGGAAATAAACATGTTTGACAGATTGGAAGGTATGCTTTTAAAATATGAGGAGCTTCAGGCAGAGCTTTCTTCGCCTGATGCGGCTTCTGATACAAACCGTTTCAGAAGGCTTATGAAGGAATCAAGTGATCTTCTTCCTCTTGTTGATAAATATACCGCATATAAGGCGGCAAAGAACAATATAGAAGAAAGTCTGATGCTGCTTGAAGATGAAAGTGATGAGGAAATGAGAGAGCTTGCGAAGGAAGAGCTTGCCAACTCAAAGGAGGAGCTTGTAGAGCTTGAAAGAGATCTTAAGATTCTTCTTCTCCCAAAGGATCCGAGTGATGATAAGGATATTATCGTGGAAATACGTGCAGGTGCAGGCGGTGATGAGGCGGCTCTTTTTGCAGCTGAGCTTTATCGTATGTACATTCATTATGTTATGTCAAAGGGCTGGAAGACAGAGCTTGTCAATATTGACGAAACAGGCATCGGAGGCATGAAGGAAGTCCAGTTCATGGTTAAGGGACAGGGTGCATATTCCGTAATGAAATATGAAAGCGGCGTACACCGTGTTCAGCGTGTTCCCGAGACTGAAAGCGGCGGACGTATCCATACATCTACTGCTTCCGTGGCAGTAATGCCGGAGGCAGAGGAGGTTGATGTACAGATTGATGAGAAGGATATACGTATTGACGTAATGCGTGCTTCGGGTAACGGCGGTCAGTGTGTCAATACAACTGACTCGGCAGTAAGACTTACGCATTTCCCTTCAGGTATTGTCGTATATTCTCAGACTGAAAAATCTCAGCTTCAAAACAGGGATAAGGCTTTTGCCCTTCTTCGTGCAAAGCTTTATGACTTGGAACTTCAGAAGGCTCATGATGCAGAGGCAGAGCTTAGAAGAAGCCAGGTAGGTACAGGTGACCGTTCGGAAAAAATCCGTACTTACAATTTCCCGCAGGGAAGAGTTACGGACCATCGTATCGGCCTTACTCTTTACAAGCTTGATAAGATTATGAATGGTGATATACAGGAAATTATTGATGCCTGCATCGCTGCTGACCAGGCTGCAAAGCTGGCAAAGATGAATGATAACTGATAAATAAGGCGGACATTATCTGTCCGCTTGATTTAGATTAGAGGGATTGGTTTTGATTTGTAAGGATATTATAACAAGTACAGCCAACGGTAATATCAAAAGGCTTTCAAATCTTTTGAAAAAAACAAAGCTTCGTCATGAAGAGGGAGTATATGTTATCGAGGGAAAAAAGATGTTTCTTGAATTTCTTGATAATGAGCCTGAAATGATTGAAACGGTTTATGCAACAAAGGAGTTTATTGAAAAGCTTGATGAGGACAGATTGAATGCCCTGAAAACAACAACATGTCTTGAGGTCGATGGGAAGGTTTTCTCACAGGTGGCTGAGACTGTTACTCCGCAGGGTGTTATGGCTGTTGTCAGAAGCAGAGAGTATAGTCTTGATGATTTTATCCGCAGGGAGAAGCTTCGCATTCTCATGCTTGATGACTTAAGAGATCCGGGGAATCTCGGAACCATCATCAGAACCTCTGAGGCGGCCGGAATTGACCTTGTGATGCTGAGCAGGGAATCAGTAGACATTACCGGACCTAAGGTCGTACGCTCCACCATGGGAGCCATAAACAGGGTACCGTACATATATGCTGACTCACTTTCGGAAGCAATTGACAAAATCAGAGCTGCAAGACCTGATTTTAAGGTTTTTGCCACTGCTCTGGATTCGTCTGTATCATATAAAAAGGCGGAATACGGAAACTGCTTTGCGATTGTTATCGGCAATGAGGCAAACGGAGTGTCGGATGAGGTGCTTAAAAAAGCAGATACAAACATTATTATCCCGATGTATGGAAATGTGGAATCGCTTAATGCATCCGTTGCGGCTGCAATAGTGATGTTTGAGGCAATTGAAAGATAAACGTCGATTTAGGTAAAAAAAACCTAATCGGCGTTTTTTTATGTAAAACGGTTTTTACGATACCATCTTTAAAAAGTGATACGGATGATTTATCATAAAAACAGCTCCGGATTAACCGGACAATATGGAGGTGCTTTATGGACAAGATTACGGATTATCTTGTGCCCGGATATGCTGCTCTGTGTGTATTCACGGCAACCGGTATTATCACACAGCTTATCGCAGGGCTAATTTACTTAAGAAGAATAAAGTGCGCATCAAAAACAGGAGGAAAGAGAAAAGGTTTACTGGAGAAAATGTACAGGAACTATAAAAAGGATGCTGCCGTGGCAGAGGTTGATGTGGAAAAATTTGTAAGAAAAGAGCTTAGCATTAATAACAGTCTCGGTCTTAGCGCATATAAGCTTGGCAGATTTACGGGACTGTTAAGTTTCGCAGCTTTTATATTTACTGCCGGCAGTGCAGGCTACATGGCCTATCGGTTTTTGAGCATAAATAAAATACTTGAATTACATGAAGATTTATATAAAGTGATAATATATTCCGGAGTCGGATTATCGGCATCACTGCTTTTGCTGATTATTAAGAAACTGGCTTATCTTAAAGAAAAAGAAGAATGTCTGTATCTTGTTACGGTAAATTATTTTGAGGCTGTAAAAAGCATTGAGGCCTGCGCAAGGGAATACGAGAGAAGTGCCGGAGAAGCTTCTGATATCCGCAGAAAGCAGACGGCTGAAATATCGGAAGCCGGGAAATGTAAGGAAAAGCCGGAGGAAAATCAGGCTGATTTCGGAAAGACACCCGTACTTAAGTCAGACGGTGCAGGCATGGAGGCTGCGATATGCGTTGAAGAGCCGGCAATTGATTTAAACAAGTCTTTACAGCCTGAAATAACCGAGTCTGAAAATTATGTCAGACAGAATGTATGTGAGGACGATATTTCGGATGATTCCGGCAGTAAAATAGAGGAAAAAAACGGCAGGAAGATTATTGTAAAGAATACTTCAGACAATACTGATTCATCTGTAACGAATAAAACAGTTACATCAAGAAGATTAAAAAATCTTGAAAACCTCAATCAGACATTATCACAGGCATATCCTCAGAAAAAGCTTTCAAGTGAAGAGGAAAAGCTTATTGAGGAGGTATTAAAAGAATATCTGTTCCGATAATTTGGAATGAATGTATAAGCTGCTGCATACATTGTAAAAACAAATGTTTTTAGGATGTAACAGTGAGGGACGAAATTGCGCAGAGGGTGCTTAATGTCAGTCAGTTTCTGGTCGATACAAACGGAACGGTAAGATCGGCAGCCAGAGAATTCGGAATAAGCAAATCAAGTGTCCATACGGACGTAACAAAAAGACTGTATTGTCTAAATAAGGAGCTTTATGGCAGGGTGAGAAAAGTACTTGACATAAACAAGGAGGAACGACATATAAGAGGGGGATTTGCCACAAGAGAAAAGTATAAAAAGGAAAGAGGAGAAAAATAATATAAATAAAATGAACATCGCAGTATGTGATTTGTTTATAAGTTTAACAAGTCATGTTATCTGCGATGTTTTTTTATAAAAAGACTGTTTAATAAATGACCGGGTTATTGACATTCCGAAAGGATAAATAGTATTATTAAAGAAGCGCATGCGAAGTATTTATGCTGCGGAAAGAAACTTAATAGCTGTTATTTGATAAAAATGTGTTATCGGAGGACGAACGATGCTTGAAGAATTAAAAAAGAGAGTATATGAAGCTAATATGCTTTTACCTCAATACGGATTAGTTACCTTTACCTGGGGAAACGTAAGTGAAATAGACAGGGAAACCGGATACTTTGCGATTAAGCCAAGCGGAGTTGATTATAATAAGCTTTCACCTGAGGATATGGTTATTATGGATTTGCAAGGAAACAAAATTGAAGGAAAGTACAATCCATCCTCTGATACTCCTACTCACATAGAGCTATATAAGAACTTTGCGGAAATAGGCGGTGTCGTTCATACACATTCCTCCTGGGCGACAAGCTGGGCTCAGGCCGGCAGAAGCATTCCGTGCTACGGAACAACTCATGCGGATTATATATACGGAGAGGTTCCTTGCGCAAGATGTCTTACCGGGGAGGAGCTTAAGAATTATGAAGCTAATACGGGAGTGCTTATAACGGAGGTTTTTAAAGACAGGGACTATAAGGCGGTGCCTGCAGTGCTTTGTAAGAATCACGGACCATTTACGTGGGGTAAGGATGCATTTGAGGCAGTTCATAATTCAGTGGTGCTTGAGGAAGTGGCAAAGATGGCTGCAAGAAGTGAAATGCTTAATCCGGGAATAAAGCCTGCGCCGCAGGAATTACAGGACAAGCACTATTACAGAAAGCACGGTGCCAATGCTTATTACGGACAGTAGAGAAAATTATTGCGTGAAATGACAAAAATTCTGCTTTTGTAATCTGCCCCGTTGATAAAGCGGCCGGATGAGTGGAAAATAACTTATTTTTCTTGATATATTTCATTAATTTATAAATATTATACTAGATTTATTGACGAAAATATGATATAATCCCATACTGATTAGGCTCGTTTTTGAATATGGGCCTTATAATATGTAAAAAACAACAGAAGGTTGTATATTTTTTAGGAGGACTGACAAATGAGTTTTACAGTTGAAGATTTAGGCAAAAATATGATTAAGCTTACAATCGAGTGCCCTGCTGAGGAATTTGAAGCAGCTATCGAGAAGGCTTATCATAAGAATAAGAATAAGATTAATGTTCCGGGCTTCAGAAAGGGGAAGGCACCTCTTTCAATGATTGAAAAGCTTTACGGACCAGAGATGTTCTATGAGGATGCTGCAAATTCACTTATTCCTGAGGCATATGAGAAGGCAGCTGATGAGTGCGAGCAGGAAATCGTTTCAAGACCTGAAATTGATGTTGTTAACATCAAAAAGGGTGAGAAGTTCGTATTTACCGCTACCGTAGCAGTAAAGCCTGAGGTTACACTCGGCACATACAAGGGCGTAGAGGTTAAGAAGGCTGTCATTGAAGTTACTGATGAAGAGGTTGAAGCAGACATCAACAGAACAAGAGAGATGAATGCTAAAAAGGTTGAAGTAACAGACAGAGCAATTGAAAACGGTGACGAAACCGTTATTGACTTTGAAGGCTTTGTAGACGGAGTTGCTTTTGAAGGCGGCAAGGGTACGGATTATCCTCTTGTAATCGGCTCAGGTGCATTTATTCCGGGCTTTGAGGAGCAGATTATCGGCAAGAACATCGGCGAGGAATTCGACGTTAACGTAACATTCCCTGAGGAATATCATGCCAAGGACCTTGCAGGAAAGCCTGCTGTATTTAAGGTAACTGTTAAGTCAGCAACAACAAAGGTATTACCTGAGCTTGATGATGCATATGTTGATGAAACAACAGAATTTTCAACAGTTGCAGAGTACAGAGAGGATGTTAAGAAGAATATTCTTGCTGCTAAGGAAAAGGCAGCAGCTGATGCTAAGGAAAATGAGGCTGTTGAAAAGGCAGCAGCCAATGCAACAATCGACATTCCACAGGGTATGATTGAAGCTCAGAAGCAGCAGGTAGCTGAGGAGTTCTCATACAGACTCCAGTCACAGGGATTAACAATTGAACAGTACATGCAGTTTACGGGAATGGATCAGAAAAAGTTCCTTGAGTCTTTAGAGCCACAGGCAATTGCAAGAATCAGAACAAGACTTACTCTTGAGGCTGTAGTTGCTGCTGAAGGCATCGAAGCTACAGAGGAAGAATTCGAAGCTGAGATTGCAGAAATGGGCAAGATGTATAACATGGATTCCGATAAGGTTAAGGAAATTCTCGGTGCTAACGCTGAGCAGGTTAAGGCAGACATCGCAGTTAAGAAGGCTGCTAAGCTTCTTGCTGATAATGCTGTTGAGGTTGAGGCATCAGCTGAATAATATTACTAAACATGTATACTAAAGATTAGAGCCTGTAATCGGGCTCTAATCTTGTTTAGTTTATAGGAGATTGATTTTTAAGGAGGAGTGAAAGATGAGTTTGGTTCCTTATGTAATTGAGCAGACTTCAAGAGGTGAGCGCTCATATGATATTTATTCAAGATTGTTAAAGGACAGAATTATTTTCCTTGACGGTGAGGTTAATGATGCAAGTGCCAGCGTTATCGTTGCACAGCTTCTTTTCCTGGAATCGGAAGATCCGGGAAAGGACATATGTCTTTATATTAACAGTCCCGGCGGCTCCGTAACTGCCGGTATGGCTATTTATGACACAATGCATTACATTAAATGTGACGTATCTACCATATGCGTAGGTATGGCAGCAAGCATGGGAGCATTCCTGCTTGCAGGCGGTGCGAAGGGTAAGCGTTTTGCACTTCCTAATGCAGAGATTATGATTCACCAGCCTCTCGGAGGTACTCAGGGTCAGGCAACTGAGATTGAGATTGCTGCAAGACACATCTTAAAGACAAAAGAAAAGTTAAATAAAATGCTTGCTGAAAATACCGGTAAGGATTATGAGCAGGTATGCAGGGATACTGACCGTGATAACTGGCTTGATGCAGCCGAAGCAAAGGAATACGGTCTTATCGACGAAGTAATAGTAAGCAGATAATAGGAGATAGTAATTTGGCTAAAGGAAACGGATCTAAGGATGCATGCTGTTCTTTCTGCGGAAAGAATAAGGATGCTGTAGATAAGCTCATACAGGGCCCCGGCAACATATATATATGTGACGAATGTGTTCATCTTTGTGAAGAAATCATTTCAGAAGCAGGAGATTACGAGGATGATGAAAGTGAAGGCGGATTTTCCGAAATCAATCTTGTAAAGCCAAAGCTTATGAAGGAGTTCCTTGATGATTATGTAATCGGTCAGGATGATGCTAAGAAGGCACTCAGTGTTGCGGTATATAATCACTACAAGAGAATATTGCACGGTAGGAAGCTTGATGTTGACCTCCAGAAGAGCAATGTTCTTCTGATAGGACCGACCGGTTCGGGAAAGACATATCTTGCGCAGACACTTGCCAAGATTATTAATGTACCGTTTGCAATCGCAGATGCTACCACACTTACTGAAGCAGGTTATGTCGGCGAGGATGTTGAAAATATACTTTTGAAGCTTATTCAGGCAGCTGATTATGATATTAAGCGTGCGGAATACGGTATAGTTTATATTGATGAAATTGATAAGATCACCAGAAAGTCTGAAAATGTTTCAATTACACGAGATGTTTCGGGCGAGGGTGTACAGCAGTCGCTTCTTAAGATTCTTGAGGGTACTGATGCAAGCGTACCGCCTCAGGGAGGACGCAAACATCCGAATGCTGAAATGTATCATATTAATACAACAAATATTCTTTTTATATGCGGCGGAGCATTTGACGGCCTTGAAAAGATTGTTGAAAGCAGAATCGGCCAGAAGAACATCGGCTTTAATGCAGAAATAAAGGAAAAGAACAGTGAATCGATTGGTGACCTTTTCAGAAAGGCTATGCCACAGGATCTTGTCAAGTTCGGACTTATCCCTGAATTTATAGGACGAGTGCCTGTAACAGTTGCCCTGGACAGACTTACCAAGGATGATCTTATAAGAATATTAAAGGAGCCTAAGAATGCCCTTACAAAGCAGTATAAGGCGCTTCTCGGTCTTGACGGTGTTGAACTCGAATTTACGGATGATGCACTTTTTGAGATTGCAAAGCTTTCGGAGGAGAGAAACACAGGTGCCCGCGGACTTCGCTCCATACTTGAAAATATCATGATGGATATTATGTACGAGGTTCCTTCCGATGAGACTGCAATAAGATGCATTGTTACCGAGGAGGCGGCACGGGGTATTGCAAAGCCTGACTTAATCAGAGATAACAGTATCAGATAAAACGGAGGAATTCATGGTCATAAAGAAAGCGGAGCTTGAAACAGTGTGTGGCGTAACAAGCAGGCTGCCTGAAAATGAAGGCGCGGAATTTGCATTTGTCGGAAAATCAAATGTCGGCAAGTCATCACTTATTAATGCTCTTGTCGGAAGAAAGGCTCTTGCGAGGACATCTTCCCAGCCGGGCAAAACACAGACAATTAATTTCTATCATTTAAATGACAGCTTTTATTTTGTGGATTTGCCGGGCTATGGCTATGCCAAGGTTTCACTTGAGCTAAAGGCAAAGTGGGGTAAGATGATTGAAAAATATCTTCGTACCTCCGGTCAGCTTAAATTGATTTTCCTTCTTATTGACATCAGACATGATCCGTCTGAAAATGATAAAAACATGTACGATTGGATTGTGGCTAACGGTTTTAAGCCTGTTATCATTGCTACGAAGCTTGATAAGATTAAAAGAAGCCAGAAGGATAAGCAGGTTAAGGCTATACGTCAGGGACTTAACATTCAGGATGACACCAGAATCATTCCTTTTTCATCGGAAACCAAACAGGGTTATGAAGAGGTGTGGGCTCTTATGGAAGAGATGCAACATAAAGAATAATTAATAAATGTCCGGAGAAAAAAGTTATGCGTGAAATAATTATTGATGGAAACGAAATGACCACAAAGGTAGAAATGCATGATTATCTTAAGGAGAAGTTTCTTTTGCCGTATTATTATGCAAGAAACCTCGACTCACTGTATCAGATTTTAATAAAAGAAAGCGATCCTGTCAGGATAACAATAATTAATAAAGACAAAATCGCTCTGGGTTACGGTGCGGCTCTCGGCCAGCTTTTCAAGGAGCTGGCGGTTAAGAATCCGAATTATATAATTGAGATTAAATAATTATTGCGAATCATTTAACAGTGTATTGAAAACGTAGGCATATATGTCTGCGTTTTTTTGTTTCCATTTATCACAGATTATTTCTGCAGCCTGCTTGGTCGGAACTGACACCTTGAGTTCAATGACGGGAGAGTCTCGCTCTATTATTTTAAGTTCGGCAATATACTCATCGGGAGAATTCTGGAAAAAATCGGCATAACAGGAAACCTCATTACGCAGAGCATACTTTTCCTCGGTGAGATAGATGTCGATATCATCTCTGATTTCCTTGTTGAGATCTTTATAAAAGAAATTTAGGGTTTCTTTCCCAAGCTCGTTAATTTTATATAGTGTCTGATTTCTTGTTTTCTGGTCGTTGATGAATCCGTCATCTGTAAGCTGGGCAAGAACCTGCTGGACCGTAAAATAATTTGTATATTCCTTTTCCGTAATAATCTTTGTAATCTGAGTGTTGGACATTGGGAAATCAACCCTGTCCAAAATATAAAGAACTATCAGTTTATAAAACATCAGAAGCTCCGGCTGCATCGTTTCCTCCTGTATCCGGGAAATCACTTCCCTGGTATATATTATTTTCTTTGAAATATTTTGTAATTGAATTAAGAACGAACTTTTTGTTACCTGCAAACAATGGCGCAACAAGAAGCTTTTTCGGCGCATCCCCTGTCAATCTGTAAATAACTATATCCTTACGCGTGTTTTTGATACATTCAGCCAGTGCGGCGATATATGACTCGGGATTTAGCAGCGGAAAGATTGACGGGTTTGAATTATACAGCTTTTCCATAACGGTTCCGGATATAATATTTAAAAGTGAAATTTTTATCCCGTGGATGTTTTTGGATGATACATATCTGACGCTTTCAATATAATCGTCTGTTGTCTCCTCCGGAAGTCCGATTATTAGGTGAACAATTACAGGGAGGGAATACTTGTTGATTATATCAAGTGCATTGTCAAAATCCTTTAAGCAGTAGCCGCGCCCCATATATTTTTCGGTTTTGTCGTGTATGGTCTGCAGACCCAGCTCTATATATACCGGTTTGCCGTATTTTGCAGAAAGCTGTGAGATAAGGCTTGCAATATTATCATTAATGCAGTCGGGTCTTGTTCCGATACACAGCCCCGACATGCTTTTTTCACACAGACATTCCGAATATATTTTTTCAAGATAACCGGCGGATGCGTATGTGTTGGTAAAGGACTGGAGATAAGCTATGTATTTCCCTGGCTTTTTTAAACTAACAAGCTGCTTTGCACATTCAAGCTGAAGTCCTATATCAATCGTGCCCGACATGGCACGCGGCGTGAAATCACCTGAACCGCTTGCACTGCAGAAAAAACAGCCTTTTTCTCCAAGTCTGCCGTCGCGGTTCGGACATGTAAAGCCGCCATCCACGGGGAGACGATATACCTTGGCTCCGAATGTCTTTTTGTAATATGTATCAGCTGAATAAAAATGTTCTCTTTCCATAAATAAATAATATCATTTTGATGACTTATCTTCAAGCAATAATATTAAAAAAATCTGTATCAACTCATTTTTTGAGAAAAATTTGTATATATACTTGATTTTATTATGCCTTACTGTTAAAATGTAGAGGAATGTTAATTCTAAAAATAATTTTTATAAATAAGAAAGGATGAATTATTATGCCATTAGTTACTACTACAGAAATGTTCAAGAAGGCATATGACGGTGGTTACGCTGTCGGTGCTTTCAATGTTAACAACATGGAAATCGTTCAGGGAATTACAGAAGCTGCAGGAGAACTTAACAGCCCTGTAATCTTACAGGTATCAAAAGGAGCTCGTGCTTACGCTAACCACACATATCTTGTAAAGTTAGTTGAAGCTGCTGTTATCGAGAATCCACAGATTCCTATCGCTCTTCATCTTGATCACGGTGATTCATTTGAGCTTTGCAAATCATGTATCGACGGTGGTTTCACATCAGTTATGATTGATGCTTCATCAAAGTCATTTGAAGACAATATTGCTCTTACAAAGCAGGTTGTTGAGTATGCACATGCTCACGGTGTTGTTGTAGAGGCTGAGCTTGGTACACTTGCAGGTATCGAGGATGAGGTTTGTGTTGAGTCCGGTAAGGAAGCTTATACACGTCCTGAAGAAGTAGAAGAATTCGTTGACAGAACAGGTTGTGATTCTCTTGCAATTGCCATCGGTACATCACACGGCGCTTACAAGTTCACAGCTGCTCAGTGTACACGTAATGAAGAAGGTATCCTTGTACCACCTCCACTTCGTTTTGATGTTCTTGAAGAAATTGTTAAGAAGCTTCCTGGTTTCCCAATCGTTCTTCACGGTTCATCATCAGTTCCACAGGAATTCGTAAAGATGGTTAACCAGTTTGGCGGCAATATGCCTGATGCAGTTGGTATTCCTGAGTCACAGCTTCGTGAAGCTGCTAAGCTTGCTGTATGTAAGATTAATATCGATTCAGATATCCGTCTTGCCATGACAGGTAACATCAGAAAGTACTTTGCTGAGCATCCTGATCACTTCGATCCACGTCAGTATCTTAAACCTGCTCGTCAGGCTGTTAAGGATATGGTTGCACACAAGATCGTTAACGTTCTCGGTTCAGACAACAAAATCTAATATCGGATATTAAAGGGAGTCATGCGGCTCCCTTTTTTGCTGTATTATTTATTTATTTTTCTTGACGTTTTTGAAAAAAAATACTATTATATATTTAGTATAATAAATTTTGTGTGTTCAAAACACGATACACATTGAGGAGGATTTACGAATGGGTATATTAACCAGATTTAAAGACATTATGTCTGCTAACATTAACGCATTACTTGATAAGGCTGAGGATCCTGAGAAGATGATTGACCAGTGCCTTAGAAACCTTACAAGCGATTTGGCAAAGGTTAAGCAGGAAACAGCATCAGTTATGGCTCAGGAGGCTTCTGCAAAGCGTGAGCTTGATGAATGTCAGGAAAAGATAAATAAAATGCAGAGCTATGCCATCAAGGCTATTGAAGCAGGCAATGAAGATGATGCAAGAAGATTCCTTGCTGAGAAGGCTACACTTTCAACAAAGCTTACAACCTTACAGAGTACATATACTGTAGCAGCTGACAATGCTAAGAAGATGCGTGAGATGCATGACAAGCTTACTAACGATATTAAAGAGATCGAGATGCGTAAGGATGCCATCAAGTCAAAGCTCGCTGTTGCCAAGGCACAGGAAAGAGTTAACAATATGACAAGCAATGTTGCACAGTCTAACCGTTCAATTGCAAGCTTTGAAAGATATGAGCAGATGGCTAACAAGAAGCTTGATGAGGCACAGGCTATGGCAGAGCTTAATTCTTCAGAGCCTGAGGAAAGTCTTCGCGATTTAACAAGCAAGTATGCAAACGGTGCAGATGTTGACGCTGAGCTTGAAGCATTAAAGGCCAGCCTCGGACTTGGTTCTGCTACAACACAGCAGTAATAGTCTGAAAACTGAAAAGTACAATAAAAGTGGTGGTGTTGCATATGTGACACCATCACATTTTTAATATAAAGGAAGAATATTATGTGGGTTGCAAACGACTGGAAAGATTATGAAATTATTGATACATCATGCAGGGAAAAGCTTGAAAGGTGGAAGGACTATATTTTGATTCGTCCGGATCCCCAGGTTATCTGGAATACTCCGAAGAAGGATAAGCGCTGGGAACATCCGAATGCTCATTATCACCGAAGCAGCAGCGGCGGCGGTGAATGGGAGTTTTTTTCACTTCCCGAAAAATGGCAGGTAAATTATAAGGACCTGACATTTAATCTGCAGCCCTTCAGTTTTAAGCATACCGGCCTGTTTCCGGAACAGGCAGTAAACTGGGATTGGTTTTCGGGACTTATTAAGGCAGCTCTGGCGAAAAAGCCCGGAAGGGAAATAAAGGTACTTAATCTGTTTGCCTATACGGGAGGAGCAACCATCGCAGCTGCCAAAGCAGGTGCCGCCGTAACTCATGTGGATGCAAGCAGGGGAATGGTGACATGGGCAAAGGATAATGCAGTATCAAGCGGTCTTGCAAACGCACCAATCAGATATCTGGTGGATGACTGCGTGAAATTTGTTGAAAGAGAAATCAGACGCGGTAACAAATATGATGCGATAATTATGGATCCGCCTTCATACGGAAGGGGACCTAAGGGTGAAATCTGGAAGATTGAGGAATCGCTTTATGATTTTGTAAAGCTGTGTACACAGATTCTTTCCGATGAACCGCTGTTCTTTCTTATTAATTCATATACAACCGGTTTGCAACCGGCAGTGCTTACATATTTACTTGAAACTCTTGTTGCTTCAGGAGCTGAGGGCACTGTGACTTCCGATGAAATCGGACTTAGGGTTTCATCAAACAACCTGGTACTGCCATGCGGAGCCAGCGGCAGATTTACGGGTAAGATTTAAGACTTTTTTTAATTATTGAGAAATGAAAACCGGCAGGAGGAGCTATGGCAGGCAAAAAGGACGAATTGGAACAATTCATGGACGATAATATTGTTTATTGCAACGGACGTGCCCGAAGAAAAGATGATTCCCTGCTTTGGAAGATTTTCAGGTGGTGGCCTCTGTATGTATATATTCT
The DNA here is from genome assembly GCA_029010495.1 of Clostridiales bacterium. Classification (GTDB taxonomy): domain Bacteria; phylum Bacillota; class Clostridia; order Lachnospirales; family Lachnospiraceae; genus UBA3775. Next base: position 15,004 of record JAQXKO010000018.1, on the reverse strand, counting down.
TTTCTGTTCCCTGATATTGGTATTTATTGCTACGGGTGACGAAAAACTTCCGTATGAGGCTTATTATAAAGAAGGAACAAAATACGTTGTAATAGGCGATGTGAGTTACCGCACATTAAGCGTTGATGATGAGGATGAATATATAGGCAGCTTTGTCAGCACCAAGCTGCAGGCAGTGAAAAATGAGAAGATTGCCAGAATCAAATCTTATCTGTTATATGTATCTTCTTATTATAGTGTAGTCGGATGCGAAAATCTTGATTATGTGATTGACGGTAAATACAATGTCTATGTGAGAGCAGAGCTTTTGGATGAGAAGAAAGCATATTTTGACAATAAAGAAAACATTACTTCTTATAAAATGACGTCAAAGAACAAGGACCATCAGTCGATGAATCCGCTTTCGGAGGAATTTGTCGAAATGCTTGATAATTTAAGCGGAACCGAGATTGTCATCAAAGAATTATATATCATTGAAAATTATGAGAACAGAAGAGAAATATACGGATTTTATTCTGACGGAATTTTCAGCAGGGCCTGCTATGAGCTGTTTATGTATAAGGATGATATATATTTAACAACAAAGGTTCTTGATAAGAAGAAAAATAATGGAGAGTCAGTTTTGAGAGGCATCAGACTTCCTGACGAATACCAAGATTATATAAAAAAAATCTGGGATTGATTCATTTGTACAAAATGCACAAAAAATATTGCGACAGCAGGATAAATTTTTACAATATAAAAACAGTAAAAAAATAAAAAAATACTTGCAATAATCCGGTATATGGTATATAATCGTACCTGTTGTGACGTTGATAGCTATGAAACGTGAGGTTGCCGCATATGCGGGTTTTTACGTGGAGCGAATGTCAAGTTATAAAACTGGCGACAAGTCACTGTACCGAAAAACATTTCTGCAAGTATGCAGATAAACCGTGCGCAACGTATGGTTACGAGGTATAGGGACCAAGCAAGCTTATTTGCTTGGTTATTTTTTACCGAGAAACAGGAAACACACGGAAGAGTGTACAGTCACCGCTTGTTGTGCTACAAAAGGTGCGAAAAGGAGGCGGCTATTTTATGGCAAGTAATGTAATGAGAATCACATTAAAGGCTTATGATCATCAGTTAATCGATGCATCTGCAGCTAAGATTGTTGAAGCAGCAAAGAAGACCGGTTCAAAGGTAAGTGGTCCTGTGCCATTACCAACAAAGAAAGAGGTCATTACAATCTTAAGAGCTACTCACAAGTACAAGGATTCACGTGAGCAGTTCGAGCAGAGAACACACAAGAGATTAATCGATGTCATTGCTCCAAGTCAGAAGACAAAAGATGCATTGTCAAGACTTGAAATGCCTGCCGGTGTTTACATCGGTATCAAGATGATCACCAAATAATATCATCTTGTGAAAATTTAGTATGACCCGTGAGGGTCCGCTGTAGATCAAACAGGAGGAAAAATCTATGAAGAAAGCTATTATGGCTACAAAAGTTGGAATGACTCAGATTTTTGATGAAAACGGTCAGTTCATTCCGGTTACGGTTCTTCAGGCCGGTCCATGTGTAGTAACTCAGGTTAAGACAAATGATAAAGACGGTTATGAGGCTGTTCAGGTAGGCTTTGGTGACATCAGAGAAGTTCTGGTTAGTAAGCCTAGAAAGGGTATCTTTGCAAAGGCCGGTGTCGGCAACAAGAGATATCTTAAGGAGTTTAAGTTTGAAAATGCTGCTGAGTATTCAGTAGGACAGGAAATTAAAGCTGACATCTTTGCAGTTGGCGACAAGATTGATGTTTCAGGCGTTACAAAAGGACACGGTTTCCAGGGCGCAATCAAGAGACACGGTCTTTCAAGAGGACCAATGGGACATGGTTCAAAGTACCACAGACATGCCGGTTCAAACGGACCTGCTACAACACCTGGTCGTGTATTCAAGGGAAAGCACATGCCTGGTCACATGGGAAGTGTAAATGTAACAATCCAGAATCTTGAAGTTGTCAGAATCGATTTGGAAAACAATATGCTTTTAGTTAAGGGCGCTGTTCCAGGTGCTAAGAAATCCTTAGTCGTTGTTAAGGAAGCTGTTAAGGCAAGCAAGTAACGATTAGGAAAGGAGATACAAAACAATGGCAAACGTTAGTGTTTATAATAAAGAAGGCGTTCAGACAGGTTCAATTGAGCTTAATGATTCAGTCTTTGGTGTAGAAGTAAATACACATTTAATGCACTTAGCTGTTGTATCCCAGTTAGCTAACAAGCGTCAGGGAACACAGAGTGCAAAGACTCGTTCCGAAGTTAGTGGCGGCGGAAGAAAGCCATGGAGACAGAAGGGAACAGGTCATGCTAGACAGGGTTCAACTCGTTCACCACAGTGGACAGGCGGCGGCGTTGTATTCGCTCCAAAGCCAAGAGATTACTCTGTAAAGATGAATAAGAAAGAAAAGGCAGCAGCTATTAAGTCAGCTCTTACATCAAGAGTTAACGAAGCTAAGATTTTTGTTATGGAGGATCTGGATTTTGACGCTCCAAAGACAAAGCAGGTTGTTGCGGTTCTTAACGGTTTAAAGGTTGAAAAGGCACTTATGGTTACTGTAGATGTTAACAACAATCTTGTTCTTTCGGCAAGAAACATTCAGGGCGTTCGTACAGTTCCGGTAAATGCTATTAACGTATATGACATTCTTAAGTATGATAACCTTGTTATTACTAAGGATGCAGTAGCTAAGATTCAGGAGGTATATGCGTAATGGCTGATATTAAATACTATGACGTAATTCTCTCTCCAATCGTTACTGAAAAGAGCATGAATTATATGGCTGAAAAGAAGTATTGCTTCTATGTTCATAAGGATGCAACAAAGTCACAGATTAAAGAAGCTGTTGAAAAGATGTTTGCAGGAGCAAAGGTTAGCAGTGTAAATACTTCAAACACAACTGGTAAGAAGCGCAGACGCGGTATGACAATCGGTTATACATCAGATAAGAAGAAGGCAGTAGTTCAGCTTACAGCTGACAGCGCCGATATCGAAATCTTCAGCGGTCTGTAAAATTGGCACTTTGAAGTATTAGTTGAAAGGAGTTAATAACATGGGAATTAGAAAATACAACCCATATACACCTTCAAGAAGAAACATGACATGTTCTGATTTTGCAGAAATTACTGCAAGCACACCTGAGAAGTCACTTACAGTTTCTCTTAAGAAGAATGCCGGTCGTAACAACCAGGGCAAGATCACTGTAAGACATCAGGGCGGTGGTTCAAGAAGGAAGTATAGAATTATTGATTTTAAGAGAAAGAAGGATGACGTAACTGCAGTTGTTAAGACAATTGAGTACGATCCAAACAGAACAGCAAACATCGCATTAATCGCTTATGCAGACGGTGAGAAGGCTTATATCCTTGCACCTGCAGGACTTAAGGTTGGCGATGTGCTTATGAACGGTCCTAAGGCTGAAATTAAGGTCGGCAACTGCCTTCCTCTTGAAAATATGCCAATCGGTACACTTGTTCATAACGTTGAGCTTTATCCCGGCAAGGGCGGTCAGCTTGTTCGTTCGGCAGGTAACAGCGCACAGCTTATGGCTAAGGAAGGCAAGTATGCAACACTCAGACTTCCATCAGGCGAAATGAGAATGGTTCCAATCATCTGTCGTGCAACAGTAGGTCAGATCGGAAACGGTGACCATGAACTTGTAAAGATCGGTAAGGCAGGACGTAAGCGTAACATGGGTATACGCCCAACAGTTCGTGGTTCTGTAATGAACCCTAATGACCATCCACACGGTGGTGGTGAAGGTAAGTGTTCAATCGGACGTCCGGGTCCAAGCACTCCTTGGGGTAAGCCGGCACTTGGTCTTAAGACACGTAAGAAGAGCAAACCATCAAACAAGTTAATCATCAGAAGACGTGATGGTAAGGCTTTAGGCAAATAGGAGGTAGACAAATGGCACGTTCATTAAAGAAAGGTCCTTTCGCTGATGAGTCATTACTCAAGAAGATTGAAGCAATGAACGCTTCAAACGATAAGTCAGTATTAAAGACATGGTCACGTCGTTCAACTATCTTCCCATCTTTCGTTGGACACACAATTGCTGTATATGACGGAAGAAAGCACGTACCTGTATATGTTACAGAAGACATGGTAGGTCACAAGCTTGGTGAATTTGTTGCTACAAGAAATTTCCGTGGTCATATCAAGGATGAAAAGAAGGGCAAGCGTTAATAAATAAGTACGGATTAAGGCAATCGACAGTACTGGAAGAATAATAGCGGAGAACCGCTAAACTTTGAAAGGAGGCACATCCATGGCAAAAGGACATAGATCCCAGATTAAGAGAGAAAGAAATGAAGCTAAGAAGGACAGAAGACCAAGCGCTAAGTTATCTTATGCGAGAGTTTCGGTTCAGAAGGCATGTTTCGTTCTTGATGCAATCAGAGGCAAGGATGTAGAAACAGCTCTTGGTATTTTAGCATATAACCCAAGATATGCTTCAAGAGTTATAGAGAAATTATTAAAATCAGCTATCGCAAATGCTGAGAACAACAATGGTATGGACGTAACAAAATTATATGTTGCAGAATGCTATGCTAACTGTGCTCCGACAATGAAGAGAGTACATCCTAGAGCTCAGGGAAGAGCTTACAGAATCTTAAAGAGAATGAGCCACATTACTGTTGTGCTTGATGAAAGATAAGGAGGTTTAGCATGGGACAGAAAGTAAATCCACATGGATTAAGAGTCGGTGTTATCAAAGACTGGAATTCCAGATGGTATGCAGAAGCAGATTTCGCTGATTGCCTCGTTGAAGATCATAATATAAGAAAGTATCTTCAGAAGAGATTAGCAAATTCAGGTGTTTCAAAAATCGAAATCGAGCGTGTATCCGACAAAATTAAAGTTATCATTTTTACAGCTAAGCCTGGTGTTGTAATCGGTAAAGCTGGTGCGGAAATCGAAAAGATTAAGAAGGAAATTCAGAAGTTTACTGAAAGAAAGATTAATCTTGATATCAGAGAAATTAAGAAGCCAGATGCAGATGCTCAGCTTGTTGCAGAGAACATTGCTGCACAGCTTGAAAATCGTGTATCATTCCGTCGTGCAATGAAGTCAGTAATGGCTCGTACAATGAAGTCAGGCGCACTTGGTATCAAGACAGCCGTTTCAGGTCGTCTCGGCGGTGCCGATATGGCTCGTACAGAGTTCTACAGCGAAGGAAATATTCCTTTACAGACACTTCGTGCAAACATTGATTATGGTTTTGCTGAGGCTAACACAACTTACGGAAAGGTTGGCGTTAAGGTTTGGATTAACCATGGTCAGGTACTCCCAACTAAGGGAAAGAAAAATGAAGGGAGCGATAAATAATGTTAATGCCTAAGAGAGTGAAACGTCGTAAGCAGTTTCGCGGTACTATGAGAGGTAAGGCTTTAAGAGGCAACACAATCACAAATGGTGAGTATGGTATTATTGCTACAGAGCCTTGTTGGATTAAGTCCAATCAGATTGAGGCAGCCCGTATTGCCATCAATCGTTACATTAAGCGTGGTGGTAAGGTTTGGATCAAGATTTTCCCTGACAAGCCTGTAACTGCAAAGCCAGCTGAAACTCGAATGGGTTCCGGTAAGGGTACTCTTGAGTACTGGGTAGCAGTAGTAAAGCCGGGTCGCGTATTGTTCGAAATCTCAGGTGTAGCTGAGGAAGTAGCCAGAGAAGCATTAAGACTTGCAACACACAAATTACCTTGTAAATGCAAGATCGTTTCCAAAGCAGATTTAGAGGGAGGTAATGGCAGTGAAAACTAAGAAGTATTTAGAGAATATTAAGGCAATGTCTGTTGCTGAGCTTAACGAAGAATTAGTTGCTGCCAAGAAGGAACTCTTTAATCTTAGATTCCAGAATGCTACTAATCAGTTAGACAATACAGCAAGAATTACGGAAGTTAGAAAAAATATTGCAAGAATCCAGACTGTAATTGCTGCAAAGGCAAATACAGCCGAGTAATTGGTCCTTGGAAAGGAGTTAACAAGTGGAAAGAAATCTTAGAAAAACCCGTGTTGGTAAGGTTGTAAGCAATAAGATGGATAAGACTGTCGTAGTTGCTATTCTTGATAATGTTAAGCATCCTCTTTACAACAAGATTGTTAAGAGAACTTACAAGTTAAAGGCTCATGACGAAAACAACGAATGCCAGATCGGTGACAGAGTTAAAGTAATGGAAACAAGACCACTCTCCAAGGATAAGAGATGGAGAGTCGTTGAAATCGTTGAACATGCTAAATAATTTTAGCTGACCGATATTTAGTACGACTGAAAGGAGTTAATCACTATGATTCAGACAGAAACCAGACTTAAGGTTGCTGATAATACCGGCGCAAAAGAATTACTTTGCATCAGAGTACTTGGTGGCTCTGTAAGAAAGTATGCCGGAATTGGTGATATTATTGTCGCTGCCGTTAAGGATGCAAATCCGGGCGGAGATGTTAAAAAGGGCGACGTTGTAAAAGCAGTAGTAGTTAGAACTGTTAAGGGTGTTCGTCGTAAGGACGGTTCATATATCCGTTTTGATGAAAATGCTGCTGTTATTATCAAAGATGACTTAAACCCAAGAGGTACACGTATCTTTGGACCTGTAGCAAGAGAGCTTCGTGATAAGAAATTCATGAAGATTGTTTCTCTCGCTCCTGAAGTATTATAAGGAGGGGTATGATATGGCAACTTCTAAAATCAAGAAAAACGATACCGTAAAGATTATCGTAGGTAAAGATAAAGGTAAGGAAGGCAAGGTTATCAGCGTTAAGGACGGTAAAGTTACCGTAGAAGGCGCAAACATGGTGACAAAGCATTCCAAGCCAACACAGGCTAACCCAAAGGGTGGCATCGATCATCAGGAAGCACCAATCGATGCATCTAATGTTATGTATGTACACAAGGGTCAGCCAACAAGAATCGGCTTCAAGGTAGTAGATGGCAAGAAGGTTCGTATTGCTAAATCTACCGGTGACGTCATTGACTAATTCTAGATGAGGAGGTCTCTTAAGTTGAATAGATTAAAAGAGAAGTATCAGAGCGAAATTATGGATGCCATGCAGAAAAAGTTCGGCTATAAGAACGTTATGCAGATTCCAAAGCTCGACAAAATTGTTATCAACATGGGCGTCGGCGAAGCAAAAGACAATGCTAAGTCTTTAGAGAATGCCGTAAAGGATCTTGAGATTATCTCTGGTCAGAAGCCTGTGATCACTAAAGCTAAGAAGTCAATTGCTAACTTCAAGGTAAGAGAAGGCATGAATCTTGGATGTAAGGTTACTCTCAGAGGAGATAAGATGTATGATTTCCTTGACAGACTTGTAAATCTTGCACTTCCTCGAGTTCGTGACTTCAGAGGTGTAAACCCTAACGCATTTGATGGTAGAGGTGATTATGCACTTGGTATCAAGGAGCAGATCATTTTCCCTGAAATCGAGTACGATAAGGTAGATAAGGTACGTGGTATGGACGTTATTTTTGTTACAACAGCAAAGACAGACGAAGAAGCACGTGAATTATTAACTTTATTCGGTATGCCTTATAAGAAATAGGAGGATAATTTCGATGGCAAAAACAGCAATGAAGATTAAACAGCAGCGTCCACAGAAGTTTAAGGTACGTGAGTATACACGTTGCAAGATTTGTGGTCGTCCTCATGCTTACTTAAGAAAGTACGGCATTTGCAGAGTATGTTTCCGTGAGTTAGCTTATAAGGGCGAAATCCCTGGTGTTAAGAAAGCAAGTTGGTAAGATTTAACGTGCGATTAGCACATAGCCACAAAGATAATGGAGGTAGTAATCAATGACAATGAGCGATCCAATTGCAGATATGCTTACAAGAATTCGTAATGCAAATACTGCAAAGCATGATACTGTAGATGTACCTGCTTCTAAGATTAAGATTGCTATAGCTGAAATCCTTTTAAAGGAAGGTTATATCAAGTCTTATGAAATTGAGGAAGTTGGAAGCTTTAACAATATTCACATCACATTAAAGTATGGTAAGGATAAGAATGTTAAGACAATTTCAGGTCTTAAGAGAATTTCTAAGCCTGGTCTTCGTATTTACGCAAGCAAGGAAGATTTACCACACGTTCTTGGTGGATTAGGAATAGCTATTATTTCTACAAACAAGGGCATCGTTACCGATAAGGAAGCTAGAAAGCTTAATGTCGGTGGTGAAGTTATTGCATATATCTGGTAATTATCAGATATCAGAACCTAATTGTAAAATGACGGTGAGGAGACGACTTCTTCGGGAAGTGTATCATCTTCACTATTAACTATAATATAGGAGGTACGGGCATGTCACGTATAGGAAGAATGCCAATCGCAATTCCTGCTGGAGTAACAGTGGATGTTGCAGAAAATAATAAAGTGACTGTAAAAGGTCCAAAGGGAACACTTGAAAGAGTGCTTCCTGCAGAAATGGAAATTAAAGTAGAAGGCGCAGAAGTAGTTGTTACAAGACCAAACGATTTAAAGAAGAATAAGTCATTACACGGTCTTACAAGAACACTTATCGCAAATATGGTAACAGGTGTTACAAATGGTTATGAGAAGGTTCTCGAGGTTAACGGTGTTGGTTACAGAGCTCAGAAGGCCGGCAAGGAATTAACACTTATCCTTGGTTATTCTCATCCGGTTATTATGACTGATCCTGAAGGTATCGAGACTGTTCTTGAAGGACAGAACAAGATTACCGTTAAGGGTATTGATAAAGAAAAAGTTGGACAGTACGCTGCTGAAATCAGAGACAAGAGAAGACCTGAACCATACAAGGGCAAGGGTATCAAGTATGCTGATGAAGTAATCAGACGTAAGGTCGGCAAGACAGGTAAGAAGTAGAAAGGAGAATAAGTTATGGTAAGCAAAGAATGTAGAGCAGATATTCGTAAGAAAAAGCATCTTAGAATTCGTAATCGTTTCTCCGGTACTTCCGAGAGACCACGTCTTGCAGTATTCAGAAGCAATAATCATATGTATTGCCAGATTATTGATGATGATGCTAAAAAGACACTCGTTGCAGCTTCAACACTTGATAAGGAGATCAAGGCTTCACTTGAGAAGACAAACAATGTTGAGGCAGCCGCAGCACTTGGTACTGCAATAGCAAAGAAGGCTCAGGCAGCAGGTATTACTGAGGTAGTATTTGACAGAGGCGGCTTTATATATGCAGGAAAAATTAAGGCTTTAGCAGAAGCAGCTCGTGAAGCTGGTCTGGTATTTTAGTAGGAGGTAATCGCATGAAACGTGAAATTATTGATGCTAGTCAGTTAGAATTAGTTGACAAGGTAGTTTCAATTAAGCGTGTTACAAAGGTTGTTAAGGGTGGACGTCATATGCGTTTTGCAGCTCTCGTTATCGTTGGTGACCAGAATGGACACGTTGGTGCCGGTTTAGGAAAAGCTACTGAAGTTCCAGAAGCTATTCGTAAGGGCAAAGAAGATGCCATCAAGAATATGATTTCATTACCACTTGATGCAAATGGCAGTGTTCCACATGATTTTATTGGTAAATTCGGTAGTGCTTCAGTATTACTTAAGAGAGCTCCTGAAGGTACCGGTATTATCGCCGGTGGTCCTGCCCGTAACGTTCTTGAGCTCGCTGGTTTCAAGAACATCAGAACAAAATCACTCGGTTCTAACAATAAGCAGAACGTTGTACTTGCAACAATCGAAGGCTTAAAGAACCTTAAGACTCCTGAAGAAGTTGCTGCTCTTCGCGGCATTTCTGTAAGTGATTTATAAGAATAATTGATTCGTTTTGAATCCGGTCATATTAAGTGACGGAAAGGAGTATTATGGCAGATTTAAAAATTACACTTGTAAAATCTACTATCGGTGCTATTCCAAAGCACAAGAAGACAGTTGCTGCACTTGGTTTAAACAAGACAAATTCAAGCAATGTTCTTCCTGACAATGCTTCAACAAGAGGAATGATCGCACAGGTTAAACACTTAGTGAAGGTAGAAGAAATCTAATATAGGGAGGTGCAACCATGAATTTATCAGAGTTAAAACCAGCTGAAGGTTCAAAAGCAAGCGACAGCTTCAGAAGAGGTCGTGGACATGGTTCAGGTAATGGCAAGACTGCAGGTAAAGGTCACACGGGTCAGAAGGCTCGTTCAGGAGCTCCACGTACTGGCTTTGAAGGTGGTCAGATGCCTTTATACCGTCGTCTTCCAAAGCGCGGCTTTAATAATAGAAATACAAAGGATATCGTAACAGTTAATCTTTCAACACTTGAAAAGGTATTTGCTGAGGGTGAAGATGTTACAGTAGAAACACTTATCGCAAAGGGTGTAATCAAGAACCCAAGAGATGGTGTTAAAATCCTTGGAAATGGAGAATTGACTAAGAAGCTTAATGTTTCTGTAGACGCAGTAAGTGCTTCGGCAGAAGAGAAGATTAAAGCTCTTGGTGGAAATGTAGAGGTGATCTAGTATGTTCAGTACAATCATCAATGCATTTAAGGTAAAGGATCTTCGTAAGAAGTTATTCTATACTTTATGTTGTCTTGTGGTGGTTCGTATAGGATCACAGATTCCGGCGCCTGGTATTAACCAGGAGCTGGTTTCCCAGTGGTTAAGCAGTATGAACCTTGGATTTTTTGATGCAATGACAGGTGGTTCATTTACTCAGATGTCAATTCTGGCTCTGAATATTTCACCATACATCACATCATCCATCATTATGCAGCTCCTTACAATTGCTATTCCTGCTCTTGCGGAGCTTCAGAAGGATGGCGAGTCCGGAAGAAAGAAGATTGCAGAGATTTCACGTTATCTTACAGTTGTTCTTGCACTTATTGAGTCATCGGCAATGGCTATCGGTTTCTCAAGAAGCGGTTGGACAACAGACAGCAAAATTACAACAATCATTCTGATTATTGTATGCTTCACTGCAGGTTCTGCATTTCTTATGTGGCTCGGTGAAAACATTACCGAGAACGGTGTGGGAAACGGTATATCTATTATCCTTACAATAAACATTGTTGCAAAGATGCCTTCAGATTTCGTTTCTTTATTCAAGGTATTTGTTACAGGTGCAGACACACTTGTTAAGGGAGTAATCGGTGCTGTTGTTATTTTGGCAGTTGTTACCGCAACAGTAGTTCTTATCATTCTTTTACAGGATGCCACAAGACGTATTCCGGTTCAGTACTCAAAGAAGGTTGTTGGTCGAAGAATGACAAACGGAAGCGGAAGCTTCATTCCGCTTAAGGTTAACACCTCAGGTGTTATCCCTGTAATTTTTGCAATTTCGCTTTTACAGTTCCCTAGCATTATTTCTTCATTTTTTAATGTCAGGGCAGCAAGAGGCGACAGCGCAACACTCTGGCAGAAGATTTTATATCTTATCAATGACAACAACTGGTTCAATTTTTCATCATTGAATGATTTTAAGTTTACATTGGGCGCAGTACTCTATGTTTTCCTTATTATATTCTTCGCATACTTCTATACAAGCATTACGTTTAATCCGCTTGAAGTATCTAATAATATGAAAAAACAGGGAGGCTTCATTCCGGGTATCAGACCTGGCAAGCCAACTACAGAGTATCTTACATCCGTATTAAATAAAATCGTTATAATCGGCGCATTAATGCTTACGGTAGTAGCATTAATCCCAATCTTCTTCAGTGGTGCATTCCATGCGAGTGTATCCTTTGGTGGAACAAGTCTTATCATTGTTGTTGGTGTAACACTTGAAACACTTGAGCAGATTGAGTCACAGATGGTTGAACGCCATTATAAGGGTTTCCTGGATTCATAAAAAGATAATTAGGGTGGGTGCGAAAGTTTCCCACCCTATATTAAAATAATTTTTCTGATAATAAACGCGCACTGATTTATTTCGGTGCAGAATAGAGGAACATATGAAAATTGTAATGTTAGGAGCGCCTGGAGCAGGAAAAGGTACACAGGCTAAAATGATTGCCGCAAAATATGATATCCCTCATATTTCAACAGGTGATATCTTCAGGGCAAATATTAAAAACGGTACTGAGCTTGGTAAAAAAGCCAAAGAATATATGGATCGGGGACAGCTTGTTCCGGATGAGCTTACATTAGAGCTTATTATGGACAGATTTACAAATCCTGATTGCGTAAACGGATATGTACTTGACGGTTTTCCAAGAACAATTGCTCAGGCAAAGGCTCTTACGGCAAGTCTTGAAGCTAAGGGCGAGAAAATGGACTTCGCCATTGATGTAGATGTTCCTGATGAGAATATCGTAGACAGAATGGGCGGAAGACGTGCATGTGTTGCATGCGGCGGAACATTCCATATTAAATACAATCCGACAAAGATTGAAGGAAAGTGTGATCTCTGCGGAGGCGAGCTTATGATAAGAGATGATGATAAGCCCGAAACAGTATTAAATCGTCTTTCGGTATATCATACACAGACACAACCACTAATTAATTATTATACAGAAGAAGGAATTCTAAAAACAGTTGATGGAACAAAGGATGTTAACAAGGTGTTTGAAGACATTCTTGAAATTCTCGGTTAAGAATTGTTTACGTACCTGCAGGTACAGGATGGAGGATTATGTCTAAAAGTGATGTTTTGGAGATTGAAGGCAAGGTAGTTGAAAAATTACCAAATGCCATGTTCAGAGTCGAGCTTGAAAACGGACATATCGTACTTGCCCACATCAGTGGAAAGCTTCGTATGAACTATATCAAGATCGTTCCGGGCGATAAGGTCACATTGGAAATGTCACCATATGATTTGACAAAAGGTCGTATCATTTGGAGAGATAAGTGATTTTTTTCAAAATTGCATAAAAAAATAAAAAAACCACTTGCATTTACTAAAAACTTGTGATAGTATTGCAAGTGGACTTTTTTTGAAAGGAGTGACTTAAACTATGAAGGTTAGGTCTTCAGTAAAGCCTATTTGCGAAAAATGCAAAGTAATTAGAAGAAAGGGCAACATCATGGTTATCTGTGAGAACCCTAGACACAAACAGAGACAAGGCTAATTTCAACCGCTATATGTGCGTTGTTACTATATAATAGTTCTTGCTTTTTGTGTTACAATCACCTTATTTTGCAAATAACCCAAAGCAAATTAGGGTACGATTAATTGTGATACCGTGGGTCGTTATTGATAAACGGCTTTAGTAATGAATGTCATTATCGTCATTACTTTCGATACTTAGGCGTATCGTCATGGTTTAAAGCGGCTGGTCGGTTTTAATCCGACAAAACAACATAGGGCATATATGCCCAATCCATTATTTTTTAACGGAGGTTTAAAGTACATGGCTCGTATCAGTGGTGTAGATTTACCAAGAGAAAAACGTGTAGAAATCGGTCTTACTTATGTATATGGTATCGGTCGAGTTAGCGCTGCACGTATTTTAGAGCAGGCAAATGTTAATCCGGACACAAGATGTCGTGATTTAACAGATGAAGAAGTTGGACGTATTCGTGACATTATCGATGCAGAATACACAGTAGAAGGTGATTTAAAGAGAGAAATCGCTTTAAATATCAAGAGACTTCAGGAAATGGGATGCTATCGCGGTATCCGTCACAGAAAGGGTCTTCCTGTTCGCGGACAGAAGACTAAGACTAACGCAAGAACTCGTAAGGGTCCAAAGCGTACAGTTGCTAATAAGAAGAAATAATACCAAAGGATTTAGTCTATTAGGAGGTTAAGTGATGGCTAAGAAAGTCGTAGCATCAAAGAAGACAGCAGCTAAGAAGCGTGTTAAAAAGAACATTGACCGCGGACAGGCTCATATTCAGTCTTCCTTTAATAATACTATCGTTACCCTTACAGATGCTGAGGGTAATGCAATTTCATGGGCAAGCGCCGGTGGATTAGGATTCAGAGGATCCAGAAAGTCAACACCATACGCAGCTCAGATGGCATCAGAAACAGCTGCAAAGGCAGCAGTTCTCCAGGGTCTTAAGTCAGTTGACGTTTTCGTTAAGGGACCGGGAACAGGTAGAGAAGCAGCAATTCGTGCACTTCAGGCATGTGGCATTAACGTAACAAGCATTCGTGACGTAACTCCGGTTCCTCACAATGGTTGCCGCCCACCTAAGCGCAGAAGAGTCTAATTAAGGAGGTAAAGTGATATGGCTAGAGACATGAGTCCGGTTTTAAAGAAGTGTAGATCTCTCGGCGTTGATCCTTCTTATTTAGGAATTGACAAGAAGTCAAACAGAACTTCTTTAAGAGCAGGTAAGAAAGTAAGCGAGTACGGCTTACAGTTAAGAGAAAAGCAGAAGGCAAAGTTCATCTATGGTGTACTTGAGAAGCCATTCCGCAACAATTTTGAAAAAGCAAAGAAATTAAAGTTTGGTACAACAGGTGAGAACCTCATGATTTTACTTGAGACAAGACTTGATAACGTTGTTTTCCGTCTTGGTTTTGCAAGAACAAGAGTTGAGGCAAGACAGATTGTTGACCACAAGCATATTCTTGTTAATGGCAAGGTAGTAAACATTCCTTCTTACACAGTAAAGGCAGGCGATGTTATTACTGTAAGCGAAAAGGCTAAAAATAAGGCCGGTCAGAGATTTAAGGACGTTCTCGAGGTTACAGAGGGCAGACTTGTTCCTGCATGGTTAGAGTCTGATAAAGAAAACCTTACAGGTACAGTTAAGGAATATCCTACAAGAGATATGATTGATGTTCCTGTTAACGAAGTGCTTATTGTCGAGTTATACTCTAAATAATAGGGTTGCATGATTTTACCCATAAGGAGGGACGCATATGTTTGATTTTGAAAAGCCTAGGATTGAAATTGCAGAAATTTCAGATGATAAAAAGTATGGTCGTTTTGTTGTAGAACCACTCGAAAGAGGTTATGGCATAACACTGGGAAACTCCTTGAGAAGAATTATGCTTTCATCTTTACCAGGTGCGGCAGTAAGTCAGGTTAAGATTGACGGAATTCAGCATGAATTTTCAACAATTCCCGGTGTAAGAGAAGATGTTACTGAAAT
>JAQXKO010000017.1 GCA_029010495.1 Clostridiales bacterium | reverse complement strand
CATTCACAAAGTATGAGGTTAGGAATGACAGATTGTATGTTCAGAGCGGTTTATTTAAAACAAGCTATGATGAAACACTTCTATACAGAATAGTAGATATACGTCTGAGCAGAACACTCTGGCAGAAAATTTTTGGAACAGGTACGATTACATTATATACACGAGTTGATGTTAACAATCATATTCAGCTTGTAAATATCAAGAATTCAGTCGATGTCAAGGAATACTTATCAGAGCTTATTGAGGAAATCCGCAACAGGAAGAAGGTTGTCGGTAAGGAATTCTACGGTGTTATGGCGGGAAATGAGCATGATCATAATATTGATGATGTTGCCGAACTTGAAAACTGCGACATGGACCATGACGGAATTGCCGACTCAATGGACGACGTCATCGTAGACGATGATAATCCGGGAATTATGTAAAAAAGTGTGTTGACAGATTTGGTTAAGTAATATATAACATTATTGTAAGGATATAAAACACAGGCATATTCTTATTTATTAAGTTTAAATTTTTATTACTATAAAGGAGCAAATTTTTATGTTAGAAAAAATTACAGGTATTCTCTCAGATCAGTTAGGAATTGATGTGTCAAATGTTACAGAGGAAACATCATTCCAGGACGACCTTAGAATCGATTCACTTGATTTATTTGAGGTTGTTACAGCGCTTGAGGATGAATTTGAGATTGAAATTCCACAGGAGGAGTTAGACTCCATTAAGACTGTTGGTGATGTAATTGAGTATCTTGCATCAAAAGGAATTGAATAGTAAGCAAATTTAAAGGCGTCTGCTTTAGCAGGCGCCTTATTTTATCTGATAAAAAGCATATTATTTGCCAGAAAGCTCTTTTTTATTCATGGATCTTATTTATCAATAGTGAAATATCGTCGACGTAGAACGGATTATAGAAGCTTACATTAGCGGATGGTATTTCACCGAGAGTTGAAATTGCAATCATTGTATCGGTCTTATCTTTTATATCACTTCTTCCGGTAATGCTTACCGGAATATGAACACGGGTCCATGTATTTTTCTGAACCTTAAAAGTAAATACAGGTTTAAATTTTGATTTTTCTGCAGCAAGCAGTGTGTTGTTTACCGATGTTTTTATTTTTGAATCTGTTATTTCACTAAGAATATCATCCTTTGAAAGAATTTTTTTCTCGTCGGTATGATTTATAAATGCACAGAAGGTTAAAACCTCGTCAATCTGATTATTAAAATCGTCCTGATAATAAATCCATAAATCAAGTGTTCCGTCAAAATTTAATTTATAAAGGCCGTCAAGTGCATTTGCCTTGTTAAGCTTTAGTGCAAATCCTGAAAAACCTCTGCCCGATGAAAGCCTGTTTGTTATCTTTGCGGAGTTATCACCGCTGTGATGAACAAGATCATCCAGTGTCAGTAAGGCTTCTCCGAACACATTTCCCTTATCTATAAAGTTGTCATAATATTCATCGCAGTCGTTGAAATATACCTGACTGTCATTTTTGAATTCGGCATTTTCCTTAAGTGCACCTTTTTCGTCCCATTTAGCACATGCGTTATAGTAGCCGCCCTGTATGATTTTATATTCCCACTCGGGAACATTGGGAATAGGTGTCGGAGTAGGAATTGGAGTAGAGGTTGGCGTTGCGGTAGCAAAAGGTGTTGCCGTGGTGGCATTATCGGGTGTTGCTTTGCCCGAATCATCGGGATTATCAGCCTTCCTGCCACATGCACAAAGTATGAGTATACAGCCGGCCGCAAGCAGCGGACGTAATAATTTTTTATGTATCATTTTATCTCTCCTAATAAAAAAGCTTCTATGAGTGTATCATTTCATAATTGATTTTGTCAACATTTTAACTTGGAAATATTGATGAATTGTGGTATAGTATAAATTGATTTATTGTGTTTTTTTTGAGAAGAAAGGTTAACCGGATGAAACTAAACGAACTTAAAATCGGAATGTCTGCCGTAATCGTCAATGTAGGCGGTGAGGGTGTTTTGAGACAGCATCTGCTTGACATGGGACTTATACCGGGTACGGTAGTCACACTGATAAAATTCGCTCCCATGGGTGATCCGATGGAGATTAGGCTTCATGGTTATGAGCTTACAATTCGCCTTGCCGATGCGGCAAATATCGAAACAGAGCCGTGTGCGGAAGAAATTGAAAACAGTAACAGACAGCGCATAATGCCTATTCCTCATCCCGGTTTTGGTGAGGGCGGAAAATATCATGTCAAATCAGAAGAGAATCCGCTGCCGGATGGAGAAATACTGACATTTGCCCTGGCGGGAAATCAGAATTGCGGTAAGACAACTTTATTTAACCGTCTTACAGGTATGAATCAGCACGTCGGTAATTTCCCGGGTGTGACCGTTGATAAAAAGGAAGGTATGATTATCGGGTATCCGGACACATTAATAACTGACCTTCCGGGTATTTATTCAATGTCACCATATACTAATGAGGAGCTGGTGACAAGAGCTTATATATTAAATGAGCGGCCGAAGGGTATTATTAACATAGTTGATGCGACAAATATTGAGAGAAATCTATACCTGACTATGCAGCTTATAGAGCTTAACATACCGATGGTTGTAGCGCTTAATCTGATGGATGAGGTGAGGGAAAACGGCGGCTCGATACGAATTAATGAGATGGAGAATATGCTCGGAGTACCGGTTATACCTATTTCAGCAGCAAAGAATGAGGGAATTAAGGAGCTTTGCGAACATGCCGTTCATGTTGCAAAATATCAGGAAACTCCTGCAAAGGCTGATTTTTGCTCTGCTAATGATGAGGGAAGCGCGGTACATCGTTGCATACACGCAATCATGCATCTTATTGAAGATCATGCGGCAGAAAAGAAAATACCTATCAGATTTGCAGCCTCAAAGATAGCCGAGGGTGAAAAGCATATGTCTGATATGCTTAATCTGGATGACAATGAGCGTGAGATGATAGAGCATATCATACTTCAGATGGAAAAGGAGCGCGGTATAGACAGGGCAGCGGCGATTGCCGACATGCGCTTTAAATTTATAAATAAAATCAGTAAAGAGACGGTTGTCAGACCGCGTGAAAGCAGGGAAAGAGCCAGAAGCAGAAAGATTGATAAAATACTTACGGGTAAATATACGGCAATTCCTTCGTTTGTTGCCATAATGGCCTTTGTGTTTTTGATGTCCTTCGGTGTGATTGGCAACAACCTTCAGACACTTTTGGAATATTGTATTGAAGGTCTGACGGAGCTTGTCGATAAATCACTGGCGGCGGCTAAGGTTAATGAGGTGCTCCGCTCTCTTGTGATTGACGGTATATTCAGCGGCGTGGGAAGCGTGCTGAGCTTCCTGCCGATAATTATCACGCTGTTTTTCTTCCTCTCAATTCTGGAGGACAGCGGATATATGGCACGTGTGGCTTTTGTTATGGATAAGCCGCTTCGAAAGCTCGGTCTGTCGGGAAGAAGCATTGTTCCGATGCTTATAGGCTTTGGATGTACGGTTCCCGGAGTAATGGCGGGCAGAACTCTTTCTTCCGAAAGAGACAGGAAGATGACAATTCTTCTGACTCCTTTTATGAGCTGCTCCGCAAAGCTTCCGATTTACGCGTTTTTTACGGCAGCTTTTTTCCCGGATAATCAGGTGCCTGTAATGATCGGACTTTACCTTTTCGGTATTGCAACAGGTATTGCAGTGGCTCATATTTTAAAAAATACTGTTTTTGCCGGAGAGCCTGTTCCGTTTGTAATGGAGCTTCCGGATTATCGTATGCCGGGAGTGAAAAATGTATTGAGACTTTTATATGATAAGGCAAAGGATTTTGTTCAGAAGGCTTTTACAATCATCTTTATTGCAACACTTATCATATGGTTTTTACAGACCTTTAACTTTAAATTTAACGTGGTTTCAAATCCGGGTGACAGTATGTTAAGTGTTGTTGCCGGACTACTTGCTCCTGTGTTTGCACCGCTCGGCTTCGGAGATTTCAGGATATCAACAGCACTTATCACGGGCTTTATTGCAAAGGAAAGCGTGGTATCCACACTGTCTGTATTAATTCCTGCCGGCGCAGGTGTTACATCTGTATTAAGCAGGGCAGCGGCAGCCTCGCTTCTTGTATTCTGTCTTCTTTATACTCCGTGCGTTGCGGCAGTGGCTGCGGTAAAGAGGGAGCTTGGAAGGAAGTGGGCGTTTTTTGTTGTGGTATGGCAGTGCGTCATTGCGTGGATTATGGCTCTGTTTACTTACATGGCTGCCGGAATGATTTTATAAAAACTATTAATTTTATGAGGTAATTATTATGAAATTTACAAAGATGCATGGTTGCGGCAATGATTATATTTATGTAAACTGCTTTGAGGAAAAGGTTGAAAATCCTTCCGAGGTCGCAATTAAGGTTAGCGACAGACGTTTTGGAATCGGAAGTGACGGACTTATCCTTATCAAACCCAGTGAGGTTGCCGACTGCTTTATGGATATGTATAATATGGACGGAAGTCGCGGCAAAATGTGCGGCAACGGTATCAGATGTGTAGGCAAATATGTATATGACAACGGTATTGCAACAAAGGATGTTATTACGGTTGAGACATTATCGGGCATAAAGACTTTAAAGGTGACTGCCGTAAACGGCAGGGCAGAGCTGTTAAGGGTTGATATGGGTAGTCCGATATTTAAGCCTGAGCTTGTACCGGTAAAGCTGCCGGGAGACATAATAATCGACAGACCGGTCAATACAGGCTTCGGCGAGGTAAGACTGACATGTGTTTCCATGGGTAATCCTCATGCGGTTATGTTTGTTGAGGATGCCCAAAATGCACCCGTTCATACTTTGGGCAGAGAGCTTGAGATAAGCGAGATATTCCCTGAGCAGGCCAACATCGAGTTCTGCCAGGTAATCAGCGATACTGAGGTACGTATGCGTGTATGGGAGCGTGGTTCGGGAGAAACATGGGCGTGCGGAACAGGTGCATGCGCGACTGTTGTGGCATGTGTGCTGAACGGACGTACGAAGGATGAGGTTACTGTTCACATGAACGGCGGAGACGTGATTATTAAATATGACAGAGAAAACGACACGGTATATATGACCGGCCCGGCTACTACTGTCTGTACAGGCGATTATCCGCTGTAAGAGGTAAATTATGATTTATCCTGAATTTCTGAAAAAAGAAGATTACATAGGTATTACTGCACCAAGTGACGGAAGAAGCAGTGAGGTTGATATAAGGCGTCTTGAAAATGCTGAAGCAAATCTGAAAAGCATGGGGTACAATGTAATCGAAACTGCACATGTGAGATGCTCCGAAAACGGCAGAAGCGCCGACGCGGCCACAAGGGGAGCCGAATTTAACACTCTGGTGGCTGATGATAAATGCAGGCTTATCCTTTGTGCATCGGGCGGAGATTTTCTGTTTGAAATGCTGCCTTTTCTGGATTATGAGCTTATGAAGAATAATCCGACATGGGTGGAGGGTATGTCAGATCCCACCGGAATTACATTTACGGTCACCACAAATTGTGATGTCGCAACTATTTATCAGGCAAATGCCGGTGAATTTGGCATGGAGAAGCTTCATCATACATTGACGGATAATATAAAAATCCTTGAGGGTGAACATGTTGTGATGAACTCCTGCGACAGATTTCAGAGCGGCTGGCAGAATTATGTGACCGGTCTTGAGTCCTACGCGGTTGATTCGGAGGTTAACTGGAGGATTATAACAGGTGAGGAGAGCGTCAGTCTCAGGGGAAGGCTTATAGGCGGCTGCCTTGATGTAATAACAAATATATGCGGCACCGGATTCGACAATACAAAATCATTTGTTGACAAATATAAAAACGACGGAATTCTGTGGTACTTTGAGGTGTTCTCCATGACGCCGGAAAATATTGCCTTTACACTTTGGAAGCTAAAGGAAGCAGGCTGGTTTGAAAATGCAGCAGGATTTATTTTCGGAAGAGAATGTATGGTTAACACAGAATATTCACAGATTAATCACGATGATGGTGTATTATGTGCCTTGGGTGATTTGGGAGTTCCGATTGTGACCGGTGCGGATATTGGTCACAGACCGCCTCATATTACAATGGTTAACGGAGCCATTGGCAATGTGGAGGTTAAAGGCGGCAGTGCAACTGTCAGCCTTGAAATGATATAATTATTAACTGATTACAGTTTCCGGTTTTATGGAGACGGAAGGGAGGAATATGTCTGTAAAAAGAAAAAAAATAATATGCTTTTTATGTATAGCTGCGCTGCTTGCAGGGATGCTGCCTGTCGGACTAAGACCTGAAACGGTTAAAGCGGCAGACACGGTTGTCGGATATGTGGATGTGTCCTCTAATCTAAATGTCCGTAAGGGGCCGGGAACCAGCTACGGTATAGCTACAGACATAAACGGCAGATCACTATATCTGTCGGCAAATGAAAAAGTTACGATTCTTGGAAAAACTAATAATTTTTACAAGGTTGAATTTGAATTTAACGGCAGGACTTATCAGGGATATGTATCGGCTGATTATGTGGATATCAGAGAAGGTACATATGATGAGGAGTATGCAAAGAAACTTCTTTCGGCGGGATTTCCGGAAAGCTACCTGCCGGCTCTTTGCTATCTTCACAGCAAACATCCGAAATGGGTATTTACTCCTTACATAACAAATCTTGACTGGGAGAAATCACTTGAAAAGGAATATACATCACTTTATAATATGGTGCCGAATTCAAGCATTGATTCGTGGAAGTCAACAGGCAAGGGGGCTTATAACTGGGAGACAAATACTTATACGATCTTAGATTCGGGCGGCTGGGTGGCTGCATCAAAGGAAGTGCTGGCTTATTATATGGATCCGAGAAATTTTCTCACAGAGCACGGAATTTTCATGTTTGAAAAACTCACCTACAATCCGGAGGTTCATAATGAGACCGGTGTGAACAACATACTTAAAGGAACATTTATGGATTCGAAATATGACGGAACCCATACATATGCTTCTCTGTTTGTTGAGGCCGGCAAAAAATATAATATCAGTCCGTTCATGCTTGCGGCAAGGGCAAGACAGGAGCAGGGTGTAAACGGAACGAGCGGAAGCGTCACCGGTAAGGTGCCGGGCTATGAGGGTATCTATAACTTTTTTAACTTCGGTGCATATAAAACCGCAACGATGGATGCCGTGACAAGAGGCTTATGGTATGCTTCCCAGACTGATGCGGCAACACTCAGACCATGGAATTCAAAATATAAATCAATTATGGGCGGAAGCTCAATGATTGCAAAAAATTATGTTGCAGTCGGACAGAATACTTTATTTCTGCAGAAATTCAATCTTACTCCGACAAATACTTATGCACACCAGTATATGGGCGCCATTCAGGCTCCGGCATCAGAGGCTGTAAGCCAGAGAAATGCATATGCGAACCTTGAGCAGGCAATCATCTTTTCGATTCCCGTATATAAGAATATGACTGAGGAGCCGGCAGACAGACCTGACGGATACGGAAATCCGAACGGTTTTCTTAAGGAACTTAATGTTTCAAATATCGAGCTTACCCCGAATTTCAGTTACGATGTCTTAAAATATTCGGTTGTCGTTGACTATGAAACTGATGAAATAACACTTAGTGCCACACCGGTGGCCTCAACTACAGCCGTGTCGGGAACAGGCACAAAATCATTGCAGGTAGGTGATAACAGCTTTAGTATTGTCTGTACTGCGGGAAACGGTGCTGAAACGATATATACGTTAAATGTTTACAGACAGGGTGTGGCAGTAACGCCGACGCCTGAGATTACACCTACAGAGGAACCGACGCCGACACCGGGCATCTCAGGGGAGTTAACTCCAACGCCTACCGACATCGGAGAAATAACGGATACACCGACACCTACTGCCGGACCTGCCAATACTCCGACGCCTACCGTAAATCCGACAAAGAAGCCTACGCCAACCGTTACAAAGGTACCGACAAAGGCACCGACAAAGGCGCCGACAAATACGCCTACACCGGCATACAGTATTTCATTCGGCACTTATCTGCATGATTCAACAGGAATATATGGTATCCCGGTAAATACAACTGTCAATGGATTTTTTAATGTTGTAAAGATTAACGGCAGCAACGTAAAGGCAATTTATGACACATCCGGTAAAAAAGCAGCCGGTACTTCAAAGCTTGTGACGGGTTATACCCTGAAAACAGATAAGGGAACATATTATCTGAGCATAAAGGGTGATTTAAGCGGTGACGGAATCGTTAATATCAAGGACCTGCTGACACTTAAAAAGTATATGCTCGGATCAGAAAAATTCAGTACTTCTGCCAAAAATGCCGGACGGTTAAGCGGAACAACCGCACCGGGAGTAAAGGATTTGCTGAAGCTTAAAAGGTATCTGCTTGGACTTGATTCCCTGTAGCAATATATAAACATCGGATTTGGTCTGAGGCTTTATCCGATGTACGGAGGTAATAATGAAGAATTATAGTATAAAAATAATAACCCTTATTATATCCTTATTGGTGATGACCGGGGTTGTTTATGCTGCGGATGTGACCATATCTACCGGAAGCTCCACAATCGAAAAGGGGCAGACAACAGCTGTATCGGTTTCATTGTCATCAGGCAGCACAATAGGCGCATATGAATTTGTAATCAAATATGATGCATCAGTTATTGAATATGTAAAAAGCGCAGATGATGAGGCTTTTTGCAACGGAGGTAACGGCGTATTAAAAATCGTTGATTCACCGATGGCAAAATCTGCAAAATACACGATAAGGTTTAAGGGTAAAAAGGCAGGAAAGTCTGCTCTTAAGATTGAGTATGCGGCAGGCAACATTCTTGACGGCAGCTATGGTAACATGAATGTCAAGACAAGTGCCGGTACAATTACGGTTAATAATCCGCGCGAGACATCAAAGGACAGTTCGTTAAAGATGCTTAAGGTCGGCCAGGGAGAACTTAGTCCTGCTTTTGCGGCCGGCACATTGGAATATTCGATTGCTACCGTATCGGCAGATGTAAAATCGCTTACAATCAGCGCCACTCCGAATTCGGCTTATGCAAAGGTAAATATTTCGGGCAATGAACTTAAACCCGGAGAAAATGTTGTGAGCGTGATCGTAACAGCCGAAAACGGCGACAGGAGAGTATATAAGATTAAGGTAAATGTACTGGAGGCAACTCCTTCACCTACACCTACGCCAACCTGCACACCGACACCCGGAGTAACAATCAATGCAAGCAGGTATGAGCTGGAAAACGGTAAGCTTACGGTCGGAAACGAAAGTCTTACAATATTGGATAAGATTACCGTAAATAAGCCGGAGGGCTTCGAGGATACGGTTCTTGAAATCGGGGATTTTACGATTGGTGCTTATAAACTCAATGACGGCAATCTTACACTTATCCAGTTAAGCGACGGGCTTCTGTATGTATATGAAAAGGGAGACAGTACTGTATATCCTTATGTGACCTATACAACCCTTGTCAGAAATTATCATATTGTAGAAGCTCCTAAGGACAAAATTCCCGAGGGATATACATTAACCGGTTTTGAATATAACGGAGCGGTTTATCCGGCATATTGTACTAAGGCGTCAGATGAATTTCTCCTTGTTTATTTGAGTGAGGGAAAGTGGTACAAATTTGACATCATAGACAATACAGTCCAGAGATATGATGAATCCGATAAGAAAGTAATAATAGCCACTCCTACTCCGGGAGAACAATCCGATACAGAAGCGGAACCTGATATCGCAACGCCTGCAAACGGTACGGCGGTTTCAAAGGAAGCCGGAAAAGACAAGCTTATCAGACTGGCGGTTATGGGTGTTTTTTTCCTTATTGCAATAATTTTCATGATTTTATATTTTGTTGAGCGTCACAGAAATCTTCAGATTCTTAAGGAGGAGGAAGAGGATGCAAGATATGAGGCAGAAAAAGAAATAAATTCAAGGGCAAAGGCTGGAATACCCGAGGAAATAGGTGATGTTACAGGTGAAAACAATCATGCCTCAGCTGATAATCAGACTCCGGCGGAAGAGGGCAGCTTCAAAGAGCAGGCCGGCGGACAGACGGTGACTGATGATATGTCGGAGGTTACATGCTGTGTACAGGAGGAACCGTCAGCTGAAACAAAGGAGAAAGCTTCTGAAGTCTCAGGGCTTGAAGCACAGGCTGAAGCATTGGCAAGAGCCGTACAGGAATTGTCCGATATACAAAGAGCGTCAAATGATGACAGGGCAGATGATTCCATTACCGGAGAGGTTGTAAAAAATGATGATGACGGTCTCGAAGGAATGAATTAAAAAAATGTTAAAGTTTTGTGTATTGAACATTATATATAATAATGATAAAATAAGGTGTGCCTTTTCCGGCACACCTTATTTATTATAATACATGTATCAGAGAATGATACGGAAAAGAGGAAATATGCAAGGCTTAGTCGTAAATGACATTGTGAAAAAATATGGTGAAAAAACAGTTGTGAATCACCTTTCTTTTTCTATGGAAAAACCGGGTGTGTATGCACTTTTGGGAACAAACGGAGCCGGAAAAACTACATCAATAAGAATTATACTCGGAATGCTTCTGAGTGACAGCGGGGAGGTTACCTTTAACGGCAAGCCGCTTGATGTCGGAACAGTCAATGTTGGCTATATGGCTGAGGAACGAGGACTTTATCCTAAGGCTACGGTTATGGACCAGATGCTTTACTTCGCCAGCCTTAAAAAGGTGCCAAAGAAAGAGGCGGCAAAGAGAATCAGGGAATGGGCAGAGAAACTCGGACTGACAGAATATTTCTATCCTCCTAAGACTGTAAAGAACAAGAAGCCTAAGGCATTCAGGGCGGAGCAGCTCAGTAAGGGTAATCAGCAAAAGGTACAGCTGATGGCTACACTCATCTCAGACCCTGACATTATCGTGCTGGATGAGCCCTTATCCGGTCTTGATCCGGTAAATACAAATCTTTTCAGGGATGTTATCAGAGAGGTATCCAAGCAGGATAAGTATATTATTATGTCCAGTCACCAGATGGCTACAATCGAGGAATTCTGTACCGATCTGACTATTCTTAACCGTGGTGAAACTGTTTTATCCGGTAACCTGAATGAAATCAAACGCAGCTACGGAAGAGTTAATCTTTTGATTAAGTCTGATGATAATATTGATTCATACATTGAAAAGAATAATCTTAATGTCATCGAAAAGACACCTGGAGAGATCAAGATTAAGCTTGATAATGAAGAACAGGCTTCTATGCTTCTTAAACAGCTTGTAGCGGATGGTGTATCAATAGTTAAATTTGAGCTTACAGAACCATCGCTTCATGAGATATTTGTAGAAAAGGTAGGCGAGGTACATGAAGAAATCTGAATATAGTGGATTTATGCAGGTCTTTAGGTATACTCTCGGCCAGTCTGTAAAGGCAAAGTCCTTCGTGATAACAATGCTTATCATGGGTCTTATTATAGCGGCCAGCTTTCCTGTGTTAAATTATATGAACAGAGAAGATGAGGTAATTAAAGAGTCAAAGATAGAAACTGTTTATGTCAATGATTCTACAGGTCTTCTCAGTAATATTTCTGAGGCGGTAAAGGATGAAGACGCATATAAAAATGTTAAATTTGTCCGTGAAACAAGAAACTTAAAGGAAATGGAAGAGGCTGTTAAGGAAAAACATGAGAATATGACTTTCCTTCTGGCTGACATAACAGAAGAAGCGGGAGGCTATGAGCTTAAATTTTACCGTGACGATCAGTCTGAAGTCGAATATGAAGACCTGGCACAGCTTTCTGACATAATTAAGAAATATGCCGAAAAGCAGAAGATTTCCACGGCGGGAGTATCAGCAGAGATACTTGAGATGATTAGCAGGGATGTCAACAGTACTACGATGAATAAGGCAGAATATCTCAAAGAGGATACTCATGAAGTAATCAGCTTTAATGATTACAATGTCGTATATGCATTGCTTATGGTATCATATATGGTAATCTGTATTTCTGCCGGTATGGTATCGGCAAAGGTAGTTGAGGAAAAGGCAAACAGGGTTGTTGAATATCTTATGACAAATGTAAGACCAATGGCTCTTATCCTTGGAAAGATTTGCGCAACAGCAGTTGTTGCATGCGGCGAGATTGCCTTTTTTGCTGCAGTGGCAGGATTGTCAAACAAAATATCTGCGATGTTATTTAATACAAAAAGCTCAGATACACTTTCGAAATTCATCTCAATGAATGCGATTAAAGCACTGTCTCCGCTTAATATTATCATATGTATTATACTTATAGCTCTCGGTATTATTACCTTTGGTCTTCTTGCGGGACTTTGCGCTGCGACAGTAAGTAAGATGGAAGAGCTCGGTCAGGCATCGAAGGGATATACCTTTATTATCCTTATTGGCTTTTTCCTTTCGTTTGCCGCTGTAGAGATGATGTGGACAACAGGCATCAATCTTTTTGTAAAAATCACGTTTTTCCTTCCGATTACGTCAATATTTGTTCTTCCAGGCGCAATTATTATCGGTAAGGTAACGTTATTTGAGGTATTTATTGCAATAATAATTGAAATCATCTTCGGATATATTATTTTACGATTTGTATCCCTTGTATATGAAAGCGTAATTGTTATGAACGACGGCACGGTAAAGTTTAAACAAGTGCTTGCAATTGCAAAACAGAATCGTAAATATGTCAAAGCTAACAGAAAGGACGGTGTATAACTATGAAAAACGGTAACAGCGGTTTTACACCGGTTTACAAATATACTGTTAAAAATTCTTTTAAATCAGGTAAATATATCGGAATTACTGTAGTTATTGCAATATTAATTATGGCTGGCATTGCAGCAACCATAATAATTACCGGCAATCCGCAAAAGGATGACAATGAACCGTTTGATATTACAAAGGTTTATGTGGCAGACAAAACAGAGCTTGGTATTCCGGATTATGCAGCATATGCAGCGGCTTTGGAAAGCGAAAACTTAAAGGATGTGATTTTTGTTCCTTGCAAAGATGAAAAGGCTGAGCTTGAGAAAAATAAGGATTCAGAGGAATTTGTACTTGCAGTTTCAGAAAAAAATGATGACGGCTATCTCATTTCGGTTGTTACAACTGAAAATACAAAGTATGAAAATTATAATCTTGAAATTCTCGGCAATGAGCTTGCATCACTTTTCCAGTATCATATATATTCCGAATCAGGTCTTAGCGATGAAGCACTTATGCAGTCACTTATTCCTGTTAAGTCTTCGGTAATTGATTTTGGCGATGACGACGATGGTATTAAGGAAATAGTTGAGATAGTATGCTTCTTCGTTGTGCTGATGCTTATTTATTTTGTTACGTTAACATATGGCCAGCAGGTATGTACTGAGGTTAGTATTGAAAAGAGCAGTAAACTGGTTGAACAGCTTCTTATAAGTGTTAAGCCATATGGTCTTGTTGCAGGCAAGGTGCTTGGTGTAATTACTACATCGATAATCCAATTCGTTATCTGGTTCGCAAGTGTTTTTGCGGGTATATTCGGCGGTGACTATGCAGCCGGAGTAATATATGAAGGATATGAGAGCAGGGTAAAATCAGTTTTGAATTTGCTTAAGTCGCTGTTTGGCGGTATGGCATTTGAGCCTCAGTCCATTGCTCTTGCAATTATACTTATTTTTGCAGGACTTACATTTTATCTTACGCTTGCAGGCTTTGCCGGCAGCTTCGTTACAAAGCCGGAGAATGCGACAAATGTACAGACGATTTTTGTATTCCCTATAGTAATCAGCTTTTTTGTGGTATTATTTGCTATGGTTGACAGCGAGGGTAAGGTGCCTTACCTTTTACACTTTATTCCGTTTACCTCAGCAATGATTACGCCTGCGAGTGTATTTATCGGTAATATTCCTCTTTGGATGGGACTTTTGTCACTTGCATTAACTGCGGTCGGTGTATGCGTTCTTATGTTCCTTGCGGCAAAGATTTACAAGGGATTGCTTTTCTTTGCAGGAGAGAAGGTTTCTCTTAAGACTATTATTAAGGCAGTTAAGAGTAAATAAAAACCGGGTTAGTAATTAATAATAATAAAACAAAAAACAATAAAACAAAAACTCCGATACAGAAATGTATCGGAGTTTTATATTCAATAATTCAAAGAATAAATAATTAAATAATTAAGAAAAATTATTCTATTGCTTCGCCTTTTTCATGCTTATCGATAAGAGTGTGAATACGCTCTGTAGGGCTTAAATATTCACTTATTGAAGCATCATGGTTAAGTGCGTCAATAAGCAGAGCAGTATATTTGCTCATGTCTGCGCTTATGTACCATTCTCTTGAAAGAAGCTCAGGAGTCTGGTAAATTAAATTTGTTGTTACAATTCGATAAATTATACCCTGCTCATATGCATCGTCAAATTTCTTAAGACCGTTTGTAAAAAGACCGAATGTAGAGCATACAAAAATGCGGCCTGCATTTCTGCGCTTTAATTCCTTGGCGGTATCAAGCATACTCTCACCTGAAGAAATCATGTCATCAAGAATGATAACGTCTTTACCGGATACGTCTGTACCGAGAAACTCATGACATACAATAGGATTGCGTCCGTCAACAATCTTTGTATAATCACGTCTCTTATAGAACATACCCATTTCCGCACCGAGTACTGTCGCAAAGTAAACCGCACGGCTCATGGCACCCTCGTCAGGAGAGATTATCATAAGATCCTTGTTGAGCTTTATGTCAGGAACATTGTTGATAATGGCCTTGATAAACTGATAAGCAGGCTGGACATTTTCAAATGAATTATATGGAATTGCATTTTGAACACGAGGATCATGTGCATCAAATGTAATGATGGAATCAACTCCGATATTTATAAGCTCCTGTAATGCGATTGCGCAGTCAAGTGATTCACGTGCCGTTCTTTTGTGCTGACGGCTCTCATACAGGAACGGCATTATAACAGTGATTCTTCTTGCCTTTCCGCTGATTGCAGCAATAACACGTTTTAAATCTGCAAAATGGTCATCAGGTGACATATGGTTAATCTGACCGCTTACTGTATATGTTAAGCTGTAATTACATACATCTACAAGAATAAATATATCTTTACCTCTTACTGATTCATTGATTACGCACTTTGCTTCACCTGTACCGAAACGCGGACATTTCATATTGATAAGATATGAATCCTTCTGATAGTTGGCAAATTCGGGAGTCTGCTTATATTTGCTTTCTCTGTTTTTTCTCCAGCCGGAAATGAATTTATCAACCCTGTGGCCCATTTCCTTGCAGCTGTCAAGTGCAATAATACCAAGCGGACCGTAAGAAATATCCTCTGTGAACATATCTTCCTGAGACATATTTTCCTCCATTCTGAAGCCTTGTCGGCTTCTTAAAAAGTGTGTCTTTTTTATTATCGTGTCTGTTAAACAGATCATTATATACTATATTAATAATAATATATATTTCAAAATAAATCTATTATCAAACTATACAAATATAAATATTTATTTTATCTTTAATAGTCAGAATTGCCAATTACATTGCGCGTTCTGTTATCATGACCGGGCATTTTCAGGAAATTAAAATTTGCAACCAGTCTTGAATAAACCCTTTCGGAGTACATTGAAGAAATCTGAGCCTTTGAAAGATTCGTAGTGATAATTGTAGGCTTTTTATTAAGATGTCTTTCTTCAAGCAGGATGAAAAGCTGTGAATTCGTAAATTTTGTGATTGATTCCGTTCCGAGATCGTCAATTACAAGACACTCGGCGCTGCGTATGAAATCAAGCTCATCCGTGGCGGCGCGGTTTTCCTCTTCATTAGCGGAGCAGCTCTTTCTTGATATATCAAAGAAAGAATATGCAGGCATATAAAGAACCGAAACATTTTTATCAAGCAGCTTTCTTGCGATACAGTTGGCCAGAAATGTTTTGCCTGTTCCGGTGTTGCCGCGTATTAGAAGATTAGTATATGTAATATTGAAGCTGTCACAAAAGTCAAGTGCCTTGGTAACACTCTTCATCATAAGGTTATAATGTGTATCGCCTGTTTCTTCGTCGATTTCATCCGCGGAATAATATTCAGGGTGGAAATTGTCAAAATTCTCCCTGTTTGCGAGCAGGTCTTTGCGCTGCTCCGATATATAAAACGTATCAATTACGGTTTTGGCATAGCAACGGCACCTTGTAATTGTAAAACCGTCCTCATCCTTTATGATACCAGTATCCTTACATTCGGGACAGCTGTACACATTTTCAAGAAAATCTGCGGGAAGACCGGCCGCCCTCATCATTTCCTGCTTCTGGCGAATCAAAATATTATTGCTCTTTTTAAGATTATCAAGAGCGTCATTATTGCCTTCCATAAGGGAAAGAGTAAGCGCCTTTGTGGAATTACTTCTAAGCTGTTCGTTAATGTCATCGATTGCAGGTATTTTTTCTGACACATATTTCATACGTTCTTCTTTTTTGTCTTCTGCAATGCGTCGTCTTCTGTCATATATTCGTTTTATTTCGTCATACTGGGTATTTGTAATCATGGCTGTTCCCTCTACCAGTTAGCAGGTCTGTTCTTGGCTGCAGCTCCGGCTTCTTTAAGTCGTGCGTGAAAGCTGTCGAGCTTTTCCTGGGTGATATCCCTGTTTATAAGTGCTTTTTCAAGGGCAATATCCTCTTCCTTTGAAACGCTTCGCTGCTCAAAATTGTTAAAGCTGTTCTTTGATGTGGCTTTTATATATGATACCTGAGACTGCTCACTCATTTTCTTTTCTCTTGCCTTAACATCCTCCATTGTGTATACGTGGTCTTCGATATAGTGCTTCATTTTGCCTGAAAGATTCTTAATCCTGTCCTTATCAAGCATGGCAGCTTTATCGCAGGCATAGAGGATTACATCTATATTTATTTTATGATGAGTAACCCAGTTTATTGCTTCCCTTTTATTTCGTGTGGTATTAAA
Source organism: Clostridiales bacterium (assembly GCA_029010495.1). Classification (GTDB taxonomy): domain Bacteria; phylum Bacillota; class Clostridia; order Lachnospirales; family Lachnospiraceae; genus UBA3775. Next base: position 94,654 of record JAQXKO010000017.1, on the reverse strand, counting down.
AGGTACGCCGAGGTGTGCTTCTATTTCCGGAATCAGAATATCAAATATTGACCTGATTCCCCTTTCATACCAGTCAAGGGCAATCGCAAGATAATATTTTCTTGCTTTGCAGTACTGCTTATGCTTAGCGGAAATACAATATCTGAACAGATATATTATAAGCTCATGGTCAAAGCCGCAGCCGTTATCCTTATCATACAGAAAGGCTATAAAATCAAGCTCCGGCTGTGTAAGCTCATGATCAAGAACAAAGGCGAGGGAATCGACATCTGAGGAGTCTGCAACGACAAGCTTTTCCCTGAAGGTTTCATCCTCATAAAGCTTCAGCCAGCTCTCGTCGTTCGGATCGCCCATCTTAAAATTAGGAATAGAGCCGCTTTCCAATATGGCTGCAACCGTATCCCCCGCAGAAGCAGAGGCTTTCTTTTCTTCGCGGAAGGAAGCAGAGCTTGTTTCGGACTGTGATTTTGATTTGATTAATTGTTTGTCCGCCTCACCGCATGCTTCATTGTTACGGTTCATCATAGTGACGGTGTTTACATCATATATGGTAAGCTCTGAAAGCTCTCCGTCTGAATTTACGGCATAGTCGATAAGGGAAAGACCCTGCCAGTATTTCAGGGCCTTAATTATTGAATTAGGCGTGAAATCAAGAACCCTGCCCATATCATGAAGGGAAATCTCGTCATGTGAATGTCTTAAAAGGTATAGATATACCTTTAGGTTGAGCTCTGTTGCATCACACATATACCTGTCAATAAAATTATTGGCAAGAAGCGTAGCTCCGGCATTGTAGCCGTCAGTAACAACTTTACACATATTCTCTCTCCCTCCTGAAAAATAACAGTATTTCCCTTATTACGGGTGCGAGGCACATTGTAGCACAGCAGAAAAAAAATTACAATAGCCAAGTTTTTTACGTCATCTGTAGAAAGAAAATGTGGACAAAGTGGATAAGTCTGTGGAGCAGTTTTTGTCAAAAAATGCGAACAGCTCAAATGGCTTGATTTACAGGCTGTTTTAGAAGAATATTTGATATAATCCGACAAAAAAATATCCACATCTTTTTCAAAATGAAGAAAATGTGGATAAGTGGATAAATTATCTTTTTAACATGTTTTCGCCTAATTTTACGATATCTCCGGCACCCATAGTTATCAACAGGTCACCGGCTTTAATATTTTTTAATAAAAATTTTTCAATTTCATCAAATGTCGTAAAATATGACGCGGTCACTCCTTTTTTTAGAAGGTCATTTTTGATGTCCTCAGACGATATAATACCGGTGTCAATTTCCCTTGCGGGATATATCGCAGCCATAACAACTTCATCGGCATGACTCAGTGCTTCGACGAAATCTTCCCTGAGTGCCAGCGTACGTGAAAATGTATGAGGCTGGAATACACAGATTACTTTTCCTTTTGCAATTTTACCTGCCGTACTGAGAGTTGCCTTTATTTCCGTAGGATGGTGGGCATAGTCGTCAATAATCGTTACACCGTTCAGCTCGCCTTTCTTCTGGAAACGCCGGTTCGTACCCGTAAAGCTCAGGATGCCGCTCTTTATTGCCTCAAGTTCGATTCCGAGAGAACGGGAGAGTGCAACAGCTGCAAGTGAATTAGATACGTTGTGTATGCCGGGAACATTAAGTGAAATATCCGTAAGCTTTTCACCTCTGTAATAAAGAGAATATGTTGCGTATCCGGCATCATTGAAGGAAATATCCCTTGCCGTATAATCGTAATTATTATCGGCAGGTTCAATTCCGTATGTAATTATGTTGCAGGCAACGCCCTTTGTTATTGATTCCATATCGGGAATTTCACCGTTGATGACAAGCTGGCCGTAAGCCGGAATAAGTCCGGCATAAAGGTTAAAGGAATGTCTGATGTCATCAATATCCTTGAAGAAATCAAGATGGTCGGCATCAATATTTAATATAATTTCGTGAGTCGGGAAAAATTTGAGAAAGCTGTTTGTATATTCGCATGCTTCAAACAGAAAGCTGCTGCCGTTACCGATTCTTAAATTGCCTCCTATGGCAGGCAGGATGCCTCCTACTGAAATGGTAGGGTCTGTGTTGGCGGCGAGAAGAATCATTGCAAGCATTGAAGTTGTTGTTGTTTTGCCGTGTGTACCCGCAACACCTATCGCCTCATTGAAAAATTTGCAAAGCTGACCGAGAAGGGCGGCTCTGTCCATTATCGGAAGGCCTCTGCGGATGCACTCTGCATATTCTTCATTATCGGGGCTTATGGCCGCAGTGTAAACTACTAAGTCGATATCATCGGTGATGTTATCAGCCCTCTGTGGGTATGAAACTCGTATTCCTTCGGAAACAAGGGCTTTTGTAACCTCGCTCTCCTCTCTGTCGGAGCCGCTTACCGTAAAGCCTTTGCTGTTAAGAAGGGCAGCAAGACCGCTCATGCTGATACCGCCGATTCCGATAAAGTGGATGTGAACGGGATTGTTTATATCAATCTGGTACATGGTCTGTTCCTTTCATCGTATCTCTCATAGGTATTTTTAATAAAGTATTTTTGGCTTAAGTTTTCTAAATTATGTACTTTTAGTTAAGTAATATTTAAGCTAAATAATATTTTATCCGTATACATATCTTATTATACAATAGCTGAATAATTATTAATCCGTAAATTAATGAACCGTATACTCATTATTATACGGAATTTAATATTATACGGATACAGTAATTTATTAACAAAAATAAATATCCGTATTCTTTGTTAATCATAGTTAATCATAGCATTTTTATAAAAAATATCAATAGGCATTTTTAAAAATAATAATCGTATGAATAATTAAAAAAACATAAAAGGTCAAAAAATGACTTTTTACACAAAAATATTTCCCCAAAATGAATAATGATGGCTATTATATTAACGTTTTTGTTATAAGAAAAGTATTTTTTGTGTAAAATATACAAATTTGAGAAGAAATAATTCTTTTTTTTATAAATAATTATTCACAAATTGAAAGTAATGTGTTATACTAGCTTTATCAAAATGATAATTAGAGGTGAATAGCCGTGATTAAGAAAGAAATGATAGCAATGTTACTTGCAGGTGGACAGGGCTCACGTCTAGGCGTGCTTACATCTGCTGTTGCAAAACCGGCAGTCGGTTTTGGCGGAAAGTATTCAATTATTGATTTTCCGCTAAGCAACTGTATTAACTCAGGCGTTGATACAGTAGGCGTACTTACTCAGTACCAGCCACTCAGACTTAATACTCATATCGGTATCGGTATTCCATGGGACCTTGACAGAAATGTCGGCGGTGTTTCCATTCTCCCTCCATATGAGAAGAGTACGGATGCTTCATGGTATACGGGAACAGCAAATGCCATTTTCCAGAATCTGAGATTCATGGAGTATTATAATCCTGAGTATGTACTTATTCTTGGCGGAGACCATATTTATATGATGGACTACGAAGAAATGCTTAACTACCATAAGGCAAATAATGCGGACATTACACTTGCCACAATTCAGGTGCCATGGGAAGAGGCATCAAGATTCGGCGTTGTAATTCCTGACGATAAGATGCGTATTCAGGAGTTTGAGGAGAAACCTGCAAACCCAAGAAGTAATCTTGCATCAATGGGTATATACATCTTCACATGGAAGGTATTAAAGGAAGCTCTTATTAAGCTTCAGGATCAGCCTAACTGTGACTTCGGAAAGCATATTATTCCATATTGCCACCAGAAGGGTGACAGGGTTTTTGCATATGAATTCAAGGGTTATTGGAAGGATGTAGGAACTCTCGGCTCATACTGGGCAGCCAATATGGAGCTTATTGATATGATTCCTATATTCGATCTCTATGACGAGTATTGGAAGATTTATACAAAGAGCGATATTATCAGACCTCAGTATATTGCAGAAGATGCCGTTATTAACAGGGCAATCATCGGTGAAGGTACGGAAGTTTTCGGTGAGGTTTATAATTCCGTAATCGGTGCAGGCGTTACTATTGAGAAGGGCGCCGTTGTACGTGATTCCATTATTATGAAGAATGCTGTCATCGGCGAAGGCACATACCTTGAAAAAGCAATTGTTGCGGAGAATGTTATTATTTCCAAGAATTGTAAGATCGGTGTGGGCGAGATTGTTCCAAACGAGGCTCAGCCTAAAATATATGGTGACGGTCTTGTAACCATTGGCGAGGATACGACAATTCCTGAGGGTGTAACCATCGGTAAGAACACCGTAGTAAGCGGCGGTACTTGCGAGGATGATTATATTAACGGATGTTTACCAAGCGGTGGAAGTCTTATAAAGGCAGGTGGCAGATAATGAAAGCAATAGGTATTATTTTAGCTGGTGGTAACTCAGCACGCATGAAAGAATTATCAAATAAAAGAGCTATTGCAGCAATGCCTGTTGCAGGAAGCTTCAGAAGTATTGACTTTGCTCTCAGCAATATGTCAAATTCTCATATTCAGAAGGTGGCTGTGCTTACACAGTACAACAGCCGTTCACTCCATGAGCATTTAAGCTCATCAAAGTGGTGGGATTTCGGACGTAAACAGGGAGGTCTTTACACATTTGCGCCTACCATTACCACTGATAATTCATTCTGGTACAGGGGCACTCTTGATGCCATTTACCAGAATCTTGACTGGCTTAGGGAATGTCATGAACCATATGTGGTAATCGCTTCAGGTGACGGCGTGTACAAGCTTGATTATAATGATGTATTAAATTATCATATTGAAAAGGGTGCGGACATTACAGTTGTTGTAAGAAAAGCAGCAGAGGATGAAGATACTTCAAGATTTGGTTCGGTTGTAGTTAATGAAGAAAACAGAATTACTGAATTTGAAGAGAAGCCTTTAAAATCTTCAACTAATGTTGTATCAACAGGTGTATATATTATTCGCCGCCGTCTGTTAATGGAGCTTTGCGAAGAGGCAGTAAATGAAGATCAGTATGATTTTGTAAGAGGCGTACTCGTAAGATATGCCGAGACAAAGAAGCTTATGGCTTATACAATGGATACATATTGGTCAAATATTGCGTCGGTTGAGTCATATTACAAGACAAATATGGATTTCTTAAAGAAGGATGTAAGAGATTACTTCTTCCGTCAGCATCCTGATATTTACTCAAAGGTAGATGATTTACCACCTGCAAAGTATAACCCAAGAGCTGTTGTAAAGAACTCGCTTGTTGCCAGTGGTACTATTGTAAATGGTCAGGTTGATAATTCCATTATCTTTAAAAAGGTATATGTCGGAGATAACTGTGTGATTAAGAATTCAATCATTTTAAATGATGTTCACATCGGTGACAATACATATATTGAAAACTGTATTGTTGAAGCACACAGCTCTATTCATGCCGGACAGAGACTTGTTGGCGAAAACGGAGAAATTAAGATTGTTTCACAACAGAAAAATGAAGCATATAATTAGTCCTCAATCGGAGAATTGAATATTTAATTAAGAGCGGATGTATGGGGCATCCGCTCTTTTTATGTCGTAAAATCATACATTTACACGAAAAATGTCATAAAAACGTCCTAAATGTCAAAAAGATGCATAGTAATATGTTTCTACAATTTTTGTGGATAAACAGACTATTAATACAATTATTATGTGCTATATTAAGGCTAAATTACATATTGATTTTCTCACTTTCTGAAGGGAGTAATGGGTATGAAACAGTCAAAGATAAAATGGCTCTTTGAAAATATGAAGGGCTACAGATGTTTGTACGTTTTAGGAATAATCGGCGCAATTACATACAATGTAATGCAGCTTATAGTGCCGGTTGTCACACAGAAAATTATTGATTTATTTATGACGGGAGAAAATGCTTCGGCAAATCTTGTCAATAAGCGTGATGTATTCTTTTTACTTATTGCAGCTATGATTATTCTTACGCTTATAAGAACAATGATAGTTTATGCAACAAGCATGCTGTTTGAATATACATCACAGGGCGCTCTTTATAAGATTCGTAATTATTTATTTGACAAGGTACAGCGTCAGGACCAGAAGTTTTATCAGACCTACAGAACAGGTGATCTGATGACGCGTCTGACAGGCGATCTTGATGCAGTACGTCATATGATTGCCTGGGTAATCAGAACAATTATCGAATCCTTTACCCTTGTGCTTGCAACCTTTTTTTATTTCGTATATATGGATGTAAAGCTCGCTCTGTGCATTATTGTAATTGCGCCGGGTATATTCGTTGTAATTGTATTGTTTAAGAATAAAGTCGGACCAATGCACAGACTTCTTCGCGAAAAGCTTTCCTTACTTAACACTATCAGTCAGGAAAATATCTCCGGCAACAGAGTAGTAAAGGCTTTTGCCAGAGAGGATTATGAGATTGAAAAATTTGATGAGTGCAGCAGGGAATTTAGTGATACAAATATGAAAACTTCCTTTGTATGGCTAAAATATTTTCCGTTTATGGAAACATTTGCAGACCTTCTTCCTGTGGTGCTGATGGTTGTCGGCGGTTTCTTCCTTATCGACGGAAGTCTTACAATGGGTGAATATGCAGCTTTTTCGGGACTTATCTGGGCTGTTGCCAATCCGATGAGAAACCTTGGCTCCATTATGAATGAGTTTCAGCGTTTTAGTGCTGCATCAACTAAAATCATGGAAATTTATTACTCGGAGCCTGAGATAGTTACCGCACCGGATGCGATTGACAGACCGGAACGCTTTGAGGGAAATGTTGAATTTAAAAATGTTTCTTTCAGCTATGATGACGGCATAATGCCGGTGCTTAATAATATAAGCTTTAGTATAAAAGCGGGTGAAACGGTTGCAATCATGGGTGAGACAGGCTGCGGCAAGACATCACTTGTACATCTTATTCCGAGATTCTTTGAGCCTGTTGAGGGTGAGGTGTTAATCGACGGAATCGATACGAGAAAGCTTAAGCTAAAGCAGCTCAGAAGCAATATCGGACTTGCCACACAGGAGGTACTTCTTTATTCCGATACAATTGACGGCAATATTGCATATGGCAATTATAAAATGAGTGAGGCAGATGTGAAGAAGTATGCAAAATATTCTGCCGCTGCCGAGTTCATTTCAAAGATGCCTGAGGGCTATGAAACTGTAGTCGGAGAACGCGGTGTTGGTCTTTCGGGAGGTCAGAAGCAGAGAATCTCGCTTGCACGCGCCCTGGCCATAAAGCCTGCAATACTTATTCTTGATGATACAACCTCCGCAGTGGATATGGAGACGGAGAAGGAAATTCAGCAAAGCTTGAATAATCTTGACTTTAGCTGTACGAAGATTATTATTGCGCAGAGAATATCTACTACAAAAAATGCCGATAAGATTATTGTGTTAAGTCACGGCTCAATAATTGAAATGGGTACACACAAGGAATTACTGGCGAAGAGGGGCTATTATTATGAGGTAGCGAAGCTTCAGCTGGGAGAGGAGGTATTGTAATGGCTCGCAGAAATACATATAAAGAAGATGAAGTCTTAGAAACTCCTTTTGACGTCCACCATCTGTTAAGGGCGCTTGTTTATGTTAAGAAATATTCCGGACCGATGATTGCTGCATTTTTAATAAGTGCTCTCGGAGCTATAGCCGGTCTTTTCTCTCCTATGATTGCAAAGGAGGCTCTTGACGTGGCTGTACCTCAGGGCGATAAGACAATGCTTATAAAGCTTGCTGTTCTTCTGGTGGGCACATTTGTAATAAGTATAATATTTACAACAATACGTGCCAGAATTATGACAAGAGTCGGTCAGAACATCATATACGATATAAGAAAGGACCTTTTTGAACATCTTCAGAAGCTTCCGTTTCAGTATTATGATGACAGACCGCACGGTAAAATTCTTGTAAGAGTTGTTAATTATGTGAATTCGGTATCCGATATGCTTTCTAACGGGCTTATAAACGTGGTGCTTGAGTCTCTTAACCTTATATTTATCGTTATATTTATGTTCCTTGTGGATGTAAAGCTTTCAATCGTGGTTTTGTGCGGCGTGCCGGTGCTGGCTGTATTTTTACTATGGATTAAGGCTAAGCAGCGTGTGGCATGGCAGCAGGTATCAAATAAAAATTCTAACCTCAATGCTTATCTGCAGGAAAATATAGTAGGTGCAAAGGTAACACAGATATTTGCAAGAGAAGATGAAAATGCCGAGATATTTGATGATCTGTCATTAAGGGTCAGGGATTCATGGATGAGAGCGGTAAAATATTCAAACCTCGTTTGGCCGGGAATTGATAATATTTCCGTGATAATAAGAGCATGCATATTCGTGTTCGGACTTCTTGTGTTCTCGGCAGGAGGAACTACTGTCGGTACGATTATTGCTATTTCCTCATATGCTTCACGTTTCTGGCAGCCTATTATGAATCTCGGTAATATCTTCAACAACTTTATTAATAATATTGCTTATCTTGAAAGAATATTTGAAACAATTGATGAGCCGGTAGCTGTCGGCGATTCTGAGGATGCTGTTGAAATGCCGGAAATAAAGGGCGAGGTAGCCTTCGAAAATGTAGTATTCGGATACGAAGAAGGTCAGACGGTACTTAACAATGTCAGCTTTACCGTAAAGCCCGGAGAAAGTGTGGCTCTTGTAGGTCCTACAGGCGCGGGAAAGAGTACAATTGTAAGTCTGATTTCAAGATTCTATAATCTGAATTCGGGAAGGATTACAATCGACGGACAGGATATAAGTAAGGTTACGCTTAAATCACTCCGAAGCCAGATGGGTATCATGCTTCAGGACAGCTTTATTTTCTCGGGAACAATTGCTGATAATATACGCTACGGAAAGCTGGACGCCACTAGAGAGGAAATTGTGGAAGCGGCAAAGGTGGTATGTGCTCATGAGTTTATAAGCGGCATGAAGGACGGTTATGATACGGAGGTAAAGGAACGCGGATCACTTCTTTCACAGGGTCAGAAGCAGCTAATATCATTTGCCAGAACACTTCTTTCAAATCCTCGTATACTTGTTCTTGACGAGGCTACATCAAGTATTGATGTCCAGACTGAAAAGTCTCTTCAGAAGGGCTTAAATGCCATGCTTGAAGGCAGGACTTCGTTTATCATAGCACATCGTCTGTCAACAATTGTCAACTGTGACAAGATTATGTATATAGATGATAACAATATTCTTGAATGCGGTACACATGATGAGCTGATGGCAAAGAAGGGACATTATTACAGACTGTATACCTCACAGAGGGATTGTCTTTAGCAAAATTTGTGCTGAAAAAACCATATAAAAATTAAGTCATTAATTAAGACAGCCGTTTTTTACTGATTATCAAAACGGCTGTCTTTAATTGTTTTTTATTGATAAAAAATAACAGTTCACAATAAAAAATAATGTGCTATAATAAAACAGGGTATTTAGAGATATGAAGTATTATGTCGCAAATGCAGAATTTGACCGGATACAACATGATATCATAACGGACAAAATAAAAAGCGGTTTGCGAGTTTGACAGTCTACAAGAGTAGAGTAATGAAAAAGGAGGGACAATGGAATACAAAATAATTGACAATAATCTTAAGGCAGAGGATTTAATTAAGCTTTTCCGGTGTGCCGGATGGGGTGAAATTCCGAAGAGGATTGCCGAAACAGCCATAAGAAAAAGCTATGCTACCTTTACGGTAAGTGACGGCGACAGGGTAATAGCTATGGTTCGTCTTCTCGGTGACGGCGCCATGGCATACTTTATGAAGGACTTGGTAGTGGATCCGGAGTATCAGGGGAAGGGCGTCGGAAGGATGCTGCTTACCCATGTTGAGGATTATATAAGGTCTGATGTGGAAAAGGGGTGGAACGCATGCTTCCAGCTTGTAAGCGCAAAGGATAAAGAAGGCTTTTATAATAAAATGGGATTTGCTTCACATCCGAATGAATGGTCCGGACCGGGATATACTCTTATGATACAGGGAGAAAGGGAGATTTAGTATTATGTGGTTGATTTTGGCACTTGCGTCAGCAATTTTTGCTGCGCTTACATCAATACTTGCAAAGATAGGAATTGACGGTGTAAATTCCAATCTTGCAACAGCGATAAGAACCGTAGTGGTGGTTATAATGGCATGGGGGATGGTTTTTATCACAAATGCACAGAACGGTTTGTCGGACATCAGTAAAAAGAGCTGGATATTCCTTATACTGTCAGGTCTTGCAACAGGTGCTTCCTGGCTTTGTTATTATAAAGCGCTTCAGACGGGTGAGGCATCAAAGGTTGTTCCGATTGACAAGCTTAGTGTTGTGTTTACGCTTATACTTGCTTTTGTATTTCTGCACGAAACACTTACGGCAAAGAGTGTTATCGGTTGCATTTTAATTGCAATAGGTACACTTCTTATGGTCATTTAGAGGGTTATGTTAGATGATACTGCTTATTGAAGAGGCTTATAAAGGATAGAGAGATATGGATGGGAATTTCTGTGTATGGTCAGGGAAGACGGCAAAGAGATGACGAGAATGTATATTCATAGGTAAAATTTTATTATATGATAAATCCAAAAAGCTTTTGATATATTTCAAAGGCTTTTTTTGTTTATACAAGGTCTTTTGTTTTGTTTTTGAAAAGCTGTGATTACTTTGTGAAATGCTTTTTTGTTATAGACGTTTTTTTACAAATATGATAGAATGTAATTTAAATTATTATGTATAAGTATGCTCTTTTGAGGTTATAGGATAAAATGATTGAGGTTGGTAAAATAAACAGGGCTACTGCCCTCAGATATCTTGGAATGAAACAGGAAGATGCGGACGAGGTAATGGAGGCGCTTCTTAATGAAGCCGAGGAGCTCCTGCATAAGGATGCCAAGGTCACGTTTGTATGCGGAATTTATGATATTTTAAGACATGAAAACAATGTTCTTCTTGATGAATGCAATCTTGAAATAGAAAGTAAGGATATTGAAAGATTATTATCTGACAGTAAAAAAGCCGTGCTTTTATGTGCGACAATATCTTCATATGTGGATACAAGACTCAGAAAGCTTCAAATATCAAATATGCCGCTTGCCATTGTGTATGATGCGCTTGCAAGCGTTGCTATTGATCAGGTGGTTGACAGTATTCAGGTAATGGTTAACGAGCAGGTCCCGGGCTTTGTGCAGACCATGCGTTTTTCGCCGGGTTACGGTGATATGCCTTTATCAATGCAGGGAACACTGTTAAATATTCTTGAGGCAGGTAAAAGAGCCGGCATTTCGCTTACTGAGGGAGGAATGCTTACGCCCGTCAAGTCGGTTACGGCTGTTTTCGGACTAAGGGACATTAAGGAATTGTCACTTGAAGGTGTTGGTACGATAATTCCGAAAAACGGCGGATGCGGCGATGAATCGGTTTGCGGCAAATGTAAGCACCGTTCAGGCTGCAGGCTCGGAAGTAAGACGGTTAAGGGTTAATCTGCAGATCGGAGGGGAATATGTTAAAGCTTTTGGATAAAATAAAAAAAGACTTTATTGTTCTTGACGGTGATATAAAATGCGGACTTGAACCGTGTTCCGAAAAGGACGGGTTTATCGAGCTGTTAAATATTACAAGTCCCGAGGAAATTGAGCTTGTTCACAGAAATTATGTCGCTGCAGGTGCAGAGCTCGTACATACAAATACATTAATGGCAAATTCAAAAGCACTTGAGGGCACGGGCTACACTGTGAATGAGGTAATAAATGCGGGTATTCTCTGCGCTAAAAAAAGCGGCGCATCATATACTGCTCTTTCAATCGGCCCCGTAGGGCTCGGAACAGACAGTGAATTAAGCTTTGACGATGCTGTTTCGCTTTACAGGGAAATGATGGATGCAGGAAGCCGATGCGACATATATTCTCTTATGGGCTTCGAAAATCTGAATGATGTTAAGGCTGCGGTTATAGCCGCAAAGGAATGTTCTGATAAGCCCGTCATGGTTACGTTAAGCTTCTTGGAAGGCGGCAGGAATTTATTCGGCAGTAATGTTGAGTGTGCTGCGGCAGTGCTTAATCATATGGGTATTGCTGCGATTGGAATATATGATTCGGGAAGCTTAAAAAAGGCTTCTTCACTTATCAGGGAGTTGTTTACATTATGTAACCTTCCTCTTGTTTTCAGACCTTCCGGCGCCGGTGTTACCCCGGATGAATTCGGAGATATGATAAAAAAACTTCTTCCTCTGGGAGTGCGCATGGCAGGAGGCGGCAGTGCTGCAGGACCGGATTACATCATGAGATGTGCAGTTAATGTCGGAGAATTCAGAAAAGAGCTTGCCAAGACGGGCGAGCAGAAGCTGATGGCTAAAAGAGAAGAGACGGATGGTGTTATATGCTCCGGGAAAAAATGTGTATATCTTGATTCCGTCAGAATAATAGGAGACAGGCTTAACCAGGAGGAAAATGAGGAGTTCAGAAGGGCTCTTCTCGAAAATGACCTTGAATACGTTAAAGAAATGGCGGTTAGGCAGGTTGAGGCGGGTGCAGACATACTTGATATAAATGTTGCAACAGGCGGGATAAATGAGAGTTCTACTATTGTAGAAATAATTAAAGCCGTGCAGTCCGTGGTTGATGCTCCGCTTCAGATTAATTCGCGCAGCATACATACGCTTGAGGCGGCGCTTAAGGTATATACCGGCAAACCGATTTTATATTCTGCGTGCGGTGACATGTCATCCTTTAACAGGATATTACCCCTTGCTGCAAAGTATGGAGCGGCAATTGTCGGAGTTACTATTGACAATAACAGGATTCCGGAGACATCCGTAGCGAGATATTCAATAGCCGAAAGGATATACAGACAGGCATTAAAGCATAATATTCCTAAGGAGAATGTTATCATAGACTGCCTTGCCATGATTGCCAAAACGCAGCAGAAGTATATAACCGATACATTCGGTGCGATGCAGAGGGTTCGTACGGAGCTCTCGCTTAATACTACCCTGAATGTGTCAAATGCCGCATACGAGCTGCCCAATGCTTCGGTTATGACGTCTTCATATCTTTCCATGTCACTGTGCTATGGACTTACCCTTCCGGTAATAAATCCGCTGGACGAAGGGGTACTCGGAGCAGTGAGAAGCTTCAGGGTAATATGCGGACAGGACAGGAAAGCCGCGGAATACATAAATGTGTATTCCCGATAACGAAAATTATGTGCAAAGATTTTTGATTAAGAATACACTGTTAAGTGATTGGAGAAAATAATGAAATTAATTGCGGGACTCGGAAACCCCGGAGACAAATATGCCGGAACACGTCATAATGCAGGCTTCTGCTGCATAGATGAGCTTAGTGAGCGATTGATGATAAAGGTAAACAACAAGGAACATAAAGGTCTTGTGGGCAAGGGGAATTATCAGGGAGAAAAGATTATTCTGCTCAAACCGCTGACATTTATGAATAACAGCGGCGAGGCAATAAAGGCTGTTGCCGGATACTATAATATTGCCCTGGAGGATATAATTGTTATATATGACGATATAAGTCTTGAACCGGGGCACATCAGGGTGCGGAAGAAGGGACGCGCAGGAGGTCATAACGGAATGAAGAGCATCATTAATCATCTTCATTCCGAGGATTTTGTCCGAATAAGAATAGGAGTGGGAGCCAAGCCTGAAAAATACGATCTGGCAGACTGGGTGCTTGGTCGTTTTGATAATGAGACACAGGAGGCGGCAAAGGAGGGAATTATACTCGGTGCCAAAGCTGCCAATGTGATTTTGTCAGAGGGCTGTGAAGCAGCCATGAACCTGTTTAACGGAATATAAAAGGGAGTAAAGATGTTAGAGGCATTCACAAAACCGTTAAGTGAATACAGAGAGATTAATGAGATAAAGGAGTCTTTGAGAAGGGGTGAAGCTCCTGTACAGGTAACAGGATGTATAGATGTACAGAAGTGTCATTTTATTTTCTCACTGGCAGAGGAGTATAAAAACAAGGTTATCATAACGCATAATGATTATGACGGGAGAAAGCTGTACGAAAGCTATAAGCTTTTTGACCCGGAGGTATTGTATTTCCCTGCCAAGGACTTTATATTTTACCAGGCGGACCTTCAGGGAAAGGAGCTTGTAAGAGAGCGTGTAAATGTGCTTAAAAAGCTTGCGACGGGAATGCCCGTGACAGTGATTACCACTCTTGATGCAGGTATGGATAAAAGGCGTCCTCTTTCTGTTTTCCGCGACAATACACTGCGAATTAAGGAAGCTGATGAGCTTGACCTTACAAAGACATCGGCATTACTGATAAGAATAGGCTATGAGAAGACCGAACGCGTCGAGGAGCCGGGTGAATTTTCGGTTCACGGAGGTATTTTGGACGTTTTTCCGTTTGGCGAGGAGGCACCCGTAAGAATCGAGCTTTGGGGTGATGAGATTGACAATATCAGGACCTTTGAGCCTGCAAGCCAGCGTTCCGTCGAAAGAGTGGATTCAGTCAGCATTTTCCCGGCAATGGAAAGTGTTTACACCGAAGAGGAGATTGAAAAGGGTATTGAAAAGCTGAAAAGGGAGTCTGAGAGTGTTGCGGAAGTTTTTAAGAAATCTTTTAATACCGAGGCTGCCGCAAATGTAAAAAAGCTTTTCAGGGAATTTAAGGAAAATCTTGAATTCATGTATTATGCAACTAATACAGACAGCTACATCACAAGCTTCAGTAAACAGACAGAGATTTTTTTTGATTATTTTGATAAGGCTGACACACTGTTTGTGCTTGATGAGCCTTCAAGAATATATGAACACGGCAAGGCTGTGTACGACGAATATCATGACAGTGTTATCCACAGACTTGAAAAGGGCTATATGCTGCCAAGTCAGGGAGAATGTATCATTCCGTTTGAAAAGGCTTTGAAGCCTGTAACGGATAAAAAGCTTGTTGTTCTTTCGACGTTTCTTAATTCTCATAAGATTAAATGCGTAAAAAGCTATGATATTGCCGCAAAGTCAATTGTGTCATACAGGTCTGATTTTGCGGAGCTCGTTAAGGATGCAAGGGAGTACAGAAAAAATAAATACAGAATACTCCTTGTGTCTCCTTCATCCACGAGAGGCCGTCGTCTGGCTGATAATCTTACGGAATATGAGCTTCCGGCATTCTTTTCGGAGAATAAGGACAGGGAAATAAAGCCCGGAGAAATAATGATTGTAAAAGGCAATCTGACAAAGGGCTTTGAATATCCGGCGATTAAATTTGTTGTAATTTCGGAATCTGACATTTTTGGCACTTCGAGAAAAGAGCGAAAGGAAAAGAAAGCACCGGACAATAAAAAGCTGGTTCACA
This sequence comes from Clostridiales bacterium, assembly GCA_029010495.1. Lineage (GTDB taxonomy): Bacteria > Bacillota > Clostridia > Lachnospirales > Lachnospiraceae > UBA3775. The sequence goes on along the minus strand of JAQXKO010000017.1, from coordinate 79,398 downwards.
ATAATCTTACCGACGGAGATTATGTTATCCATGAGAATCATGGAATGGCCATATACAGAGGTATCCACAAGATAGTGGCCGATAAGGTTACAAAGGATTATATTAAGCTTGAATATGCCGGAAAGGGAATTCTGTATGTACCGGTCACTGCGTTGGACCTTATTCAGAAGTATGCCTCGTCGGATGCAAAAAAGCCAAAGCTTGATACACTTAATTCAGGCGAGTGGAAGAAGACCAAGGCAAAGGTTAAAACATCGGTAAACGAAATTGCCACAGAGCTTGTTGAGCTTTATGCAAAGCGTCAGTCAATGCCGGGCTTTCAGTTTTCAAAGGATAATCTGTGGCAGAGGGAATTTGAGGAAATGTTTCCTTATGAGGAGACAAAGGATCAGCTTCTTGCAATTGAGGATACAAAGCGGGACATGGAGAAAAATACAATCATGGACCGACTTATCTGCGGAGATGTAGGCTACGGAAAGACAGAAATAGCGATAAGGGCGGCATTCAAGGCAGTTCAGGATTCAAAGCAGGTGGCGGTGCTTGTGCCGACAACTATTTTGTGCCAGCAGCACTACAATACATTCTTAAGCCGTATAGGAGATTTTCCCGTTAATGTGGAATTTCTTTCACGCTTTAAGACTGCAAAGGAATCAAAGAAGGTAATCGAGGGACTAAGAAGCGGTGAAATTGATATTGTAATCGGTACACACCGTCTGCTCAGCAAGGATGTGGAATTCAAAAATCTTGGGCTTCTTGTCATTGATGAGGAGCAGCGTTTCGGCGTAACCCATAAAGAAAAGATCAAGCAGATTAAAAACAGTGTGGATGTGCTTACGCTTACGGCAACTCCGATTCCGAGAACCATGCACATGAGTCTTATCGGTATAAGGGATATGTCTGTGCTTACGGAGCCGCCGGCCAGGAGAATGCCTATCCAGACTTATGTTATGGATTATAATGATGAGCTTGTGCGTGAGGCAATAGCCAGAGAGCTTGCACGAAACGGTCAGGTATATTATGTTTCAAATAAAATTGCGGGTATTGAGGATGTTGCGGTAAAGATTCAGAAGCTTGTACCCGACGCAAATGTGGTATACGCCCACGGTAAGATGCCTGAAACAAAGCTGGAAAAAATAATGATGGATTTTATTAACGGGGAGACAGACGTGCTGGTATCCACCACAATTATCGAAACAGGTATGGATATTCCGAACGTTAATACAATAATAATCGAAAATGCCGAAAGATTCGGTCTTTCACAGCTTTATCAGCTCAGAGGACGTGTCGGCCGCAGCACGAGGGTTTCCTACGCATTCCTGCTTTATAAAAAGGATAAGATGCTTAAGGAAGAGGCTGAAAAACGTTTGTCAGCCATAAGAGAATTTACTGACCTAGGCTCAGGAGTTAAGATTGCGATGAAGGATCTGGAAATACGTGGCGCCGGCAATCTTCTTGGTGAAAGACAGTCGGGTCATATGAGTCTTGTGGGTTATGAGTTATATTGTAAGATGCTTAATGAGGCAATCAGAAAGCTGAAGGGTCAGACAGTGACTGATGATGAATATGAGACAAGTGTTGATGTTTCGATTGATGCATTTATTCCTGCCTCATATATTAAAAATGAAAAAACAAAGCTTGATGTTTACAGGGAAATTGCACTTGTTTCGACAAGAGAAGAATATAATGATATGGTCGATGAGATTATTGACCGATTTGGAGAAATGCCGGAGAGCGTTGTAAATCTTCTTGATATTTCTTATCTGCGAAGCCTTGCAAATAAGATGTACGTAACAGATTTAAAGATTAAAAATCATAAACTGTATCTTTATATGTTTAAAAATGCAAGGCTTGACGTGGAAATGATTCCGCAATTTATAAATGCCTATAACGGGAAAATGCGTCTGCTGCCCGGAAAGGAGCCTGTATTTATCTATGACCTGGACAGAAACATGAATGCGGCCGGGCAGATTGCCAAAACAACTGAAATAATAGAGGATATGCAGTCATTGCTTGAGAAAAATACAAATAATAACAGTTCTGACAAAACAGTCAATTCTGTTGAAATTTCGGAGGCAGAAAAGTGAAGAAAAGGATATTGATTATCTGCTGCTTTATAATTATTGCGGCAGCTGGAATTTATGCAGGGCTCTTTGTTTATAAAAAGGCAGGCATTTCGGATCTTGTAATATCCGGTAAAAATGACAGGCTTGCGGCAGACGTGGTTGCAAAGGTGGGCAGGAAGGATATATCGGTTACGGAGCTTAAGGCCTATTATGCGGCAATGCAAAATGAGGTGGAAAGCATTTATTCGGATAAGGTATGGGATTTTAAGGTGTCCGAAAACGGAACAACATACAGGGATGTGTTAAAATCAAGTGTGCTTGAAAAGATTATCTTTATTAAACTGGTGTGCTCCCATGCGGATGAATACGGCGTCGAACTGACTCCCGATGATAACATAACCATCGAGGGATATGTAAACGATTTCTTTGAAAGTATTTCATCAGATACGGCGCAGCGCTATAACCTTACAAAAGAAATCGTAAAGGGTATATACAGTGATAATGTGTTATGTAAAAAGGTTTATGACAAGATTACATTAAATGCAAAATCAGATGCTGATGAAGATAATTGCAGACAGGCAGATTTATTGCGTCTTGTTGTATATAAGTATGAAAATACGTCCGAAGACGGTAAAAATTATTATTCCGATGATGAGCTTGAAATAATAAGAAGTAATTTAAAAGGCTATGCGGATAAAGTGACAAATGCAAATGATTTCCTGATGCTTGCAAAGAGAGAATCAGAGGATGATGAGGTGAAAATAACCTGCGGAAGGGAAAGCCTTGACAAAAGCGTGGCTGAAAAGGTAATGGCGCTTAAGGCCGGAGAAATGACAGGACTTCTTGAAACGGATGACGGATTTTATTTATATTTCTGTGAAAATCCTAGTAACGCGGACGCCACCGCAAAGGCAGTTACGGAGCAGACGGAGAAGGACAGAAAAATGTATTTTTCTTCACTTTATGCAAAATGGAAGGATAATACGTCAATTGAAATTGATGAGGAAAAAGTAGCGGCAGAGCTTAAATAGCTTTGGAGGGATGATTATGCTTAAGGCATTAAATAAAATCAAACAGAGGGTGGAAAGCTTCCTGTGTGATGTCTGCAACAGATTAAGACAGTATAAGGTGTTTCATTATACATTATTTCAGGTTTATTTTCTTGCAGTCACCACAACAATCATAATCGAAATATTATCGAAGCGCTCGCTTATCAAAGCGGCAAGATGGATGATTATGCATCCGCTTATATTTGTCGTAAACATACTTGTTGTGGCAATCTCATATGCGGCATGTATTTTTCTGAGGCGAAAATATTCCTGGTATTTTCTTATGTTTCTTCTGTGGCTTACGGTCGGAGTGGTTGACTGTATAGTTATTTCATGCAGAAATACACCGTTTACATTCGGGGACCTGAAGGTGCTTCCGACTGTTATCACGATTATACCTGTGTATCTCAGACCGTGGCAGATAGTTCTGGCGGTTGCTGCAATTATTCTTGCGGTGGCGGTTCTGATTTACGGATTCCTCAGGCTCCCCGTAATCAAATGTGAAATGAAGCGTATGAACAAGGCGGTGGTATCAATACTCATTATCTGTATCAATCTGGTGCTGATTACGCTTTCAATGAGAATCGGAATAGTTGCTGTTAATTTTACTAACATTAGAAATGCTTATCAGGAATACGGCCTTGCCTACTGTTATACAAACAGTATATTTAATACGGGAATTTCCAAGCCGTCGGGTTATTCAAAGGCTCAGGTAAATCAGATAATAAGCGGCTTTGAAAAGCCGAATCAGCCGGACAAGGAGGACTTAGAGCATCCTAATATTATATTTGTTCAGTTGGAATCTTTTTTTAACGTAAACAGACTAAACGGCGTTAAGTATACCGAAAACCCGATACCGTACATGACATATCTGTATGAACACTGCGATACGGGACTGCTCGGCGTTCCGAGTATCAGTGCCGGTACGGCCAATACTGAGTTTGAAGTTTTAACAGGTATGAATATGAAGGATTTCGGACCGGGAGAATATCCGTATAAGACTGTCCTTTCAGAGGATGATGTCCAGTGTGAGAGTATTGCAAATAACCTGAAGACGTACGGCTACAGTACTCACGGCATTCACAATAATACAGCGAGCTTTTACAACAGAAATATAGTATTTCCGCATCTGGGAATTGACACATTCACGCCGATAGAATATATGACGGGAATTGAAAGAAATCAGCTTTATTGGTGCAAGGATAAGATACTTACGGAAAATATACTAAAGGCACTTGATTCGACGCACGGTGAGGATTTTGTATTTGCGGTATCCGTCCAGGGACATGGCTCGTATCCGGATGAGGATTTGCTTACCGACAGCTCGCTCCTTATGTCGATAGAAGGTATTTCGGGTGAAATAGGTGAATTTAACTTTGCATATTATCTCGAGCAGATTAAGGAGATGGATGCGTTTGTTAAGGAGCTTGTGACAGCGCTTGAAAAGCGTGAGGAGCCTACCGTGCTTGTATTATACGGTGACCATCTGCCGGGCTTTGACTTTGATGAGAGCGATTTGAAAAACGGTACGCTTTATGATACAGAATATGTAATATGGCGCAATTTCGGTAAAAATGAGCATGTGACAAAGAATTTGAAATCACATCAGCTTTCGGCATATGTGATGTCTATGCTCGGATTTGATTCGGGAGTCATTACAAAGCTTCATCAGAACAGGGATAAATATACTGAAGAGGAATATTATGATTCACTGAAAATTCTTGAATATGATATGCTCTACGGTGATAAAAACTGCTGGAACGGTGTAGTTCCGTATAAAATGCCGGAATTGAAGTATGGCTACGACGAAATAAAAATAACCGCCTTTGAGTCAATAAAAAATAAAAATGAAAAGGATATGTATTATGGCTTTGTGAGAGGAAAAGGCTTTAATGAATTTTCCACCGTATATGTTAATGAAAAAGAAAAGCTTGAAACAATCTATGTAAATGAGACAACGCTTTTTGTTCCGGAGGCAAAGCTTAAGCCGGGTGACAGACTGTATGTTTCACAGTCATCAGGCGGCATAAATGTGTTCCCGGCAACGCTTCCGTATCTCTTGAATACATTTGACATGGAGGTGCCTTATACGGGAAGCAGATAAAAAACCGGGAGTGACCGCAGGAAAGGAGATATCAGTTACAACAGATAACAGGATAAAATATATTATGAGAATTTCAAAGAAAAGATTAATATGCATGGGTATAGAGCTGATGATTGTTTTTGTGTTTTCTCTGGCGGGACTTGTGACCTTCGGATATGAGGATAGCAGGGACTGGATGATAGCACTTATGTTTCTGGGTGTTCCGGGACTCGTTCTTATGGGTGATATAATCATGTTTATAAGATTTGACAAATTTTATACAAAGGTAAGATTTGTATTATTTAATTTTCTGGTATCCTTCGGTGCAGTATTCATTATTGAGGCAGTTCTGGTGCTTGCGGTATTTGGTATAAAACAGCCTCAATATAAGCTGTTCGGTCTGGCAGCGGGATTTGCACTGATTACGGCAGTGTTAAGTATATTATATTCGGTAATATTTGCAATCGTTGCCGACAGAAAAAAGAATCAATAACAAGGGGGTATTATTATGGAAGACAGCAAAATACGGGAATTGGTAGCAGCAATGACACTTGAGGAGAAGGCAGGACTATTGTCCGGTGATGATTTTTGGCACACAAAGCCGGTTGAGAGACTTTCGGTACCGGGGATTATGGTATCCGACGGACCTCACGGACTCAGAAAGCAGGATGATGCTGCGGATAATCTTGGAATTAACGATTCAATTAAGGCAGTATGCTTTCCTGCAGGCTGTGCAAGCGCAGCATCGTTTAACAGGGAGCTCTTAGAGGAAATCGGTGACTGCCTCGGCAAAGAATGTCAGGCAGAGGGTGTTGCAACCATTTTGGGTCCGGGTGTTTGTATTAAGCGTTCACCGCTCTGCGGCAGAAACTTCGAATATTTCAGCGAGGATCCGTTTGTGGCGTCAAACAGTGCCGCAGCCTTTATAAAGGGCGTTCAGAAAAATAACGTCGGTACATCAATTAAGCATTTTCTGGCAAATTCTCAGGAGCACAGAAGAATGTCTTCAACCTCTGAGATTGATGAGAGAACTCTCCGCGAGATATATCTGGCAAGCTTCGAGTCGGCAGTCAGGGAGGCAAAGCCTTGGACTGTTATGTGTTCTTATAACAAAATTAACGGAACCTATGCCGCAGCCAATAAGAAATTTCTGACAGATATATTAAGAGATGAGTGGGGCTATGACGGTGTTGTTATGAGTGACTGGGGTGCCGTCGATGAGAGAGTTGATGATCTTGCGGCAGGTCTTGACCTTGAAATGCCGGGCTGTCACGGAGTAAGAGATAAGGAGATTGTAAAGGCAGTAGCCGAGGGCAGAATATCTGAAAAATATGTTGACGAAAGTGCCTTCAGAATTCTTAAGTGGGTTTATAAATATGAGGAAAATAAATGTCCGAGAAGTAATTGGGACAGAATGGAGCATCACAAAAAGGCTGTAAAGGCTGCCGAGGAGACAATAGTCTTATTAAAGAATGATAATGTCCTTCCTCTTGCAAGGGAGGAAAAGGTGGCATTTATCGGTCAGTATGCCGTTAAGCCAAGATACCAGGGCGGCGGAAGCTCGCATATCAACTCAATGTATGTATCTGCAGCAATGGATTATGTTAAGGAAAACGGATATGATAATGTTTCGTTCGCGCCGGGATTTAATGACAGACTTGATACTCTTAATGAGGACGAGCTTAAATATGCCGTAGAGCTTGCGGAGAAATCAGATAAGGTTGTGGTATTTGCCGGACTTCCGGATTCATATGAATCGGAAGGCTATGACAGAAGACATATGAATCTGCCGAAGGCTCAGCTTGAGCTGATTGATGAGCTTACTAAGGTTAACGACAATGTAACAGTAGTTCTTCATAACGGCTCACCTGTTCTGATGCCTTTCATCAATAAGGTTAAGGGTGTTGTCGAATGTTATCTGAGCGGTGAGGGAGTTGGCGCCGCCACGGCAAAGATTCTGTTCGGTGAGGTTAATCCGAGTGCCAAGCTTGCGGAAACATTTCCGTTGAAGCTTAGTGATAATCCTTCATTCCTTTACTATTTCGGAGAGGGCGACAGGACTGATTACAGAGAAGGCATTTATGTGGGCTACAGATATTATGACAAAAAGGAAATGGATGTTCTGTTTCCATTTGGCTACGGACTCAGCTATACAACCTTTGAATACAGTGATTTGAGATTATCCTCTGAAAGAATTACGGATGAGGAAACATTAAAAGTAAGCTGCAAAATCACAAATACCGGCAGTATGACCGGCAAGGAGGCAGTGCAGCTTTATGTGGGAGCCTGCGACGGTGAGTATGTGCTTCGTCCCGTAAAGGAACTTAAGGGATATGAAAAGCTCGAGCTTAAGCCGGGCGAGACAAAGGAGGTAAGCTTTGAGCTTGGCAAGAGAGCATTTGCTTATTATGATGTTGATATATCTGACTGGTATGTAAACGATGATGATTATGAGATTATGATCGGAGCATCATCACGTGACATCAGACTTTGCGGCAGCGTCAGGGTTACTCCTGTTAACAGAAAGCCTGTTCATTTCACGGTAAACTCTACATGCGGTGACATTATGAAAAATGAAAAGTGCAAGCAGGCCGTAATGGATTTTGCAGCCAGATACATGGTTATTTTCTCAAATGATGACGGCAATGCGGGTGAGGCCATGAGTGAGGAGATGGTTCGTGCCCAGGTTGAATATCTGCCATTAAGGGCGGTCGTAAATTTCTCGCTTTCCGAGGTTATCACAACAGAACAGGTTGAAGAATTTGTTGATAAATTAAATAAATTGGCAAATTCATAAAAAATACTTTAAAAAAATGTAAAATAATGATAATATGGTACAGTGTCATATAAATTGGCACTGTATCATAACAATTTGGAGGGCTCAATGAGTAAAGAGAGTAGACTTGCAGCCAAAAAGCGTAGCGCTCAGGCAGCAAAAAAACGAATGATTCGAAAAATATGTAAAATTGCAGCAATAATAATGATTCCCGTAATAATCATATGTATAGGATTTGCAATTTATCTTAATAACCTTGAAAAGAATGTTACTTCTTCTTCTTTTGTTAACAATGAAGGTAAAATCAAGGGTAAGGCGGCAAAAAATTATGTTACGCTTTGTGACTATAAAAACATTACATTAAACAGGGAAGACAATCTTCCTACCAAGACAGAACTTCAGAACGCGGTTGATGCCGAAATAAACAGTCACAAGGAAACAGTTGACAAGGACGGTACTGAGCTTAAGGCTGATTCAACTGTAAATTTAAATTATTCCGTGACGGTTGACGGCAAGGAGCTTACAGACAAGAAGGCTGAAAATAAATCATATGTTCTTGGCTCAAACAATCTTACAAAGGCTTTTGACGACGCAGTTGCAAAGCTTAAGGTTGGCGACAGCTTTGACATAGAGGTAACATTTCCGTCAGATTATTCAGACAGTGATCTTAAGGATAAAAAGGCAAAGCTTGCGGGTAAGGTTGTAAGCGTTGTTGTAGTGCCTGAGCTTACAGATGCTTTTGTTGCCGACAAGATGAAGGAAGAGATGAAGGACAGCTCATATCCTCTTACCGTTCAGGGTATGAAGGATTTTCTTGCAAACAATATTTATGAGCAGAAGCTTGAGTCATCCATTGAAGAGTATCTTATCGAAAAGACAACTGTTAAATCATATCCTTGGTTATATACAAAGGCGCAGTTTTATCTTCAGGATAAAAACTATGTAAGCACCATGAATTATTATAATCAGATGTTTGGCAGGGAAATGTATAAGCAGCCTGCCGATATGCTTGGTCTTAAATCAAACAAGGAATATAAGAATAAGCTTAAAGAGGACGCAAGGGGTACCGTTAAATATTATCTGACATATCAGGCGATTTTTGAGGATGCCGGTCTTGAAAAGATCACTGAGGAAGAAGTAAAGTCATACATTGCACAAAACGGCACTTCTTCATATGATGAGCTTGTTAAGGCAAACGGCTATCCATGCCTTGCCCAGGCGGTTCTTCGCGAGAAAGCCTTTGAACATGTCAAAGAGCTTGTAAAGGTTAACGGTGATACGTCAAAGATGTATGTAGATGATCCTGCAACTCCATCAGATGCAGAAAAGAAATAATAGGTTATATGTAAGGGAAGACTTATGAATATATTTGGATTAATTATATTCAGATATATTTATGGGTCTTTCTTTGTATTTTATGTTTTTATTAATAATGTTACGGATAAAGGTTTTTGCCCGGAAACAGGCAGAATATAAAAAGATAATATAATGCAGAGGTATCGTCGTATCTGAAGTATCAGAAAGAAGAAATAAATTAAGTAAAATATGTTGTTTCGATTGATTTATTTCCTGATATTTGATAATATGAATTATAATATGTAGTATGCGCAATTTTGTAATTAACGGAGGTAGAAGCATGCCGACAGCTTATGCTCATAAAAAGTTTGGAGCAAGAGTTCTGAGTATACTCCCGAGGGACATAAGGGTACTTATTCACAACAATCTTCCCGAATATCTTGTTGGACTTCACGGTCCTGATATTTTATTCTTTTTCAGACCGGGAACGGATAATGATGTGATGAAGCTTGGTAAAAAGTGTCATCATGAGGCTTTTTCAAAAATGTTTGAAAAGGCAGTAAAGATACTTAAGGATGATTATTCGGATGAAAAGCTTGTATATTTTCTCGGAGTGATGACTCATTATTATCTTGACCGTGCACTTCATCCGATTATCGGAGAGTCACAGGATAAGCTTGGTCTTAGCCACGGCAAGATTGAAACCGAATTTGACAGATTTCTTCTGTTAAAGGATGGTAAGAAGCCTGTTGGCTATAAGTCTGTTGCACATCTTCCCGTATTTACCGGCGTAGCGCAATCTGCCGCCGCATTTTATGACATTACGGCAGGAGAGTTTTTTGAGGCACTGGCAACAGCCAAGGCAGTTAATCTTATGTGCGAGACTGATTCGGACACGGTAAGAAAGGGTCTGTGCAGAATAATGGATGCCTCAGGCAATACCGAAAAGGTTGCATCACTTATCATGAGCAGACAGCAGTCTGACAAGGTACAAAGTACTCTTAAGCAGATGAATAAAATTTTCGAAAATGAGATTTGTGTCTGCGCCATGGAGCTTGCTGCTTTTGCAAGAGCATATGATGATTGTGACATACCACAAACCTATGGGAAAGATTTTCTTGGTAAATAATTAACAGGGGGTTATTAATAATGAATAAAAGTAAGAAGCTTTTTATGGTTTTAGCTGCACTTTTTATCATGTGCATTTCAATTGGCACAGCGTGTGCGGAGGATCTGACCGGAAAAACAGCTACAGAGATTGTTAACGAGATGGGGGTTGGCTGGAATCTCGGCAACACCTTTGATTCGACAAGAACCAGCACGGATGTATTAAAGCTTGAAACAACATGGGGTAATCCCGTTGTTACAAAGGAGCTTATAGATGCAGTTGCGGCAAACGGATATAAGACAATCCGTATACCGGTTACCTGGTACAGGGCATTTGACAATCCGGCAACATATCATATCAATCCGGATTACTTAAAGAGGGTAAGGGAAGTTGTGGATTATGCATATGCCAATGATATGTATGTAATCTTAAACATTCACCATGAAAACTGGGTTAATGATAAAAATCTCGAAAAAAATTATGTGATGATAGGCGCTGAGCTTGGTGCTGTATGGGCGCAGATTGCAGATTATTTTGCGGACTACGACCAGCATCTCATTTTTGAGGGTATGAATGAGCCGAGAAAGGTAGGCACAAATATTGAGTGGACAGGCGATGACGCATCATATCAGGCAGTACAGTATCTTGTATCTGTATTTGCAAATACAATCAGAAAATCAGGCAAGGGTTATAATGACGAGAGATGTCTGATGATTCCGGGATATGCAGCTTCAAATTCAAATCCTGTGCTTAATTCAATTACGATTCCTACATATAACGGTGAAGCGGTAAAAAATGTAATTGCATCAATTCACTGCTATTCACCATATGATTTCTGTCTGAGTGACAAGAAGAATACCTTCAACCCTGAAAGTGCTGAGGATACATCTGATATTGACAGAACATTTGAAGCAATTAAGGATATTTTCCTTAACAATGGTATTCCTGCGGTTATCGGTGAGACGAGCGCTACTCAGAGCAACAATGACCCTGAAAGAGAAAAGTGGGCAAAGTACATGGGTACTAAGTCAAAGGAATACGGTGTGCCTATCGTAATATGGGATAACGGTAATGACAAGAATTCGGGCGGTGAGTGTCACGCATATATAAGCAGAAGAACTGCAAAGCTTGTTCATGAAGCGGTCACACGCAGTCTTATGAAGGCTTATAAGGACGCTGAATACGGTGCTGCATTAAAGAATACCGCTTCCGGCAACACAAGCAAATATGTCAGCGGAGCAGATGTATTTTTCACTGACGAGTCAGGTAAGGCTATTGAGAAAACCTGGTCGGCAGATTACATAAGACTCGGTTCAAGGGTGGACTATTTCAGAAAGGATGGAGGCATTTATGTAGTTCATTCTTCTGAAAGTGATGTTAATATTATTCTTGACAGCGAGGCAAAGCAGGTATGGTGGATTGCCGTAGCTCCTACCAAGACTGAAAAGAAGGGTGATAAGACAGTTTCATATTTCAGCTATGAGGCACTTTCAAAGGCAATGAAGGACAACGGAGTTGATTCTCCTTCACTTCTTCGTAACATATGTGTAATAGCAACTAATGCTACCGTAAAGGTCTATGAGATGTGCGCAAGCGGAAAGGAATTTCCTAAGTCGTTTATGGTTAACGGCGTTTCGGTTTATTCGGGTGACGGACTTCCGGAGAAGGAGCCTGAGTTTACAAATATGAAATTCCTTGGCTGGTATTCATCAAAGGATTACAAAAAAGGTACAGAATATACAGGCGGTTCGGCAGAGGGCTCTTATATTTATGCAAAGTTTGAGCTCCTTGACGATGCGTTTACACTCCCTGAGGTACCGGAGGTAACACCTACTCCTGAGCCTACCAAGGAAGCTGAAGTGACAAAGCCTGCAAAAGAGCCTTCCGATACTCCGACGGATGCTACTACAGGTAATGCTGCTTCGGATAAGACGGATGATGAGAAAGATGGAGACAATTCTTCTGCAGCATTTATAATTGCAGCCGTGGCTGTAGCTGCTGCAATAATAATCGGTATTATTGTATTTGTTGTAAAGCACAAAAAATAATAATTTAATTTATGACATAAAAGGTCCGGTATATACTTTATACCGGACTTTTTTAATGAGGTCAGAATAATATTTGCGTCTTCAGGTGAGAATTATCTTTTTTTAATTCAGAAATAACAGGCTTATAATCAATTAATTGAAAATACTCTTTATTATAAATATATTATTTGTGCAATAATCGGTTTGATGGTATTTTTCAGGGTAATAATAGGTTTTATTATACTTATCGTGCGAGAAGTAAAAACAGCTTGCAATTATTTGAATTTTTGGTTATAGTATAGAGAATTGAAATTATAATTTTCAGATGGGATTATAAAATGGAAACTAAGAGAAAACATATATTAAGATATACGCTTATATTTATAATTACATTTTTATGTGTCTTTTCTTTCTTTGTTTCATACGGAAAATCTTTTGTATGGAAAAAGGACGGATTATACCAGCATTTTAATTCTTTTGTATATTTTGGTCAGTATGTCAGGGAGTTTTTAAGAAATCTTTTTGCAGAAGGCAGGCTGGAGCTTAAAATGTGGGAACCGGGTCTTGGCTACGGGGCGGATGTATTTACAACGCTCAGCTATTATTCTTTCGGCGACCCTTTTGCGTTTATTGCCGTTTTCTTCAAAAGCAGTGCATGTGAGATTGGTTATACACTTTCCATACTTCTCCGTTTTTATGCTGCAGGATTGAGCTTTATGTTCTATTGCTTTAACAGGGGGAAAAAGGGAACAGGTGTAATATGCGGTGCAATTCTCTATGCCTTTTGCTCTTTCTCACTGTTTGCCGGAGTAAGACATCCGTATTTTCTCAATCCTATGATTTACCTGCCTCTTCTCTTTCTCGGGGTTGATAAGATTAAGAAAAACGAAAGCCCGGTTGTGTATATTCTTGCAGTATTCATATCTGCGGTTTCAAATTTCTATTTCCTGTATATGCTTGTATTACTGACGGTTATTTATGTTATCATCAGGACCTTATGCGACAAAAAGGAAAGAACTCCCAAAATGCTTTTTAAGAGATTTCTGGTATATGCCGGGTACGGTATTCTGGGTATAATGATGGCCTCCGTACTATTCATACCGAATGCTCTGAATTTTCTGGATAATGAACGAATTACAGATGTGTACCGTTTCTCACCGCTTTATTCGATTGATGAATATGCAAAGCTGATAGTAAGCTTTACGGGTACTGACTGCGGACCTTTCTGGGCATATGTCGGTATGGCGCCTGTGGCATATTTCGGTGCGTACTGCTTCCTTCACAGAAAGGGAAAGGGGCTGTGGCAGAAGGTGTTTTTTGTTGTCATGGCTGTTTTTCTGTTATTTCCTATAGTAGGATTTGTATTTAACGGCTTCGGATACGTATGCAACAGATGGGTTTTTGCCTGGTCGTTTATTGTGGCGTATCTTTTTGTCGAGGGATATGATACGCTTCTTGACTGTCCGGGGGATGTGTTATCGGGACTAAAAAAATCCTGTGCGGTTTATATTGTTCTTTCGCTGATATGCTCTTTATTCATTTCGCCTGAGGTATATATCCAGGCACTGATAATGGGTCTGCTGCTTATCCTTGTGGGACAGGCTCCAAAGCTTAAGAATTTAAAGATAAAGGGCAGGGTGATTGACGCAGCACACATTAAGCAGACGGTCTCAGTGGTCGTAGTTGTGGCTTCCGTATTTTCCATGGGTACTTACAGATACTCTGATTATGCAAGAGGATATCTTGAATATTTCAGGGATATTAATACGGCATATGACCTTCTTACAGGGGAACGTGCTAAGACCTTCGGTCTTATAGATGATGATTCGTTTTTCAGAATTGACAACAATACCTACGGTAATTATCAGGCAAATTATATGCCGGCCATGAAGCATTCAACCACAAGCGTATATTTCAGTCTGATTAATCCCTATATTTCGCAATATGCAAGAGAGAACAGTCTTTATTTTGAGGCCGCATATGAGCAGAGGGGACTTTGTAACAGAAGCTTTTTGCTTCCGCTTGCTGCCGTAAAATATTATGTGACAGACAACACGAAGGCTCTGATTCCGTATGGCTTCGAACCGTTCGGAACGGAAAAGTATTCGACAGATAAATACTATCTTTATAAAAATGATAATTCACTTCCGATGGTTTACGCATATGATTCCGTATTCACCAGAGAGGAATATGAGGCTGCAGATTGCTACAAGAAGCAGCAGATACTTCTCCAGAGTGCGGTAATGGACAGTGATGACAGCAAGGATATACCTCTTGAGCAGGCAGACATTATTTATACGGATAAAATTATGTCGGCTCTTACGGTAAAGTACAAGGGCGCGCATTTTGACGGTAAGAAGATTGTTGCGGAGCGCAGTCTGGGATATCTTAAGTTTAACATTGAAACTGTCAGGGACAGTGAGGTATATATATTTTTCAAGGGGCTTAAATATCACAGCGATAAATATACAAGCTCCGAGATTACCGCCGGATGCGGTAAAGCAAAGGATAATGTTTTTGTATTTACCGAAAAAGACATTTATGCCGAGGACAGAAGGGAGCATATGCTTAACCTTGGTATAAACAATGACTCCAATGAAATACGTCTGACATTTTCAAATCCGGGCGTATATACATTTGACGAGTGCCTGATTGTGGCTCAGCCCGTTAACATGATTGATGAGCTTACTGATAAGCTCAGAATAGATTATGAAAACGAAACCTGCAATACAAACAGCTTCAGTGTCAAGGTAAATAATGACAGGCAGCGGATGGTATGTCTTTCGATTCCGTATTCAAAGGGCTTTAAGGCTTTCATTGACGGAGTTGAGGTGCCTCTTTACCGCATCAACACCATGTATATGGGTGTTATGTGCTCGGAGGGCAAGCATATCATCAGATTACAGTATACCACGCCGTATCTTAAGATTGGTATTAAGGCAAGTGTGATTGGAATTATTATGTTTGCGGCTGTGGCATATTATTATGCGGCTAAAAAACACAAAAAAGAAAAATAGTATAAATCCGACCGTCTGGCATAAATATGTACAAATGGTCGGAATTTTTTATGAAGCTGAACAGAGATGACAAATTAATTGTATTTAAAGCTATGCTGCTTGTGATTATTTTACTTATTGTTGTGATAATTGCATGCTATTATCTGCCCAAAGCAGTGTCTGCATCGGGTTCTACCGTTGTAGAAAATAAACTGCTTCCGATATACTGTGTTAAGACTGATAAGCCCGTAGTGGCTTTGAGCTTTGATGCGGCATGGGACAATTCACAGACGGAACAGATTCTTGATATTTTGGATAAAAACGACGTTAAGGTGACATTTTTCATGACCGGAGCCTGGATAAGTAAATATCCGGAGGACGTTAAGGAGATAGCAAAGCGCGGACATGAGCTCGGTAATCATTCCGATACACATAAAATGATGAGCAGATTAAAAAGAGAAACAATTATTGATGAAATAAAGAATACTCACAATAAGGTTAAGGAGCTGACGGGCATTGACATGAAGGTTTTCAGACCTCCATACGGTGATTATAACGATACATTAGTGGCTACCGCATGCAGTCTTGACTATTATGTGATACAGTGGGATGTTGACAGCCTTGACTGGAAGGATTACGGCGCAAATTCCATAATAAATACAGTCTGTAACCACAAGCATCTTGGCAACGGTTCAATCATACTTATGCATAATGGTGCAAAATATACGCCTGAGGCGCTTGATACGGTTATTAAAACGCTTAAGGAAAAGGGCTTTGAGTTTGTCACGATGTCTGAGCTTGTCATACAGGGAGAATACCGGAAGGATTATACCTGTGACCATGAGGGCAGACAAATCCTTATTGACAGTAAATAATGTCATTGAGATATTTACAAATATTTAAAATCGTGTTATTATAAACCTTATATTGTGAAATGTTTGTGAATTTTTGAAAGGGGAAATAACAATGAGTGAAAATTCAAATGCAAAATCACGAAACTCTTTTTCGGGATCAATAGGCTTCGTGCTTGCGGCAGCAGGCAGTGCGGTCGGTCTCGGAAATATCTGGAGATTCCCATACCTTGCGGCAAGAGGTAAGGGTGGTTTGTTCCTTGTAATATATCTCGTTCTTGCGGTAACGTTCGGTTTTACGCTTCTTACTGCAGAGGTTGCAATGGGAAGGAAGGCAAAGCAGAGTCCGCTTACTGCTTATAAAAAGCTTTGTAAGAAGAGCGGTTTTATCGGTGTGCTGGCAGCACTTGTGCCGTTTATCATCCTTCCTTACTATTGTGTAATCGGCGGCTGGGTAATCAAGTATCTTGTGGCTTATATTATTGATACACCTGCGCAGATTGCGGCAGACGGTTATTTTACGGGCTTTATTACACAGGATGTGGCGCCAATTATAACATTGGTTGTTTTCCTTGCCATGGTCGCATTTGTAGTTTTCAGAGGAGTTAATAATGGTATTGAATCATTTTCAAAGGTACTTATGCCTCTGCTTCTTATCATGGTTATCGGTATAGCTGCATTTGCACTTACAATAACACATACAGACAGCGCCGGAGTAACAAGAACAGGCCTGCAGGGACTTAAGGTTTATCTGGTGCCTGACCTTAAGAATATTACTCCCGCAATTTTCTTCAGAACGGTTGTTGACGCAATGGGACAGCTTTTCTTCAGTCTTTCGGTTGCCATGGGTATTATGGTTGCATACGGCTCATATGTAAGTGATGATGCAAAGCTTATGAAATCGATTAACCAGATTGAGATATTTGATACTGCAGTTGCATTTCTTGCGGGCGTTATGATTATTCCTACGGTTTATGCATTCTCCGGCAGGGAGGGAATGGATGCTTCGGGTCCAAGCCTTATTTTCGTATCACTTCCAAAGATTTTTGCGTCAATGGGATTTATGGGCAGGGCTTTGGCAGTTGCCTTCTTTGCAATGGTTCTTTTTGCGGCTCTTACAAGTGCCGTATCAGTCATGGAGGCTGTTGTTGCAAGCTTTATTGATAAATTCGGCATGTCAAGGACAAATGCATGTATCGTTGAGACAATTATCGGTATTACGGGCGGCATTATAGTATGCCTTGGTTATAACAAGCTCTATTTTGAAGTAAGTCTTCCTAATGGCGGCGTGGCACAGATACTTGATATTCTTGATTATATAAGCAATTCGGTTCTCATGCCTATAGTGGCTATCAGCGAATGTATCCTTATCGGATGGATTTTAAAGCCAAAGTTTATTATTGATGAGGTTGAAAAGACAGGTGATAAGTTCGGAAGAAAGTATTTATTTACTGCTATGATTAAATACATCACTCCTGTATTATTACTTGTAATCCTTCTTCAGTCACTCGGACTTGTAAAGATAGGTTAATATAATATATTTGCATTTATAAAAGCGTCAGGTCATAGTTTTGAAAATAAAATTATGACAGGGCGTTTTTTTTGTAGACATTTTTATCGTGTAATGGTACAATAGAAAAGTATGAGTAGTTTCCCTTGATTCATTGAGGAGGTTTTGATGAATAAGGAACGGAAGGATGCTGTTAAATGCATATTCTTAATTCTTCAGATCGGGCTGAATATGATAGTGACTCTTGGACTCGGATTTGCAGTCGGATATCTGGCTGCAAGGCTTTTTGACGTCGCATGGCTTGTTATGGCAGGTCTGTTTCTCGGTATGGCTGCCGGGTACCGCAATATCTATGATATGGTCAAAGGCTTTATGGCCGATAAAAAACAGAAGCCGGTTCATGTTTTGACAAAGGAGGAACTGTTTAAACTTGAAGCTGAGAAAGAATTTTCAAAGTGGAAGGAGAATAGGGAGTCTGATGACAAGGAACAATGAGGAGAAGTATTTAAAAAACATTATTTCAAATGATTCACCGGAGGAGGATGATGACGACGAGGTCGTTGATATTATCGAGCCGGGAAGTGAAAGGGAAAAGGAAGGGATACGTGACGCACGACTTACGCTTGTAGCAATGTATGTATCTCTTATAGTTCTAAGTGGTATAATAATGATAGCCGGGGCAGTGGTTTTTGAAAAGAAAATCACATATTGTATCGGAGTAATCATCGGAACCATGGCAGGCTGCTTTTATATGTGGCACCTTAACAGAAGTCTTGCGTATGCCCTCAATCTCGACAGCGGGATGGCGCAGAAGGTTATGAGAAAGGATATATTTATCAGACTTTTCGTGATAATTTCCGCAGACATAATCATATCTGCACTCATAGGAGGATATGCGCCGATAGGTGTTCTCGGCAGTCTTCTGACTCTGAAGCTGAGCCTGTATGCGACACCGTTTACTCTTAGAATCATAAAAAACAAAATATAAAAGGAGGTTGAGAAACGTTGGGAATCAGAAGCATCGCGCTTCTTGCTAAAATCTCGGAAAGAAGCTTACTTCCTGTCGCAGATGTATCTGTAGGTGTTAACGGATTTTTGAAGTATCACCTTTTTGGTCATACGTTCTGGCTTACAACGACACATGTCAGTCTTGCGGTTATACTGCTTTTCTTTATTGTGTTTGCAGTTGTGGCTAACAGGGCGCTCAAAAAAGCAGATCCCTACGGCAAACCATCCATGTTTGTTAATATTCTGGAGCTTATGGTAGAGAGTATTGACAATCTTGTCAAGACAAACATGGGCGTTAAGCACGGAATGGCATTCGCAAATTACATCGGAACCATTTTTGCATTTATACTGATTTGTAACATTTCCGGTATATTCGGGCTCAGGGCACCAACCGCAGATTACGGTACAACACTTGCACTTGCGCTTATGACATTTGTGCTTATTCATTATAACGGATTTAAATATCAGAAGATGAAGCATCTTACTAATCTGGCTAAGCCTGTACTTCTTACACCGATTAACGTAATCGGAGAGCTGGCAACGCCTCTCTCGATGTCACTTCGTCTGTTCGGTAACGTGCTCAGCGGTACGGTTCTTATGGCGCTTATATACGGATTACTTCCTAAAGTGGTCCTGTTCTTCTGGCCGGGTGCGCTTCATGCATATTTTGATGTATTTTCAGGATGTATTCAGACATATGTATTCTGTATGCTGACGATGGTATTTATTTCACAGAACTTTGAAGAAGAATAAATTTAATATTTAATAATAATTTGGAGGAAAATAAAATGGGTGAATTTAATAATTTTTTTGTTCAGGGATGTTCAGCAATCGGTGCAGGCCTTGCAGTTATTGCAGGTATCGGACCTGGTATCGGACAGGGTATCGCTGCAGGTCACGGTGCGGCAGCAGTAGGACGTAATCCGGGTGCAAAGGGTGACATCATGTCCACAATGCTTCTCGGCCAGGCCGTAGCAGAGACAACAGGTCTTTACGGTTTCGCCGTAGCTATTATTCTTCTCTTCGCAAATCCGTTTAAGAAAGCATGGTAAGATAAAACCAAAGAGTGGTTTTGTGACTTGGTCACTTTGTAATTTACTTTATATATGCAGATTAATGGAGGAACGATGAGCAGTTTATTAAATGTAGGTCATATGATGCTGGCAGTTGAGGCTGCAGAGGAAACTACAGTAGTAGAACGTGTATTTGCCCTTGACGCTCAGCTTTTTATGGATGCAGCTATTGTTGCATGTGCTGTATTGTTCTTGTTTGCATTGTTGTCATATTTTGTATTTAATCCCGCAAGAGATTTACTTAGAAGGCGTCAGGAAAGAGTTCTGAGCGAGCTTGAGAGTGCCGCCAGGGAAAAGGAAGAGGCATTAACATACAAACTCGAATATGAGGACAAGCTTAAAAATGCTGAAAAGAGTGCTGATGAAATCATTAGCGAGGGTCGTAAGAAGGCCAATAAACGCAGTGAGGAAATTATTGCCGCGGCTAATGAAGAGGCAGCCAGAATCCGCTTAAGAACAGAAAAGGAAATTGAACTTGAAAAGGCTAAGGTCAAGGACGACGTTAAACAGGAAATGGTTGACGTTGCCAAGGCTATGGCTTCAAAATTCATTTCCGAGAACATGGATGCAGACAGACAGGCTGCACTTGTAGACGAAGTCATTAATGAAATGGGTGATAAAACATGGCAGTAATTGATAAAAGATATGCGGATGCACTGCTTGAAATAGCCATTTCAGAAGACAAATGCGAAGCATACCTTGAGGAAGCCGTAGTTCTTCTTAAGGTACTTTCAGAAAATGAAGAGCTTCAGTCCATTTATATCAATCCTAAGATTACATTGGAGGAAAAGCTTTCACTTACCGATTCATGCTTTGGCGGCAGCTTTTCCGCGGATATTGTGGGACTTATCTCACTTATAGTTAAAAACGGACGCAGTGCTTTTCTTGTTAAAATATTTGAATGCTTTGTGGCTGGAGTTAAGGAATATCTTAAGATTGCAACAGTTGAGGTTGTCTCGGCTGACACCCTTAAGGAGTCACAGCTTAAGGCATTGGAAGAAAAAATTCTTGCAACTACGGATTATAAGAGCATAGATATGAAATTAACCGTAGACAGGTCTTTAATCGGCGGACTTAAGGTACGCATCGGAGACAGAATTATAGACAATACAATAAAAACAAAGCTTGACAACATGGCAAAGAGCCTTCGTCAGGTAAATTTAAGAAAGGATGGGTAATAGGCTTTGAATTTAAAACCGGAAGAAATCAGTTCTGTAATAAAAGAGCAGATTAAAAATTATAGTGCAAAGCTTGTGGTTTCCGATGTGGGAACAGTTATCCAGGTCGCAGATGGTATCGCCAGAATCCATGGTCTTGAAAAGGCTATGCAGGGTGAGCTCTTAGAGTTCCCGGGTGAGGTATACGGCATGGTATTAAACCTTGAACAGGATAATGTTGGTGCCGTATTACTTGGTGATTCAAAAAGTATTAATGAAGGCGATACGGTAAAGACAACAGGACGAGTTGTAGAAGTGCCTGTTGGCGACTGTATGTTAGGAAGAGTAGTAAATGCACTTGGACAGCCAATTGACGGCCTCGGCCCGATAGTAACTGACAAATACAGACCTATCGAAAGAGTGGCAAGCGGTGTAATTTCACGTAAATCAGTAGATACTCCGCTTCAGACCGGTATAAAGGCAATCGACTCAATGGTGCCTATCGGAAGAGGTCAGCGAGAGCTTATCATCGGCGACCGTCAGACAGGTAAAACAGCCATTGCCATTGACACAATCATTAACCAGAAGACTGAGAACGTAAAGTGTATTTATGTTGCAATCGGTCAGAAGGCATCAACCGTAGCATCAATTGTTAAGACATTAACAGAGTATGGTGCCATGGATTATACAACTGTTGTTGCTGCAACAGCTTCAGAACTTGCACCGCTTCAGTATATTGCACCATATGCAGGCTGCGCCATCGGTGAGGAATGGATGGAAAACGGAGAGGATGTACTTATCATTTATGATGACTTCAGTAAGCATGCTACGGCTTATCGTACACTTTCACTTCTCCTTAAGAGACCACCGGGACGTGAGGCATATCCCGGCGATGTATTCTATCTTCATTCAAGACTTTTGGAGCGTGCGGCCAGACTTAATGATTCGCTCGGAGGAGGTTCGTTAACAGCCCTTCCTATCATTGAGACACAGGCCGGTGATGTATCTGCATACATTCCTACAAATGTTATTTCCATTACAGACGGGCAGATTTACCTTGAGACCGAAATGTTTAACTCAGGCTTCCGTCCTGCCGTAAATGCCGGTCTTTCGGTATCTCGAGTAGGCGGCTCTGCACAGATTAAGGCCATGAAGAAGATTGCGGGTACTATCCGTATTGACCTTGCCCAGTTCAGAGAGCTTGCTGCCTTCTCACAGTTCGGCTCGGATCTTGATGCCGATACCAAGGAAAAGCTTGAACAGGGTGAAAGAATTCGTGAAATTCTTAAGCAGCCGCAGTATGCTCCTATGCCTGTCTGGAAACAGATTTGTATTATTTATGCAGCTACAAAGAAATATCTCCTTGACATCCCTGTTGAAAGAATCGGCGAGTTTGAAGCATTACTTCTTTCAACTCTTGAGACAAAGTATATTGAGGTTAAGGAATCCATCAATAACATGAAGGTACTTACGGAAGAGGCGGAGGCAAAGCTTGTCGAAGCAATAAAGGAGATTAAGGAAAGCTTTTAATTAATGGAGGATAGTAATTTATGGCCTCAATGAGAGACATAAAGAGGCGTAAGGCCAGCGTACAGAGTACAGGTCAGATTACTAAGGCTATGAAGCTTGTTTCTACGGTTAAGCTGCAGAAGGCAAAGGGAAGAGCCGAGGAATCAAAGCCGTATTTTAATTATTTGTACCGGGTAATATCTTCCATGCTGCAAAGATCAACTCCGGAGGTAAAGGAAAAATACCTTAAGGACAATTCCGGAGGGAAAAAGGCAATTATTGTTATTTCATCCAACAGAGGTCTTGCAGGCGGTTACAACAGTAATATTGTAAAGCTTATTACAGGCAGTGATATAAAAAAGGAAGATGCGGTTATTTACGCTATCGGTAAAAAAGCGGCAGATGCCCTTAGAAGAAAGGGCTATGAAATAGCAGATGACAGATCTGAAATTATGAATGCGCCTCTTTATTCCGATGCAAGCACTCTTGCAAAGGATATAATGAAGGAGTATGAGAACGGTAAAATCTCTGAGATTTACATTGCTTATACTGTATTTAAAAATACGGTATCACATATCCCTACACTTCTCAGACTTTTGCCTACACAGGAATTTGAGGCTTTAGAGGGTGATGAAGCGATTACTCTTATGAATTTTGAGCCTGAACCTGAGGAAGCATTACAAATGATTATGCCTAAGTATGTGAGCGGTGAAATCTACGGAGCGCTAATCGAGGCTCTCGCCAGTGAAAACGGCGCCCGCATGCAGGCGATGGATAATGCAACAAATAATGCTGAGGAAATGATTTCTTCCCTTGAGCTTATGTATAACAGAGCCAGACAGGGAACCATTACTCAGGAGCTTACGGAGATTATCTCCGGCGCAAACGCTATTAATCAATAGTGGGAAGGAGAAAAACATTGGATAAAAAATCTATAGGTAAAATTACCCAGATTATCGGTGCCGTTCTCGACATTAAGTTCCCTGAGGGGGGACTTCCGGAGATTAACGATGCTATTGAAATCACACGTTCAAACGGTGAAATTCTTGTGGCAGAGGTTGCACAACATCTGGGAGATGATACAGTAAAATGTATTGCCATGGGCTCAACTGACGGTCTTGTACGCGGTATGGAAGCAGTGGCAACCGGCGGACCGATAATGGTTCCCGTAGGTGTCAATACATTGGGACGTATGTTCAATGTACTTGGTCGTCCGATCGATGAAAAGGAAGCACCTACGGATGTTGAATATTTACCAATCCACAGAAAGGCGCCTTCGTTTGCAGAGCAGTCTACTGAGACTGAAATGCTTGAGACAGGTATCAAGGTCGTTGACCTTCTCTGTCCTTATCAGAAGGGTGGTAAAATCGGTCTTTTCGGCGGTGCCGGCGTAGGTAAGACAGTTCTTATTCAGGAGCTTATCACCAATATCGCCACAGAGCATGGCGGATATTCCGTATTTACAGGCGTAGGTGAGAGAACACGTGAGGGTAATGACCTTTACTACGAGATGATTGAATCGGGTGTTATTGACAAGACAACCATGGTATTTGGACAGATGAATGAGCCACCGGGAGCCAGAATGAGAGTAGGATTAACAGGACTTACGATGGCCGAGTACTTCAGAGATAAGGGCGGAAAGGACGTACTTCTTTTCATCGATAACATATTCCGTTTTACACAGGCCGGTTCAGAGGTTTCGGCACTTCTCGGACGTATGCCGTCAGCCGTAGGTTATCAGCCTACACTTCAGACTGAAATGGGTGCCCTTCAGGAGAGAATTACTTCTACAAAGAATGGCTCCATCACATCGGTTCAGGCCGTATATGTTCCTGCAGATGATCTTACTGACCCTGCTCCTGCAACAACCTTCGCTCATCTTGACGCAACAACCGTTCTTTCACGTTCAATTGTTGAGCTTGGTATTTATCCTGCAGTTGATCCTCTTGAGTCAACATCAAGAATTCTTGATCCGAGAGTTCTCGGTGACGAGCATTACAAGGTAGCAAGAGGCGTGCAGGAAATTCTTCAGAAGTATAAGGAATTACAGGATATCATTGCAATTCTTGGTATGGACGAGCTTTCCGAGGATGATAAGATTCTTGTATCACGTGCAAGAAAGGTACAGAGGTTCCTTTCACAGCCGTTTAATGTAGCTGAGCAGTTCACCGGTCTTCCGGGAAAATATGTTCCTATTGCAGAGACAATCCAGGGATTTAAGGAAATTCTTGAAGGAAAGCATGATGACATTCCTGAGAGCTACTTCCTTAATGCAGGCGGTATTGAGGATGTCGTTGAGCGTTATAAAAATAAGCAGTAATGCACAATCGTGCGGAATGGCAGGTTAGTTATGGCAGATAACTGTTTTAAATTAAAGGTTTTTTCACCTAACCGCATCTTTTATGAGGATGATGTGGAAATGATAGAGCTTACCACAACAGATGGTGATATGGGTATTTATAAAAACCATATCCCGCTTACTGCAATTGTAGCGCCGGGAATACTCAGAATCCATAAGAATTCTGAGGTAAAGGAGGCTACTCTTGTGGAAGGCTTCCTACAGATTCTTCCTGATGAGGTAATAGTACTTTCCGAGGCATGCGAATGGCCTTGGGAAATCGATGTTCATCGTGCGGAAGAGGCAAAGATTAGAGCTGAGAGAAGAATTTCCTCCTCTGATATGAATATTAATCTTGACCGTGCGGAAATTGCACTTAAGAAATCTCTTATCAGACTTAGTCTTGCCCAAAAAGGTAAATAATATATTCGTATTAAGCGTGAGTTTCTCACGCTTGATATGCTTTTAAAATAATACTAAGGCGGGATTTATTTATGATAGGAATTATTGGAGCCATGCCTGAGGAGGTTGAGCTTCTTTTTGAAAATATGACGGAAAAGAAGAAGGAAAATCATGGCATTTGGACATTTTATCGCGGAAAACTGTCAGGAAAAGACGTGGTGATAGTACGCTCCGGTATCGGCAAAGTGAATATGGCAGCCTGTGCACAGAAGCTTATTGATACGTATAAGGTGGATTTCCTTATCAATACCGGAGTTGCCGGTTCACTTGATGCAGACATCGACATTGGTGATATTGTATTATCAACTGACTGTATCCAGCATGATATTGATGCGACAAAATTCGGATATGATTTCGGCGTAATTCCACAGATGGACTGCTCCGTGTTTAAGGCAGATGAAAAGGCAATAGAACTTGCGCTTACCGTATGCAGAAAAATTAATACTGATATATCGGTTCATACGGGTCGTGTCCTGAGTGGCGATATATTTGTAGCCGACAGAAAGGTTAAGGAGCGGCTGGTATCGTTATTTGCCGGCAGATGTACTGAGATGGAGGGCGCTGCCATGGCTCAGGTTGCTTATATAAACAATATAAGGTTTTTAGTAATCCGCGCCATTTCCGATAAGGCGGATGATTCGGCCGGTATGGACTATAATGAGTTCGAAAAGGGTGCCATTAAGCATCTGACGGGGCTTGTTATGGGACTTGTTGATGTTTTATAAACAGAATGTGAGGCAGATATGGTTTACAAAACAAAGGGAGTATGTTCTTCGGCAGTCAGCTTTGATATTGCCGAAGAGAATGGAAAGAAAATAGTAAAAAATGTACAGTTTATGGGTGGCTGCAATGGTAATACAAAGGGCATCGGCGCTTTGGTTGAGGGAATGGAGGCAGCTGAGGTTGTTAATCGTCTTGAGGGAATCAAGTGCGGCTTCAAATCCACCTCTTGTCCGGACCAGCTTGCAAAGGCACTTAATGAGTACATATAAAACACAAAATTAAAGGTGTTGCTTTTTTAAGTGACACCTTTATTATATGATTATGAAGATGAAAAAACATAATTGACATCAATCGTTGATTATCGGTAATATATACATTGTAATGCTATATACTTATTATAGCGGCAGATTGAAAGGAATTCTTATGAAAAAGAAAATAGTTTTTACGGGCGGCGGTACTGCAGGTCATGTAATGCCAAACATTGCGTTGATGGAAAAATTAAAGGATGATTATGAAATATATTATATCGGTTCAAAGAATGGTATAGAAAAGACACTTATGGAGAACCTTTCCGTTCCGTACACGGGTATTTCCACCGGAAAGCTCAGAAGATATTTTGATTGGAAAAATTTTACCGATCCCTTCCGGGTTATAAAAGGCTTTGCTGAGGCAAGAAAGGCGATAAAGTCCATACAGCCTGATATTTGTTTTTCAAAGGGCGGCTTTGTGTCGGTGCCTGTTGTACTTGCGGCAAAATCAAGTAAAATACCGGTAATTATTCATGAATCTGATATGACGCCGGGTCTTGCCAATAAGATTGCCATTCCTGCAGCCACAAAGGTTTGCTGTAATTTCGTTGAAACACTTGAACACCTGCCGAAGGGCAAGGGTGTGTATACGGGTACTCCTATCAGGAGTGAGCTGTTTAAGGGCAGTAAGGAAGAGGCAGAAAAAATCTGCGGATTTGACGATACGAAACCTGTGCTTCTGGTAGTTGGCGGCAGTACGGGTGCCAAGAGTGTGAACGAAGCCGTCAGAGCATCGCTTGACATTCTTCTTGAAAAATATCATGTGGTTCATCTCTGCGGAAAGGGCAAGGCTGATGCTTCATTTGACGGCAGAGCAGGCTATAAACAGATTGAATATTGCGATAAGGAAATGAAGGATATGCTTGCACTTGCGGATATTGTAATATCAAGGGCGGGAGCTAATGCAATATGTGAGCTTCTGGCGCTGAAGAAGCCGAACATTCTCATACCGCTTAGTGCAAATGCATCAAGAGGAGATCAGATATTAAACGCCGAATCCTTTAAAAAACAGGGCTTCAGCTATGTTCTTCAGGATGAAGAGGTTAATGAGAAGTCACTTACAAAGGCAATTGAGTATGTGACGGAAAACAGGGATAAATATATTGATGCAATGAAAAAGGCAAAAGCATCAGATGCCTTTGCCGTAATCATAGACCTTATTAATAAAACTGCGGGATAATTACAGGCGACTGTTGATTTTCCCGGCAAGAACGGCTGCTTCGCCCTCATCATAGGAGGTCTGGCTCCATACGGGGAGGATGCCGTCACCGTCAAAACGCGGAACCATGTGGATATGAAGGTGGAATACACTCTGCCCCGCAGCAGTACCGTTATTTTGCAGAACATTGATACCGTCACAACCGGTTTCCTGCATAATTGCCTTTGAAACCTTCTTTACAACAGGAAGTGCCTTCATGGCAATTTCATCCGGAATTTCAAAAATGTTTTTTGCATGGTACTTAGGCAGAAGTATTGTGTGACCCTTATGAGCCGGAGCAATATCGAGAATTGCCCTGAAATCATCATCCTCATATACTGTGGCCGAAGGAATAATGCCTGCAGCTATTTTGCAGAAAATACAATTATCATCAAACATAATTAATGTCTCCTTTTTGATTCTTGATACTTTATATTGTATTACTGTCAGACATGAAAATCAAGATAATCAGATAAAAAAGACAATATAACAAACGGTTTAGACCTGAACCGGCAAAGCAATATGACATATTTGACCGGAGAATATGCAGGGAAGGAGGTAATATGAAGAATATATTAATCAGAGCAGGAATTATTTTTGCAGTTTTTATTGCTGCCTGTATTTTTTTCTTTTTAAGTCTGGATGAACATTCTTTTTCGGAAGCAGATGTTTCCTTCGTGGATTCTAAAGCCTCCCTGCCTCTTATAAGTTTTATCGTAAACGGTAATGAAATTAATCTTACAAAGGGCTATACTGTTAAAAGAGATGACCGCATAAACAGAAAACATATTACTCCTGTGGGTTCGGAAAGGGAATTGTCCGTAGTCATAAATGAAATGGGTCAGGATATTAAAAAGCTTGACGCAGCCGTTCTTGTGATGCCTGATATGACGGAGTATGAAAATATCAGTTCGCAGATTTTTGAAAAAGATGAGAGCGGAAGAAAGGTTGTTAAGCTGAAGCTTTCAAAGGAGCTTGTACCGCGCAGGGAATATACCATGCGTGTTTCGCTTACAAATTCAAACGGTAACGTAATTTATTATTATACTTCTCTGATGTTTGCTGATTTTGGTGATCTTTCACAGAGCATGTTATTTGTAAATGATTTTCACAGGAAAACTTTTGATAAAAACGAGGTCTATTCGCTTGATGCCTACATGGAAGCTGATGAGGATAAGCAGATAAATGATTATGCCCACATTGATATTACGGCGACACCGGAGGCGTTAAGCTACGGAGAAATGTCTCCGACGGAAATATACAGAAGTATTCCGAATATTACTGAATATAATAAAACATATGTCAGCGTTTATCTTGATTTTTATCTTAGCGCATATACCACAAACGGTCTTGAGAAGTTTAAGTGCAAGGAAGAATACAGGTTTAATTATACTCCTAAAAAAACCTATCTGATGAGCTATGACCGCTATATGGATACCGTATTTGAAGGAAATTATGTTTCGGTAAAGGATAACGGAATTAAGCTTGGCATATCAAATGCACCTCAGACCCAAAGGGTTTATTCTCCGAACAGAAATCAATTGATGTTTGTATATAACAATGAATTGTACCATATGAATATTAAGGACAACGTGCTTACAAGGCTTCATACATTTTTGGATGAAGAAAGCCTTATAAGAAACAGTGTGCCTGAATATGCATATAATATGTTCAGCATCGATAACGAAGGCAATGCCTCCTTTGCCGTATACGGATATATAGGGAAAGGTGTGTATGAGGGCAGAAACGGTATAATTTATTATAAATATGATTCTGCTGATAAGCTTCTGACAGAGCAGATGTTTATCCCGCTTAATATGGATTTTGCCGACATGGACAGTGATTTTATGAGAGTAAGCTACACAAGCGAGACTGATGTTTATTATTTTACCATGTTTGATTCGCTGTATTCATATGAATTGGAGACAGGCGCACTTAACGAGTCGGTAGAAAATCTGGGGCAGAACTGGCTGTATTTTGACAACAGTAAAACAATTGTTTACAGTGACAGTGAAAATATTACGGAAAACAAAAAGATAATTATTTATAATATTGCAAGTAAAGAACGAAAGGACATAATCTGCGGCGATAACAGTATTATTAATATTCTGGGTACGGTTGATGAGCGCATTGTAATGGGTACTGCCACAAAGAAAAATGTGTCAATTACTGACAAAGGTGAGCAGCTGATACCTTATGACAGCATTAGTATAATAGACATTCAGGGCAATACGGTCAAAAAGCTTGACAGCCCTGAGGACAGATTTATCGAGGGCGTCAGCTTTGACAAGGGAATAATAAGCTATAAGCTCTGCATGCTCAAATCGGAAGCTTCTGAGGACACATTTGCGGTTTATGAAACAGTCGGCAGGGATGTTCTGGTAAATCTTACAAGAGATGAAGCTGATTCCCGGAACTATACGTCAAGACTGCTTGAAAAAACAAAGACAGAGTATTATATGACGATGCCGTCAAACTATAAAACGGAGAAGGCTCCGAAGCTTGAAAAATGTCTGTTCAGGGTTATCAATAAAGATACACAGGTACTGTTAAGACTTAGGGAAGCCCGGACATTTGCCGCGTCGGCATTCGGAAAAATATTAAAGTCCGATATAAACCTCGGACCCGTGCTAAGCGCTGCCAAAGGCAGTAACGGAACGGTTATGGCACCTGACGGAAGTGTT
This sequence comes from Clostridiales bacterium, assembly GCA_029010495.1. Lineage (GTDB taxonomy): Bacteria > Bacillota > Clostridia > Lachnospirales > Lachnospiraceae > UBA3775. The sequence goes on along the minus strand of JAQXKO010000017.1, from coordinate 49,179 downwards.
ATCTGGAAAAAGGGTATTACCACAGATGAAAAAAATCTAAAAATTACTCAATATAAGGCAGATGCCGCCGGAGGCTTCAGACAGGCTGTTATAAAGATGCTTTGTTCATATAAGGGTATTACGCCGGAGCAGGAATACAATCCGGGTAAAATATCGTTTTATGATTATATTAAAAAATATATATCTGCAAACACGGTTTGCTTAACTCAGGCAGAGCTGGGAAATATTCTTTACTTTGTGTCAAACGGTAATCCTGCGATTGCATCCTATAAGGATTATTATGTGCTGATTTATGCTTACAACAAAACCGATGTGGAATTTTATGATCCTGTAGCCGGCAAAGCAGTAAAGCAGTCAAAGCAGGAAGCGGAAAAGGCTTTTTTACAGGCGGGAGGAGTATACTTTATTACTTACTGATTATTTGTTTGAAAAAGCTTTAAAACGATTGGTGTTACTGTGAGTTTTTTATAATTATTTTTCGAAAAAAAGATATTAGTAATTTAAGTGATTGACATTATAATCATAAAATGGTATTATGTTAGTCGCATGCAGTTGTGGCGGAATTGGCATACGCGCATGATTCAGGTTCATGTCCACTTAAGTGGGTGTGGGTTCAAGTCCCATCAACTGCATATAACATAATCGTGAGGCTGTTTTTACGGTCTCACGATTTTTTTGTGCAAATTAATTTTTTTCCGGGTAATTTAATAAATTAAGACTGTATTACAAATATACAATGGAAAAAATCCGTAAAATGTGGTATATATAATAATATAAACAGTTAATTAAGGTAACATTGTGTTTATTATGTCATCCGAACGGGAGAGGTGCTCCGGCATTTCTGCCTTAAGAGACTGTAATTATCAGGAGGGTATATATGGGAATTGTCAAGCTGTGGGAAGGAAAGAAATTTGAGAAAAAAAGCTTTGCGGACGAAAGCTTTCCGGGCAGGGATGTGTGGGATACTGCCTTTACCGAGCAGAACCGCGAAAGTAAGGCTGCAAATTCAGTCGGCGGTGATGAATTGTTAATTTTGCAAAAGCTTACGGAAAGCCTTATTGAGGGTGAAGACAATGTGACATTTTCGCCCGTTGCATTATATGAAGCATTGCTGATTCTGTGCAGCATAACAGATGGTAATACAAGAAAACAGCTTGAAGAGCTGACCGGAACGCAATATAAAAAGCTTGAAAAAAGCTATAAAAAGATTTGTGCGACCGCAAATCATAATAATGTAACAGGAACCTGTCATATAGAATCATCAATGTGGCTTAATGATTTATATGATTTTAATATTGATGCCGTGAAGAAAATTGCCGAAAAATTTGATATGACATCAGCTGTTGCGACCATGCCTGATAAAAAGACGGATGAGGCTGTAAAGAGCTGGCTTAATGCGGCTACAGGAGGATTACTTGACGATGCCATGGATTTTAAAACATCCTCCGAGCTTGTCATTATGCTTCTTACGACAATTTATTATTCGGGGAAATGGGGACACGAATTTGATTCTTCGTTAACGAACAAAAAGAATTTTACCACACTCTCCGGAGAAAAGATTAAATGCGATTTTATGAGAGGGGAAATCAGAACGGAATACGAGGAAAATGAAGCTTTTGAGGCCGTGATGCTTCCTTTTACGGATTGCTACAATGCAGTTATAATACTGCCAAAAGATAAGAATATGTCACCGTCACGTCTTTTGTCCGATAAAAGGGCAATGGATATACTCTGCAAGGGAATTTATGACCGCGAATATTTGGTAAAGCTGTCGATTCCGAAATTTGACATTACAGTAAAACTGTCACTTGACGATGCTTTGAGAAAGCTTGGCGCAGAGGATGTGTTTAATCCCGATAAAGCTGATTTTAGTGTGCTTACTGACACAAAATGCGTCCTTTCAAAGGCAGAGCAGACGACAAGGATAAAGTTTAGCGAGGAGGGAGTCGAGGCGGCTTCATGTGTTGAAATGGGAGTGTGCCTGGCAGCCCTTCCTCATATGGTCACTACTGTACGGATGAATGTTGACAGACCGTTCCTTTTCAGTATTATATCACACAGGTCGGTGCCTGTATTTGCGGGAATGGTAACAAATCCGGATATGCATTAATGACAGAGGGAACATTATTATATATTATAAGTTTGGAGAATATTATGGATAATAAAAGCTACCTGATAAAAGATACAACCGTCAAGGAACGGATAGAACTTATTAAACAATGGATTCCTGCAGATGATGCCATGGCAGACTGCGGTATGGATTTGTGGGATATTTATGATGACTATATCAAAGGGAAAAAGGAAATTGCCCAGATAAACGAATCTCTCGTCAAAGAATTTTATACTGAAGATGATTTGTAAGACGTCAATAACGCGGAAATTGATTTGATGTGAATATTTAAGGTTTAAAGCAGGATAAACATCCTGCTTTTTCTTTATTATTATTTTGTTATAAATATTGGTATTGTATGTCGTTGAAACAGATAATTCAATAAAAAATTAAATATTGGTGTTGAATAATTAATATAATATAAATATTTTAACTATTATTGCTTATCTTTTGATTGCTTTTTTTGGCAAAACGATTTATAATGTTGGGAAGGGGTAACTATATCCTTTTTTGGTAATAAATGATAATTACGTGTCATTTTTTATAAAAGAACAGGAGTAATTATGACTGATAAGGAATTATCAAAACTTAGTAAAACGCAGCTGCTTGAAATATTATATTTTTTAAGAAAAGAAAATGATGAATTAAAAAATGAAAATCAGAGGCTTATATACAATCTTGAAAAATATGAGAAGAACGGTATTTATAAAGAGATACTTGAGGCTGTAAAGGAAAATTCCAGAAAGCTTGACGTGTTCAGCGCATGGTTGCTTAATGAAGATAATGAGGATTAATTTATTCGGTTTACATATATTTCGGAGGAATATTAATGAATGGTTTTAATGAAAAAATAAACATCCTGATGAAAACAGGGCGTTTGAGGAAGGCTGTAATAAGCATATCGGCACTTATTTCTATTGTGATTGTGGTTGCAGTGGCTGTTGTGCTTTCTAGACCTGCCATCAGTCTGACCGGGGCAGAGGTAATTGACGGTTTTGATAAAAACACGGCGATAGACCTCAACGGCAAGATATCCTCCCCTGTAGTTTCAGATGCCACTGCAAAGGATGAAGATACGGTTACGGCAACTGTAGAATTCAAATATAATCTTACTTCTGACAATACCGTATCAAACAGTACTGAAAACAAATATGTATATCTTATGCTTGCCGATGATGTTAAGGCTCTGGAGGATGGACGTTCGGGCGTGGTTACTGATGAGGCTTATACATCATATCTTCAGGAAAATAATATATATGAAGAGGGCAAGGATGCGTCAGGTGATTATTATATCAGCGATGACGGAACGATTGTTATAAAATTCCGCGATGAATATCTTGACTGGCTTGCCACAAGAGGTACAGGTTCTTCAAGCGGAACAGGCGTAACGGGAGGAACATTTACCCTTACGGCTGATTTCAAGCGAGGTACTGACAAGGGCTCTACCACATATGATTTTGATATCGGCGGTGCCACTGTTACCGTTCCGGGCTTTACACAGCAGGGCATGGGACTTGAAAAGAAGGGTGTTGACAACGGTGACGGTACGGCTACATGGACTGTTACGATTTACAATCCGAACTTCGGTGATTACTGGTCACAGGATAAGATTACACAGGAAGGAAGCTGGTTTGTTGACCCGATGCTTAAGGATGCAACCGATATTTCGGTAAAGGGCTATGGCGATACCGATCATGCAGACAGTACAATTTATAATCCTACCGTTATCGGTGATAATCATGATACACTCGGAATTTATAATACATTCCCTACATTCAGCACACAATGGGGACAAAATTATTATCCGTATTATGAGATAACATATAAGACACCGTTCACATATGAAAACGGTGTATATAATGAAGGTCAGAAGGGATATGTGACATCAGTCAACAATGAAGCGACATTCCATGCCAACAACAAGGACATGACCAAGAATGCCAACATAACCCATCTCTCAAATATATCCGTCGATAAGGGAACACCGTATTATGATTATGACAATAATACAATAAGCTGGGAAATCAGTCTCAAAAATAACGATAAACTTAATCTTAACGGTATGAAGGTTAAAGACAATGCTTTTGCGGATATTGCATCAGGAACATCAATTACCGTTACGGGCACCGATGGTTATCAGGTAAACGGCGACACGATTACATTTACGGGAGACTGTACCGGTGATGTTAAAATCATATATACTGTTCCGGCTACGGAGGGTAACGGCACTAACGAGGTAATTGTCAAAGATAAATCAGACAACACCATTGGATATGATAATAAGTGGTTCAGCTATGACAATATTTATGCGCAGAAAAGCGGTTCGGTAAATAAGACGGACAAGATGATAAACTGGTTGATTCACTTCAGCACAAAGGGAGATAATCTTACAGGCTATGAAGTTAGTGACGAGATGTTTAAATATGCATCTGATATAGTTGCATGCACCGGCTGGGACGGCGAATCTGTCAATATTACCGTTGACAGCGCATCAAACAAGGTTACAATCGGAGATACGACTGCTAAAGAGATTACAATCAGATATTCGACACCTGTTGCAGACGGCAATAACCTTTATGGCGGCGTTGAGGTCGGCGAGGATACATATGAATATAAAAATACTGCAGTCGTCGGTAAAGATAATAATTCCGAAACGGTTGAATACACAGTGACCGACACGGAGAAGAATGAGGTTACAAAGACCGGAAGTGAAATAAAATACAATGATGACTATACACAGGCTTCCGTAACCTGGGTTGTAGAACTTGTTCAGAATCCGGGAAGCTATGCGGGACAGACGATTGATGATGTGATTTCCCTTCCTGACGGTATGACCGTTAAGGACGGACTCGGAAGTCTTTCGTTTAAACTCAATTTTTCCGATGAACAATATCAGATGATAAGCCTTACTGCCGGAAGTGATTATGAAATAATTTTTGATGAGGCAGCAGGTAAGTTCAGCCTGTCATTTAAGAGTACTGACGATATTGAAAAACTTTACAGAGTCAGAATTGAATACAATATGACTGTAAACGTTGATACAGATAAGGTTGTTGCCGGCGTTAATTATGATATAATCAATAAAGTATCATACAACGGTAAGAATCCTGAAGCAAAGGTTATTTATTTCAGACCTGATTTTGAAAATGCTCCGTTTAACAAGACATTGAACGGCATGACAGATACCGTAATTGAAGCAGCTGAGCTTGAAGCGTACAGGCAGACAATTGACGGTACGGACTATTACAGGTTTGATTATAAAATTAATATTACCGATGAGAGCAGCAGGCTTGTTGAACAGCAGGTCGGTAATGGTTCATATTATGTATTTGAAGACTATTTACCTGACAAGTTTACACTTACAACAGGCAGTGCAATTACATTATCGCTAAATCAGTGGTATTCATATGAGCTTTCACGTATTTATGATAACAGCAGTATATACAACGAGGGCTATTACTATGATGAAGCTGCAAATAAGCTCACGGTATATGTTTCAAAGAAATCATTCGAGTACTTCAGCTATTCGGCCATGATTAAGTGCTCGGAGCTTGACAGCCGGCTTGAAAACGGTGTTTATAATGCCGTCAATACAGTTAAGCATGATAAATACAGCGAAGTCAGTCATAATCTTAAGGTTAATCCGGGAGTTAAGAAGGATGACGGAGTCCTTAGTAAGGGCGGCAGGCAGAATGGTACGGGATACTATCAGTATACCGTAGACATTAATAAGGACGGATTGTCACTGGTGCCTGCAGGAGAAACACTTACGGTTGTCGACACAATGATTTGTGAACAATACGAAACGGGTACCGGCAAGGGAAGCAATCCTACCATAGACAAAGTCACGGGTGGTACAAATAATGAATTCTCTCCTGAAATAAGCTTCTTTAAGATTTATAAGCTTAATCCGGACGATACTCTGGGAGAAGAAATCAAAGGATGGAATTATACATTTAAGAATAATCCTTATATTGACCATGATTATGGCATCTACAGTCTGACACCTATAGTTAATTCACTGGGATGGAACGAGACCGGTTTGGAAATTAAGGTTAATCCTTCCGTGAATTATACTTTTAAGGTGTATGCAAAGGATAAGAGCTCTAATGAAGCATTTTCCTATGAATTTTATAATCCTGTTACTAATGAATGGAATTACGGAAGACAGACTGTTAATTTCGTAAACGGAATTTACGAGGGAAGCTTTACTCCACATGATACCGTAAGTACGGATTCTGTTCATCGCATGCTTTTTCACGATAAGTGCTTTGATAATATCGAAAGTGTTGAAATATCTGACGGAACTAATACATGGGGAGTTAATTACAGGGAATATACAGCTCTTGCAAAACTTACCATTACCGGACTTCCTGATGCAACACCGTTAAGAATTGTATATACATACAGCGCAAAGGATTCGGAGCATGAATATTCAAAAGCTACCGTTACAAACAGCGTAAATCTTATCGGCTCCGGTTACGGAGATGATTATAGCGGTTATTTCCTTGTTTCGGAAAAGAGCGGGGCTACTTCTACAGGTGAGCAGTATCTCTCTCTTGAAAAGGTTGACGTAGGTGATTTTGAGCTTACACTTACGGCAGGCTTTTATCTGAGCAAATATGAAAACGGTATGTGGATACCGGCGAAATCAATCAGTAAGCCCGACAATGACGAAAATGCCAATTTCTATGTTGTTACATGGGGAAATGAAGGCGAGGACAGTATTGAGCTCGTAAAAGAAAATAATAAGACACTTAATCTCCAGCTTGCTGAAAAGGTGCTGTATAAGATTGTAGAAAACAGAGAACCCGATGCATTTACAAATCGTGATGAGTATTTCGGCAGGGATGAAGGCTATACTACGGAGTTTTACTTCTCATTTATGAAAAAGCCTGATCAGATGCCTGAGGATGTGACCGAATGTAAGGTAATCAGCTCGGGCAGCAAGTATTATATTCAGAATGTTCGAAAGGTTGACGTTACTGTTGAAAAGAACTGGGTAGGTCTTCCTTCAAACATCGCAAATTCGGTTATGGCCGAGTTTGAATTATACAGGACAACAGATTTGAGTCTTACAGCGGCCGACCTTGAGCCGCTCCGTATGAGCGAGCTTGTAGCGGCAGGCTGCATTGATTCACAATATGTCAACCTTGCAACAAATTCACTTGTTCTCACGGCGGCCGGCAACAGATGTGTTTTCGGAAATCTTCCGAACGGCGAGGACGAAAACGGACAAGCATATTACTATTTTGTAAAAGAAAAGAGATATTCTCTTGATAACGGTGCTACGTGGGTAAATATCGACAATGATGCCGAATACCAGCCTTTCTATTCAGGTAATTTTACAAACGGTGATTCTACAATTAATGTAACAAATTCCTCCGGATTAACAGTCAGAAAAATCTGGAAGGATAAAAACGGCAATATAGTAACCGATACTTCATCAAAGCCGGCAATCAGCTTCGAGCTTTACAGAATTGAAAAGCCGGTCGGCGAGGTTGATGAATCACTTATTTATCTGCCTGAAAATATGGTCGGAGAATATGAATTAAATAATGCTAACGGTTACGCCGTATCTGTCAACTGTTCGGAGCTTCCGGGTTATACTGACAGTAAAAACTATCTGTATTATGCAAAGGAAAAGACAGTATTGGCTGATTATCAGGTGACATATTCAAAATTCGATAATGAAGGAAATCTGATAATTGAGATTGTAAATACTGCTACAAAGGAAGATATTTCGGTTGTTCTTCCTGATACGGGCGGCAGCGGTACGGGATTATTTATAATTCTTGGCGCTACACTTATGATTGCAGCGGCAGTAATGCTTGCATTTAAGAAAAAGATCACAGAATAATTCGTGTCAGCGAGGTGAGCAATGGACGAGGATAAAATCATTGATGTTCCGGAAACAGCTCAGCTTGAAAAACTGATAAAACAAAAAAAATACAGGAGAGACTATATAAAGATAATACAAAATACGATATCGTCTTTAATAGTAGTTGCGGCAATTGCCGTACTGATTGCCACTCTTGTATTACCTGTTTTAAGAGTTACCGGTAACAGTATGAACCCTACACTGACAAACGATGAAATGGTTATTTGTAAAAAGCACGGCGGTTATAAAACAGGTGACATCATAGCTTTTTACTATAACAATAAAATTTTATTGAAGCGGGTTATTGCAACGGAGGGTCAGAAGGTAAATATTGACACTCAGGGTAATGTATTCGTAGATGGCATTGCATTAGAGGAGGATTACGTTACCGAAAAATCAATGGGTGAATGTGACATCACATTTCCCTACCAGGTCCCGGCAGAGCGTGTATTCGTAATGGGGGATAACAGAGCCACATCTGTTGACAGCCGTTCCAATCAGGTCGGCTGTGTAGCTGAAGAAAATGTTGTCGGAGTAGTAATGCTGCGACTGTGGCCATTTGAGCGGGCAGGACGTATTAATTAACCTGCATGCAACTTATTAATATGTATTTGAAGACTTAGGTCTTGCAAATAAAATCTAAACAAAAAAGAGGAGACATTATGTTTAGCACAAAGACAAAAAAAATCTCGGCAATGATTACAGCACTGGTACTTGCTGTAGTAATGATGCTTCCTGTAAACCTTGGCGTGGCAAGCGCTGCAGGTGCAGGTTCGATTACAATCACCGTTCCTGAATCAGATAAGGGAACACATGCTTATACTGCATATCAGATTTTTTCAGGCACATATGCAGAAGGCGTATTAACAGATATTAATTGGGGTAGTGCAATTGCAGCAGATAAGCAGGCAGATGCATTGACGGCAGTAAAAGGTATCGTATTTTTCCAGGACTGTACCAATGTTACTGAAATAGCTGAAAAGCTTGCTACAATCAGCAAAAAGGATGATGATAATACAAAGGCATTCGCAGATGCAATCGCACCATTTGTATCAACAGGTGTTGATGCCGTTAATAATATTATTTCCGGTCTTGATGACGGTTATTATCTTGTAATGGACAAGGCAGCTCCAACCGGTTCTGGTAGCACAACACCGGGTGTTGACAACTCAGGCGCATATACAAAGTATATTCTTGAGGTTGTAGGCGGCAGCAATGTAAATGTTACAGCAAAGACATCAGCTCCTACACTCGTTAAAAAGGTTGAAGAAAAAGGTTATTCAGGTGATTTTGACGGAACATTTAATGATGTTGCCGATTACAGCATCGGTGATGAAATCCTGTTCAGAATTTATGTTACGGTTGCTGACAATTATAAGTCTTACAACAGCGAATATAAGTTGGTTGTAACAGATAAAATGGATAGCGGTCTTGCATATACAGGCATTGAATCAGTTATTTTCGGTGACACGGCTGCTCCTGAAGGCTCTTATAGTGTAATAAGCAGAGACAGCCAGAATGTTGAAATCACTTTCCCTGATCTCAGAAATTATGATTTAACAGGCAAGAAGATTACAATTACTTACAAGGCAAAGCTTACTGAGGATGCAGTTATCGGACTTGGCGGTAACAAAAACACTGCTTCACTTAAGTATTCCAATAACCCTAACTCAACAACTTCTACAGCAGAAGGTACAACACCTGAGGATAAAGTAATAGTATTTACATATTCACTCGGTATTAATAAGATTGACAGTGCAGATTCTACAAAGAAACTTCAGGGCGCTGAATTTGTGATTTACAGATTAAACGGTTCTGATAAGGAATATGTAGTAGCAGCTAACGGACGTGTAACAGGCTTTGCAGCAGAAGGTACAACATTTGTTACTGATGTTGACGGCAACATTAAGGTTGCAGGTCTTGAGGACGGAACATATTATGTAGAAGAGAAAAAGGCTCCTGCAGGCTACAATCTTCCACAGGATGCCGTTACAGAGCTTGTTGTTGCAGCAACTACAACAAACGGACAGACATGGGTTGACGGCGATGCATCAAAGGCATTAACAGCAATTACAGTTAACGGTGTTGCCGGAACAGTCAGCGAGGGCGCTGATGTTAATGTAGCGGTTGAAATCAAAAACTCAAAGGGTTCATCTCTTCCTACAACAGGTGGTATGGGTACAACAATTCTTTACATTGTCGGCGGTATTCTTGTTGTCGGTGCAGCAATTCCTCTCATCTCTAAGAAGAGAATGAACAACGAAGAATAATATTTATACCTGTAGTGTCGGCAGACTTTTTGTCTGCCGGCATATATAGGAGGCTTGATGAAAAAGAAAACTAAGGACAGATTAATAACAATTTTTTTAGTTTTGGTATTATTGCTTGGTTTTGCAATTATACTTTATCCTACAGTAAGCAATTGGTTAAATGAAAGAATGCAGTCAAGAGCAGTTGAACAGTACCAGGCTGCGGTTGATAAGCTGTCAGATGCAAAATACGAGGATTGTTTTTTAAAAGCCGAACAATATAACAATGAGCTGGCCGGTCTTGCTAATCCTATTACGGATTATAAAGAGCTGTATGAAAACAGTAATATTGAAAAATATGAAAACATTCTTGATATTGCCGGTTCAGGTACAATAGGTTATGTTACAATACCTGCAATTAATGTAGTGCTTCCGATTTACCACGGAACAGGTGAAGAGGTATTAAGTGTGGCAATCGGCCACATGGAGGGAAGCTCATTCCCGATTGGCGGAGAGAATACGCATAGTGTTATTATGGCCCACAGAGGCCTTCCCTCTGCAAAGCTGTTCAGCGATCTGGACAAGCTTGTGGTAGGCGATATATTTACAATTACCGTAATGAACCAGACCCTTACATATGAGGTGGACGAGATAAATATCGTCCTGCCTGATAATATGGAAAAGCTTGGGATAATAAAGGGCGAGGATCATGTGACACTTCTTACATGTACTCCGTATGGTGTAAATACACACAGATTACTTGTAAGAGCGAAGAGAATAATAACAGAGGAACAGCTGTTAATCAGGGTGCCTGCAGATGCAATGCAGGTTGATCCGATGCTGGTAGTGCCTTTTATAGCAATGCCGCTTGTAATAATTATGATAATAATCTGGATTGTCGGAGGGAAAAAGAAAAGTCTTCCGGCCAATCCACTTGATGCAATATATGACAACAAAAAGTAAAATGAGAGGCGATGACATGAGAAAGAGCATAAAGCATTTAGTAATTCTGCTTACACTGATAATGTGCATTAATCTGGCTTATGCAGCAGGTATTACGGTTGAAATAGATACAAAGACTGATGATGTACCTGTTGAGGGCATTACATGGAATATTACTAAGGTAGCAGATAAGGATGTGTATGGCAGTTATCATCTTTTGGCTGATTTTGCCGAATGTGCTGCTCCTGCTGAGGGAATGTCAGCGGCTGAGCTTGCTACGCTTGCGGGAAGCTATTATAATGTTATCGTTGCAAAGGGAATTACCCCTGTGACCGGTGCTGTAAGCAATTCTTCGGGTATTGCAGTCATTGAAGGACTTGAAAAGGGTGTATATGTATTTGCCTGTGAAGAATATGTAAAGGATTACAAAAAGTATACGCCGGTTCCTGCAATAATAGAGATTACCGGACAGGAAACCGGGGCAGTCAGGGTTGAAGCAAAGTTTCAGGTTCAGGAGCTTCAGAGACCGACAAGATATCAATACAGAGTTGAAAAGGTTTGGTCGGGTGAAGATAATAATACAAAGTACAGACCTTCAAAGGTTGTTATTGAAATATTCTGTGACGGTAACAGTGTGGAAGAAGTTACACTTGATGCTTCAAATAACTGGAATTACGAGTGGGAATCAGAGAGTGACCATAATTGGAGCGTAATTGAAAAAGATGTATCTGAATATTATAAGGTTGTATATAAGGAACAGGACGGTAAGTTTGTTGTCGAAAATACATTTGCTTCAAATATTACGCCGACACCGACTCCGGTTAATCCTACAGGAACTCCTACTCCTACGACTACACCTAAGCTTCCGCAGACGGGACAGCTTAACTGGCCGGTACCGATGCTTTTGCTGGCAGGTATGATTCTTATCGGAATAGGTATTACAATTTTATCAAAGTCAAAAAAGGATTTATAATATGAATGGCAGACGAACTGGTCTTGCATTTATAATTTCCGGGGCAGTGCTCATCCTTGCAGCATTGTCCCTTGTTTTGTATAACAAATATGACGATTATAGATGCAGTAAAAATGCAAATGATGCACTGACATATATAGAGGATGTAATTCCGTTTAAGACAACACTTGAAAGAATTGAAAATGAAGGCTACAAAAACTCACCCCAGATTGAGGCGGGAGGTACATTAAGCCCGGAAATAAATGATACTACTAATGTAGAAAAGATGGAGCCGCTTAAGACTTTTGACATAAACGGGACTGATTATATCGGTGTAATTCATATTCCTTCCATGAAGGTTACACTGCCTGTCACAAAGAACTGGAGCAATAAGCTGATGAAGAAGGCCGCATGCAGATATGACGGAAGCGCCTTGTACGGTAATCTTATAATATGTGCCCATAATCTGCCTTCCTTCTTTAAGGGTATTCAGCAGCTCAATACGCGCGATAATATAATCTTTATTGATGCGGATAATAAAGAGTATGTTTACGAGGTGATTCAGATTGAAATACTCGGAGCATATGATGTGGATGACGTCAAGGCAGGCTCGGATGAGTGGGACATTACACTGTTCTCATGTACCTACGGCGGAAAGGAAAGAGTAACCGTAAGAGCCGTGCAGGTCAATAAACAATAAAAAATTAAGTGATTACAACTTATAATGATATTTACAAAACCAGATATTAGAAAAGAGGAGATTTTATATGAGTATAAGCGAGATTGCAAAAAAAATGAAGCTGACTTCACCTTATGTGGCTTCTTCATCCGCAGAGCTTCGAAATGATGCACTCAGAGCCGTAATGAAGGCTCTTAATGATAATAAAGAGGAAATATTTGCTGCCAATAAGAAAGATTTAATTAAAGCTGAAGAAAACGGTATTTCACATGCAGTTATTAAACGTCTGAAGTTTGATGAGGGAAAGCTTTACTCCTGCATAGAAGGCATTGAGATGCTTATCGGTCTGCCTGATCCGCTTGGCAAGGTGCTTCTTGACCGTCAGCTTGATACAGGTCTTGATTTATACAGGGTAACCTGTCCCATAGGAGTAATAGGTGTAATATTTGAGGCAAGACCTGATGCTTTGGTACAGATATCCGCACTTTGTATAAAGAGCGGAAACTGCGCCATTTTAAAGGGAGGAAAGGAAACCACGGAGAGTAACAGGACAATATTTAATATAATTAAAAATGCCGTTATTAATGCCGGGCTTCCCGAGAATATGCTCAACCAGGCTGAGGCACATTCTGAGATTGATGAATTATTAGCATGCGATAAAGATGTAGATCTTCTTATTCCGAGAGGCTCTAATAAATTTGTAAGCTATATTATTAATAACACAAAAATTCCGGTTATGGGTCATGCAGACGGTATCTGTCACATATATGTTGACCGTTTATACGATGAAAAGCTGGCGCTTAATGTAATTCATGATGCAAAAACACAATATTGTGCAGCCTGTAATGCGGTAGAAACAATACTCGTTAATCACAGCGTGGCAGCAGAATTTCTGCCAAAGCTTTATGAAATGCTTGCCGGAGCCGGCGTAAAGGTAAGAGGGACAAAAGAGGTTGCCCAAATAATTCAATGTGAGGTTATGGGTGAGGATGAATTCAATACGGAATACCTTGATCTCTGCCTGTCGGTAAAGCTTGTTGATGATGTGAAGGAGGCGGCCGACCATATTAATTATTTCGGCTCACATCATACAGACTGCATTATTTCAAATGATGCTACTGCTGTAGAATATTTTATGGAAACGGTTGACTCCGCCGGAGTTTTCCATAACTGCTCCACCAGATTTTCAGATGGCTTCAGATATGGCTTTGGTGCTGAGGTCGGCATCAGTACAGGTAAACTTCATGCAAGAGGACCTGTAGGACTTGAGGGATTGGTGACATATAAATATAAGCTTTTCGGTCATGGTCAGATAGTAGGAGACTATGCATCGGGCAGGGCAAGCTTCCGTCATATTGACCGATAGAAGCAATGTTTGTACTAATTAAGCCTGATACTGTATTATAACAATCCGAAATTGGGGATGTTATAAACAGTATCAGGCTTTTGTTGTAATAAACCGTAATGAATAATTGTAATTATCAGACCTTAATAACTAATTGTAAATATCAGATCGTAATAACTGATTGTAATGAATAAACCGTAAAGTTAAATGTAATAAACCGTAAAGTTAAATGTAATAAACCGTTACGACTAATTGGTTTTGATAAACCTGTGTGAGTGACAATTTTAAGTGATGTTTACTGCACAGTGACGGAATAGTAGCATGCATGATATCCCGGAAGTGTAAGCTTAACCCACCTGTTGCATATTATTGGCATATTATCAGCTTTTATTTCACCGCCGAATATCTCGTCATTACTGTTTAACAATGGCGTCAGTATGCAATCGTATCCGAGGTCTGGACAGTAATCCTGTGTGCGGTATGAAAAATTAAAGACAGCCAGAAGCTTTTCACCCTCACATCGTCTTATGAAGGCATATATGTTTTCATTTGGCATATTGCAGTCAACCCAGTAAAAGCCCTCGGTACTGTAATCAAGTGCCGACAGGGCAGGATGGTTAAGGTAAAAATGAGACAGTGTCTTGAAAAAACGATTAAAATCATCATGAATCGGATATTTTAACAAATCAAAGTCCTGTCCCCTTTTTTCGTCCCATTCTCTCAGCTGTCCGAACTCATTTCCCATAAAGTTGAGCTTTTTGCCCGGGTGGGCATACATATACATATAAAGGGCTCTGGCCTGACGGAATTTGCCCTCGTACAAATCACTCATCTTATTAACGATTGATGCCTTGCCGTGAACCACCTCATCATGAGAGAAAGGAAGGATAAACCTTTCGTTGTAATAATACATCATTGAAAATGTCAGCTTATGATATTTTTCACTGCGGCAGTCAGGCTGTGTCTGGAAATATGAGAGAGTATCGTTCATCCATCCAAGGTCCCATTTGAAATCAAAGCCGAGACCGCCCTGTGCCACAGACTTTGTAACACCCTGATAAGACGAAGAATCCTCAGCAAATAATAGAATGTCACCGTGACGCTCCTTGAGGCCCTGATTCATTGTTTTGATAAAATTAATGGCACATTTATTTTCGCCGCGATTATTATCACCCATCCAGTAAATCAGATTACCGACAGCATCCATTCTTAATCCGTCAAAATGATACAGGCTTAACCAGAAATTTGCGGCCGACTGAAGAAAGCTGCAGGTTTCACCTCTGGAATGCATGAAGTTACAGCTGCCCCACTCGTTATATTTGGCGAAGTTATTAGGATATTCAAACAAAGAGTTTCCGCCGTCATAATCTTTAAGTCCGTAATCATTTACCGCAAAATGGACCGGAATAAAATCAAGTATGACTGCTATATCATTTTCGTGACACTGCTCGATAAATTGTCTGAGCTCATTAGGATTTCCGTATCTTGAGGTGGGAGCGAAAAAACCTGTAGACTGATAGCCCCAGGATTGGTCACAGGGATATTCGTTCAGTGGCATAATTTCAAGAAAATTAAATCCGTTTTCTTTCAGATACGGGATAAGAATGTTTCCAAGCTCTGAATAATTATACCATGAATCCGGATTTGAGTCGTCCGGCTTTCTCCATGAACCAAAATGCAGCTCATATATATTCATCGGTCCGTCTGCAAGTGTATGACGTTTTTTCATCCATCGATGGTCTTTAAAATCATAAGAGGTCTTAATGTCAAAAACAATTGATGCTGTTGCCGGTCTTAATTCCGCATAGAAGCCGAATGGGTCGGCATGCTCCTTAAAGCTTCCGTCACGTCCGTATATTTTGTACTTATACAGATTACCTGTCATGGTACCGGGAATACTGACTTCCCAGAAGTTACCGTCCATCACCTGATGCATGGGAACTTCTTCCCAGTTTGAAAAATCACCGATTACAGCGACGTGCTTTGCCGAAGGGGCAAAGGTTCTGAAGGTTGTACCTCCCCAGTAGGTATGCGCCCCGAGGTATTCGTAGGCTTCAAATTCTTTTCCTGTGTAAAAATTATAAATATCCATAGATTCATCCCGATGTAAGCAGTTTTGAAATGTATAAAATATTGCATGTTGTCATTATTAAGAATAATAGTACACATTACCCTTGAACAGCAGATGTTCAAATCAGACAACAGTGCAAAATCAGACTATAGTCGAAATTCTGCAATAATAATATAACAGATGATTCGGATAGTCATCAGTCAATATACGACAAATGTCTAAAAAAGGACATATACTTGATTATGTCTGATTGTGTTGCGTTTATCACGCCGATATGATATAGTGTTTCAAAACGGATTATCATGTCAGATATAAAAAAATTTATTGATGGAGAGGTGTTAATATGACAAAGGCACAAAGGGCAATTTTGAATGCATTTATCGAAATAAGATCAAAAAAGGATCTTGAGAATATGACGGTAGTGGAGCTTTGCAAAAAGGCTGATGTGAACAAGTCAACATTTTATGTATATTATCAGGATATATATGAGCTTTCAAGCCGGATTGAGGATGAGCTCGTAGACAGTCTGATTGATGCGATAAGCATACCGGGTGAAGTTGAGGTAAATGTGGCAGATTTTACCATGCTTTTATGTCAGTCCTTTGAGGCCAAGAAAAACCTTATAAATATTGTCTTTTCGGGGAACAGAATTAATGTGCTTCCATGGAAAATGGAAAAGGCAATTAAAAATATGATTTATAATATTTATCCTGAATATAAGGATGACCTGGCAAGAAATATTCTACATTCCTATATCATCTATGGATGTTATTACACATATATGCAATATCAGGATAAGGATAAGGAGCTTGCCATTGCCATGGCGGCAAAGCTGTCGGAGAAGCTGACTGCTTCATCTGATGAGAAAGCCCGGGCTTTATCCGGAGAAGCTGACTGCCCTATATGATATGCAGACTTACGCTTTATCCGGAGAGGAGACTTGCTCTTTATAAGATATGAAAAGCCCCGCATTTTGGCAGGGCTTTTGTTTTATTTATTGAGCTTTGAGACAAGCATCGGAAGAGCCTGCTCAAATTTTACTCCATACCAGTGTTCTTTATCATTTACTGTGTGTTTTATACATTCTACCACAAAGTCAGCAGCAAGCCGTGCCGCGTCAAAAGGAGTAAATCCCTTTATCAGTGAACCTGTAAAGGCGGCAGCATAGCAGTCGCCGGTTCCGTGAGCGGTAGTATTTATTTTTTCTGTAAAATAATGCTCTTTTTTGTTTGTCAGGCAGTCATAATAGACAATTCCTATTTCTTTGTCATTGTAGCATATACCCTTTAATATAATTGCTTTGCATCCGAGTGAGGCAAGTTTACTTAGAAGCATATCAATATATTCTTCGCTGTGATTATCGAGTATTACCTCCGAGTCAGTCATAAAGGCTGCCTCGGTAATATTAGGAAGAATTATATCGGCATAGCCGCAAAGCTGTGCCATGCTTTTTACAAATTTTCTGTCAAAGCCGGCATACAGATTACCAAAGTCAGCCATGGCCGGGTCAGCTATAAAAAGCGCATTCTCCTTCATTAAGTTTTTTTTGAGGTCGTGAACATAATCAATTTGCCTGATATTTCCCAGATAACCTGTATAAAGGCAGTCAAATTTGATTCCTTCACTCATCCAGTGATTCATAATAAGCGGGATATCATCGGTCAGGTCCCGGAAGGTATAGCCCTTAAATCCGCCGGTATGAGTGGACAAAACAGCAGAGGGCAGTATGATAGTTTCCACGCCGCATGCGGAAATGATCGGAAGTGCCACAGTAAGAGAGCATTGTCCCATACATGAAATATCCTGAAGTGTAAGAACTTTTTTGTCTGACATAATTGATACTCCTGTAAATTTATGATAATATGCATCTGTAAATCTTTGTGTAGTTTACTACAAATCCGGGTGATATGTCAATAATTCATATAAATCCTGCGACGAAGAATGTGAAAGGTATCGGGCAGTAATATATTAAACGGTATATAACTTCATCGGTATATAACTTCATGAAAAAATATAATAATATTCAGGGGAAAACGATATGAAAATAATAAATTATCTGAGAAAGGATGCCGTATTGTGTGTGGCCCTTTTGCTGGCGGCTGTTTCAATGTTATTTGTGACGCCTGATAAGGAGTATGCTTCATATATTGATGCTGATACTCTGTTACTGCTTTTTGCTCTTATGAGTGTGATGGCAGGCCTCAGAAACTGCAGCTTTTTCAGATTTATAGGGAAAAGTATCATAAATAGGGTTAAAACGGAAAGGCAGCTTGTACTTGTGCTTGTGCTTCTTCCCTTTGTATTCAGCATGTTTATGACTAATGATGTGGCATTGATAATTTTTGTTCCCCTTGCGCTTATTATTCTTAAGCTGTCGGACACTGAAAAATATACGGTTTTTGTTGTTGCGGCGCAGACTGTGGCGGCTAATCTGGGCAGCATGCTGATGCCCACGGGTAATCCGCAGAATCTATATCTTTTTTCAATTATGAAAATTAAGCTGACAGGTTTTATCAGGCTGATGCTTCCATACTCATTATGCTCTCTTCTGATGCTTATTGGCTGGTGCATACTGGCATCGGAGAGAAAATCAATAAGTGTCGGGATAGAAAATGACGGAATACATAATAAAAGGGCTGTTGCAGTTTGTATCTTGCTGTTCATAATCTGCCTGTTAAGTGTGGCAAAGCTTTTTCCTGCGCTGATACCGGCAGCGTTATGTCTGGCGGTATTTCTTGTAATGGACAGAAAAGCGCTGCTTATGGTTGATTACAATCTGCTCCTGACCTTTGCGGGATTTTTTGTTTTCATCGGAAATATGTCGCGTATTGAGGCGGTCAAAACAGTTATTGAAGCGCTTATAAAGAATCATGAGGTAATTATGGCGGTGTTATTAAGTCAGGTGATAAGCAATGTTCCGTGTGCGCTGTTAATGTCAGGCTTTACACAATCCGCAGAAGGACTTGTAATAGGCACAAATCTCGGCGGTCTCGGAACACTTATTGCATCTATGGCCAGTCTTATATCGTATAAATTCGTCGTTGCAGAAAAAAGTGAGCTTAAGGGCAGATATTTCAGGTATTTTACATTAAGCAACATCATTTTTCTGGCGATATTGCTGTCTTTATATTTTATTATCGGATAGTGAGTGATGCCCGGTTAATTAAGCTTTATTGTTGATGTATTATATTTTTTTAGTTGAATTTATACAATTTAACAATTATAATTAAATTGATATCGTATTGCGAGAGCAGACGATTATGCTGATTATATTAATTGTTTCAAACGGTTTGATTTATTATATTACGGAGGGACTATGAAAAAACTATTTAAGTTAAAGTCGGTTGACGGTATTAATACCATAAACGGTATTATGTGGGTGCCGGAGGGTGAGATAAAATGTATATTGCAGATATCTCACGGCATGATAGAATTTATCGACCGATATGATGATTTTGCCGGATATCTTTCCGGGAAGGGTATACTTGTAATAGGTAATGACCATATCGGTCATGGTGATACGGCAGCTTCACATGAAGATTTCGGTTATTTTGGGGAAAAGGACGGGGGAGCGATTATCGTTCATGACCTTTATCATATTACAAAAATCATGAAGAGAAGATATCCTGATGTGCCGATTGTTATTATGGGACACAGTATGGGTTCATTTATGGTCAGACGATATCTTGTTAATCATAGTGACATTGTTGACGGAGCCATCATTATGGGAACGGGTAATCAGCCTGAAACAATGCTCAGATTCGGTAGATTTCTCTGCAGAATCATTGAAATAATTAAGGGAAAACGTTACAGAAGTACGATTTTATCAAATATTGCATTTGGGGCATATAACAAGAGAATTAAGGGTGACATGACGGGAAACTGGCAGACCTCTGACGAAGAAATCCTTGAGAAGATAAAGGACGACCCGAGAGCAAATTATATATTTACCGTTTCGGCGTTCAGACAATTATTTGAAACAATTACTTACGTTAAGAAAAAGGAAAACATCAATAAAATAAGAAAATCTCTTCCAGTTCTTGTGATATCCGGAGATGAGGATCCTGTCGGCAATTACGGTAAAGATGTTAAAAAGGCTTATAAGGCTCTCTGTAAGGCCGGAATCTGGAATGTAACTCTTAAGCTTTGTGAGGGTGACAGACATGAGGTAATAAACGAGAAGGACAGAGCTGAGGTTTACGAATATCTGTATGAGTGGATTAATAAGGTTGCTGCGCAGGTAAAGGAAAACACGGAAAGATAGGGGAATGGCCATGAAAAAATATATTATTGCGCTTGATCAGGGGACGACAAGCTCAAGATGTATTATATTCGATAAAAGCGGCAGGATAAAGTCAAGTGCAGCAAAGGAATTTACACAGATTTTTCCGAAGCCGGGCTATGTGGAGCAGGATCCGAATGAAATCTGGGCTTCACAGTATGGTGTTATGATGGAGGCCTATGCAAAGGCTGATATTGATACTTCTGAGATAGATTGTCTCGGAATTACAAACCAGAGAGAAACGACAATATGCTTTGATAAATCAACGGGGAATCCTGTTTATAACGCAATTGTATGGCAGTGCAGAAGAACGGCACCGATGATTGATGATATAAAAGCTTCGGGGCTTTCGGATATGATAAAGTCAAAAACGGGATTAATACCCGATCCTTATTTTAGCGCAACTAAGATTAAGTGGATACTTGATAATGTTGACGGGGCAAGAGATAAGGCGGAGGCCGGAGAGCTTTTATTCGGCACGGTAGATACCTGGCTTATCTATAAGCTTACAAAGGGAAAAGTATTTGCCACGGATTATACCAATGCTTCACGTACGATGCTTTTTAATATTCATACCATGGAATGGGATGACGAGCTGTTAAAGCTGTTCGACATACCGGCGTCCATGCTTCCGGGGGTATATCCCTCAGGTCATATATACGGCGAGGTGGATGAGTCGCTTCTGGGTAATCATATACCTATCGCAGGAGTAGCAGGTGATCAGCAGGCGGCGCTTTTCGGGCAGGAATGTTTTAAAAAGGGCGAGGTAAAGAATACATACGGTACAGGCTGCTTTTTACTGATGAATACTGGAACTACTGCTGTAGAATCAAGGAACGGACTGCTTACGACTGTAGCTGCCACGACAGAAAAAATGGAAAGGGCTTATGCTCTTGAGGGTAGTGTATTTGTTGCCGGAGCTGCCATAAAATGGCTCAGGGATGAAATGAAGCTTATTAGCAGTGCTGCGGAGACGGAGGAATATGCCGAGAGTGTTCCGGACACAAACGGCGTGTATGTGGTTCCTGCATTTACCGGACTTGGGGCACCTTACTGGGATGCTTATGCAAGGGGTGCCGTTTTCGGACTGACAAGAGGTACTACCAAGGCACATTTTATAAGGGCGGTTGTAGAATCCCTTGCCTATGAAACAAATGATGTACTTATGGCAATGGAGGAGGACTGCGGTATAAAGCTTAAGTCCATAAAGGTTGACGGCGGAGCATCTGCCAACAACTTCCTCATGCAGTTTCAGTCAGATATAACGGGAGCGGACATTATCAGACCGTCGGTTATTGAGAGCACTGCACAGGGAGCTGCTTATCTTGCCGGACTCACGACAGGCTTTTACGGCAGTACGGAGGAGATTATAAAACTGAGCGGTGATATGGATGTATTTACCTCCGGTTTTGATGAGGAGAAGAGAAAAGAGCTGATATCCGGCTGGAAGGATTGTGTAAGAAGGTGCAGATAAATTATTTTTTTGGGGCGTGTATTTGATATACACGCCTTTTCTATTTAATAATTAATTAATGTTTGTTTAAATATATTGTAACAAATATGTGTTATATTTATGGGTAATACAGAGACATGTGTATAACGGCCGGTATCCGTTAATTTTGTACTGCATTTGACGGATACTTCGGCATAAACAGATAATTAAGGATTTTACCAGAGGTGAGATAATGATTGAAAAATTATTACGACATAAAAAAGCAATAATAATTACGCTGTCTGTCATTGTTTCAATTCTTACCATAGGCGGAATTGTTATGTATACAAAGCGGACGGGCTTTTACAAAAAGAACGGAGAGACATACTATTTCAACAATGGCAGGGTTATGACCAATCAGTGGATTGAAAGAAAGAACGGAGTATATTATGCCGGTAATGACGGAAGACTTGTAACCGGGTTGCAGGACATTGACGGAAAAAGCTACTTCTTTTCCGATAAAGGAGTCATGATTACGGGCTTTGTGGAATTCGGCAATCAGAAAAGATATTATGACAAGTTAAATGGAGTCATGATTACGGGATATAAGGAAATAGAAGGTGCAAATTATTATTTTGATGCAGAAGGATACATGCAGACGGGTAAGGTTGAAATTAACGGCGAAGCATATCTGTTTGATGATGACGGAAGGCTTACAAACGGATTAATCAGAAAAGGCGAGGATGAGTATTTTACAAATCCTGACGGCTCTCTGTTTATCGGATTAAAGAAAATGCCTGACGGAAAGATATACCTTTTCGGAGAAGACGGGCGAAGTCAATACGGTTTCTTTGATTATGAAGGAAAAAGATATTACCTGTATAAAACTCATAAGCTTGCCGTGGGCAAATGCAAGGTTGATGATAAGTTTTACGGATTTGATGAAAACGGCGCCATGATGAAGGGCTTTATGACTATAGACGGTAAGCTTTATTATGCACGCGAAGACGGAGCTCTTATAAGAAACTGCTATGAAATAATTGACGGCAAGACATATAAATTCGGAAATGATTACGATATACAGACCGGATGGATTGTGCTGTCAGACGGTAAGAGAGGATATGCGCTGGAAGACGGCTCGATATGCATGAATACCGTCAAAAATATTGAAAATAACTTGTACTACTTTAGTAGTACGGGTGCAGTGGGCGAAAAGGGCTTCGTAAAATATGGCAATAAAACATTATATGTGACAGGAGTGGAAGGCAAACTTCAGACGGGTAAGGCAGCTATAGCCGGCGATACATACTTCTTTGAAGAAGACGGTTCAATGATAACCGGCTGGATAAAGGATGGCGACAGGGACTGCTACGCCGGAGAAGACGGCAGACTCTTTAAGGGCGAGAAGACATTTGATAATTTCCTGTGCAAATTTGACAGTGACGGTTATCTCGTTGAAAAAAAGATTCTTTACTACAAATATGTTGCGTTAACATATGATGACGGTCCTTCGATTCATACTCCTAAGCTTCTTGACGTATTGGAAAAGACCGGGGCAAAATGTACATTTTTTATTGTCGGAAACAGGGCCGGTACATATGCCGAGACGATTAAAAGAGCAGATGCCCTCGGCTGTGAAATAGGCAGTCATACATATGAACATGCTTACCTTACCAGGATTTCAAAGGATGATATAAAATACCAGATAAATTCAACTGATGAAGCCGTTAATAAGATAATAGGCAAGAACTGTCCTGTTTTCAGACCGCCGGGCGGATATATTGACAGTAGTACGGCTTCAATCGTTAACAAGCCGTGTTATATGTGGAGCCTTGATACTATCGACTGGAAGACAAGGGATAAGGAGCAGACGATTAAAAATGTCTTATCCAAGGTAAAAGACGGTGATATAATTCTTATGCACGATTTATATGAGTCTACTACAAGTGCTGCCGAGACCATTATCACATCACTCCAGGAACAGGGGTATAAATGCGTAACTGTAAGTGAACTTGCAAAAATCCGCGGAGGACAGGTTGCGGGCAAGGTATATTATAATTACAGAAAGAAATAGTGAATTGTGTGTTTTTAACAAATTATTTATCTGATGATTAATGAAATTGTGCAAAACGATATCATTTGAATAGTCAGACAAATTGGTTTTTGTTCAATAAGTAGAAAAACTATCTTTCTATTGAAAAAGTTACAAAATTATTTTATTATTAGCATATAAGCGATGCTTATTTATTAATATCAGATTGAGTGGACATTAGGTTTATATATCAAAAGATTTGTCCAACGAGAGTAGGAGGATTATTATGGCAACAAAGAAGGTTACAGAAGTAAAGGCAGAAGAAGTAAAGGTTGAAGCTCCAAAGGCAGCTCCTGCAAAGAAGGTTTGCGCAGCAAAGGCTTGTGCACCAAAGAAAGCAGAAGAAGTTAAGGTTGAAGAGCCAAAGAAGGAAGCTAAGAAGGCTCCTGTAAAGAAGACTGCTGAAAAGAAAGCTGCTCCAAAGGCAAGCGTATATGTTCAGTTCGCAGGTAAGGAAGTTGATCTTAACAAGATTATCTCAGCAGCTGCTAAGAAGGCAGGCGCTGTAGATGAGGTTAAGGTTTATGTTAAGCCTGAAGAGAATGCTGCTTATTATTTCGTTGATGACAACAATAACGGTAAGATTGAGTTCTAATAAATTGAAGCTTATGATTATCAGGGCACCCGGTAAGGGTGCCTTTTTTGTTATACAAAAGAGAAAATGGGAAGTATTTGTCCGACAACTTCCGGCAACCACAATATGGTGTGGTTGACTTGATTGGAAAAATATGATATTATGTATGTAATAATTTCGTAACAATTTTGACCGTTGGAATGTCAAAATCAGATTTGTGTATGCGACTTTGTGCTTCAGTTTGTGGTCACAAGGTAGATTTGTTTGATAAGGAAAGATATGATTGACTCAATAAAGACAAGGGTAATGCTTGGAACATTATTTGTAATGCTTGTGATTGGCATTGCGGCAATTGTTCATGGGGTAAAGGCTGAACCCGAGGTTAAGAGGTATATTAAACCGACGCAGACAGCGGAAGTTACGGGTGTTGTTACCGAGATACCTGACATTACTACTCAGATATCAATTTCTCTAAATGTTCATGAGGCTACCGGATTTGAGATGATGGACTATATAACCATCACGAACGCATCCCGGCCTGCACCTGCGGTCACACCGGCAATTGTTCCTCCGGCTGTTACTGATTTGGGATTTGTCGACGACAATAAATACGCAGGAGCTCTTCCTAACCATGACAAAGAGGAGGAGGATGAGCATATGCAGATAACTGCTACTCCTACACCTACGCCGACTAATACACCTACACCTACCAATACACCTACACCGACACCTACAAAGAAGCCGGCAAATGTATCGGGCGGAAGCTATCTTGATAATATCAGCGATGAGGTGCTTCTCACCTGTTTAATTGCTACGGAGGCACACATCGACTGGGATTCGATGATTGCTACCGGCAGTGTTGTGCTTAACAGATGTAAAAGCGGTAAGACCATGAAGCAGGTTATTACGGCTCCTGGACAGTTTGGTGTATATTCAAACGGTTCATTAAAGAGAGCGGTTAATAATTATAATACAGGGGTAAATAAATACCCGGCACAAAATAAGGCTGCAAAGTATCTGCTTCAAAACGGAGCACAGAAGCCGTGGACGGGTTTTAATTACTGGAGTGAAAGCATTCAGAAGCTTCACCCGAATGGTGAGCAGATTAAAAATGTCTGGTTTTTCAGATAGCTCTGTTAATTTTTGTCCTGATTATTACGATATAAGTTTTCAGATTAATGTTATGTATTGTTCACGGAATATTAAGACATAAGTGTTTAAAAATTAATTACAAATAATAAGAAGCTCCTGCTTAGGCAAAGAGCTTCTTTTCTATTTCTTTGACGATTATTATTACGGAGCTGATTGCAAAAAGTGTAGCAAGGGCAGCCGGCGACAGTAGTGTCAGAGAGAAGGCTTTTCGCATCCCTTTGATATATATTGCCCCTAAAAGCAGGGATGTGCATAATATTCCCGAACCCAATATATATGGGTTTATTGTCTTCCTTTTAAAGATGGACTTTTCATCGCGAAGATTGAATGAGTGGAATATTTCCGTAAGTCCGAGGACCGTAAAGCAGCCTGTGCTTCCGTAGCAGAGGTATCCGATAAGTGAGAGAGAGGCAATCAGCATACCTTCAAAGACAATCGTGAATATTTTAAGCGGTGAAAAGGTTTTTTCGTTATTTTTTATCCATGAACTGTTCATAACTTCCGCACCGCACGTTTCCATGCCCAGAGCGATTGCCGGAAGAGAATCGGTTATCAGGTTTATGGCAAGAAGTTGTGTGGCGGCAAGCGGTGTGGCAAGGCTAAACAGTAATGGTAACAATACTGTGAAGATTTCTCCGCTGTTGCATGATAGGAGGAAGTGTAAAGATTTCTTTATGTTTTCGAATATACCCCTGCCGCCCTTGATGGCATTGATAATTGTATTGTAATTATCGTCGGTAAGTATCAAATCAGAGCTTTCCCTGGCAACATCCGTTCCGGATTTACCCATCGCAGCTCCGATGTCGGCTGCTTTAAGCGCAGGAGCGTCGTTAATCCCGTCGCCTGTCATGACAACACGTTCGCCGTTTTCCTGATAAGCTTTTATCAGCTTGAGCTTATCTTCGGGAGTTACTCTGGCGAAAATACTGCAGTCCTTTATTTTCTCACGAAGAACGTCAATGCTCATGTTTGACAAATCATTTCCCGTTATGCATTTTTCTGCAGGAATTCCAACCATCTTTCCTATTGCCTTTGCGGTAACAAGGTGGTCGCCTGTAATCATGGTTGTTTTTATGCCGGCATTTTTGGCAATTTTTATGGCATCATATACCTCTTCGCGGGGAGGATCCGTAATCGATATAAAGCCGTTGTAATCAAGGCTGTTAACAAGCTTTTCGTATATTACCCCTGCCGGAACGCTTTTTATCATGTCCGGTCCGTATCCGATAAGCTCTGTAAATTCCGGAGTATCAACGGAACGTGAGGCTACGGCAATAACACGCAAGCCCTGCCCGCAGACGGAATTATGTATTTGTTCCAAAGAGTGCCTGTCATCCAGACTAAGTGACGTTCTGCTGATTATCTTATCAAAGGCGCCCTTGACATAGATATTTATTGTGTTTTTATTTTGATAAAGAGTTACCATTGTCTTGCGGTTTGAGTTGAAGGGTATTTCATATTTTCTGTCAGCGTTGCAGGCCCAATTGCCGAAGGCAGAATGGTATGCGGCATATATTGCTTTTTCGGTGGCGTTACCGTTGTTGTCTTCGGCGGAAGAACACAGTAATGCATTGGATAATAATGTTTTGTATGATTCGTTTTTGTATGCTTCCCTGTCTGCTTCGTGATATTTGCAATCTGTTTCAAAGCCGACGACAGTCATATTGTTTTTTGTTATCGTTCCTGTTTTATCGCTGCAGATAACAGTAATTTTTCCGAGTGTTTCCACACCGGAAAGATTCTTTAATATGGCTCTTTCTTTGGCTAGTCTTGTGACGCCGATGCTAAGCATGATTGTCGTGGCTGCGGGAAGTCCCTCGGGAATGGCGGCTACGGCAAGGCTGAGGCTTGTGACAAACATTTCGAGAGGTCCGGTATGATTAAATAAGCCCAGAATAAATACGATAAAGCATATTCCCAGACAACAGCTTCCCAAAACCTTGCTCAGCTTTTTGACTCTTAAAAAAAGGGGAGAGGGCGGTGCGGCTTCCCTTCTGAGCATTGAGGCAATGTGACCGACCTCTGTATCTTTGCCCGTGGCGGTTACAATGGCGCATCCGAAGCCGGAGGTAACAAGTGTTGAGGAATAAATCATATTACGTCTTTCAAAAAGCGGAGTATCCTGTTTATAGACCCTGTTCTCGTCCTTAATTATATTTTTGCTTTCTCCGGTCAGACAGGATTCGTCGATATTCAGTCCTGCAGCGGAAATCAGTCTTGCATCACCGGGGATGATATCACCCGGGGCGACAAATATAATATCGCCTGGAATCAGCAGTCTTGTATCAAGCATCATGCGGGACCCGTTTATCATGACCTGACATTGTCTTGCCTGACAGCTTTTTAATGCCTTTATGGATTTCTCTGCCTTAAGCTCCTGAAGGGAACCGAACAGAGCATTTATAATTACAATCGCAAGTATAATTATGGGCTCTGTAAAATCGTTCTCCTTCTGCATATAAGAAATATATCCCGAAATAAAAGCTGATATTAACAGTATTACAATCATAAAATCCCTGAATTGTGACAGAAAACGGATGATAAAGCCGGGACTTTTTTCCTCGGGCAGAACGTTGAAGCCGTATTTGTCCGTATATGCCTTTCTTTTTTCGGGTGAAACGCCCTTTTTGATATTGGTGTCAAAATGATTTAGAATATCATTTACCGTCATTTTGTAATAATCCATATTATCCTCGCTTTACTGTCAATGTGTTGTATGGGTTGACTGAATAATTATATGAGTTATCCGATGCGTCTTTATGACCGGATGTATATTGAAGTATATGATGAAATAATGACAATAATTCGTTTTATTGAATAAAAAGTATTGCAAGCTTAAGGTGTTAGGAGTATAATTATCAGATGGAAATACACAAGAAAGGGAGATTATTCTCATGGCATCATTTATTGATAATATTAAAGCAAGAGCTAAAGCCTGCAAGAAGACAATCGTGCTTCCGGAGGGTATGGACAGAAGAACCTGGGAAGCTGCTGTTGCTGCTTCAAAAGAGGAAATTGCTGATGTGATTGTTCTGGCAACAGATGAAATGGCAAGCGAAAACGCTGACGGTCTTGATATTGCCGGAATCAGGGTTATCAACCCTCTTACAGACGATAAGCTTCCGGAATATGTAAACGGATTATATGAACTTAGAAAAGCAAAGGGAATGACAGAGGAGGAGGCTGAGAAGCTTCTTACAACTGATTTTATGTATTATGCATGTATGATGGTAAAATCAGGTGATGCGGACGGTGTCGTATCGGGCGCATGTCATTCAACAGCCAATACACTGCGACCATCACTTCAGATTATAAAGACAAAGCCGGGAACAAAGCTTGTATCAGCCTTTTTCCTGATGGTTGTGCCTGATTGTGAATATGGCGAGAACGGTATTTTTGTATTTGGCGACAGCGGTCTTGAACAGAACCCAGACCCTGAAAAACTTGCTGCAATTGCAATCTCTTCAGCAGAATCCTTTAAGCTTCTTGTCGAGAAGGAGCCAAAGGTGGCGCTTATGAGCCATTCAACAAAGGGCAGTGCAAAGCATCCTGATGTTGACAAGGTTATCGAGGCCGGCAAGATTGCTAAAGAGCTCCGCCCTGATTTACTGATTGATGATGAGCTTCAGGCTGATGCAGCAATGGTTCCGTCTGTAGGTAAGAGCAAGGCTCCGGGTTCAAAGGTTGCCGGTTTAGCAAACGTACTTATTTTCCCTGACCTTGACGCAGGTAATATAGGCTATAAGCTTGTACAGAGACTTGCAAAGGCAGAGGCATACGGCCCAATCTGTCAGGGTATCGCAAAGCCTGTTAATGATTTAAGCCGCGGCTGTAGTGCAGAGGATATCGTAGGCGTTATCGCTATTACTGCTGTTCAGGCCGGAGCACAATAACCGGCGCACAATATTATTTGGAGGAAACAATGAAAGTTTTAGTAATTAACTGCGGAAGCAGCTCACTTAAATATCAGTTAATCGATTCTGAATCCGGCGAAGCGCTTGTAACGGGTCTTTGTGAAAGAATCGGTATTGACGGACGTCTTGTATATAAGCCTGCTAATGGTGAAAAACGTATTTTTGAAGATAAACTTCCTGATCATCAGGTAGCGGTAAGCAATGTTCTTGCAGCTATTTCAAATCCTGAATACGGAGTAATCGGTTCACTTGATGAAATAGATGCCGTAGGTCACAGAGTCGTACATGGCGGCGAAACCTTCAACAGGTCGGTCATTATTAATGACGAGGTTATTAAGGCAATTGAAGAGTGCAATGATCTTGCTCCTCTTCATAATCCTGCCAATATCATAGGTATCAATGCATGTACAAAGCTTATGCCGGGTGTGCCTCAGGTGGCTGTATTTGATACTGCATTCCATCAGACAATGCCTGATAAGGCTTATATGTATGGACTTCCATATGAGTACTATGAGAAATACAAGGTGCGTCGTTATGGCTTCCATGGAACAAGTCATTCTTATGTAAGCAAGAGAGTTATCGATATTCTTTCACTTGATAAGAATAATTCAAAGGTTATCGTATGTCATCTTGGAAACGGCGCTTCTATTTCAGCTGTTATGAATGGTAAGAGTGTTGATACTTCAATGGGACTTACTCCTCTTGAGGGTCTTGTAATGGGTACCCGTTCAGGCGATATCGACCCCGCAATCATGGAATTTATTGCAAAGAAGGAAAACTTATCCATTAGCGAGATTATGAATGTTCTCAACAAAAAATCAGGCGTACAGGGCATGAGCGGTCTTACATCTGACTTCAGGGATATTGATGAAGGCATTAAGAAAGGAAATAATCGTGCAAGACTGGCTCGTGAGGTTTTCTGCTATAAGGCTGCAAAGGTTGTCGGAAGCTATGTTGCTGCAATGAATGGTGTGGATGCAATTGTATTTACTGCAGGTATCGGAGAAAATGACGGAGTTGTCAGAAAGGAAATATGCAGTTATCTCGGCTTCCTCGGACTTACAGTTGATGATGAAAAGAATGCTGTAAGAGGTGAGGAGGTAGTGATTTCTACTCCTGACTCTAAGGTTAAAGCTCTTGTTGTTCCTACAAATGAAGAGCTTGCCATTTGCCGTGAAACAGTTGCACTTGTAAAATAATACTAAAATGCGACCTGAAAAAAGTTAATCTTAGTCAAAAATAATTATTGACAAAAGTAATCGTATGTAATATAATCGTTGCATACGTCTGTGAACAGATAAGGTTTACGACAATACTGACAGGAGGTGTAAAGATGGGAGCTATTTGTCCAAAGAATAAACATTCTAAAGCAAGAAGAGATAGTCGTCGTGCTCAGTGGAAGATGACTGCACCTGCTCTTGTTAAATGTAGTAAATGCGGCGCACTCATGATGCCTCATAGAGTATGTAAGGCTTGCGGTTCTTACAACAAGCGTGAAATCGTTGCTACAGATAATTAATTAAAATAAAGGCTTCGGATAATCCGGAGCCTTTTTGTTTATTTGAAATAAATTGAAAAGACAGATTTGATAAGGGAGATTACGTTCTCTCTTTTTTTGATGGATTGCAGAGGTATGAATGAATAATCATCCTTTATATCCTTCTGGAAATACGGGCAGATAAGCTTTGCAGGCTGAGGGACAAATTCGGCTTCGGCATATGTATATGCAGTACATCTGGTTGCCTGTATTCTGTAGTCCCTGCTTACACAGTCGGCTACATTTTTGTGAACAGCCATATCCTCGCCGGGGAGATAATAGTAGTTTTTATAATCCTCATAATAATGCTTAAGTCTTGCTTTATATACCGGAATTATTATCATAGTGCTTTCCTTGGCGGTAGATATACGTATTGGCTCAAGACCGGGTGCAATCGGAATAACTTTTGAATATTCCACCGGAAAGTCAGTTGACTGTCTGACGGTAATTGTAAGGTTCCTGATATGTCCGGCTTCCTCCGAAGCCGAAGACTTGGCATCTGTCAGTTGTAAAGAACAATCCATGACTCTGCCCGCAAACATTTCAAGATATGTGTACAGGGAAAGCACCGGAACCATATCAAGTATATCCTCTTCGTTATGAAGCAACAGAATGTTTTTCAGCTCCTCGGCTTCTTCTTTGTTAAATTTAGACTTTCCTATAAATTCTTTATATACATTTATCAGCTCGCCGCCGTTGTAAACATCCTCGCGTATATGACCGATAAGTCTCTCGTAGGCTACAAGTCTGCCTGATTCCATGTTGAAATATTTCTTTAGAGGCGCAAGGCTTCTGTAAAGGTCAATATTGGTTATTTGAGGGAGATAACAGGGAATGTCAAGCTTTTTGCATTTCTTGGAAATATAAGGCACATCAAAGCCTCTGCCGTTGTAATGAATTAAGCAGGCGTTATCAGGAAGCCAGCTGAAAAAGCTTTTTATAATATCTGCCTCATCGGTAACTGAATTTGCAAACCACTGTCTGAAAATCATCGTGTCATTTTTTATCATCAGGGCGCCAATCAGGTAAAGAATGCTGGTATCGGCACAAAGCCCTGTGGTTTCAATGTCAAAGAATACCGGGGTGCGGCTGTCGGTTAATGTCATTACCGGATATATGTTGTCTTTCGGAAATTCTTTCTCAATAGTAATCATGTTCTTTCTCCTTGTGATATTATAATTTTACCTGTTTATGATATTTATTTCAAGGTGTAAAGCCGCAAATATTTTAAGTATATACTATGAAAAGTATATGGATTATCTGCTGATTTTTATTAATTAATCGGTGAGGATTATATTTTTTGTGTCAGAAAGGGCGGTAAAAGATAAGTATACACTATAATTTGTATTGATTATGAAAAAAATTAAGCTTAATCCACAATAATTTGTATTTTTATTATTTTATTTTATAAGCAGATGTGTTATAATGACTCATAATAGGTTTATTGAGGTGTGGATTTACTTTTGAGGTAAAACACTGTGTTATATTAGTTATCAGATTAAGAGAGGACAGGATGATATCATTTGTCGAAGGCATACTTGAATATATGTCACCCGGTATATGTGTAGTAAATTGTAACGGCATTGGCTATGAGATAATGATTCCTTTATCAGATGCGGAGGAAATGCCGCAGGCAGGGGAAACGGTACGTTTATTTACAATGTTAAATATTAATGAAAATACCGGTATTTGTCTTTTTGGATTTTTAAAAAAAGATGACCTTGAGCTTTTTAAAAAGCTAATAACCGTTAACGGTGTAGGACCAAAGGGTGCCCAGGCAATGCTCGGCGCACTCAGTGCCGACACAATCAGATTTGCCATATTATCGGAGGATGCCGGGACACTTGCGAAGGCACCGGGCATAGGAGCCAAGACGGCAGGAAGAATAGTACTTGACCTTAAGGATAAGATTGAATTGTCACCGGACCGTTTTGAGCCGTCAAAAGAGCAGGCAGCGGTTTCTACCGACAATCTGTCACGCAACAAGACGGATGCGGCACTTGCGCTTCAGTCGCTCGGTTATTCAAGGGCAGACAGTCTTAAGGCTGTTGCAAGTGTGGACATGGACGAAAATGTTACTGTTGATGAAATATTAAGCGCCAGTCTTAAATTTTTGATTTAATATGTGCTATTGAGCATTTTAATAGTGTTAATTATTAACCTTTTGATGGGAGAATGGGCTGATGGCCAGAAGAATTGTTACAACAGAGGCAACTGAGCTGGATAAACAGATAGAGGGAACATTAAGACCGCGCTTTCTTAAGGATTATGTCGGGCAGGAAAAGGTCAAGGATAATCTGAAGGTATATATTGATGCTGCCAAAAGCAGGAATGAAGCGCTTGACCACGTACTTCTGTTCGGACCTCCGGGACTCGGAAAGACAACATTGTCATGTATTATTGCAAATGAAATGGGTGTAAATATTAAGACTACATCCGGACCGGCCATTGAAAAGCCGGGTGAGATGGCGGCCATCCTCAATAATCTCCAGGAGGGAGACATACTTTTTATTGATGAAATACACCGACTCAACCGTCAGGTAGAGGAGCTTCTTTATCCGGCCATGGAAGATTTTGTGATAGACATAGTCATCGGACGCGGACCGGCAAGCAGATCGGTCAGACTGAATCTGCCTCATTTTACGCTTGTCGGTGCAACTACAAGAGCCGGTATGCTTACCGCACCGCTAAGGGACAGATTCGGTGTTGTAAGCCGAATGGAATTTTATACGGCCAAAGAGCTTACTACAATAGTAGAACATAGTGCAGAGGTACTAAAGGTCAGAATAGACCATGACGGTGCCGTTGAGATAGCCAGAAGAAGCAGAGGAACTCCAAGACTTGCCAACAGGCTGTTGAAAAGAGTCAGGGACTTTGCGCAGGTTAAGTACAACGGTGAGATAACAAAGGAGGTTGCCTGTGCGGCACTTGACCTTCTTGAGGTGGACAGGCTGGGTCTTGACAATATAGACAGAAATATTCTGCTTGCAATGATTGATAAGTTCGGCGGCGGTCCGGTGGGTATGACATCAGTGGCAGTTACCATCGGCGAGGATGCAGATACTATTGAAGAGGTGTATGAGCCTTATCTTGTACAAAACGGACTTGTTGTAAGAACCCCGAGGGGCAGAATGGTTACGGCAGATGCATACAGACATCTCGGTATTAAAATGGTTGGAGGAGAAGAAAGTGAAAACTAGAAACGATGTAGAAGTAATTATTGACGGTAAGCGCTATAATCTTTGCGGTTATGAGAGCGAAGAGTATTTACAGAGGGTTGCATCTTACATTAACAGTAAGGTGGCAGAGCTTAAGGGACTCGAGGGCTACAAATATCTTGATGTGGATATGAAAAACGTGCTTCTCAATATCAATCTTGCCGATGACTATTTTAAAACCAAGGATATGGCCGGTGAGCTCGGAAAAGAGAAGGAAGCGCAGGATTCTGAGATTTTTAATCTTAAGCACGATATAATTGAGTTCCAGAAGCAGCTCGGTACCATAAAGGAAACCTACAAGGTTAAGATGACAGAGGTAAACCAGATGGTAAATGCAGAGAGAGCAAAGGTTTCCGAGGAGCAGAAGAAGAGCATCAGGCTTGAAACGGAAAATGAGGCCTTAAAGAAGCAGATAGAGTCACTTACGGCCGAAAAAGCCAAGCTTACAGAGGAATTTGAAGCCTACAAAAAGAGAATTGGTAGAAGATAATGTTAAATAGTGTTGAAATTTTAGCGCCTGCAGGCTCAGTTGGTAGTCTGCAGGCTTCTTTTAAAGCAGGGGCAGATGCCGTATATATGGGAGGCTCGCGTTTTGGGGCGAGGGCGTATGCGGATAATCCTGATGACGAAGCTCTGTTAAGAGCCATAGATTATGCACACCTTAGGGGAAAAAGAGTGTATCTGACGGTAAATACTCTTGTCAGACAGTCTGAGATGGGTATGCTTTCTGAATATATAGGGAAGATTTATGAGGCAGGTACGGATGCCGTAATTGTGCAGGATTTGGGTGTTATGGAGTATATTGCGGATAATTATCCCGCACTTCCGCTTCATATAAGCACACAGGGCTGCGTGACAAATTCCATTGCCGCAAATTATTATCCTGACAGCGTGACACGAATTGTTCCTGCAAGGGAGTTGAGTATCGGCGAAATAGCAAAGCTGAAAAAAGAAACAGGCAGGGAGATAGAGGTATTTGTCCACGGCGCACTCTGCTACAGTTATTCGGGAAACTGCCTTTTCAGCTCAATGTGCGGAGACAGAAGCGGCAACAGAGGACGCTGCGCACAGCCATGCAGATTAAAAACAGAGATTATGCTCGGAGACGGAGAACGCATAAATGACAGATATCTGTTAAGCCCTAAGGATATATGTACTATTGATAATATTCCGCTTCTTGTGAAGGCGGGCATTGATTCGTTTAAGATTGAGGGCAGGATGAAGTCGCCTGAGTATGCGGCCTATATGTCATATGCCTATAAATTTGCACTTGATATTTATAGTGAACGCGGTGAGGAGGGTTTTTATAAATATATTGCTGATAATAAATCCTTCTGGAATGAGCTTAAAACAGGTATGGCTGATCTTTATAACAGGGGCGGCTTTACAAAGGGCTATGCATTTTCCGAAACGGGCCCCGGTATGATGTCGGTAAAACGTCCGAATCATCAGGGCACATATGTCGGAGAAGGAAGCATAGAAAACGGCTTTGCAAGAATTTGTCTTGCCGACAGCCTTTATAAGGGTGATGTGATTGAACTGAGAGGCAATAATGAAAAAGAAGAGTATTTTTCGTTTACTACTCCTGTAGAATATAAGGCGGGCGACACGATATCCTTTAGGGCTGTCAGAAAGGAAAGGGAACGTTTTCATAATCACAGCACTGTTTCGGCAGTCAGGATAAGGTGTAACAGCCTTATTGAAAAGATTAACGAAGAATATATAAGTAACCCGCACAGGATAGATATTTCCGCATATCTTTTTGCAAAGCCGGGAGAAAAGCTGATGCTTTCACTGGCTGCAAAGGTCGTAAAAGATGATATGCTCCGCGATGTGGGTGTGACGGTTTACGGACAGGAGGTAAGCGTTGCGCTCAATGCACCGGTAACAGAAGAGTCTGTCAGGGAAAAGCTTCTAAGAAGCGGTGATTCGGAATTTAATATATCTGAATGCAGGGTAGAGCTCTGCGGCAGCTGCTTTATCCCTAAAAGCTTTATCGGCAATATCAGGCGTGAGGCTATAGATAAGCTGAGAGATAATATGACCGGTCTTTTCAGAAGGAACAGAGATTGTAAGGATGAAGAAGACACCACAACAAATCTGTCAGGGGAAGCTGACATGTCCTGCACGGTTATAAATAATCCGGAGGAGGTTCCCGCTTATAAAGAGGGCGGGGACGGATTTGTCATAAAGACATCTGTCTACTCAAGGGAGCAGCTTGAAGCACTGCTTGAAGCAGGCGCAAAGCATATAATAATTGATCTTGATTCTGAGGACTTTTCGGGTGATTTGGAGGAGCTGCTTGACAGAACCGGGAATATGGGCTGTTATCTTTATGTTAAAACACGACGTATTGCCGATGATGAAAACATTAAATTCTTAAGAGCTTTTCTTGAAAAATACGCGTCATATTTTTATGGCGCGTATGCAAAGAATCTTAGCTGCGTATATATATTAAAAGAGTACTTTGAAAACGTTTATGCGGACAAATGGCTGTATGTCACAAATTCCTGTTCTTCTTTATTCTTAAAGAAAATCGGAATCAGGGGCTTTGTGTACAGCACAGAGCTTTCATATAAAGAAATGACGGCAATTGATAAGTCGTCAATTTGCAGTGAACTCACGGTTTACGGCGCAGAGGAGCTTATGATTTCGAAGCAGTGTATGAAAAAGACAGTCGGCCGTTGTAATAAAACGCCTGAGTTTTTATTGTGCAGCAGTGAGTCGGGCAGGGGAACGGAGTTTTACTGTTATCAGATGTGTTCACAGTGCCGTAATATTTTATTTGATAAACGCGTTGTCGACTTGTCGCAGAGAATGGCGGAGATAAAAAAACTCAGACCGTCATCATTAATAATTAATTGCGTAACAGAAAGCGGAAGTGAGGCGGCAGACATTTACAGAAGATTGATTAATCTGTCCGGCAATAATGAAGACGGTTGTGAATCAGACGAAACAAAATATGAAGGTCATTTTTTAAAAGGCATCCTGTAAACTGAAACAGGGTAAAATCATTTATTAAAAATGTATTAATTCCATAATTTTATGTTTGTTTTTTGACTTTTTTCTTGATTGTTCTTTTGAATAATGATATACTATGTCCAAATATGGTGTAAAAAAGCTACACTATTACCTTACAGGAGGTACGGCTATGGTTGAAGCTACAAGCTGTGGTGGTGTAGTAATTTTCAGAGGTAAAATTTTATTACTGTATAAGAATTATAAAAACAAGTATGAGGGTTGGGTTCTCCCAAAGGGAACCGTTGAAGAGGGCGAGGAATTTAAAGCGACGGCTCTCAGAGAAGTAAAAGAAGAGAGTGGTGCAACAGGCCACATTATTAAATTTGTCGGAACGAGTCATTACACCTTTAATACTCCTCAGAATACAGTAGTAAAACAGGTTCATTGGTATTTAATGATGTCTGATAGCTATTATAGCAAACCACAGCACGAGGAATACTTTATGGACTCAGGATATTATAAGTATCATGAGGCTTATCATTTATTGAAATTTCCTAATGAAAGAGCAATACTTGAGAAGGCTTATAATGAGTATCTTGATCTAAAGAAAAGAAATCTTTGGGGTAACCGTAAGTATTTTTAACAGAATGTCCACCAAAAACTGTGCCATATAGCTTAGCTGTATGGCACAACATTTTGTAAGGAGTATAATGAAAAAGTTTTGGAAAAATTATAGAATAATTATCTTATATTGTATATTTGGTACTTTGACGACATTAATAGACTGGATTATATTTTATTTCCTTAAGGAAGCAGGCTTTACTGCAACCAATAAAGGATTCACCATATGTAATGCGATATCTTTCAGTGCGTCACTTATCTTTTCATATATTACAAACAAGAGAATTGTATACAGAAACAAGGAATCAAGACCTATTTACGTGTTTCTGGAAACACTTAAATTTGTCGGAGGCAGAATTGTATCCGGAGCCATAGAGGTATTCCTTCCGGCACCGCTTTCAAATTATCTTTGCGGTATAACCATTGGATTTGGCCGTTATGCAGTTTATCTGGACAGACAGTGGGTGGCAAAGATTGTTGCAAGCACGCTTGTTGTTTTTATAAATTACTTCTTTGGCAAGTGGTTTGTATTTAAGGAGCCGAAGGATAATAAAACTGAAGAAAATAATAGCTAATAAGAGGATTTTATGATAATCGCTACCGGTATTTTGGGAAGGCTGGCAGATTTTATCGGTCTGGCATATGAGCCGGGACTTATGATAAGTGCAGCCGTGACAGCCATATTGGCTGCAACGACTTTTTATCATCCGATATACTGTATAATCGGTTTTTTTACAACGCGTAAATTTCCCAAGGCTAAAAACAATCATAAATATGCTATCCTTATTCCGGCGAGAAATGAATCGGCGGTTATAGGTAATCTGTTAAACAGTATAAAGCGTCAGGACTATCCTGCCGAGCTTCTTACTGTATTTGTTGTTGCGGATAACTGTACCGATAATACTGCTGAGATAGCAAGACAGAACGGAGCAGTCTGTTATGAACGCTTTGATGATTCAAAGCGTACAAAGGGATATGCTCTTGAATTTTTATTTGAGAATATTGAAAAGGATTACGGTATTAAGTCCTTTGAGGGATTTTTTGTATTTGATTCGGATAATCTGCTTAACAGGGATTACGTTACACGCATGAATGAGGCGTTTGACGCAGGCGAGAAGATTATAACATCATACCGTAATACAAAAAACTTTGATGAAAACTGGGTGGCGGCGTCATATGCGCTTCACTGGCTGCGTTCAATCAGGTATCGCCACAGGGCACGTTCTGTATTAAGGCTTGCAACAAACATTCAGGGAACAGGCTTTTTGTTTGCAAATGAGCTTGTTGAAAACGGCTGGCATTATGTATCACTTACTGAGGACAGGGCATTTACGGCTGATGCGGTGGCACACGGATATAAGATAACCTATAATGATGATGCGATGTTTTTTGATGAACAGCCTGTCAGTCTGCGTATAGCATTAAGACAGAGAGTAAGATGGGCCAAAGGACATCTGCAGGCATTTGCAGAGACCGGACTGCCGTTATTTAAAAACATATTTGTCGGCAACTGCTACAGGAAAAAAGAAAAAAACGAAAAGCTGACAAAGGAACGCATTATTGAGGGAATAAGACATCGTTTTGCCTCCTTTGATACACTTGAGCAGCTAATACCGAAGGCTGTTATCAGACTCGGTATGTGGCTTTTATTTACAATTATTATAGGCGGCTTTTATATTTTCGGACATGGCGCCGGGGATGTGCTTTTATTTTCAGGCAACGGCTGGCTTGTAAAGACCATCAGATATATATTTGGCGAGACAAGAGTATCTTATGAGCCCGGCTTTAAGGCTGTTGTAAATATGACGGGAATGCTTATTTTATGCAGATTACTTGATAAGATAGCCTTTGACATATCTGAAATGCTTATCGGCGTATACATATTTTTTATTGAGCGGAAAAGGATTATTAAAATCAGTCTGCCAAGGAAAATATTGTATTGTATTACATGGCCGAGCTTTGATATTATCGGTAGATATGCAATGTATGCGGCATTGTTTATGAATGTTACATGGAAACCGATTCCTCACAACAGCAGCGTTACAATTGAGGATATCGAAGATGGCGGAGCAGATAATTAACTTATAATCCGGCAGTTTGCCGATAGGCTTAAATTGATTTGCCGGCGGAGGTTTGTTTTGGATAAATCAAAATTTAATAAGGTTTTCAACAAAAGAATTCTTAATATATTATTATTAATCCTGCCATTCCTTCTTATGGATTTGTTTATCAGAATAACAGGCAGAAGCGTCAGATATAATCAGGCGGCAATGCATTTTCCGAACATTGTTTTTACAATAACATGGATAAGTCTTGTGGCAGGCATTGCGTTTTTTCTGAAAAAAAGGGCGGCAAGGATTGTTTATGGATTGTTTTTTGCTGTATTTACAATTATGTTTACAACTCACGTTGTATATTTTAAGCTGACAGGTTACTTCTTCCGGTTTAATCTTCTGCTCTCGGCAGAAGAGGGAAAGGCATATGTCGCAGAAGCAGTAAAGGGTGCAGGCATATTGAATTATCTGTTTATACTGCTTGTGCTTGTCACCGGAGTTACAGCATTAATCTGTATGCCCGACAGGGAGAAAAATAACTTTCGTATGCTTGGTCTGTGGATTGCGGCATTTGTGATAATTCATACCGTAAATCCTCTCTTTCTAGGAAAAGACAGTAATGAACTGAAGTGGGATACCTGGAGAAGACCGAGAAGCGTATATGAAAACTTCAGCGACAGCAATAAATGCATGAAAATATGCGGTCTGTTTGAATATACAGTAAGGGATTTTTACTTAACTTTTATAAAACCGGCTGAAAAGGATAACCCTGAGGAGCTTGGCTTCCTTGAAGAAATCTATAAAACATCCACCCCTCATGTAAAAAATGAGTACACAGGTATTTTTAAAGATAAAAATGTTGTATTTATCCAGCTTGAAGGTATCGATGACTGGCTTCTTACCGAACAGGATACACCGACGCTTTATTCAATGCTTGATAATTCATTTGTATTTACGGACCATTATTCGTATTACAATGGCGGAGGGTCAACATTTAATTCCGAACTGGCAGTTAATACAGGTTTATTAACTCCGATAAGCTATGTGAAAAATGCGTATACATTTAATACAAACAATTTTATATACTCACTTCCGAACACATTTAAAAAACTCGGCTACGGAGTCCATGCCTTCCATATGAACAGCGCCGAATATTACTCCAGGGGGCTTAATTACAAAAACTGGGGCTACGAGGCATATCATGGCTTACAGGATGATTACAAATATTCTGACAAGCGTTATGAGCTTGACAGGGAACTGCTGACAGGGTATGGCGACTATTTTGATACTAATGACAAATTCATGTATTATATGATTACCTTCACCCCTCACACTCCTTTTGTTAACAATAAGGGCGTCGGACAATATCTTGCCAAGCTTAACGGTGTGGATAATACGGAGATGAGCGAAGAGGAAGTGGCCAGAATGTTTGCCGCAGAGACTGATCTGTTTATGAAAAATCTCCTTGACAGGCTTAAGGATACGGGTCACTATGAGGATACCGTAATTGTTGCTTTTGCGGATCACTATCTTTATACGCTCAATGATAAGTCTGCCCTTGAAAAATACAAGAATACTGATAACAATCTGATAAATCATACTCCTTTCTTTATATGGAGCGCTGACGGTGTGAGAGTGGAAAGCAATAAGATTAATTCTCAGCTTGACATACTTCCGACTGTCCTAAATATGTTTGGAATTGAATATAATGATGAATGGTATATCGGCCATGATATATTTGATGAAAAATATAAGGGCTATGCATTTTTTGCGGATTATTCGTGGTATTACGACGGTAAATATTTTGAGGGTGATTCGGAAGTGCCGTCCGAATATGAAGAGGTCCATAAGGAAATTATTAACAGGATAAAACAGAATGATTATATATTGAAGTACGATTATTTTGAAAGAATAAATAAAGACGGAGCAAAGTAATATGAGCTTTATTGAAATAGTTTTGTTGGCAATAGGACTGTCGATGGATGCCTTTGCGGTTTCTGTATGTAAGGGACTGTCTGCCGGTAAGATTAGCAAAGGGAATATGCTTATTGCGGGTCTCTGGTTTGGAGGATTTCAGGCACTGATGCCACTTATCGGTTTTTTCCTGGCAGGGATATTTGCAGATTCAATAGAAAAATACGATCATTGGATTGCATTTGTTCTCCTTGCGGTTATCGGAGGGCAGATGATTAAGGAGGCATTTTCCGAGGAGGAAAATTTAGATGCATCCTTTGCCGCCGCCAATATGCTTATGCTTGCCATTGCGACAAGCATCGACGCTCTTGCCGTAGGAGTTGCGCTTGCATTCCTTAATGTAAATATTATTCAGACGGTTTCCGTAATCGGTATTATTACCTTTGCCTTTTCTGTGGGCGGTGTTAAAATCGGTAGTGTGTTCGGCATGAAATACAAAAGCAGGGCAGAGTTTGTCGGCGGTGTGGTATTAGTATTAATCGGATTGAAAATATTGCTTGAGGGACTTGGCATTATAGGATAGACAGGGGGATAAAAATGAATAAGCAGCAATACAGGGAAAGAAATCTGTCCATGGTTATGGACCTTTACGAGATGACTATGGCAAACGGCTATTATATGGATCAGGATAACACAAGAAAGGTGGCCTTTGATGTGTTTTACAGAAGAAATCCTGATAATGGCGGTTATGCTATTTTTGCCGGTCTTCAGCAGATAATTGAATATATCGAAAACCTTCATTTCGGTGAGGACGACATCAATTATCTGAGAAGTCTTAATCTCTTTGATGAAGGATTTTTAAGATATCTTTCGAATTTTAAATTTTCGGGAGATGTTTATGCATTTCCGGAGGGTACAATTATGTATCCGAACGAGCCTGTACTTACCGTAGTTGCGCCTTTACTTGACGCACAGCTTATTGAGACAGCTATTCTTTTGCAGGTTAATCACCAGTCGTTAATTGCCACAAAGACAAGACGTATCGTAAGGGCGGCCGCAGGACGTGCCGTGTCGGATTTCGGTGCGAGACGCGCCCACAACATGGATGCGGCGGTCTATGGAGCGAGAGCAGCTTATATCGGAGGTGCTGCAGGAACCGCAACTGTCCTTGCAGGTCAGATGTTTGATATCCCGGTAAGCGGCACTATGGCTCACAGCTGGGTAATGTTTTACAAAGATGAATTTGAGGCATTTAAGCATTATGCACTTACCTATCCTGATTCAACGGTTCTTCTGATTGATACCTATGACGTACTTAATTCAGGTGTACCGAATGCCATCAGATGCGCCAAGGAAGTTCTTGAGCCGATGGGTAAGAGACTTAAGGGAATCAGAATTGACAGCGGTGACCTTGCATGGCTCTCTAAAAAAGTCAGGGAAATGCTTGATGAGGCAGGACTTAACGATTGTAAGGTAATCGTATCAAATTCCCTTGATGAATTTACAATACAGTCTATTCTTAAAGAGGGAGGTCAGATTGACAGCTTTGGTGTAGGTGAACGTCTTATCACTGCCAAATCGGACCCTGTGTTTGGAGCTGTATATAAGATTGCGGCAGTTGAAGAGAACGGTAAAATGGTGCCCCGAATTAAGGTATCTGAAAATATCGAAAAAATCACAAATCCCGGATTGAAAAAGGTATACCGTATTTACAACCATGAAGGGAAGGCAGTAGCAGATCTTCTTACAAATGCAGATGAAGAGGTCGATTTCTCAAAGCCTTACAGATATATAGATGAAAAGCATTATTGGAAAGTAAGATATTTTGAAAACTGTACGGCAAAGGAACTTCAGCTTCCGATTTTTAAGAATGGAAAGTGTGTATATCCTAATCCTTCAATCAAGGATATCAGGGATTATGTTGAACGACAGCTGAAAAATGAAATCTGGGAAGAGGAACAGAGATTTAATAATCCTCATACTCATTATGTCAGTATGTCACCTAAGCTTTATGAGGATAAAATGAGTCTTCTTCACGAATCAAGAGGAGATTTTTAATATTATATTAATTAGACAGGCACAACCTTGAAATATATTCAGGGTTGTGTTATTTTTTTATTTATAAAGCGGCATATTGTAATAATGATTTTTTAAAATCAATGTCTATTATTA
Source organism: Clostridiales bacterium (assembly GCA_029010495.1). Lineage (GTDB taxonomy): Bacteria > Bacillota > Clostridia > Lachnospirales > Lachnospiraceae > UBA3775. The sequence continues at coordinate 5,027 of JAQXKO010000017.1, read as the reverse complement.
TATGGCGAATTAATTATTATTTGTATTTTTTTTGATTGGGATTTTGACATGAAAAAACATCTTAAAAAATTAATCAGGGGGCTCACCGGAATATGTATGGCTGTTACGTTTACTGCCTGCGGTGCGATTGTGCCTCCTATGGCAGATTCCATTGATGAATCAGAGCTTGATGCAGGTGTATCAACCGGCAGTGCTGATGTATTTCATAATACCCCTACACCATCCTTTACATCGACACCCACACCGGCTGAAGATGAGATGCTTACGCCCACACCCACATATGACCCTCCGGAACATCATGTACTGGATGACAACGTATCATACAGAGCACTTGATGTTGAAAATCTGATGGAACAGTTAAATCTAATTGCAGAAAAGAAGGATGTCTGGTTTGTCGCAGATGATGCAGTTCTGTATGATTATACTGTTGCTGATATGGATTGCAACGGCAGGCTTGAGATTGTCAGGGCGAGTACCCAGGGCACAGGCTTTTTTTCATACAATAATATATGGGAGGTCAATGAGGATTTTTCTGATTTGCTGGCCGGTGAAACTACAGAGGGCGATTACCGGTCCGATATGGTTGAAGTAGAAAATGTGCCTGTGTTTTATGATAGTCAGAACAAGTCGGTGCATTATATATATAACGACTATCTGAGAAACGGCATGATGGGTAATGCCAATACTATAATAGATTTCTGTATTACAAATAATTCGATAAAGGAGAGGCCGATTGCGACCATGATTACCCTTTATAGTGATTTGGGTGAAGAAAGTATTGAATATAAGGATTCTGTCGGGGAAATAATTACGGAAGACGCCTATAAAAATTGTGCACAGAAGATGTTTTCATCGGCAAAAGCAGGTATGGCCGTGTTTGGCTGGGCGAGAACCATGAACAGAGATATTGATGATGCGGAAGGACCATATCTCCGTGAGGTTCTGTATGATGTGTGCGACAGATTTCAGATTGTTATTAATCAATAGAGAGAGTTTTTATATAGGACGGACCGGAATGAATGTGAATTATTTGTTGTAAAGCAACAGGAATGCCGCATTTCGGGCGGACAAAAACATTATTTATATGTTTGGTAAATTGCCATATTCCCGTGATATGATTCATCCGGGGCAGATTTTGATTATCTGCACGGGGAAATCATGTTACTGCGAATGATGGCTTTTTATTTTTCTTTTGATTGTCTATTATTTAATATTATGATAAAATATATATTATTTTCTAAAAGGATAAATCTGACTTATGAGTGAATTTGCATATAATTATGATGAAAGGTTTCTGCCGCTTAACAGGGCCGAGATGGAAAAACGAGGCTGGGACAGGCCTGATTTTGTATATGTTATCGGAGATGCCTATGTGGACCATCCCTCGTTTGGTCCTGCAATTATTTCACGTACGCTGGAGGCAAACGGATATAAGGTTGCAATCATTTCACAGCCGGACTGGAAAAATCCGGAAAGTATATGTGAATACGGAGAGCCTGTGCTTGGCTTCCTTGTAAGCGGCGGTAATATGGACTCTATGGTTAATCACTATACGGTATCGAAGAAACGGAGAAATACGGATGCTTTTTCGCCGGGCGGCGTGATGGGCAGACGACCTGATTATGCCACTGTAGTTTACTGCAACATGATAAGAAGGTTTTATAAGGATAAGCCTATACTTATCGGAGGAATAGAGGCGAGTCTGAGGAGACTGGCGCATTATGATTACTGGTCCGACAGATTAAAACATTCGATTCTCATAGATTCACAGGCCGATATACTTATGTACGGAATGGGTGAGCGCTCTGTCGTGGAGCTTGCAGATGCTTTGAAATCAGGCCTGAAGGCAAATCAGATAACATTTGTTGAGGGAACAGTATATAAGACAAAGGATTTGTCCGACGTGTTTGATTATATTATGCTTCCGTCCTTTGATGAGCTTAAGTCGGATAAATTAAATTATGCAAAAAGCTTTAAGATACAGTATGAAAATACTGACCATTTTGCATCCAGGAAGCTTGTGGAAAAATATGCTGATAACCTTTTTGTGGTCCAGAATATACCGCAGGCTCCGCTGAGTGAAAGCGAAATGGACAGGACATATGCACTTGATTATACAAGAAATTATCATCCGTCATATGAACCGCTTGGCGGTGTGCCTGCCATTTCCGAGGTGAAATTCTCACTGGTGTCAAACAGAGGGTGCTTCGGCGGGTGCAGCTTCTGCGCACTTACATTTCATCAGGGCAGAACCATACAGACCCGAAGCCACATGTCTATTATAAAAGAAGCGGAAAAAATGGTATGGGATCCGGATTTTAAGGGATATATACATGATGTAGGTGGGCCTACGGCAAATTTCAGACATCCTTCCTGCGAGAAGCAGCTTAAGAACGGTGTATGTAAAAATAAGCAGTGTCTTTTCCCAAAGCCCTGTAAAAATCTTTATGTCGACCATTCAGACTATATAAGCCTGTTGAGGAAGCTTCGTGATATTCCCGGTGTGAAAAAGGTATTTGTGCGTTCGGGAATAAGATTTGATTATGTTATGGCTGACAGCGATGATACTTTTTTCAGAGAGCTCTGCAAATATCATGTCAGCGGACAGCTTAAGGTGGCACCTGAGCATATATCCGACAATGTACTTTCTAAAATGGGTAAACCTTCCAATGATGTCTACAGAGCATTTTGTGATAAGTATAAAAGAATAAATGAAAAGCTCGGGTTAAAGCAGTATCTGGTGCCTTACCTTATGTCATCACATCCGGGTTCAACCATGAAGGATGCCATAATGCTGGCTGAATATCTGCGTGATTTAGGATATATGCCGGAGCAGGTTCAGGATTTTTATCCGACACCGTCCACCATATCTACATGTATGTATTATACGGGCGTTGACCCAAGGACAATGGAAAAGGTATATACTCCTAAATCGCCTCATGAAAAGGCAATGCAGCGTGCATTGATACAATATCGCAATCCGTCCAATTACGAGCTTGTAAAGGAAGCACTGTTAAGTGAAGGGCGTGAGGACCTTATAGGTTATGACAGGAGATGCCTTATTAGACCTGGGGGAAAATCAGACAGGACGGGCAGCAGAGCGGGTAAAGCATCCGCAGGCAGGACTTTTACAGGAAAATCCGCCGGAGAAAGCTTAGAAGTAAGGATAGGAGTTAAGAGCAGTAATAAGAGCAGATCCGTAGTTAAAAATAAAGCAGACGGTGCTGCGGCTTCACCTAAAAAGAAAAAGACTATAAGGAATATTCACAATAAGAAAAAATGATATATTGTCAGTGAAGTTTTCAGAAAAATGTATACCCTGTTATGAGGGAGAAAGGAAGCCCTGGATAATAAAACAGGACAAAATGAATATAATGGATATTAAGGAAATTCTTTCAAGGGTCGACCATACCCTGCTTTCACAGACTGCCTGTTTTGAGGATATCAGGCATATACTTGACGATGCAGTAAAATACGGTACGGCAAGCGCATGCATACCACCGTGCTTTGTGGGGCAGGCCAAGGCATATACAGGCAATAAACTGCCGATTTGTACCGTAATAGGTTTCCCTAACGGCAATAATTCAACAGAGGTCAAGGTTTATGAAACCATGAAGGCTGTCAGGGACGGAGCAGATGAAATAGATATGGTTATAAATATCGGACAGTTAAAATGCGGCAACTACGATTATATACTGGATGAAATAAGACAGGTAAAAAAAGCATGCGGCAGCAGAGTACTGAAGGTGATTATTGAAACATGTCTTCTTAATGAAGAAGAAAAAATAAAAATGTGTAAGCTTGTCAGTGAATCGGGAGCGGACTTTATCAAAACGTCAACAGGCTTTTCAACCGGCGGAGCAACCTTTGAGGATATCGCTCTGTTTAAAAAGCATGTGGAAGCTGATGTTAAGATAAAGGCTGCAGGCGGTATTTCCTCACTTGATGACGCAATACGGTTTATTGAACTTGGGGCTGACAGACTCGGAACAAGCAGGATCGTTAAAATAGTAAAAGGAATGCAGAATGTATAAAAGGTTTAAAAGAGTATTTGTAATTGTGCTTGATTCTCTGGGAATAGGATATATGGAGGATGCGGCAGAATACGGCGATGAGGGAGCAGATACACTCGGTCATATTATTGCCGCAACGGGCGTAGTAAATATGCCGTGTCTTACGAGTCTTGGATTATTAAAGCTTTTGAAGGATACAGATGACGGCAGTGACAGCATACAACCGGATACCGGTGATTATGCGCCTTCATATATAGCTGCCCTAAATGAGGAAAGCAGGGGCAAGGATACCATGACCGGTCATTGGGAGATGATGGGGATAAAGACTACAAAACCGTTTAAGACTTTTTCGGAAAACGGTTTTCCGCCCGAGCTTATTACGGAGCTTGAAAAGCGTACGGGCCGACATATTGTGGGTAATAAAAGTGCCAGCGGTACAGCAATATTAGATGAGCTTGCGGAAGAAGAAATTAACAACGGCAGGCTAATTGTATATACCTCTGCAGACAGCGTTTTACAGATATGCGGCAATGAAGAAACAATGGGGCTTGATACACTTTACAGATATTGTGAGATTGCAAGAGAACTTACCATGAAGCCGGAGTGGCTTGTGGGACGTGTAATAGCAAGACCGTATACAGGCAGAAAAAAGGGAGAGTATATTCGTACGCCAAACAGACATGATTATGCGGTTAAGCCAACGGGTAAAACAGTATTAAACATGCTGAAGGAGTCCGGCTATGATGTTATAGGCGTCGGAAAAATTAACGATATATTTGCAGGAGAAGGAATTACAAAGTCATACAAATCAAAGAGCAGCGTGCATGGTATGGAGCAGACCATTGAGCTTGCGGGAGAGGATTTCACGGGACTTTGTTTTACAAATCTTGTTGATTTTGATGCTTTGTGGGGTCACAGACGTAACCCTTACGGATATGCCGGAGAAATAGAAAAATTCGATATAAAACTAAAACAGCTTCTGCCTGTGCTCACAGAAAAAGATTTGCTTATTAT
>JAQXKO010000016.1 GCA_029010495.1 Clostridiales bacterium | reverse complement strand
AGTAAGTCAGGTTAAGATTGACGGAATTCAGCATGAATTTTCAACAATTCCCGGTGTAAGAGAAGATGTTACTGAAATCATCATGAACATCAAGAGTCTTGCAATTAAGAATAACAGCGATACTACGGAACCAAAGCAGGCATACATTGAGTTTGCAGGCGAAGGCGTAGTAACAGCCGGTGACATTCATGTAGATCCGGACATCGAAATCTTAAACCCTGATCATGTAATTGCAACACTTAACGGTGGTGCGGACAGTAAGCTTTATATGGAGCTTACAATTACAAACAGCAGAGGTTATGTTAGTGCTGACAAGAATAAGAGAGATGATTTACCAATCGGTGTTATCTCCATAGATTCAATTTACACTCCGGTTGAGAGAGTAAATCTTACAGTTAATAACACTCGTGTAGGTCAGATTACTGACTATGACAAGCTTACATTAGATGTATTCACAAACGGTACAATTAGTCCTGAAGAGGCAGTAAGCCTTGCAGCCAAGGTGCTCAGTGAACACCTCAAATCATTTATTGATTTATCCGAGATTGGACAGGGTGCTGATGTAATTGCAGTTAAGGACGAAGACAGCAAGGAAAAGGTGCTTGAAATGAGCATTGATGAGCTTGAGCTTTCCGTACGTTCTTATAACTGTCTTAAGAGAGCAGGTATTAATACTGTTGAGGAATTAACAAACCGTACACCTGATGATATGATGAAGGTTAGAAATCTTGGACGTAAGTCACTTGATGAAGTACTTAACAAGCTTAAAGAGCTTGGTTTATCTTTAAACGTTGGTGATGATTAAGACTACTTTTATGTAGCTTTAAGGAGGAAATGAAATGGCAGGCTATAGAAAACTTAGTAGAACTGCTGACCAGAGAAAGGCTTTACTTAGAGGTCAGGTTACAAGTCTTTTATTAAATGGTAAGATGGTTACTACTGAAGCTAAAGCAAAAGAAATCCGCAAAATTGTTGAGGGTATGATTGCTCTCGCAGTTAAGGAAAAGGATAATTATGAAACAGTTACTGTAACTGCTAAGGTTGCACGTAAGGATAAAGACGGCAAGAGAGTTAAGGAAGTTGTAGATGGTAAGAAGGTTGATGTTTTCGACGAAGTTGAAAAGACAATCAAGAAAGACAAGCCATCAAGACTCCATGCCAGAAGAAAGATGAATGCTTACCTTTATACAGCTAAAAAGGTAGATGCAGGCGTTCTCGGCAAGAAGAAGGCTACAAAGGAAGTTGATCTTGTAGCTAAGCTTTTTGATGAAATTGCTCCAAAGTACGTTGGACGTAACGGCGGTTACACAAGAATCGTTAAAATCGGTCAGCGTAAGGGCGATGCTGCAATGGAAGTATTAATTGAGTTAGTATAATTGCAGAATGTTTTATGACATTAAGGAGGATGAACAATAACATCCTCCTTTTTTTAATAATTCTCTGAAGCGGGAGGCAGTAATGAGTTTTATCAGCATTAAAAATTTGGTGCATGATTTTGCAAAAAGAGATGAGGCAGGGGAAAAAATAGGCAGCTTCACGGCACTTAACGATGTGTCAATTGATGTAGCTCGCGGAGAATTTATCGGCATTATCGGTCGTAACGGTTCCGGCAAATCAACTCTTGCAAAGCATATTAATGCATTACTTTATCCCACTACGGGAAAAGTGTTTGTTAACGACTATGATACATCGGACATTAACAACACTTATCTGATAAGAAAGGATGCCGGAATGGTCTTTCAGAATCCGGACAATCAGATAGTTGCAACAATAGTCGAAGAGGATGTTGCTTTCGGACTTGAGAATATAGGTGTTCCGTCAGAAGATATTATATCACGAGTTGATGAGGCATTAAGAGCTGTCGGAATGGAAAAATATAGGGAGCAGTCACCTAACAGACTCTCCGGCGGACAGAAACAGCGTATATGTATTGCAGGAGCCATCGCCATGGAGCCGGCATGCCTTATACTTGACGAACCGACGGCCATGCTTGATCCCTCCGGCAGGGAAGAAGTATTAAAAACAGTAAAAAGACTCAATAAGGAAAAGAATATAACGGTAATACTTGTTACACATCATATGGATGAAGTCATCGATGCCGACAAAATATTTGTAATGAATAAGGGCAGGCTTGTGCTTAGCGGTACTCCGGAAGAGGTATTCAGAAAAACCGATGAAATAAGAAATTACGGACTTGCGCTTCCGTATGCCACAGAAGTCTCTGACAGGCTAAAAAAGCTCGGTTATGACATTGATATATGTTTGACGGGTGAAGAGCTGATAAACGCCATATCAGCCTGCAGAAACGTCAGGGGAGGTATATAATATGCTCCTTGAATTAAATAATGTAAATTACGTATATAACGAAGGAACGGTATATGAAAAACATGCTGTTAAGAATATAAGCTTATCAATAGATGAAAATGAATTTGTAGCAGTTATAGGTCATACCGGCTCCGGCAAATCAACACTTATACAGATGTTTAACGGTCTGATAAAGCCCTCCTCGGGAACTGTATGCTACAGGGGGGAGAATATCAATGAAAAGGATTATAACAGACGTGCACTGTGCGGTAAAGTAGGTCTTGTATTTCAATATCCGGAGCATCAGCTTTTTGAACAGACTATAATAAAAGACGTTTGCTTCGGACCTAAAAATCAGGGACTGACGGAGGAAGAGGTGCTTGAAAGGGCAAAATGGGCTCTTTGTCTTGTCGGAATAGATGAAGAACTGTTTGAGGATTCACCGTTTGATTTGTCGGGCGGACAGAAAAAACGTGTTGCACTGGCGGGAATACTTGCAATGAAGCCTGAGGTACTGGTGCTTGATGAGCCGGCTGCAGGACTGGATCCCGGTTATAAAAAACAGATATTTGATGCAATAAAACGTATACATGAAGAAGAGCACATTTCTGTTGTACTTATTTCACATTCCATGGAGGATGTTGCAGAATATGCAGAGCGCGTAATCGTTTTAAATGACGGTGAAAAGATTTTTGATGACACTGCGGGAAATGTTTTTTCGCATGTTGAGGAGCTTGAGGCTATGGGGCTTTCCGTTCCGTGGGTATCAAAGTTTGCTGCAGCCTTATCAAAAGAGGGACTTGATATAAGGCGTGACATAATCACTGTAGATGAATGTGTGGAAGCATTGAAAAGATTATTATAATTCATTTTGGAGAAACAGATGATCAGAGATATTACGATAGGACAATATTATCAGGGCAGCAGTATAATACACAGACTTGATGCCAGAACAAAGCTGATAGCCACATTTCTTTATATTGTATGTATATTCCTTGTAAAGAATTATGTGGGCTTCGTGGCCCCCGTATTGTTTCTTGTCATGGTAATCGTATTGTCAAAGGTTCCGGTAAAATTTATTTTTAAGGGACTTAAGCCGGTTATATTTATTATACTTCTTACCATGGTGTTTCATGTATTCTTCGGAAGCGGCGAGGCGATATTTTCGTGGGGAATCATAAAAATAACAAAGGCAGGAATAAAACGGGGCATATTCCTTGTACTAAGAATCGTACTTTTGATGCTTGGCTCCTCCATGATGACCTTTACAACTACTCCCGGACAGCTTACAGACGGACTGGAGGCACTTTTCAAGCCTTTGACGAAGCTTCATGTGCCTGTACATGAAATAGCCCTTATGATGTCAATAGCGCTCAGATTTATACCCGTTCTTCTCGAGGAGACAGATAAAATCATGAAGGCACAGCAGTCAAGAGGGGCTGATTTTGAAACCGGTAATGTGCTTCAGAGAGCCAAATCAATGATACCTGTTTTTATACCGCTTATTATCTCGGCGTTCAGAAGAGCGTTTGACCTGGCCATGGCAATGGAGGCAAGATGCTATAACGGAGGAAACGGACGTACGAAGATGCATCCGCTCAGATATAAACCGGTAGATTTTTATGCGGCAGTAATATGTGTAATATTTACTGCGGGAACTGTTTTTTTAAGGGTTTATGGAAAAGGATTGTTATGAGAAGGATAAAACTTGTAATAGCATATGACGGAACAAACTTTCACGGATGGCAGTATCAGCCTGATGCGCGCACTGTAGAAGGAGAGCTTAACGCTGCACTGACCGGATTTCTGAAAACTACGATACAGGTAATCGGGGCTTCCAGAACAGATGCCGGAGTACATGCCTGCGGAAATGTGGCCGTATTTGACACTGAGTCCACAGTGCCGGGTGACAGATTCGGCTTTGCAGTTAACAGAAATCTTCCTGAGGATATGAAGATTGTATCATCAGAAGAGGTTGCGCCGGATTTTCACCCAAGATATGACAGTCATCACAAGACCTACGAATATCATATGATTACGGGGGAAATATTTCCGACTGACAGATTATATGCATGGTATGTATGGGAAGAGCTTGATGTCGATAAGATGAATGAGGCGGCGGCATATCTTGTCGGAAAACATGATTTTTCAAGCTTTAGGGCAGCAGGCTGTGTGGCAAAGGATTCAATAAGGACCATATTTGATGCAAATGTAAGGAGAGATGGCAGGCAGGTAATTATAAGCGTTACAGGAGACGGATTTCTCTACAATATGGTTCGCATAATTGCGGGAACACTTAGGAATGTGGGTGCCGGAAGGATTGCTCCCGAAAAGATGAAGGATATAATTGAGGCTGCGGACAGAAAAGAAGCAGGCCCCACAGCACCGCCACAGGGTCTGTTTTTAAAAGAGATTGTATATTAGACAGTTATATATATGTGATTGACAAATCATAGGATGCCGGCTTTGACCTTTGAATACACAATAATTAAATCATTAAATCTAATACAATAAATCAGAAAATACGATTTAAACCTAAAATTAAATTTAATTTTTTCTGAAAACATATTGACAAAAATCCTATATCTGATATAATCCAAAAGGTGTTTTGAAAAAGAATGTTTTCGAAACGAAGAATTATTCACAATTATGGAGGTAAAAACATGAAGACTTATATGGCAACAACAGCCGGAGTCGAGAGAAAGTGGTATGTAGTTGACGCTACAGATAAGACACTTGGCCGTCTCGCTTCTCAGGTAGCAGCTGTTCTTAGAGGAAAGAATAAGCCAACATTTACACCACATATCGATACCGGTGATTATGTTATTATTGTAAATGCAGACAAGATTAAGACAACCGGTAAGAAGCTTAATCAGAAGATTTATTACAACCATTCGGATTTCCCTGGCGGAATGAGAGAGACAACTCTTTCAGAGATGCTTGCAAAGAAGCCTGAGAAGGTTCTTGAACTCGCAGTTAAGGGTATGCTTCCAAAGGGACCTCTCGGAAGAAGCATGCTTGACAAATTACATGTATACGCCGGTCCTGAGCATCCACATGCAGCTCAGAAGCCGGAAACACTTGAGTTTTAAGCAGAAGGAGGAAATTAGACAATGGCTAAAGTTACAAAATTCTACGGTACTGGTAGACGTAAAAGCTCAGTTGCCAGAGTTTATTTAGTACCTGGTAATGGTAAGATTACAATCAACAAGAGAGACATTGACGAATATTTCGGCCTTGAAACACTTAAGGTAGTAGTTCGTCAGCCACTTGCACTTACAAATACAGCTGATAAGTTTGACATTATCGTTACAGTTAAGGGCGGCGGTTTCACAGGTCAGGCCGGTGCAATCCGTCACGGTATCAGCAGAGCTCTTTGCCTTGCAGATGCAGAGTATCGTCCGTCACTCAAGAAGGAAGGCTTCCTTACAAGAGATCCTCGTATGAAGGAAAGAAAGAAGCCGGGCTTAAAGGCAGCGAGAAGATCACCACAGTTTTCAAAGAGATAATCTGCGGCAGGCGCAAGATTCAAGAAAAGCCCGATTTTACAAGGGTTACAGAGGTTGTGGAAAGTTGTCAGATGTGTTGGATTTCAAATGGTATGCAACACATATGCAACAGGTATGCAACACGAATATCAATGATATGTATAGGACATTTTTTAGTAAGGAATTACTGGAAAGTGTCCTTTTGTTTTAAATCTTGTTAATTGCATTTACAAGCTCCTTAACATCAAAGTGGGTATATACTTTCTCGGTTAA
>JAQXKO010000015.1 GCA_029010495.1 Clostridiales bacterium | reverse complement strand
CTCTATACATCAATACGCACATGAGCACTTAAGCGTTTGCCCACTCATGTGCTTAATTGAGTATATCGCGGGGCTTTTGATATTGGATTAAATAAACGGTCCCGCTCTACACATCAATACGCACATGAGCACTTAAGCGTTTGCCCACTCATGTGCTTAATTGAGTGTATAACGGGGCTTTTGATATTGGGTTAAATAAACGGCCCCGCTCCATACATCAATACGCACATGAGCACTTAAGCGTTAGCCCACTCATGTGCTTAACTAAGTGTATCGCGGGGCTTATTTATTAGTGATAATATAGTTTGCCGGTGCGATATAAAGGTGCAGTCACATATCCGGAGCGGTAAACGTGACTTCTTATCCGCCCGAATACCGTGGCGCACCCGCATATGAATCTGCCTCACCGATTGCATTTTACGCACGGACAGTGTGACGCACCGTTACTGAATACTCACACGGATTCTGCTTTACAGCCGCATATATGTAAAATAAACTTTAAGATTATTTGAAAAAAACTGTACGAAATGTATATTTTCGGGGGTGCCATATGTGAAGAATACACAAAAATCGAACGCAAATAATGGCGGTTAATTATTTCGATTCAGTTGTTTAGTCAATAGATTTTCTGCGATAAATAATGTATGCTCAGATTGTGTCAGAACATTTGAAAAAGGTTTATTATGGCTGTGATGCCGTATTACCTTAATTGTTGCGTTGATAGTATGTCTCGCACAATTAGCTCCCGGATTTTGTAATCATGCTTGTGTCGAGGCGTTAACAGATCGGGAGCTTTTCTTTTTGAAAAAAGATATATTGCGAAGACATTGGCGAGTCTGACCCGCAGGCAGTCGTGCCGGATGTCTGCTAAGTTGCAATACTCTTTTTGTTGAGTTTTGTGCATGGTTATGATACAATAGATTATATAACAGAAACAAGCTTACGTTTTTATTTTCAACGTAAATTGCATTATTTTTACAATACGGAGGACTGACACATGCACATTACACTTACAGGCAACCTCGGCGGCGGCAAATCGACAATCTGTAATATTCTTAAAGAGCAGTATGGTTATGAAATATATTCTACGGGTACTGTTTTGAGGGAAATCGCTAATGAAAGAGGAGTCAGTGTGTTGGATATGAACAAGCTGATGTGCGAGGACCACAAATACGACCATCTTATTGATGATACTACGGCCAGAATTTCAAGGGAAAATCCTGACAGGAACATTGTTTTTGACTCAAGACTTGCATGGAATTTTGTCGAGAAAAGCTTCAGGGTGTTTTTATCGGTTGATATAAATGAAGCCGCAAGAAGAGTTTTCGGAGATTCTTCAAGGGGAGAGGTAGAGACCTATAAGTCAGTTGAAGACTGCAGGGAAAAGCTTATCGAGAGGGCAGCAACCGAGAATGTACGCTATGAGGAAATATACGGAATACACTATTTTGATTTTGGCAACTACAATCTTGTCATTGACAGCTCATACACTTCACCGCAGGTTCTTGCTCAGATGATTGTTAATATGGCAAATGCCGAAGACGCCGATACAAGACACGATATCCTCATGTCGCCAAGACGCTTTGGCAAGGAATATATGGCACGTATTATTAATCTTGACATACCTGATGAAGTAATAACAATTAAGGAATCGCCAGAGGGATTTGAAATCGTGGACGGCGAAGAAGTGGCTGATAAGGCCGCTCATGACGGATGTGTTTTTGTCAGATGTCGTCTTTAGTAGAAATTTTTAAACGATAAAAATGTATAAACAAAATGCATATACGGCATACTCTAATATATCATATATTTGGAGCAGGGAGGCGTATATGGACAGAATTTGGTCAAATAAATTAATTAAGACAGCACTTATAACGGTGGCAGTATTTTTGGTTTTAAAATATCTGCTGCCGCTTTTTGTTCCCTTTGTGATAGCTTATATTATCGCCGCAATGCTTCACCCTGTTGTATTATTTATGACAAAAAGGCTTCATTTCCCGGCTGCCTTCTCGGCAATTTTCATGGTAGCCATATTTATGGCACTTCTGGGGGTGGGGATATTTTTTCTGGGGAAAATCGGCATTAACCAGTTGAGCAGTCTTGCGGCCGATATACCTGATTACAAAATAGAAATGATGACACGTATTGACAAAATATGCACCAGGCTGGATATGATGCTTGGTGAAAAGCAGGGGAGCGTGAAGCTAATGCTTCTCGGAAACGGCTTTGAGCTTGGCAACACGGGCAGGGAGCTGCTTGTATCGGCTACAAAGGTTACCTTCGGAATCTGCACCCATGTCGTCTTGTTTCTGGGATTTCTTTTAGTAATATTTGTATCAGCCGTTCTTATGCTGATACAGTTAATTAAGGATGAGCCTATATTTAATCATGAGCTTCTTGACGGAATTAAAAATGATTTTGCCCAGGCAGGGGCTGCATATCTTAAAACCCAGCTTATCCTAATCGCAATTATCAGTGTGATCTGTGTTGCGGGACTTTTTGCTGCAGGAAGCAGATATGCACTTGTTATAGGCGTGGTTACAGGAATTCTTGACGCCCTTCCCGTTCTCGGAAGCGGTTTTGTGCTGGTGCCGTATGCGGTAATTTCGTTTTTCAAGGGCAGTATAAAAAGAGGTGTGGTGGTGATTATCACATATATAATAAGTCAGGTGGTCAGGGAATTTCTTGAGCCGAAGCTTTTGGGACATGGTATGGGAATAAAGCCTCTTTATATGGTTATGTCAATGTATGTGGGACTCAAGCTTTTCGGTGTTGCGGGCTTTATTCTGGGTCCGCTCGGGCTAATTCTCATTATTTCCCTTACAAAAGCTGCGGATAATTGTGATATAAAAAAAGCAGAAGGTATTATTGGGAACGGAAAATAATGGTTCCGGCATAGGTGTACCTGTGGCGGATATGTTATTTTACGTCCCCGGCTGCCTCGTCTTTACCAGTTTAACCACCAGAAGGCAAAGGTCAGTATTGATGCAAATGCCGTCCAGATGGCATAGGGGATATTCATATATGCCGCAATTTTGTTGAACTCAAAATATTGGCAGATGGTCTGTATTACAAGAATTGTCAGGTATACGCACACCAGAAAGGCTATGAAAGGCCATTTTACCACAAAGAAAACAATTGAGTAGATAAAATTGACGGCAAGAGAAAAATAATAGGTGTGATTGGCAGTATTCAGCGCCGTGTCAGCCTTATTCGTTTCTTCATCTTCGCTGCTATTCTGCGAAGATTTGTTAATCAGGTAATTGGCAATACCCATAAGAATAAACAAAAGAGTCCATACAATCATAAATACCGGCTTGGGAGGCATAAATGACGGAGTATATTCATATGGGTTGAAGCTTGAAAGTTTGGTAACTATAATGGAGCCTGCCGAACCGACTGCCAGAGAAAGCAGGACGTAAGGAACGGCTTTTTTAATGTCTTCTTTATACATAATTATTCGATCCTTTCAAATAAACTTATGATAATCTTTATTAAGTATATGTATTAAAAATGTTTTTATTCACTTCAGAACGGTTGACAAATATTTTGGATGTGTTAATATTATAAAATGTATTATATCGCCGATTTATATACGGCGCAGCAAATAGTTATATGTATCGGAATTACAGCATTCAAATGTTCCGGGAAACGTTAAGTCTCAACATTTGAGGATGCTTTATTATATCCGTATAACCGGCAGGAGGAATTATGGCAAACGATAAAAAATTAGTTGAATCCATTACATCTATGGATGTGGATTTTGCCCAGTGGTACACAGATGTGGTGCTTAAGGCGGATCTTATTTCTTATACAAACGTAAAGGGCTGTATGGCAATTAAACCGGCAGGCTATGCAATCTGGGAGCTTATACAGAAACAGCTTGATGAAAGATTTAAGGCTACCGGCGTTGAAAATGTTTACATGCCTATGTTTATACCTGAGAGTCTTCTCCAGAAGGAAAAGGATCATGTGGAGGGCTTTGCCCCTGAGGTGGCATGGGTAACACATGGCGGACTTAATCCGCTTCAGGAGCGCATGTGTGTGCGCCCTACTTCAGAAACACTTTTCTGTGATTTTTATAAGGGTGAAATCGAGTCATACCGTGACCTGCCTAAGGTATACAATCATTGGTGTTCGGTAGTTCGCTGGGAAAAGGAAACAAGACCGTTTCTGCGTTCAAGAGAATTTTTGTGGCAGGAGGGTCATACTGCCCATGCAACAGCTGAGGAGGCAGAGGAACGTACAATTCAGATGCTTAATGTATATGCTGATTTCTGTGAGGAGGTGCTTGCAATACCGGTTGTAAGGGGACGCAAAACCGACAAAGAGAAGTTTGCCGGAGCAAAGGATACATATACAATTGAGGCTCTTATGCATGACGGTAAGGCACTTCAGTCGGGTACAAGTCATAACTTTGGCGATGGTTTCGCACGAGCCTTCGGTATTCAGTATACAGATAAGGATAATAAGCTCCGTTATGTTCATCAGACAAGCTGGGGCATGACAACAAGGCTTATCGGGGCAATTATTATGGTACACGGCGACAATTCGGGTCTTGTACTTCCTCCGAGGGTAGCGCCTACACAGGCAATGATTATACCTATCATGCAGAAAAAGGAGGGCGTGCTGGAGGCGGCTTATGCGCTTAAGGAGAAACTCGGAGGATTCAGAGTAAAGGTTGATGATTCAGATAAGAGTCCGGGCTGGAAATTCAGCGAGCAGGAAATGCGTGGTATTCCGGTACGTATTGAGCTTGGACCAAAGGATATCGCAGCTAATCAGGCGGTAATCGTAAGACGTGACACAAGAGAAAAGCTTGTTGTTTCGCTTGACAATATAGAGACTGAGGTTTCAAAGGTGCTTGAGACAATGCAGAATGAGATGCTTGTGAGAGCAAGAAACCACAGAGATGCTCATACATATGAGGCTACAGACTGGGAAAGCTTCAAAGAGGCTGCCGATTCAAAGCCGGGATTTATCAAGGCTATGTGGTGTGGCGAGCTTGCCTGCGAGTTAAAGGCAAAGGAAGACGCCGGTGTGACATCAAGATGCATGCCGTTTGAGGGCAAGCCTGTTGGCGATACATGCGTATGCTGCGGAAAGCCGGCAAAGAGCCTGGTATATTGGGGAAAAGCATATTAAGACTGAGACGAACTGCAGCGGGACATACTGATATGTCCCGCGTTTTTTATTATAATAACAAGCCCCGCTTCATACATCAATACGCACATGAGCACTTAAGCGTTAGCCCACTCATGTGCTTAATTGAGTATATCGCGGGGCTTTATAATTGAGATAAATAGATTGCCCCGCTTCATACATCAATACGCACATGAGCACTTAAGCGTTAGGACGCTTTAGTGCTTAATTGAGTATATCGCGGGGCTTATAATAATGGGATAAATAGATAGCCCCGCTCCATACATCAGTACGCACATGAGCACTTAAGCGTTAGCCCACTCATGTGCTTAACTGAGTATATCGCGGGGCTTATATATTAGTGATAATAAAGTTTTTCGGTACGGTATATAGGTGCAGTCACATATCCGGAGCAGTAAGCGGGACTGCGTATTCCCCGGATATGTAACGCAATATTTGAAGTCTGAAAAAATTTTGATATGGGCATAAGATAAAATATTGTGGACATAATTTAACTATAATAATAAGCCGGCTGACGGCCGGAAGGTGAGGGTATGCAGACAAGTGTAATAATTTCAGTTAATAAAACAGCCAATGTGACGGCTTCGAATGTTTATGTAAAGGATGTGGCAAGTGTCGGCTGCCGCGACAGGAAGCTGCGCACCAGAGTCGAAGAACTTCCGATTTATAATTTTTCCGATGATAAAAACACGGCAGTGTCTACTGAGATAGTCATTGAGGCAGTCAGTATTGCCGAGACTATTGAGAGCCGCATAAGTGAAGCAGACGTAAGCATTATCGGTGAGGTTTCAGTGCTTGTTACAAAGGAAAATCGTACTTCTAAATCCGTGCTTTGGAAGTGCTTTGAATTATTTAAGATAGTATTTGTATGTTTTTGCGTTTTTTACGGAGCGGCCTTTACAATAATGACCTTTAACAGCGATGTCGATATCGAGGAGGTTTTTAAGCTGGTATATCGTTATACGGGGAATTCCGGCAAATCCAAGGTGCTTGAAATTTCTTATGCCGTGGGTATTTTTATGGGAGTATCCCTTTTCTACAACCACTTCAGCAAAAAGAAAAACAAGAAGGATCCTACGCCTCTTGAGATTGATATTGACCAGTATTCGGAAGATGTAGCCACATATAAGATTAATAATCATTACAGATAATGAGAAATGCTTGTATGCCCGGTTATACGGTCATTTGTTGTAATAAGGATTGACGGCAAATAATAATGAGGTGGTTATGTCAGTTTTACTTTTAATAATTATAGGAATATCGGGAGGCTTTGCCGTGGCAGGAGGACTCTTTGCGCTTCTTACAAAGGTAGGAGTAATCACAAGGTTTATATCAGCCACGAAGACCGAGTCGCAGACCGGCCTGTACCAAATGTTGATAGTTGCAGGCGCAGTGCTGGGAAATGCACCGATTCTGTTCTCGTCATTTCCCGAGCTGAATGTGGTGTTTCTTATCCCGTCAGGTCTCTTTACCGGAGTATTCACCGGAGCTCTTTCACTGGCGCTGGCGGAAACCATTGACGTGTTGCCCGTAGTATTTCGGAAAATTGCTATAAACAGTAAGATAGAATGGATTATTTTATCATTTGCCTTAGGGAAAATGACGGGAAGTCTTTACCAGATGCTCAGATAGACGACCCACAGGCGATAATATGGGCGGATATACAAAAAACATATGAGTTTTATAACATAATGTGTTCATGTGCGTATGGTTATATGATATGTGAGTTCATATTATTGCAAATGTACTAAAGAAAGCTTATATATTACATTATCTTTGAATATTTTTACAGTTGACAAATTCCCCTTTTTTATAATATGATAGCAAAGGGTAAATGGGTTCATAGACGCAAATGAAGAGAATCCATTTTGTTTTGATAGGAATTAGTATTTTTCTGGCGGCACGCATAGGGTTTTAATAGTGCGATGTCTGCAAATGGAGGGTATATGTATAATAAAGTAGATACGAATATGAATTTCGTAGAGCGAGAAAAGGCTGTGGAGAAATTCTGGCGTGAGAATGACATCTTCAAAAAGAGTATGGAAGCCAGAAAGGAAGGACCTACATACACATTTTATGACGGACCTCCTACAGCTAACGGAAAGCCACATATAGGACATGTTCTTACACGTGTAATCAAGGATATGATTCCCCGTTACCGTACCATGAAGGGCTGTTATGTTCCGAGAAAGGCCGGCTGGGATACACACGGTCTTCCCGTAGAGCTTGAGGTTGAGAAGCTTCTCGGTCTTGACGGCAAAGAACAGATTGAAGAATACGGTATGGATCCGTTCATTCAGAAATGTAAGGAATCGGTTTGGAAATACAAGGGAATGTGGGAAGATTTCTCCGGCACTGTAGGTTTCTGGGCAGATATGGATAATCCTTATGTTACATATCATGATGATTTTATCGAATCCGAATGGTGGGCTCTTAAGACTATCTGGGACAAGGGTCTTTTGTACAAGGGCTTTAAAATTGTACCATATTGTCCAAGATGCGGAACGCCTCTTTCTTCTCATGAGGTGGCACAGGGCTATAAGACATTAAAGGAGCGTACTGCAGTTGTAAGATTTAAGATTGTGGGCGAGGATACATATTTTCTTGCATGGACAACAACTCCATGGACACTGCCTTCAAATATCGCTCTTTGCGTGAATCCGTCAGAAAGCTACGTTAAGGTTAAGGCGGCAGACGGCTTTACATATATTATGGCAGAGGCACTTCTTGACAGTGTGCTTGGCGGTATTGCCAGAGAAGAGGGTGTGCCTGCATATGAAATTATTGAAAGATATACAGGTAAGGACCTTGAATACAAGGAATACGAGCCGCTTTACGAATGTGCCAGGGCTGCGGCAGATAAGCAGCATAAAAAAGCTTTTTTTGTATATTGCGACGATTATGTAACAATGTCAGACGGTACCGGTATCGTACATATTGCACCTGCCTTTGGTGAGGATGATGCAAGAGTAGGACGCAAATATGATGCACCGTTTGTTCAGATGGTTAACGACAAGGGTATCATGAAGGACGAAACTCCTTTTGCCGGCCAGCGCTGCAAGCCTACAAAGAAGGAAATTGAGGCAGGCGCAATAAGCTGTGACGTGGAGGTGTTAAAGGATCTTGACGCGAGAGGCATTCTCTTTGACGCGCCAAAGGTTGAGCATGAATATCCTCACTGCTGGAGATGTGATACTCCGCTCATTTATTACGCAAGGGAATCATGGTTCATTAAGATGACAGCCGTCAGGGATGACCTTGTAAGAAACAATAAGACTGTAAACTGGATTCCTTCGTCAATCGGTGAGGGACGATTCGGCAACTGGCTTGAAAATATACAGGATTGGGGTATCTCCCGTAACCGTTACTGGGGTACACCGCTTAATATCTGGACATGTGAATGCGGCGAGATGATTTCAGTCGGCTCAAGAGAAGAGCTTGCAAAGCTTTCGGGCAATCCCGACAATGCAAAGGTAGAGCTTCACAGACCTTATATTGATGAGGTTACAATTCCATGTAAGTGCTGCGGCAGACCAATGCACCGTGTGCCGGAGGTTATTGACTGTTGGTTTGACTCGGGCGCAATGCCTTTTGCACAGCATCACTATCCTTTTGAAAATAAAGAAATATTTGAACAGCAGTTCCCTGCACAGTTCATTTCTGAGGCTGTTGACCAGACAAGAGGCTGGTTCTACTCGCTTATGGCAGAATCAACACTTCTCTTCAACAAGGCCCCATACGAAAACGTCATAGTTCTTGGTCTTGTGCTTGACGGCGAGGGCCAGAAGATGAGTAAGTCAAAGGGCAATGCGGTTGATCCGTTTACGGCATTGCAGACGCTTGGTGCCGATGCAATCAGATGGTATTTCTATATCAACTCAGCTCCATGGCTTCCTAACCGTTTCCATGACAAGGCTGTTGTGGAAGGTCAGAGAAAATTCATGGGTACACTCTGGAACACTTATGCGTTCTTCGTACTCTATGCAAATATCGATAATTTTGATGCAACAAAATATACTCTTGACTATGAAAAGCTTCCTGTTATGGATAAGTGGCTTTTGTCAAAGCTTAATTCTGTTGTTAAGACTGTTGACAAATCACTTGACGCTTATCAGATTCCTGAGGCTGCAAGAGCACTTGATGATTTTGTTGATCAGATGAGTAACTGGTATGTACGCCGTTGCCGTGACCGTTTCTGGGCAAAGGGTATGGAGCAGGATAAGATAAATGCTTATATGACGCTTTATACGGCACTTGTTACCATCGCAAAGACTGCAGCGCCTATGATTCCTTTCATGACGGAGGATATCTATAGGAATCTCGTATGCAGTATTGATAAAAATGCTCCTGAGAGTGTTCATTTGTGTGATTTTCCTGAAGCAAATGAAGATTGGATAAATAAAGAACTTGAAGCAGATATGGATGAGGTTGTCAATGTGGTTGTCCTTGGACGTGCTGCAAGAAACCAGGCCAACATAAAGCAGCGTCAGCCTATCGCGGAAATGTATGTTAAGAGCAGCAAATCACTTGGTGATTACTATGTGGACATCATTGAGGATGAGCTTAATTTAAAGAAGGTAACATTCACAGAGGATGTAAGTGCGTTTACATCCTACAGCTTTAAGCCACAGCTTAGAACACTCGGCAAGCGATTCGGCAAGCAGATTAATGCCGTAAAAGAAGCTCTTGCCAACATTGACAGTGCTAAGGCAATAGCTGAGCTTAATGCAACAGAAGGGGTAACCGTCGTAATTGACGGAGCAGAGGAGAAGATTGCAAGGGAGGATCTTCTTATCGAGGCGGTAAAGAATGAAAACTATGTATCTGTATCTGACAAAGGGTTTACTGTGGTACTTGATACAAATCTTACACCTGAGCTAATTAATGAGGGCTTCGTAAGAGAGCTTATTTCTAAGGTTCAGACAATGCGTAAGGACTCCGGATTTGAGGTTATGGACAGAATTATCGTGTCCGTAAGCGGCAATGAACTTGTAGAGAATATCTGCAGGGACAATGAGAACGAGATTAAGCGCATTGTCATGGCATCCGAGATAAGATATAAAGAGGAACTCAAATTCAGCAAAAACTGGTCATTAAACGGCGAGGATGTATTAATAAGTATTGAAAAATGTCAGTAAATTTTACAGAATGAGAGGCGAAAAAATGCAGATTAACAAGAAAGAATTTAAGAAAAACGTTCAGGATTATCTTAAAACTTTTTACCGCAGAACGGTAGAAGACGCTACAAAGCAGCAGCTTTATCAGGCGGTTGCTTACGCGGTTAAGGATTATATTGTAGACGCATGGGCAGCAACACAGAAGGAAATTGAAGAGAAGGATGCCAAGACTGTTTACTATCTTTCAATGGAATTCCTTATGGGACGTGCTCTTGGTAATAATATTATTAACTTAAAGGCCAACAAGGATGTTAAGTCAGCACTTGCCGAGCTTGGAATCGAGCTTGAGGATATTGAGGAGCAGGAGCCTGATCCGGCTCTCGGAAACGGTGGTCTCGGAAGACTTGCAGCATGCTTCCTCGATTCACTTGCATCACTCGGATATCCTGCATACGGATGCGGCGTACGTTATAAGTACGGTATGTTCAAGCAGGCAATCGTAGACGGTTTCCAGGTTGAGCAGCCTGATGAATGGTTAAAAGAGGGAAATCCGTTTGAAATCAAGCGTCCTGAATATGCCTGTGAGGTTAAGTTCGGCGGTTATGTACGTTATGCAAAGGATGAAAACGGCAGAGAGCATTTCATCCAGGAAAACTGCCAGTCTGTACGTGCAATTCCTTATGACTATCCGATTGTCGGATACGGCAACAACGTCGTAGATACTCTTCGTATCTGGGATGCAGAGCCAATAGTGGATTTCAACCTTGCTGAGTTTGACAAGGGTGATTACCATAAGGCTGTTGAGCAGCAGAATCTTGCTCACACAATTTGTGAAGTGCTTTATCCAAATGATAACCACTATGCAGGTAAGGAGCTCAGACTTAAGCAGCAGTATTTCTTTGTATCTGCATCAGTTCAGAGAGCAGTTGCAAAGTTTATGGAGAAGCATGACGATATCCGCAAGCTTCCTGAGAAGGTAGTGTTCCAGCTTAATGATACACATCCTACAGTTACGGTTCCTGAGCTTATGAGAATTTTAATGGATGAGCATGGTCTGAGCTGGGATGAGGCATGGGACATTACAACAAAGTGCTGTGCATATACAAACCACACTATTATGGCCGAAGCACTTGAAAAGTGGCCGCTTGAGCTCTTCTCAAGACTTCTTCCTCGTATTTACCAGATTGTTGAAGAAATCAACCGCCGTTTTGTAATTTTACTTCAGAATAAGTATCCAAATGACTATTCTAAGATTGAAAAGATGGCTATTCTTATGGACGGTCAGGTTAAGATGGCTAACCTTGCAATCGTTGCAGGTTTTTCTGTAAACGGTGTTGCAAGACTTCATACAGAAATTCTTAAGAATGAGCAGTTAAAGGATTTCTACCAGTTATGGCCGGAGAAGTTCAATAACAAGACAAACGGTATCACACAGCGTCGTTTCCTTCTTCACGGCAATCCTCTTCTTGCTGATTGGGTAACAAGCAAGATCGGCGATGAATGGATTACTGATCTTTCACATATGAACGAGCTTTCGGTTTATGTGGATGATAAGAAGAGCCAGAAGGAATTTATGAACATTAAGTATCAGAACAAGCTTCGTCTTGCAGCTTATATTAAGGAGCACAACGGAGTAGAGGTTAACCCACGTTCTATCTTTGATATCCAGGTTAAGAGACTTCACGAGTACAAGCGTCAGTTGCTTAACATTATGCATATCATGTACCTTTACAACCAGCTTAAGGCTAATCCTGATATGGATATGTACCCAAGAACATTTATCTTTGGTGCAAAGGCGTCAGCAGGTTATCGTCGTGCAAAGTCTATCATTAAGCTCATCAACTCCGTAGCTGATGTTATTAACAATGATAAGACAATCGGAGACAAGATTAAGGTTGTATTTATAGAGAACTACCGTGTTTCAAATGCAGAGTGGATTTTCGCTGCAGCTGATGTATCAGAGCAGATATCTACAGCTTCCAAAGAGGCATCAGGTACCGGTAATATGAAATTCATGTTAAACGGAGCAGTAACACTTGGTACAATGGATGGTGCCAACGTTGAAATCGTAGAAGAGGTTGGTGCTGAAAATGCATTTATTTTCGGTCTTTCATCAGATGAAGTTATTAATTATGAGAATAACGGCGGATATTATCCACGTGAAATCTATAATACAGACGGCGACATTCGTCAGGTTATGACACAGATGATTAACGGCTTCTATTCACCTGATGATACAGAGCTCTTCCGTGAGATTTACACATCACTTCTTGACGGCACATATGACAGGGCAGACCAGTATTTTATCTTAAAAGACTTCCGCTCATATGCAGATGCCCAGAAGAGAATTGATGCCGCTTATCGTGACGAAGCAGCATGGGCTAAGATGGCAATGCTTCAGGTAGCCAAGGTTGGTAAATTCACATCCGATCGTACAATCGAAGAGTATGTTCAGGATATCTGGCATCTTGAGAAGATTACTGTTGAGGTATAATCAGTAGCTTTGTAAAATAATCATAAGCTCCGTAAGTGTTAGGCATTTGCGGAGCTTTATTGATAATGTGATAATATGGGGAGGTGAAATTGTGGTATTAAACGAAGTTCAGAAGCAGAAATATATGCTTGCCATGCCTGAAAAGGTGTCATTTATTATAGATAAACTATATGAAGCAGGGTATGAAGCGTATGCCGTAGGAGGCTGCGTCAGGGACAGTCTGCTTGGCATGGAGCCTAAGGACTGGGATATTACCACAAGCGCCGGACCGTATGAGGTTAAAGCCCTGTTTCACAGAACCTTTGACACGGGAATTGAGCACGGAACTGTCACGGTGCTGCTTGATAAGGATGCCTTTGAGGTTACAACATACAGAATTGACGGTAAATACAATGATTCGCGTCATCCCAGCGAGGTAAGGTTTACACCAAACCTGTCGGAGGATCTTCTCAGAAGGGATTTTACGATAAATGCAATGGCCTATAATTACAGGGAGGGTCTGGTGGATTTGTTTGACGGTCTTGCCGACCTTGAAAACGGTATAATACGTGCCGTGGGAGATCCGGTGAAGCGATTTGATGAGGATGCACTCAGAATCATGAGAGCGCTTCGCTTTGCTGCAGTGCTTGGCTTCAGGATTGAAGAACAGACTCTTGACGCGATGAAAATAATAGTGCCGAAGCTTAAGCTTATCAGTGCAGAGCGTATAAAGGCAGAGCTTTTTAAAATGGTAAGCGGCCGATATCCGGGGATGCTTCATGTTGCGTATGAAAATCATGTGACCGGTATTATTTTCCCCGAATGGGACGATATGGAGGAGACTGGCCAGGAAAATGCACATCACATTTATAATTGTGCCTGGCATACCATTCAGAGTATCATAGCGATGAATTGTATTCTGGGAAGGTCAAAGCCGGAGCAGCTTGGTATATGGAGCATGCTTTCCGAAGAAGAAAAAAACAGGGTAATTACCCTGTTTAACAGACTTAATTATTATGAAATAAGTGATAAGCTTAAGGAAAATCTCTCTGTAACAATGCTTCTTCATGATATAGGCAAGCCCGCGACAAAGACATTTGACGGTGTTCAGGCCCATTTTTACGGTCACCAGCAAAAGTCGGCGGAGACAGCCGTAAATATACTTAAGCGTCTGAAATGTGACAATGAAACAATTGATGACATTAAGACACTTGTGCTTCATCATGATGAGAGATATCACGGAGAATGGGAGCCGGGTTCTGCCCGGGCAAGGCGCCTTGCCAATAAAATAGGAATCAGACTTATGTTCCCGTTTATTATGGTCCAGCTTGCCGACCTATTGGCACATCGCAGGGAGGATGCCGTTAACGGCTTCGATACAATAGAGCGAATGATAATTCTTGCCGATGAAATCATATTAAAAAGTCAGGCTGTATCACTTAAGACCCTTTGCATAAAGGGGCGCGACCTGATAGACATGGGTGTAAAGCCGGGACCGGAGCTTGGCGATATTCTAAATGAACTCCTGGAAAGAATCCTGGAGGTGCCGGAGGATAACAACAGAGAGGTGCTGCTTCCTCTTGCACGCGAGATTATCAGAAGAAAATCTAATGATTAATAATATATTCGGCTGTGGCAGCAGGTGTATTGCATACATCTATTGCCCCGGCCTTTTTTAATTCTTCTTCTGAACCGAAGCCGTAGCTTACGCCAAGCGTTGCAATGCCGCAGGCGCCTGCTCCCTCGACGTCATATTTGCGGTCTCCGACCATCAGTATGTCTGAAACAGGTACATCCTTAATTTGTGACAGGACATATCTGATGACATCGTTTTTGGTATTTCGCGTTCCGTCCGTAGTGGCACCGCACAGTGCTTCAAAATATCCGGAAAGCTCAAATAAATCCATAATTTTTTTTGCAAAAATCTCGGGCTTGGAGGTCGCAAGATACAACCTCTTTCCGGAGGCTTTTACCGCTGCAAGCATTTCCCTGACACCGTCGTACGGAATGTTTTCCTTCCAACCGATATCATTATAACGCACTCGGTATGCCTTTACGGCTTCTTCTATTTTGTCTTTATCATCCCAGTAGGTAGAAAAGGATTCGGAAAGAGGCGGACCGATAAAGCGCTCCAGCGTCTTATAAGTTTCATTGTGATTGATTTTCATACATTCAAGAGCATACATAATGCTTTTTGTAATGCCCTCTCTCGAGTCGGTAAGTGTTCCGTCAAGATCAAATAATATTGTACTGTACATATTTTCCTCCAAAAACCACATTGTGGTACAGGTATTCTGATTAAATATAAGATGACAAGGTAATCCGCCGCCTTATATCGGGTAAATTGCGAAGCAGTTCGCGAGACTTACTTTACGAAATTTAACCGGAACAGTGACTATAATGAATTAATTGTATCCTCCATTGCATCCTGAAGGCGGCACACGTCTTCAAGCTTTTTATCCACACGTCCGGGAATCCAGTTTTTCTTGCCGTTGAAATACATATTAACCGTCTTCCAGAATTTTTCCGGGAAAAACAGCCTTGCCATAAGAATGTTTTTTTCATCACTGCAAATCGGTCTGACCGAGGCATAGTAGTCAAGAAGCGTTTTGATAAGCGTTTTATCCCAGTTGTTTTTTTCACCGGCCTTTTTGATAAACATATATAAATCATGTACGGGCGAGCCTATTCTGGCTTTCTCAAACCCTGTAACCGCAACGCTGTCTTTGATGAAAATTATATTATGGCCCGTGAAGGAGCCGTGTATGATATGCCCCTCATTATATGCACTTTTATAGAGCCTTTCATCAATATCCCTGTTAAGAAGCTTCATTGCATTATCGCATTTTTTAATATATTCGGGCAGCAGCTCCAGAAGCTTTAATTCTGTACCGTGAGGATTTTTCTGCCTGCTAAGATATTTACAGGTGCGCTTAAGCTCGGTTATACGCTTGTCAAATAATTCGCTGACCAATCCCTCTCTGTAGGGAATGTCTTTTTTTGTATAATACTGTTCCCCCGGCAGGGAGAAATCCTCAATATCGTTTTGTTCCGATTTCGTCTCTGAAGCCTCCGAGTAAAAAAGCGAGTCATCCTGAATCAGGTGAAAGGAAGACTTCCTGACCATATTCGGAGTGTAGCCCGAGGATGCATTGTGAAGCCCGGCAAGAGCTTTTGCGGCAAGTACGAGGTCGGCGGCAGTATTCATGTCACACATATTACCGTGATAGTTTCTCCTGCAGGTATAGGTTTCTCCATACATGCCCTCCGTTACATAGTCTCCGTTAATGTTTCTAAGGCAAAAATCAGTATTAATAAAATTATTGTTATAAAGCAGCTGCTTGACCTCTTCTTCAAAAATCACCCTGTTCTCAGACACCTGACGCTGCTTTAACAGATAATTTCCCTTGTCCGTATCGAGGTAAATCCCGCCTCCGAATCTTATCATGCCGTTTACTTTGAAATCATATTGTGAAATACACAAATACAGCTTGTCATCTGCTCCCATAGCCACCTCCGGTTATCCAATAAAGATAAGTCGGTACAAAAATTAATGTACCTAATGTAGTTTATGAAAAGCAGTCCGTATTTATGACAACGGAAAAAATTTGTGTTTGGAAGTCCGTATTTATGACAACGGTAATAATTTATGATTGGCTGCCCCGATTCGGATATTTAATAACTATTATTCAAGCACCGGTTGACGTCTGAATTCACGGGGAGATACTCCGGTATAGCTTTTAAAAACACGCAGAAATGTAGTATCGGAGTTGAAGCCTGCCTCTTTACAGATGACATTTATCGCTTCATCGGTCGTAAGCAGAAGCCTCATAGCCTCCAGAACGCGAAGTCTTAACAGATAATCATAAAAGGATATACTGTAAAAATTCTTAAATAATGCGGAAAGGTAGGTTTTGGCAAGACCGCATTGTCCGGCAGTCTGAGAGAGCGTAATATTTTCACGGAAATGAGCTCTGCAATAATCCGTAACAAGATTAAGCTTACTAAAGGTTGTATCCGTATGGTGATATTCTCCCGATAACCTGTCAGCCCGCATAAGAATTTCTTCGCCGAGTATTGAGTATAAGGATATTAATGTTGCCAGACATTTTGCATTACAGAAAGTGTCTTTTGTGGCTGCATAAGCGTATAAATCATTAACAAGACGTAACGGTGACAGACGCAGACCCTCAAGATGCACGTGAGCTGTATAAGGTATCGCATCATGTCTGTCCAGAGTCAGTGTACCGTACAGATTTTTAACTGAAGCACCGGCAGGAACTTCTGCGGCGTCCTCGTTCATAAGCTCCGGAATCATATATGCAGAGTATCCGGCGAAGGTGTCATCAGCTGTTGTTATGGGATGGTATATGAGCGGACAGCCAAGTACCGGCAGAAGAAACGAGAAATCACTGCATTCAAGCACCTTCTTTTCGTCAAAAAAAATAAGCTTTCTTGCAGAAGAGGTGTTAAATGCGGTTAAATAACCGGGAGGAATAATTGCAAATTCACCCGGATAAATCACACTTCTGACTCCCAAAACAGTAATTTTTACGGGAAGAAGCTCGGGCAGAATAATAACGGAACATTCAGTTAATGAAGCTTTCCTGTAGCCTGATGCAGTTTCAATACGAATAAAACTGTATAAAGAATTGTCCATAATATGATTCCTTTCCCGGATAATGATATATTATTCATATTTTATCATCAAAAAAACAATTTATCAACGCAAAACAGGTGCATAATTATTGAAAGTGTGATATGATATAACTAAAATAACGGTTTATGCGGATAAGTCGCAAGGGTTTATTTACAAAATAACCGTGTATTATCTTTGGTCGGATAATGAATAAATACAGACGAAATATAGAGGAAACGAAATGTTGAATGATAATGAATTAAATGATACTCAGACCGGTGAGGAGGTATTGCTGCAAAGCAGTGAGGAGGCACAGTCGCAGAGTTTTGGAGGGGAAGTACACGCGGAGTCACAGGGTAGCTGCAACGTAAAACATCCAAGGCTTCATGCATATCTTGAAAAGCGTGCACGTAAGAAGGAGATAAAGAGACAGAAAGAGGCGGCAAAGTCAAAGCTTCAGCTGTTTTTTGAGGATGTGGCATTTGTCTCGATTGCGCTTCTGATAGCGGTAGTGCTAAAGACATATATCGGTCAGCCGATATTTATATCCGGAAATTCCATGAATGACACACTCTCCGATAAGGAAATTATATGGTGTAATAAGCTGTTTTATACACCAAAGCGTTTTGACGTGGTGATAATTAATCCTGAAAAAGGAGAGGAAAAGCAGCTTATCAAACGTATAATCGCAATGCCCGGCGAGACCGTATATATTGATGATGAAGACAGAATTCATATTACTCCCGCAGACGGCGAAGAGTATATTCTTGAGGATAAATACGGCTGCTTTAAAGGCGAGGTAAGAAGTAAGAAAATTGTGTATTTCAACAACCCGGATATGTCCGTTACGCTTAAAGAGAATGAATATTTCTGTATGGGGGATAACCGTTATAATTCTGCAGACAGCAGGATATACGGACCGTTTTCAAAGGATGAGATAGTGGGACATGCGGTCACGAGAATTTGGCCGTTTACAAAGCTGGGAGATTTTGATAAGGAAAATGAATAAAAAGCTTAGGATAATATTTTGTATTTTTTTATTTGCCGGGCTGATATGCGGATGCAGTAAGACAACGCCTGAAGTTAATGAAACTCCGACGCCGACAGTCGCAGTCACCGTACAGGCTTCTGTTACGCCTGCGGAGAAAAAGCCCGGTCAGATAGAGCCGGAGACAGAGGGCGACATAAGAGATGTCACGATTACTTTTACCGGAGATTTTTTTGCCAGCCCCGAAATGATGAAAAATTATGAGAAGAGCGGTATCGAGGGCGTTGTGTCTTCAAAGGTGCTCGAAAAATTCCGGAGCAGCGACATAATGGTAATTAATCATGAGTATTGTGCAACAGACCTTGATGAAAGCTATAAGGCTGATTACCAGCGTTGGATAGAGCATGCGCCGGCTGGGAATGAATTTATCCTTACGGAGCTTGGAGTCGATCTTGCCATGGTTGCAAATAATCATATGTTTGATTACGGAAGAGAGGGATTTGAGGACACGTTAAGAGGCTTAAATGAACGCGGGATAAAATATGTCGGAGCAGGCTTTGACTACGAGGACTGCACCGAGCCAAAGATTATGAGAGCATCAAACAAGTCAATAGCGTTTCTTGCAAGCAATGATGTAATTACAAGAACCGACTGGATAGCCAAGGGCGATAAGTCGGGAATGAATGCATTGTATTACTGGTCGGAAACATATACGGAAATGGTTGAAAGAGTGAAGGAGGCAAAGCGCTGCAGTGACCTTGTGGTGGTAATGCTTCACTTCGGAACGGAAAAGACAAATGTATTTAATAAAAACCAGTCTATGTTTGCCAGAGAGCTTATTGATGCCGGTGCTGATTTAATAATCGGCTCCCATCCTCATGTGCTCCAGGGCATTGAATATTATAAAAACGGTATTATTTTTTACAGCCTCGGTAATTTTCTTTTTAGTAATTACAGGTCAGACACCATGATGGTTTCCGTAACATTGAAGCAGGATAATTCATTTACAGCCAAGATACTTCCGTGCTCATCATATATTTATTATACAAAGGATGTGGACGACGGCAAGGTCTTTGAACTGCTGAACACCTATTCTTCAAATGCATATGTTGATAATGAGGGAAATGTAAAGCCTAAGCAGTGATGCTTAGGCTTTGATGTTTTTGTATTGCAAAATGCTGCAATTAATGTTCGCGGTCATTTTCACATTTGTTACATATCGGCTCAGGATGAATCATGCAATGCTTGACATCCGGAAATTCTTTTTCGATTTTATCGTGAATACGCTCGGCAATTTCGTGAGCCTCCATAAGACTGATACTTCCATCCAGAAGAAGCTCTATATCAATGTAAACCTTGGAGCCGAACATACGTGTCTTGATGCTGTGAATACCCAGGACATCCTTTTCTGCAAGGACTGCATCCCTGTATTTATTAATGGTACATACATCGCAGGAATGGTCAACCATCTTTTTTAACGCGTCTCTGTAGATGTCAAAGGCGGCCTTTAATATCATCAGGCAGATAAGTATTGATGCTACGGAATCGGCAACATACAGACCCTGTCTTGCAAGAAGCACGCCGACCAAGGAGCCAATTGATGAAAATGCATCGGAGCGGTGATGCCATGCATCGGCCATAAGAGCATCTGATTTTACAAGCTTGGCACCGTGTCTTGTGTACCAGAACATGGCCTCTTTTGTAAGAATACTTAAAGCCGCAGCAATAATTGTAATAAGTCCCGGCATTGAAGAAGGACGGTAATCGTTATTAATAATTGCCTTTGTGCCGCTAAGTCCGAGAGCAAAGCCTGTGACGGCAAGCATGGAAGCAAGGATTATCGCAGCGACACACTCGATACGCTCGTGACCGTAAGGGTGCTCGTTATCCTCCTGCTTGCGTGACAGATAGAAGCCTATGATAACAACAATTGTACTGAAAACATCCGAAGCAGAGTGGATGGCGTCGGACACAAGCGCCTGTGAATGACCGATCATTCCGGCTGTATATTTGATAATAACAAGAATTAAGTTTGTTACGATACTGATGATCGATATTTTATATACTATTTTCTTTTCATCCTTTTCTGACATAATACACCTCTTAATATATAATTATTATTGTGTTGATAATTGTCGCCGGTCACGAAATATGACATGCATTAATCAGTCATAATCTTCAATGGCAGTCCGGTTATTTCATAATCTTATCCATTAAATTTTTCAGTCTGTCTGAGAATATTCTCTACATTATAGCACACTATTTTTAAAATGCAAGAGAAAAATAATATAAGTATTTATCCGTAAAAATGTGAAAATAATATTGTATCATATAAGTATTTATCCGCAAAAATGTGAAAATAATATTGTATCCATTTGCGAAAAGCCCGGCTTGACAATATATGCCGTGTAATAGTACAATAATGATAATATTATTAAATTATATGATAAATCATCATATTTATAAGCTTATTAATCTCAGGAGGGAATAATGAAGAAAAAAATTGCATTGGTATTAATGTTTTTGATTTTTATTGCAATCGGAGCGGGTGCAGTTATAATGATAAACAAAAGCTCTGAGTCGTCAGACGATAATAAGCTTTCGGCAACTCCGGGGCTTACGGGTGAAATAAACGGCGGAAAGGAAGAAGGTAATAATATCACGCCGCCTGCCGGTATAGCTGACAATGTTAGTGATGTAACGCCTGTACCGGGTGATGAAGATAAAAATGCCGCACCGACCTCTGCTGTTAATGAGGTGACACCGGCTGATGATGATAATAAACCCGGCGAGGAGAATCCGTCAGGTGAGCCGACGGGCGGAAACGGTACAGAGCCTACTCCTGCGGTTACCAAGGCTCCTACGGACGAACCATCGGCAACATCGGGACCTGCAGATGCATTGACGGAAGGCGTTACGGTTACACCCGTAAAGACATCAACACCGACGCCTACAAAGAAGGCAACGGTAACGCCTGTTAAAACATCGACACCAACGCCTACAAAGAAGGCAACGGTAACACCTGTTAAGACATCAACACCAACGCCTAAGCCGGCCATTACAAACGGTCCGGCAAGTATGAGGGATGAGGTAATCAGGCTTTGTAACGTGGAACGTGAAAAGGCAGGACTCAGTCCTCTCAAGGCATATTCGCCGCTAAGCTCGGCAGCACAGGTAAGAGCAGTGGAAACAATAACTTTATTTGCTCATCAAAGACCTGACGGCACGTCATGCTATACGGCATTAGACGGCATTAATTATATGTGTGCGGGAGAAAACATTGCGGCAGGCTACAGAAGTGCGAAGGCGGTTGTTGACGGATGGATGAACAGTCCCGGTCACAGGGCTAATATATTAAACTCTGATTTTACTGAGATTGGCGTCGGACTTGTAATAGCGCCGGGAAGCGAGTACATCTATTACTGGAGCCAGTTCTTCATTGGCGGCAGATAATAAGAAGCAGGAGATTTTATGTCAGATAACGGAATCCTCCGGTTCAAAAAATATAATCCCGTCATAAGATAAGACTGCTGTTAAGGAAATAATTAATTATGAAGAAACTGATTAATAATCTTTGGATAAAGTATAAGGGATTGTTTTTGTATGGCGTGTTTGGCGTCATCACAACCCTTGTAAACATATTTACCTATATTGTGTGCTATGAAAAGCTTGAAATACCTAATATTCCAAGTAATGTAATTGCATGGATAGCAGGTGTGGCGGTCGCCTTTATTACAAATAAGTTGTGGGTTTTTGAATCCGGAAGTATGGAGCCGGGAGTGGTTTGGGCTGAGCTTGTAAAATTTGTCAGCTGCCGGCTTGTAACGGGCGGAATCGATATGGTGATTATGTTTGCAGGCGTGGATGTTTTGAAGGGACCTGCAAAAATCATAAAGGTTTCATCAAATATACTTGTGATTATATTGAATTATGTGTTCAGCAAGCTGATAATATTTAAAAAAAAGAATAATTAATAAATAAAAAGACCTCGTGAGATATCATGAGGTCTTTTTTTAGGAAAGTTTTTATGAAAAAATAAGATAAATTGTTAAAATAAATTAACAGTATTCTTTTCTGTATCTGCCCGGTGTCATACCTGTAACCTTTTTAAATACACTTATGAAAGCACTCTGTGAAGAGAAGCCAAGTGAAAGGGAAATGTCAAGGTATGAATAATCGGAATATTTAAGCATGTTCTTTGCAACATCAATTCTGATATTGATAAGATAAGCCTTAAAGCATGTACCTGTTTCCTTAACAAAAAGCTTTGAAAGGTATGTCGGATTAATTTTTAAGTACTGGGCAACCGAGTAAACAGTAATCTTTTCCTGAAGATGGTCATACATATATTCAATACATTTTCTGATGTGTATTGATACGGCGGCATTCTTTTTAATGTCGCGCATACGCTCGGCAAAGTCCATCTCCATAAATCCGAGGATTTCAATGAGTCCGTCTGCAGTATCACAAATATCGCATCTCTGGATATAGATATCACTAAGAGTATATGCAGTATCGTGCGGCATTCCGGCTTCTACGCAGGCACGTGAAATCATGGCTGTAGCTATGATGATATGATATCTCACATTTCTTACATGATCATCAGAAAGAATACCCTTGCCCTCAAGGAAATTGTTTTTGATTTCAATAAAGTTCTGTTTTACCTTTTCAACATTACCCATACTTACATCAGAATATCTGCTGAATTCCGTATTGAAAGAGGTACGTTTAAATCCTTCCTCTCTGTGGAGAAAAAGTCGATAGTTCAAATCTCTGTTAGTATTCATGTTAAGCCTCCCAAGTGAATGTTATGTTTCGAAGAGAAGAGCTTATAATAAATGAGCTCTGAGCTCTTCACCGCTCTTATCAGAAAGGTAAGCCGGAGCAATATCAAATACTGTCTTGCATCCGCTCATGCCTTCATTGTTCATACGATATGCAGCTCTTGCATAGGCTGCGATAACCGATCCGGTAAATTCGGGATTGGAATCAAGAGTGAGCTTATATTCAATAACATGAGTATTTTCACCCTCAAAGCCTGTTTTTCCGGTACGGATAACACATCCGCCGTGCGGAAGTCCGGAATGATTTGCCTTCATCTCCTCTGCAGTGATAAATGTAACGGTAGTGTTGTAATCACTAAAGTAGTTAGGCATTGTTTTAATTTCCTGCTCAATTCTTGCAAGGTCAGCACCTTCTTCGGCCACCACGAAGCACTCTCTTGTGTGCTTTTCTCTTGTTGAAAGCTCAGGACATGCACCGCTTCTTACGGAATCGAGAGCTTCAGGAACAGGAACTGTATACTGTCTGCAGTCGATAACACCTTCGATACGTCTTACGGCATCTGAGTGACCCTGACTTACACCCTTGCCCCAGAAGGTATAATCCTGTCCGTTTGGAAGGATGCAGTTTGCATACAGACGATTAAGTGAGAACATACCCGGATCCCAGCCGCAGGAAATAATGCTTACCTTACCGCCCTCTCTGCTTGCTTTGTCAACATTTGCAAAATGCTCAGGCACGCGTGCGTGTGTATCAAAGCTGTCTACCACGTTGTACAGGGAAGCATAAGCAGGAGTCTGTACAGGAAGATCGGTAGCGCTTCCGCCGCATAATACAAGGACGTCAATTTCATCCTTCATATCCTTAAGTGCATCAATACCATATACTTTTACACCCGGAGTCTTAACTGTTACATTCTCCGGATTTCTTCTTGAAAATACGGCAACAAGCTCCATGTCGGGATTGGT
Organism: Clostridiales bacterium; assembly: GCA_029010495.1. Classification (GTDB taxonomy): domain Bacteria; phylum Bacillota; class Clostridia; order Lachnospirales; family Lachnospiraceae; genus UBA3775. The sequence continues at coordinate 25,995 of JAQXKO010000015.1, read as the reverse complement.
GTTAACTGCACTCTCAACACCTCTTCCGAGGTTGCCGTAGCCTAAAATACCGATTCTAATCATTTATTTTCCTCTTTTCTGCGCCTACAAATATTTATAAATGTCCTGTCCCGTGCGCAAGGACAGGTTCAAAGCACATGGAAGTGCTATAGAAAAGGCAACACGGAAATAAAACCGATTGTCTTACAGGTTGAATGGCGTATATGATATAATAATACATAAATACAATAATAATTTATTGTATTTTATCGTATACGTATTTATCTGACGACAGACTATAAAAGTCTGCAAAACATTACAAACCCTATTGATAAATAATATAACACAATTAAAAGAAAAATGCTACAGAAAAATTATAAATTTGTGGTATATTTTTTGGCATGAACTAAAAATGACATGTTGGCGGTATTGTAAAAGCTGATATTTTGCAATATAAAAATATACTTCAGCCTGTTTATTGCGGCTGAAGTATATGGAAACGGGTGATTATTAATATGCCGCCCGGTTAAGGGCATTCTCGAATATTTGACGGACCGTTAATTTGTACTCCAAAAGATTTTTTGTCTTATGTATTGACTTTATGATGCCGGCAGGATCGGTAAAGCTGTGTCCGAGGAAGGACCAGATTTCTTTCATTTTAAATAAAACAGGCTTTTCGCCGGACATGATTTCAATGTAACCGTTAAGTATATCATCATGAAAGGCGCGAAGGGTAATGAGGCCGGCATGGCCGCATTTGCCGTCGTAAACAGAGTCGGTGTTGTTATAACTGCTGACATAATCCCTCACAAAGCCCGGTCTCATCAGTATGCCGCGCCCCGTCATCACACCGTTAAGCTTCGGATATTCGCGAAGCACGCGTGTAATATCATCTCCGGTTTGGATATCGCCGTTGTAGCAAAGGGGTATACCGCTGTCGCATATTATGTCGTAGCAGTATTTAAAGACATCCATACGCACGGGACCTTTGTAATAGTCGGTGCGAAGACGCGGATGTACTATAAGCTCCTTTACAGGGAAACGCATAAATATTTTAAGCAGCCCCTCAAACTCTGTCGTGTCTTCAAAGCCTATGCGTGTTTTAATGGAAATACCAACATCTGCTTTTTTATATATCTCATCAAGAAACGGGAGCAGCTCGTCAGGGTAGCGCAGAAGTCCGGAGCCGCGGTGCTTTGAAACCACGGTGCCTGACGGACATCCGAGATTAAGATTAACCGTATCGTAACCCAGGGATTTTAACTGCTTTGCGATTGCCAGAAAGGTGTCGGATTTGTTTGTGAGAATCTGGGGAATAAGTCCTTTGTAATCATTAAGTAACGGATCAGTCTCATTAAACTCACGTCTGCTAGGTACGGGAGAGGTGATAAAGGGAGTGTAGTAATTGTCCATTGAGCCATAGTGCTTAACATAGGCACGTCGGAATATATAAGTGATTATTCCCTCCATGGGAGCGAGGGAAATTCTGTAGTCAGATATCATATATTATCAATCCTTTCGCATAAGCATAATTATGTCTCCTGCCTCATTCGGCCGCAGAAATATTAATTCGCATATTCAGGCAGAGGCTTCGGTACATATTTTGCACTACCGGTCAAGCATACAACATAAAACAGGGCTTGTCAAATGAGTATATAATTACCTGAGTCAGGGCAGGTGATTAGATGCTGATATATATATTGGTTTTTAAAAAAGATAACAAAAAAAGATTATGAAATACAGAAATTTTTGTTGATTATTAAACTGACGTCCACTATGTCAAAACATTGACATAAAATACTAAATGTAGTACAATTACAATAATTGTGCATTACTAATTGGAATTATGATGAGGGCTTTATGATGACAAAAAAGCATACGGAATTGAAGGGCATCATAGATGTGCACTGTCATGTGATTCCTGGGGTCGATGACGGCTCGGAGTCAGTGGAGGAAAGCCTTAAGATGCTTAAAATCGCGGCAGATGAAGGTATTACCCATATGCTGTGTACATCTCATTATAAGGCGGACAGACACAATGCTTCCGTGGATACGCTAAAGCAGCGAAGGCTTAGTCTTCAGAAGGAGGCTTCCCGGTCGGGATTAAATATAACGCTTCTGCCCGGCAATGAGATTCTTTACTTCGGTGAGATGTTTGAGCGCATCGAAAACGGAACGGTAAATACATTTAACAATACAAAATATATTATGGTGGAGTTTCATCCCGCTGACAGGTTCCAGTATATCAGAAATGCTCTTGAGAACGTACAGGAGCACGGATACATACCTGTTGTGGCGCATGTGGAGCGGTATGCCTGTATTATCAGGGAACCGGACCTTGCAATCGAGCTTTCACGTATGGGAATAAAGCTTCAGGTCAATGCTTCATCCGTTTTGGGAGAAACCGGACGTGACATAAAAAAATGTGCCGTATATCTTCTGGAGGAGGGCGCTGTTTCATATATCGGTACAGATGCCCACAGCAGCAGAAAAAGGGCACCCCGGATGAAAAAATGTGTAAAATATCTATACAAAATCCTTGAGGAGGATTATGTGGAGGATATTTTGTACAATAACGCAAAAATTGATTTTGAAATAACATAATTCAATTCGTATCACGCAATAATACAATTACAGATATTACGGATTTTATAAATATAAAATAAATTATCAAAGTACATTACGTATGGGAGACAATCATGCAGGAAAAAAGAGACACTAACAACGAAATTGATTTATTGGAAATATTTGCCGTGATTATTTCAAAAATCTGGATAGTAATTCTCAGCGGTATGCTGCTCGGAGCAATTGCATTTCTTTACAGCTACGGAATTAAGACTCCTATGTATACCTCGACCACGAGTATTTACATCCTCAATAAGAAAAGCGACCAGCAGGTTAATTACAATGATACAATGCTTGCGTCACAGCTTACAAAGGACTACCAGAAGCTTATCAAGAGCCGTACGGTAATGGAAAAGGTAATTGAGGAGTGCGGACTTAACACATCGGTAGGCTCACTTTCCTCAAGAGTCAATGTACAGCAGGACGGTGATACGCGTATCATCAACATAAGCGTAAAGGATGCAAATCCCGAGGAGGCGCAGAGAATTGCCGAATCGGTAAGAAATGCGGCGGCAGTACATGTTAAGGCAGTTACCGATGTAGAAGCTGTAAATGTGGCAGATTATGCGAATCTTCCTAAAAGTCCTTCGGAGCCTAATGTAGGCAGAACAACGTTAATCGGTATATTGGCAGGCGCATTGCTGTCAATTGCGGTTATTGTAGTTATTTATCTTCTTGACGACACAATTAAATCCTCCGATGACATAGAACGTTACCTGGGACTGAGCACGCTTGCACTTATACCTGAGACAAATGTCGGAAACGGTAAGAAGAGCAGAAAAAAGAGAAAGAAATCAAAACACTCTGCAAAGTCAGGCAACAGACAGAAAAGAGGTATGTGATATGCAGAATATTGTATTAAAATCAGAAGAACTGGATTACAGAACAAAAGAGGCATTTAAAACCCTCAGAACAAACATAGATCTGTCCGGAGACAGCGTAAAGGTAATCTGTCTTACCAGCTGTATGCCGAACGAGGGAAAGAGCAGCGTGGCATTTAACCTTGCCACAGCTTATGCGCAGGATGGCAAGAAAACACTTCTTATTGATGCAGACCTCAGGAAAAGTGTAATGAAATTCAAGGTGCAGGAAGGCTTGGTTAAGACAGGTCTTACAAATTTCCTCGCGGGGAAAGCCACACTTGACGAGGCAATCTGCGCAACGGATATCGAAAGGCTTTATACTATTTTTGCCGGTCCGGTGCCTCCGAATCCGAGCGAGCTTCTCGGCAACAGCAGATTTTCAAAGCTTATTGAAATAGCGAGAGAGACATTTGATATGGTTATTATTGATACTCCTCCGCTCGGAAGTGTTATTGATACGGCTGTCATTGCAAAGAACTGTGACGGAGCGGCACTTGTAATTGCACAGAAGCAGATAAGCCGTCGATTTATCGTCAGAGTAAAGAGTCAGCTGGAAACAACAGGCTGTAGAATACTCGGATGTATCCTTAATAAGGTTGACCTCAGCGACAATGCCTACTACGGCAAATATTACGGTAAGTATTACGGTAATTACGGTAATGAGGAAACAGAAAGATAAAATCAGACATATAAAAAGACATGTTACTTGTGTAATATGTCTTTTTTCTTTGAAGTAATAAAGATGAAAGGGTATATATTTTTATAAATAATACACAATAAAGGGTAGAATATCGAAAGCCTTTAGTATACCATGCCACATTGACTTTTTGTATTAATGGTGGTATGATTAAATAGACTATGTATATATGTACAGAACCTGTATTTCACATATGGTTTGTGGCTTTTTACAGGGATTTTTTATTGGTAAATACACCATTTGATTAAGGAGAAAAATAATGAAGGGTATTATTTTAGCCGGTGGCTCCGGAACAAGACTCTATCCACTAACAAAGGTTACAAGTAAACAGCTTTTACCTATTTATGATAAACCGATGATTTATTATCCGATGTCGGTTCTTATGAATGCGGGCATCAGGGAGATTCTGATTATATCCACACCTCAGGACACACCGAGATTTCGTGACCTGCTTGGCGACGGACACCAGTTCGGAGTAAATCTTTCTTACGAGGTGCAGCCTTCACCCGACGGACTTGCGCAGGCATTTATAATCGGTGCCGATTTTATCGGAAATGATACCGTAGCGATGGTGCTTGGCGATAATATCTTTTCGGGTCACGGACTTAAAAAGAGACTTAAGGCAGCCGTAAGCAATGCAGAATCAGGCAAAGGAGCAACCGTATTCGGTTACTATGTAGATGATCCGGAGCGATTCGGCATCGTTGAGTTTGATAAAGACGGCAAAGCGGTAAGCATAGAAGAAAAGCCCGCAAAGCCAAAGAGCAATTATTGCGTGACAGGTCTTTATTTTTATGATAATAAGGTTGTTGAATATGCCAAAAACCTCAAGCCGTCAGCCAGGGGAGAACTGGAAATCACTGACCTTAACAGAATTTATCTTGAAAATGATGCGTTAAATGTCGAGCTTCTCGGACAGGGCTTTACATGGCTTGATACGGGAACGCATGAGAGCCTTGTGGAGGCAACAAATTTCGTAAAGACAATGGAACAGCATCAGCACCGCAAGATAGCCTGCCTTGAGGAAATAGCATATCTGAACGGATGGATAAGCCGTGATGATGTAATGGCAGTATATGAGGTGCTGAAAAAGAATCAGTACGGACAGTACCTGAAGGATGTTCTTGACGGAAAATTCCTTGATGTGATTCATAAGGACATTATGGAATACAAACAGAAATAAACCAGTGAGGAGATTTATATGAAAAAATATTTAATTACAGGATGTGCAGGCTTTATAGGTTCAAACTTCGTTTACTATATGCTTAAAAAATATGATGATATATTACTTGTAAACCTCGACAAGCTTACCTATGCGGGAAATCTTGAAAATCTTAAGGGTGTCGAGGGCGATGCGCGTCATGTGTTTGTACAGGGCGATATATGCGACAAGGAGCTTGTGGCGTCACTTTTTGAAAAGTATGACTTCGACTATGTAATTAATTTTGCGGCAGAGTCACACGTAGACCGTTCAATCACAAACCCTGAAATATTTGTCCAGAGCAATGTAATGGGAACGGTTAACCTTCTCCAGAGAGCAAAGGAAGCATGGTATGATGCCGAGACAAAGACATGGAAGGAAGGCAGGAAGTATCTTCAGGTATCTACTGATGAGGTGTACGGTACACTCGGAGCAGAGGGCTACTTTATGGAGACAACTCCTCTTAATCCTCACAGTCCTTACTCGAGCTCAAAGGCATCGGCCGACAATTTCGTAATGGCATTCCATGATACATACGGTATGCCTGTTAACATTACAAGATGCTCCAACAATTACGGTCCTTACCAGTTCCCTGAGAAGCTTATTCCTCTCATGATTAATAATGTTAAGCAGCATAAGCAGCTCCCTGTATACGGAGACGGTATGCAGATTCGCGACTGGTTATATGTGGAAGACCACTGCAAGGCTATTGACATGGTTGCAAACGGCGGAAAGATTGGTGAAGTATATAATGTGGGCGGTCACAATGAGCGTCCGAACATTTTTATCGTAAAGACAATTATCGAGCAGCTTCACGACAGATTAAATGATGAGGGCATCAGCGAAGACCTCATTAAGCATGTAGAGGACAGACTCGGACATGACCGTCGTTACGGTATCGACCCGACCAAAATCAGGAATGACCTCGGCTGGTATCCTGAAACTCCGTTTGAAAAAGGTATTGTTCTCACAATTGACTGGTATCTCGAAAACGAGGAGTGGATGAATAACGTTACAAGCGGAAATTACCAGAAATATTACGAGGAAATGTATAAAAACAAATAAGAGGTTTCATATGAAATTTTTTGTAACAGGTGTAAACGGCCAGCTTGGTCATGATGTCATGAACGAACTGAGTAAAAGAGGATATGAAGGCGTGGGTTCTGACGTGGCAGATTCTTACTCAGGAGTGGCGGACGGTTCGGCGGTAACTGCAATGCCTTATGTAAAGCTTGATATCACGGATGCGGCAGCGGTGGAAAAAGTCCTTTTGGAGGTAAAGCCTGATGCGGTAATCCACTGCGCGGCCTGGACAGCCGTGGATTTGGCTGAGGATGATGATAAGGTCGGGCTTGTAAGAAGGGTAAATGCAGGCGGAACGGAAAATATTGCAAGAATATGCAGGATGCTCGACTGCAGGATGACATATATCAGTACCGATTATGTATTTGACGGACAGGGCGATAAGCCATGGAAGCCTGACTGCAGGGACTACAGACCGTTAAATGTATACGGACAGACGAAGCTTGAGGGCGAGCTGGCGGTAAGCAGCATACTTGAAAAATATTATATTGTGCGTATTGCATGGGTATTCGGACTAAACGGCAAAAATTTCATAAAGACAATGATAAATGTCGGAAAAACGCATGATACGGTAAGAGTCGTAAACGACCAGATAGGCACACCGACATATACACTTGACCTTGCAAGACTTCTTATCGACATGAACGAAACGGAAAAGTACGGTTATTATCACGCAACAAATGAAGGCGGCTATATAAGCTGGTATGATTTCTGCTGCGAGATTTACAGACAGTACGGCCTTACAACAAAGGTAATCCCTGTCACTTCCGAGGAATACGGACTCAGCAGGGCTGCAAGACCATTTAATTCCAGACTGGACAGGTCAAAGCTTGCGGAAGCAGGCTTTACGCCGCTTCCGACATGGCAGGATGCGGTAAGCAGATATTTAAAGGAGGCACAACTGTAATGGGCCAGATAACAGTAGAAAAAAATGTGGCGGGAATTGAAGGACTTTGTGTTATCACTCCTGCAGTTCACGGGGACAGCCGCGGGTATTTTATGGAAACCTACAGTCAGAGAGACATGGAAGAGGCGGGCATCAGTACCGTATTTGTGCAGGACAATCAGTCAATGAGCGTAAAGGGAGTACTCCGCGGACTTCATTTTCAGAAAAACTATCCGCAGACAAAGCTGGTGAGAGTCATTAAGGGCGCTGTATTTGACGTTGCCGTAGACCTCAGAAAAAATTCGGAAACCTTCGGAAAGTGGTATGGAATTGAACTGACGGAGGAGAATAAAAAGCAGTTTCTGATTCCGAGAGGCTTTGCCCACGGATTTCTGGTTCTCTCGGATACTGCGGAATTCTGCTACAAGTGCGATGACTTTTATCATCCGAATGATGAGGGCGGATTGGCGTGGAACGACCCCGAGATAGGCATTGAGTGGCCGAAGCTTACGGGTGAGTACAGGGGAGACGCCGGCGCAGAGGGCTACAGAATAGACGACACACCTCTTAACCTTAGCGATAAGGATCAGAAGTGGGTGGGACTTAAGGAAACATTTACTTTTTAGAAAAAGAGGGATTAAAATGCCGCAAATCAGTAATAACAAAGTTCAGCATGTGTTTCTAGTAGGCGCCAAATCGCTCGGTGCTTATGGAGGATACGAGACATTTATTAATAAACTGACAGAGTATCATCAGCATGATGACCGCCTTAAGTATCATGTTGCCTGCAAGGCAAACGGCGACGGTCACATGGACGAGACAAAGGCAGAGGGCGTAACATGCTTAAGGAAAAATAATAAGGGCGAAACTGTGGAGTTTACCTATCATAACGCCAGATGCTTTAAGATTCATGTTCCTGAAAAGCTTGGCCCTGCGCAGGCAATATATTATGATGTCAAGGCGCTCTCGGAGTGCTGTAAATATATTAAAAAGAACAGGCTTGACAATCCGATAGTCTATATCATGGCCTGCAGAATCGGACCGTTTGCCGGTCATTATTACAGAAAAATCCACAGACTGGGCGGAAAGGTTTATCTTAACCCTGACGGTCATGAATGGATGAGGGCAAAATGGTCGGCTCCTATAAGAAAATATTGGAAAATATCAGAGCAGATGATGGTAAAATGGTCAGACCTAGTCATCTGTGATTCGGTTAATATCGAAAAATATATTCATAAGTGCTATGACGGCAGGGGAATTAAGGGCAACAACCCAAAGACGACCTTTATTGCGTATGGTGCCGAGACCAGGAAGAGCATTATTTCAGATGATGACGAAACACTTAGGAGCTGGTATGAAAGCAAGGGGCTTTCGGCCAAAAACTATTATCTTGTCGTAGGACGTTTTGTACCGGAAAATAATTACGAAACCATGATTCGTGAGTTTATGAAGAGTAAAAGCACCAAAGATTTTGCAATTATTACAAATGTAAATGACAAATTCCTTGATGAGCTTGAGGCGAAGCTTCACTTCAGACGTGACAAACGAATAAAGTTTGTAGGAACAGTATATAATCAGGAGCTTTTAATGAAGATAAGGGAAAATGCATATGCATATTTTCATGGTCATGAGGTGGGAGGAACTAATCCGTCACTTCTTGAGGCTCTCGGAAGTACTGACCTCAATCTTCTTCTCGGCGTGGGCTTCAACAGAGAGGTTGCCGAGGATGCTGCGCTATACTGGAACAAGACATCCGGTGACCTTGCCGGACTGATAGAAAAGGCTGATGCCCTTACTGACAGGGAAATCGCAGCCATTGGACAAAAGGCCCGGCAGCGAATAAAGGATGCTTACAGCTGGGAATATATATGCGGCAGGTATGCCGAGGAATTTTTAAGACGGAATTAATGCAGGCTTAGGAGGCAGAACAGCTGCAGCCTGCAGATAAGACCCGAAACAGGGGATATAAATGAAAATATTAGCAATTCACAATTTTCACAGAAAAGGCTCCGCAAGCGGTGATGACCAGGTATTTAAAAGCGAAACTGCTCTTCTTGAGAAGCATGGTCATACCGTTATCAGATACGTAACCCAAAATGACGAGTTTGACAAGGCAGGAGTATTCGGCAAGATAAAGGCAACTTTCGGCATGTGCTGGTCATTTAAGCATTATAAGGCGGTAAAGGAGATTTGCAGAAAAGAAAAGCCCGATGTGGTTCACATCCACACGTTTTTTCCTCTCCTGTCACCCTCTGTGCTTTATGCGGCAAAAAGAAGCGGCTGCAAGGTAGTTGCCACGCTTCATGATACGCGCTTTGTCTGTCCGTGCGCAACGTCGCTTCGCGGCACAACACTGTGCAACAGATGCGGCGACGGCAAATATTTCAGAATGTGCAGACATAAATGCTTCAAGGGCTCCGCAATTCAGAGCTTTATCGTGGCAGCCATTTTTAAATATCACAGAATAAGAAAAAGCTTTTACAGACAGATTGACCATTACATCTGTTTGAATGAAAACCAGATAAATCTTCTTGTGCAGACAGGCTTTGACAAAAATAAAATAACAAAGAAATATAATTTTGTCCCTGATGCGGCTGACGGTATGACCTTAGGCGATATCGGAGAGCTTCCGTCACGATATGTGGTATTTTACGGACGTATCGGTGAGGAAAAGGGCGTAAGACTCCTTATGAAAATGTGGGATAAGATAAAGGACATTCCGCTTGTCGTGATGGGCGCAGGCCCGTTGGAGGAAGAGTTTAAGACATGGACGGCAGGAAAAGAAAATGTATATTTTCTCGGATATACGGAGCATAATAAATGTCTTAATATAGTACGACAAGGAGAATTTGTGGTATTTCCGTCAATCTGGTACGAGGGTTGCTCGATGGTGGAAATTGAGACAGAGAGTCTGGGGAAGGCGCTTGTGGCGACTGACCTGGGTTTTTCTGAGGAAGCAATTGAAAACGGGTATAACGGCTTTAAAATTCCGTTAGGCGATGTGAATGGATTTATCAATAAGATAAATGAGTTGTGGGAAGCACCCGTGCTTTGTAAAAAGATGGGTGAAAATGCCAGAAAAGATTATGAAGCAAAATATCTTCCTGAGGATAATTACAGACAATTAATTGAAATATATAAGGGATAATTTTATGCAGACAAAAATAGCGGTGATAACACCGTTTTATAAGGGCAATAAGTTTGTGATACAGCTTCTGGAGTGCATTGAAAAAAATGCAGCCTGTACAGATAAGTCGCAGATACAGATTGAAGCGGTAATTGTAAATGACAGTCCGGATACAGCTGTTGAAATACCGGAAAAAGAATATTCATTTAAGGTAAGAGTGATAAATCACGCGGAAAACGGCGGTATTCACAGGGCAAGAGTAACCGGGCTTCTGGCAGCAGAGGCTGATTATATACTATTCCTTGACCAGGATGATGTGGTGGAGGACTGCTTTATAAAGGATCAGCTTGCCAAAATAGGAGATGCGGATGTTATAGTGGCAAATGCCTGGATGGAATATGAGCCGGGTAAAAAAAGAAAGCTTTATAAAAGCAGCTACGAATTTAAAAAGGTGCTTAATAAGGAAGTATATCTTAAGTCTCATAACATGATTACGTCACCTGGCCAGTGTCTTATTAAAAAAGAAGCCATCCCAAAGGAATGGTGCGAAAAGATAATGAAGGTCAACGGGTCGGATGATTTATATCTGTGGCTGCTTATGTTTGCCTCAGGGAAAAAATTTGTGCTTAATGATTCGGTCTTGTATACTCACAGCTTCACGGGCGAAAATCTTTCTGCAGACGAAGAAAAAATGGGTAATTCAAGCTACTCCATTAAGGAGCTGGTAAACGGTGACAGAACCATTTTGTCAAAGCGGGACATTGAGGTTCTGGGAAAAGCCAGGGTATTTGGCAGTAAGCTTAGAGCGTCAAGGGGCATTAATAAGATAATATGCGCCCTTAAAAACCCGGACATCGTGATTCCAAGGGCATGGTGGAAGGCAAGGACAGTAATATCCGGATACTTTGCAGATAAATAATGAATTCTCGGAGGATAAGTAATGGATGATAAAACTCTTCGCAGGGTACAGCTTGTACAGCTGGAGATTGCAAAGGAAATAAAAAGAATATGTGATGAAAACGGGATTAACTGCTTTCTGACAGACGGTTCGCTTCTCGGAGCCATAAGACATAAAGGCTTTATACCATGGGATGATGATCTTGACATGGGTATGAGCCGTGCGGATTATGAAAAGTTTTTAAGAATTGCACCGGGGAAGCTTTCACCAAAATATTCACTTGTTGACTGGAATATTGAAAAAGGCTTTCCGCATCCTATGGCAAAGGTATTAAAGAACGGCACTGTTCTTCTCGAGGAGTCAAGAAACGATGACGGCCATAAGGGAATATGGGTGGATGTGTTTGCATTTGACAATTATCCGGACAGACCGGAGGATGCAGCAAGGCATGGCCGTAAATTGACTATTTACAAAGCAATAATCAGGGCAAAATGTAAATATGCCACATGGAGAAGCCACAACAAAACGGATATAAAAAAATATATAAAAAACATTCCTTTCAGAGTGATTGCACTGTTCTGTAAAAAAGAAAGCGTTGTCTCAAAATTTGAAAAAGAAGCCGTAAGATTCAATAATACCAAAACGAAATACTGCTTCGAGAACGGACCTTTAAAATACGGAACGATAAAAGTTCCGTCAGAATATATTGAAAGCTTTATCGAAACTGAATTTGAGGATACCACATTCAAGGTGCCTTTACGGTATGACGAGTATTTAAGATGTGAGTACGGCGATTATATGAAGCTGCCGCCGGAATCACAGAGGAAAAATGTTCATTCCATCGTAAAGGTTGATTTTGGTGATGAATAGGTCTGTAAAACAGGGATAGAAGATGAATCAAACTGTAAATAATAAAAAATCAATTTTATATTATAACGTATATTTAATGTTTCTGGTATCCTCGTTTCTTGTTTTCCAATTTGCGGGATACACATTTTTACTCTGGTTTGAGATGCTTTTCTGCCTGCTGAGCGTATGTGCCTGCAGAAAGCTGAGGTTTACCCGGGAATATACCGTTAATTTAATATTTATAAGTCTGTTTATAAGTGCAGTATCTGCCCTGACAACCGATATGCCGTTTTCGTATAAAAAAACGGCGGTGGTGCTGCCGATAATGATAATTCCTGTATATTTTACCATTGTATATTTAAAGAATCTTATCAAATCGGATATACGCTGGATAAACATTATAAAAAAGGGTATCAGGGCATCAGTTGCTGCCCAGCTTATATGGCTGCCAATACAGTTTGTACTTTATAAGGGATTTCACATTGACATTAATGATTTAATATTTGTTAAAACACTTCATATGGTTGATAATGCATCATTTATCAGGTCGTGGGTGTGGCATCCCTCGGGCTTTTCATGGCATTCAGCTTCGCTGGCGCCTGTTTTTGTAATGGGAATTCTTCTCTTCAAATCAATGGCGGTGCGTCTGCTCATAATCGGAGAAGCCATGATATGCGGTAATTCAACCACATTTATCGGGGTGGTGCTGTGTGCAGGGCTCCTTGTAATTAACAGCTTGTTAAGACAGGTTGATTACAAAAAGATAAAGCTTGTGAATCTCGCAGCGTTGCTGCTTGTTATGGCGGCGGCAGGTGTGGCAATATTGAAGTTTGACCTGTTAAGCGAGGTTGCGGCCTACGCACTTAAGCTTTGGAACAGGCTTTTCGGCAGTGAAAGGGACGCCAGTACGGACGCTCATCTCGGGTACTATTCCGACTATATAAAAATAGTAAAAAACAGCTCCCTGATACAGACTCTGTTCGGCTACGGCTACGGCTGTTCGGGATATACCATAACTGTGATGTACGGAAGATATACAGCACTGTCAAGCTGGGCAATTGAGAGCGATTATATTAATATCCTCGTATCGAGAGGTGTTTTCGGCTTTGTCGTTTATTATTACTTCCTGCTTAAGATAATGATAAAGGGCTTTAAGCTTGATGTACGTTACGCAATATTTATGGCTGTAATATTCGTGCAGGGCTTCGGCTACAATATTCAGTTTGAATATCTGTTCCTGATGGAGCTTGTATTGTATTTTTCAATAAAATACAAAATCAATTTTTTTGACGATAATAAAAAGAGGAAAAAACATGAAAGCATCAGTAATTGTACTGACGTACAATGCAAATCCTGAAAAACTTAAGATGACGCTTAAATCCGTCATTGGACAGAAATGTGATGATTTTGAAATAATAATTGCGGATGACGGTTCAAAGACACGATGGGATGATGAGACAGAGCAGTTTTTTCATGAGTACGGTTTTGAAAAATATAAGTTTGCAAATTCGTCCGAAAATGTCGGAACAGTGCTTAATATAATTAATGCAGTTAATAATTCAAGAGGGAAATATGTGAAGCTTTTGTCGCCGGGTGATACATTTTACGATTCGAACGTGCTTTCACGATGGATAGCCGGTGCAGAGGAGAAAAACAGTCAGGTCAGCTTCGGCAGAGCAGTGTATTATATGCAGACGCAGGAGGGCGCGACAATATGCCGCATAAAGAATTCCCCGGCTAATCTTTCGATTTATTCAAAGGGCATTTATAACAGAGTATTTGTTAATTGTCTTCTGGCAAATGACGGACTTGTGGGGGCAACCATCCTCTACAGAAGGGATGTGCTTGAAAAGTATCTCGGAATGATAGCGGGCAAGGTCAAATATGCAGAGGATTATATGTTAAGACTCATGATATATGACGGAATAAAGGTTGATTTTTATGATAAAAATGTAATCTGGTATGAGTACGGAGGCGGCATATCAACCAATAAAAACAATAAATGGGCAGTGATACTTCACAAGGATTTTGATGCCGCAAACGATATAATAAGGACAGAATGTGTGGCAAAAAAAGCCATAAACAGGCGTTACAGGAAATATCTTAATCTGTCCGGAGGCAATGACAGACTCAGAAAGCTCAGAAAGATAACAATGTTTCCATCAATGATAATATGCAGACTCAGGGCAAGACTTATGCCGGAGATTACACCGGAGGGAGACATAAGGCTGCTGAAAGAGTTTATGGATAATTAACGGGAGGTTTATTAATGCAGGTAATAAAATATGTATTTCAGCCGCACGGGGACGAAAGAGGGCAGCTCGTGGCACTTGAGGAATTTAAGGATATTCCGTTTAATATTAAACGTGTGTATTATATGTACGATACAAAAGAAGGAGTGACAAGAGGATACCACGCCCACAAGTCGCTGGAGCAGATACTTATATGTATTCACGGCAGCTGTAAAATAAGACTTGACAACGGTATTGAGAAGAAGGTAATACCTCTTGAAAAACCGTATGAGGGACTTTATGTATCAAATGCCATGTGGAGGGAAATGTTTGATTTTTCTCCCGATGCGGTACTAATGGTGCTTGCATCAGAGCTTTATGATGAAAATGATTACATAAGAGATTATGATGAATTCCTCGAATATGTAAAAAACAATGAAAATAAAACAGACAATTAAGGAGCCGGATATAATGAACGTACCATTTGTAAGCTTTAAGCCTATGGAGGCAGAGCTTGAAAAAGATTTAAGAGCAGCCTTTGAAAGAGTATTTGAACGCTCATGGTATATTGAGGGCGTGGAGGACGAAGGCTTTGAAGAGGCCTTTGCGTCATATAATGAAAGAAAATACTGTATAGGATGCGGTAACGGTCTTGATGCGCTCGTGATAGCCTTAAAGGCGCTTGGAGTAGGTAAAGGAGACGAGGTAATCGTACCGTCAAATACTTATATTGCAACAGCACTCGCAGTAACATATGTGGGAGCCGACGTAGTATTTACGGAGCCTGATATAAGAACCTATAATATAGATCCTTCAAAAATTGAAGAGAAGATTACTTCCAGGACAAAGGCAATTATGCCTGTTCACCTCTACGGACAGGCATGCGACATGGATCCGATAATGGAAATAGCGGCAAAATACGGATTATATGTGGTGGAGGACTGTGCACAGGCTCACGGAGCCACCTATAAGGGCAGAAAAACAGGCACCTTCGGCATTGCGGCAGGCTACTCGTTTTATCCGGGCAAAAATCTTGGAGCGCTTGGAGATGCAGGTGCGGTAATTACAGACGATGAAGAGCTTGCGAAGAAAATACGTGCATACGGAAACTACGGCTCCGATTATAAATATCACCATATATACCTTGGAAGCAACAGTCGTCTTGATGAGCTCCAGGCAGCATTTCTTGCAGCCAAGCTTCCTCATCTTGACAAGATAAATGAAGACAGAAGACGAATTGCAAACCGATATCTTGCAGAAATAAAAAATGACAGTCTTGTGCTTCCGTACTGTTCTTCGGATATGGTGCCTGTATGGCATATATTTGCAATACGTACCGACAAAAGAGATGAGCTGGAGGCGTATCTTAAGGCAAAGGGAATCGGAACAAACAAGCATTATCCTATTCCGATTCATATGCAGGAGTGCTATAAGTGTCTTGGAATAAAGGAGGGCGCACTTCCTATTGCCGAGGAAATCAGCAGGACAGAGCTTAGTCTTCCGTTATTTTACGGCATGACAGACGAACAGATTCAGTATGTAATCGACGCACTTAACGATTTCAAATAACAGTCGGAGCAGCTTATGAAATTTATAAAAAGAACAATGGAAAAGTGGCAGTCAATGTCAATAAATGTAAAGGTTTCAACAGCCTATGCAGTATGCAGCATACTTCAGAGGTGTCTTTCATTTATCACGATTCCGTTGTTTACAAGGCTTCTGTCCACGGAGCAGTACGGCCAGTTTACGGTATACAGCTCATGGTCGGGGATTATAACGATATTTATTACGCTAAATCTTGCCTATGGCTCATTTTCGACAGCCATGGTTAAATTTGAAGAAAAAAGGGAAGAATATATAGCGTCCATACAGGGAATATGCCTTGTACTGGCAGGTCTGTTTTTTCTGATATATTTTCCTTTCTGCGGGAAATGGAATAATTTTTTTGAGCTTCCGACATACCTCGTCGTAGCGCTTGTGTTTGAAATACTTGCGCAGAACAGCCTTCATCTCTGGAGCGGTAAAAAGAGATTTGAATACAAGTATAAAAGTGTGGTAGGTGTTACGCTTCTCATATCTTTTGCGTCGCCGTTATTGGCATTTATTTTTGTCGTAAGCTCCGAGGATAAAGGCGTTGCGAGAATATTCGGATATGTAATGGTAAATGTACTTGTAGGCGGAAGCCTGTTTGTGTATAACCAGCTGAAAGGAAAACACCTGTACAACAGGGAATTCTGGCGGTATGCGTTGTCTTTTAACATTCCGCTTATTGCATATTACCTTTCACAGGTTATATTTAACCAGAGTGACAGAATCATGATAAGCAAGATAACAGGTACAAGTGATGCAGCCATGTACGGCGTTGCATATAATCTTGCCATGATACTTACATTTATTCTGAATGCCATTAATAATTCATATGTTCCGTGGTTCTATGATAAGCTGAAAAAAGGCCGCCAGAAGGAAAATCGAATGATATCATGCGGTGTGGCGCTCATTATGAGTATTCTTCTGCTCGGAGTAATATGGTATGCGCCTGAAATAATAGACATTATGGCAGGAGATAAGTATACGTCGGCGGTCGGAGTGGTAGCGCCGGTTGCGGCAAGTCTTTTGCTGCTTATGTATTCACAGTTCTTTATAAATGTTGAGTTTTATTTTGAGGAAAAAAAGCTGCTTGTATATGCATCGGTCGGAGCTGCAGTTGCAAATATTGTATTAAATAAGATGTTCATACCTGTATTTGGTTTCGTAGCGGCGGGCTATACAACACTTGTCAGTTATATACTTTTTGCAGTATGTAACTGTATTACCATGAAGCATGTACTCCGCAAAAGAGGCATCAGGGATGATTTATACAGCTACGGAGGACTTACGGGGCTTTTTGTTGTGTTTGCTGCGGCAGCAGTGCTCGGCATCGCACTTTATAATTATCTTATGTTGAGAATAATCATAACAGCAGCCGTACTTGCAGTACTCTATATAAAGCGAAGCGTTATATTGAATTTATTCAATCTTATGAAGAATAAATAGAACCGCTTAGAAGCCACGGCAGATAAAATGACAGATTTAAGGCGTATGCCCGGATGACATAGGGCAGACATGGAAAGTTTAGGAAAATTAAAACAGAGGTGTGTATGAAGCTTAGAAAACTGGAATTAAAGGATGCGCCGCTTATGCTTGAGTGGATGCATGATGAATCGGTAGTAAAAGATCTTCAGGCTGATTTTGCCGCAAAGACACTTGAGGACTGCGAAAACTTCATAAAGGCAGCGGCTGATACTTCGGTAAATATGCATCTGGCGATAACTGATGATAATGATGAATATATGGGTACCGTGAGCTTAAAGCATATAAATGGTGAAACGGCAGAGTTTGGTATTACAGTCAGGACGGCCGCCATGGGTAAAGGTTATTCACGCTTTGCCATGGAAGAAATAATAAAAACCGGATTAGATAAGCTCGGACTCAAATCAATATTCTGGTGCGTAAATCCCGAAAATAAGCGTGCGGTGAGGTTTTATGATAAAAACGGCTACAGGTTTATAGACATGAAGAATAGGAGCGTTGAGGGTTACACAAAAGAACAGGTTAATAAATATGTATGGTATGAAGTGAGAAAACATCCGTCCTGATTACAGGGCGGATGTTTTTTTTGCGCAAAAGAATGTTACAGGTAATAAATGAAGCATAAAATATGTCAAGATGAAACGGAGTATGGGCGGAGTATAAAAATTTCTTTTATAAGTAATGTGTCGTGAACTAAAAAATATGAAGTAAAAATGCACAAAATAACACTTTGAGCGTTGTTGAAGCAATGGATAATTAACAAATATATTGTCGGATTATATATATTTGTTGAAAATATAACAGACAGGTGGTATAATAAAAAAGACTGAAAAGTGAAAAAGCGACTTTATGACGAATAAAATAATATTAGTGCATTTTTTCAGATAAATTTACATAATATTTGAAACAAAACAGATAAAATTGACAATATTTCTACAAAATGTTATAATTAATAAGTTGCTATATAAATCTGATTATTAATATTTTATTATTTTTTTGTTAAATATTTAAGGAGAGAATTTATGTGCGGTATCGTAGGATATACAGGTCCTAAGCAGGCAGCTCCAATACTGCTTGAGGGACTATCAAAGCTTGAATACAGGGGCTATGATTCGGCAGGCATTGCCGTAAGAGATAAAGATAAGGAGCCGGTAATCTTAAAGGCAAAGGGTCGTCTTAAGATGCTTGCGGAGAAAACAAATAACGGCGAAGCGGTACCGGGTAACTGCGGTATCGGTCATACAAGATGGGCCACGCACGGCGAGCCTTCGGAGCTCAATGCACATCCGCACAAAAGTGATGATTTGTGTGTGGTTGGCGTACATAACGGAATTATCGAGTCATATATTGAGATAAAGGAAAAGCTTATCAGAAAGGGTTATTCCTTCCAGACACAGACCGATACCGAAACGCTTATAAAATATGTGGATTATTACTACAAGAAATATAAAATGGGTCCTATCGACGCCATAGCGAAGACAATGGTACGTATAAGGGGTTCATATGCCGTAGCTCTTATGTTTAAGGACTATCCGGGCGAAATATATGTGGCAAGAAAGGAAAGTCCGATGATTATCGGCGTGGGCGAGGACGAGAGCTATATCGCCTCAGACGTGCCTGCAATACTTAATTACACAAGACAGGTTTATTATATCGACAACATGGAGATGGCAAGGCTTTCGGGCGGCGAAGTGACCTTCTATAACCTTAACGGCGACGTAGTTGAGAAAGAGCTTAAGGAAATCACCTGGGACGCCGAGGCTGCAGAAAAGGGCGGCTACGAGCACTTTATGATTAAAGAAATCCATGAGCAGCCAAGAGCCATCAAGGACACCATCGGATCTCTTGTAAACACAGACACAAAGAGAATCAATCTTGAATCCATCGGAATAACGGAGGACGAGGTTAAAAACATAAACCGTATCCATGTGGTAGCCTGCGGCTCCGCATATCACGCAGGCGTGGTGGGGCAGTATGTCATGGAGGACTTCGCCCGCATCCCGGTAAGAGTTGAGCTTGCATCGGAATTCCGATACAGAAAGCCTATACTGTGCAAGGGGGACCTTGTAATCGTGGTAAGTCAGTCAGGTGAAACGGCTGATACACTTGCGGCACTTCGTGAGGCCAAAAGCCAGGGTATCAAAACGCTTGCAATCGTAAACGTGGTGGGAAGCTCCATCGCCAGAGAGGCCGACAACGTGTTCTATACACTTGCGGGACCTGAAATAGCGGTAGCCACAACAAAGGCATACTCAACACAGATAGTTGCATTCTATCTGCTTGCGGCAGAATTCGGCCGTATCCGCACAGAGATAACCGAGCTTCAGTATCAGGCTTATGTCAACGAGATACTGACCATCCCGGCTAAGGTGGAGAGCATCCTTGATGATAAAGAACAGATGCAGCGTCTGGCGGCAATCCTTTCGGCGCAGGACGATATCTTCTTCCTCGGAAGAGGTATTGACTATGCGGTATGTCTTGAGGGCAGCCTGAAGCTTAAGGAGATAAGCTATATCCACAGTGAGGCTTATGCAGCCGGAGAGTTAAAGCACGGAACCATCAGTCTTATCGATAAGGGAACACCCGTAATCGCAGTACTTACACAGAATTCACTCTACGAGAAGAGCGTAAGCAATATCGTAGAGGTTAAGAGCCGCGGAGCATATGTGTGCGGCGTAACATATTACGGCAGCTACAGCCTCGAGGGAACGGTAGACCAGATGACCTACATACCTAAGATAGACGATCATTTCGCAGCCAGCCTGTCGGTAATACCTCTGCAGCTTATCAGCTATTATGTAAGCCTTGCAAGAGGACTTGACGTGGATAAGCCGCGTAACCTCGCAAAGAGCGTAACCGTAGAATAAAAGATGACATTTGACGGCATCATTCCCCTGAAGCGTCACTGACTTGTAAAGTCCGGCGGATACAGGGGGATGAGCGGCCGGGGAGAGATTTGGAAACTGTCGCAACAGGGAAAGAAACATGAGTAATATCGGCAACAATAAAAAAAAGAGACTGGAGCATTGGGAGCAGGTAACAATACTGCTTATAATCTATGATTTCGCATCTGTTATTTTGTCTTATTTTACCGCACTGTGGCTAAGATTTGACTGCACCTATAGCGCCATCGACCATAAGTATCTTAACGCATTTATCAATACAATAATGTTATATGCGATTTTTTGTGTTATCACATATTGGTTTTTAAGACTTTACAGAAGTATATGGCGTTTTGCAAGCTATGTCGAGCTGTTAAGAACCATAATGGCGACGCTCGTGACGGGCATCGGACACATTCTTATGATGGTAATACTCGGCAAGCGTATGCCTGCCAGCTACTTTGTGTTCGGTATTATAATGCAGTTTGGCTGCACAATAGGTGTGCGATTTGCTTATCGTTTTATACTGCTTATGCGGGGACAACGAGCTGTTAATTCAGTAGAAAAAAGAGTAATGATAGTCGGTGCGGGAGCAGCCGGCCAGCTTATCCTCCGCGACATCGTCGCAGCCAAGGAGGTTAACGAGAAGGTACACTGCTTTATCGATGACAATCCAAACAAATGGGGCCGGTATATTGACAACGTGCTCGTGTACGGCGGCAGGGACTGCATCATGGCAGCGGCCGAGAAGTACAAAATCGATAAAATATATGTTGCAATACCAAGCGCCGTCGCAGAGGACAAGAGAGATATTCTCCGTATATGTAACGAAACAGACTGTGAGCTTATGAACCTGCCGGGCATGTATCAGCTTTATACCGGAGAAGTGTCCATAAGCAAGATGAAGCCGGTCCAGATAGAGGACCTGCTTGGCAGAGACCCTATAAATCCCGACATGGAGGAAGTGTTCGACTACATAAAGGGCAAGGTTGTATTGATAACGGGCGTGGGTTCAATCGGCTCGGAGCTTGCAAGGCAGATAGCCTCACACAACCCTAAGCAGCTCATTATGTTTGACATATATGAGAACAATGCGTACGATATTCAGCTGGAGCTTAAGAAAAAGTATCCGCAGCTTGATTTGCATACAATCATCGGCTCGGTACGTGACAGCAGGAAAATATTTAAGGTATTTGAAGATTTCAGACCTGAAATCGTGTATCATGCCGCAGCACATAAGCATGTGCCGCTGATGGAGGACAGCCCTTGCGAGGCAATTAAAAATAATGCCATCGGAACATATAAAACAGCCTATGCGGCAATGGCACACGGCTGCAAGAAATTTGTACTTATCAGTACGGATAAGGCTGTAAATCCAACCAATATCATGGGTGCGTCCAAGAGACTCTGTGAGATGATAATCCAGGCATTTGACGCCAAGATAAAGGAAGGCAATGCATACGGAATACCACAGCTTTTTACTCATGAAATGGACGATGTAATCGCCAAAGCCGAGTTAAGGGAAGAGCTTAAGAATACTAAGACTGAATTTGTGGCGGTGCGCTTCGGCAACGTCCTCGGAAGCAACGGCTCGGTTATCCCGATATTTAAGAAACAGATAGAAGCAGGCGGTCCGGTGACGGTAACTCATCCTGACATCATCCGCTACTTCATGACCATACCGGAGGCAGTAAGCCTCGTACTTTTGGCCGGCACATACGCAAAGGGCGGAGAAATATTCGTCCTCGACATGGGAGAGCCTGTCAAAATCGTAACGCTGGCTCGTAACCTTATCAGGCTGTCGGGCTATACACCTGATGTAGATATCAAACTCGAATTCACGGGACTTCGTCCGGGCGAGAAGCTCTACGAGGAAAAACTGATGAGTGAGGAAGGCCTTAAAAAGACGAAAAATGACCTGATCCACATCGGATGCCCTATACCGTTTGACACGGAAGAATTCCTCAAGCAGCTTGAAGGCCTCCTTGAAGCTGCCTACAAAAACAAGGAAGGCGAGATAAGGGAGCTTGTAAAGACGGTTGTTACGACGTACCAGCCTGTGTAGGGCGGACGGAAGGAAATGACTATTGATTATGAAGGCAAGGGGAGAACAATGATGGAAAAAAGAGTAATACCGTTTAGTCCACCGGACATTTCAGAACTGGAGATAAATGAAGTAGCGGAAGCGATGAGAAGTGGCTGGATAACCACAGGTCCCAGGACGAAAGAACTGGAAAAGAGACTGGCTGAATACTGCCATACGAGCAAGGTGGTATGCCTGAACTCTGCTACAGCAGCGGAGGAGTTGAACTTCCGTGTTTGTGGTATCGGTGAGGGTGATGAGGTCATCGTCCCTGCTTATACATACACAGCAAGTGCATCTGCTGCCATCCACTGTGGAGCAAAAGTAGTCTTTGTGGACAGTCAGAAAGACTGTGCGGAGATGGACTACGAGAAGGTGGGGGAAGCGATTAATGAAAAGACGAAGGCGATAGTCGCCGTAGATCTCGGTGGAATCGTTTGTGATTATGACAAGCTGTTTGATGTTGTGGAGAAGAAGAGGGCGCTTTTCAGAGCGAAAGAGGGGAATTCTTTAGGAGCCAGAATCCAGCAGGCAAAGGGCAGAGTACTTGTGTTCGCTGATTGCGCTCATGCTCTCGGCGCATCTAGAAATGGAAAGATGGCTGGAGAGATAGCCGACTTCACGGACTTCTCCTTCCACGCAGTTAAGAACTTTACCACAGCAGAAGGTGGGGCTAGTACGTGGAGAGATATAGAGGGAATAGACAATGATGAGCTATACCATCAGTATCAACTACTGTCGCTCCACGGCCAGAGTAAGGATGCTCTTGCCAAGACACAGGTTGGCGCGTGGGAATATGACATCATTGGTCCTTGGTATAAATGCAACATGACCGACATTATGGCTGCGATTGGGTTAAAGCAGCTGGATAGGTATCCAGGTCTGCTGGCAAGGAGAGGGGAGATAATTGCACGGTATGATGCAATGTGTGATGAGTTGGGTGTTAAGCATATTGTCCACAGTGGCGAGAACTTCCAATCCTCTAACCATCTCTACCTCACTCGCATTCCCGGAGTGAATGATAAAGAGCGTAGGGAAATAATAATAAAGCTCGCGGAGCGCGGTGTGAATTGTAATGTCCACTATAAACCTCTCCCGATGATGACTGCTTATAGAGAGTTAGGTTGGGATATTAAGGATTTCCCGAACGCGTATGAGTATTATGAAAACCTCATTACATTACCTCTACATACGAAGCTGAGCGATGAAGATGTGGAGTATGTTATTGAGAACTTTAGAGAGGTTGTTGGGGAGTATTTGAAATAATCGAGGGGTTGTGCCCCTCTGTGGGTTTTGATTTTTAGTTTTTTGGGATGGAGATTTTATGGTACTGAGAAAATGGGAAGATTTGCCCGATTTTATGAGGACCGAAGAGGTCAAACCATACTACGAGGCGTTAAAGAAGAAGAGGGTGAGTCTCGTCCTCAAGAGGATGATGGATCTTGTGGGTGGATTGGTCCTGTTGGTGTTGTTGGCCATCCCAATGGCTGTGATTGCGGTTTTAATAAAACTAGATTCTCCAGGCCCAGTCTTTTATAGACAGGAGCGTATTACCACATATGGTAAACACTTTAGAATACATAAGTTCCGCACAATGGTCTCAAATGCTGATAAGATTGGCACAGCTGTGACTGTCGGTAATGATAGTAGGATTACTAGAATCGGGGCAAAACTCAGAGGATGTAGATTAGATGAACTTCCTCAAGTGCTGGATTTAATCTCCGGTGACATGAGCTTTGTGGGTACAAGACCGGAAGCTGTGAAGTACGTTGAGAAGTACAAGCCGGAGTATTACGCTACTCTGCTTCTCCCCGCTGGGATTACATCCGAAGCCAGCATCAGATATAAAGATGAAGCGGAATTGCTGGAAGCAGCGGTTGATGTGGATAAGGTCTACATGGAAGATGTGCTGCCGGGGAAAATGAAGTACAACCTGGAGAGCATAAAGGAATTCTCCTTTATAGGAGAAATAGCCACCATGTTTAGAACTGTTTTCGCAGTGCTTGGTAAAGATTACAGCAATGAGGTATAGAAGAGCAGAAAAGCAAAAACGCGATAAGAAAAACTGTGTAATAGAAAAAAGTGCAGAAGCTCTGTGAGGGGATAAAGGATGATTGCAATAAGAGAAGTGAAGTCAGAGGAAAAGGAACTTATCAACGACATAGTTTCAATACATCTTAATACGTTCACAGGTTTCTTCCTCACTTTCATGGGCAGGGGTTTCCTGAACCAGATGTATCGTTCTTATTGCGATCACAGTGAGTCTGGTCTTCTGGTAGCTGAAGACAATGGAAAAGCTGTCGGGTTCCTCGCATATTCAGGAAACTTTAGTGGTCTCTACAAGTTTATGATTAAAACTCGTCTGATTCCGTTTGGGTGGTATAGTGTGGGTGCGTTCTTCAGGAGACCATCAGCATTTATGCATATCATCAAAGCATTTCTGAAACCGAGCGAAGCAAAGCGTGAAGAAAAGTACGTAGAGCTTTCATCTATTGGCGTGGATCCGACTATAAAGAGTAAGGGTGTGGGTTCGCTCCTGATAGATGAACTGAAGAAGATTGTAGACTTTAACAAATTTGCCTATATCACATTGGAAACTGATGCGGTCAATAATGATGGAGCTATCCACTTTTATGAGAAGAACGGTTTCGTTCGAGAAAGAATGTATGAAACCGACGAGGGCCGCAAGATGTATGAGTATAGGTTTGTGGGAGAGAAATGATGAGCAAGAAGATAAATAACATCTGGATATTTTGCCATTATGCACAGCAACCACCATATAATACCATGCTTCGGTATCATAACTGGGGAAAAGAATTAGTTGATAGAGGATACAAGGTTACTATTGTTGCTGCGAGCACTGTCCACAATACAGACATCGATGTAACAGAAGAGATAAATTCAGATAATGACGTTTGCTGCGGTATTTCTTATCGGTATCTGCACACACAGAGGTATTCTGGCAATGGTATTGCAAGAATGAAAAATATGCTCCAGTTTGGAACAAAACTGAGAGGCTTAAAAAAAGAAAACGGCCGTCCGGATATCATTATTGTTTGCGAAGCATATTTATATTTGTTTGCGAAGCATTTTTTCAAGGATGTGCCTATCATTACTGATATTGTGGATTTATGGCCAGAAAGCATTGTTGAGTATTCTGGGGTAAGCAAGCATAACCCTTTGATACAGGCACTTTATTGGGTTGAGAAATACGCTTATGTTCACACTTATGCGTTGGTGTTTTCGATGGAAGGCGGAAAAGATTACGTAACCGAAAGAAAGTACAGTAGGAGAGTTAATCCGGAGAAAATCTTCCACATCAACATGGGCATTGACTTGGTGCAGGCTGATAAAAACAGGACAGTAGCTTCCATGGAGCTTCCTTGGGATATGAATAAGCGAAACATTGTTTACATTGGATCCATTAGAAAAGCAAACAATGTGCAGCAAATTTGTGATGCAGCTGCAGAACTTAAGAAGCGTGGAATTAGCAACGTTGCTTTTCAAATATACGGAAATGGC
>JAQXKO010000014.1 GCA_029010495.1 Clostridiales bacterium | reverse complement strand
TTATCTTCATTTTGAATTTTTTGATAGGTGCGTTGATGATTTTGATTTCGCATATCTTTCGCCCTCCTTTGGCTATAGTGTAGCAAAAGATTTTCTGCTTTGCGAATGTGCGATTTTATTTTGGATATAGAGAAAGCCAGTGTAAAAAGCAAATCTGCCTTTTACGCTGGCTTTTGCCTTTGCTATCGCCCGTAAGTTGTATTTCAATATTTTTCTCAAATTACCTCCTTATGTGGTGACAGCCTTTACTGTTCCGCTTTTTGTGTTATATCTAAAATATCCTTCCTTCTATCATTTCTCTTACATTCCGGTTAAGCATTTCTATCTCTTCTTCAAATTCTCTTGCGGAAATAAGCTCGGCGCCCTGCCCCAGTATTATAAGCTGTTCCATTCCGTCGGAGGTTGCTACGCGTATATGTTTGTCTGAGGCATTTTCGTGGGTAAATTTCTCGATATATGCATCAGCTGTTTCGGCCTCTTTTGTATAAACCACATGAATGTTCTGATAGTCAAAATATTCTGTGTTGTGACCTGATACCTTATAGGCATCAAAAACTGCAATTACCTCATATCCAGTAAGACTTTGATAATTACAGAGAGTATCCAGGAGTTTATCCCTTGCGGCGTCTATGTTAATATCTACAAATTCCTTTAAGCCGGAAAATGCATGTATGATATTGTATGCATCTACCAGAAAATAAATGGCAGAGTCCTTCTTTTGCCGTCGTGAAGCTGCCGCGGAGGAATTATCACTACTATGGGCGTATGGGTCGCGCTTGGTTAGTTTCCATTTGTTTTTGCCCTCTGAACGGTTGGAATAGAAGGTTTTATTGATAATGCTGTCGATTTCATCCGTGCCGAGTGTTAATTCGGGTTCTGCGGCTGATGAGGTCCTTCTGACATGTTCTGTGTAATCACGGCCGGCCGGGGAGCTGTCTCCCAGTACGGATTCCAGGTGCATATATCTGAATACCTCATTCCACGGAACGGTAAAGGAGCTTCCGTGATTACAGAATACCGAGGAGGAAGGATTGCGGTTGTCACGCTCGGGGTCATAAAATGTTTTTTCCGTGATTTCTTCCTGATTGTGGCATGGCATATATCCGTACATTTTTAGCGCGAGACTGCCCGTGCCCTTTGTGTAGGCTGTCACATCGGCCTGATATGTCTGTGAGGATGCAACGGGAACTGTTCCGGTCACTGTTGCAATGTCGCCGTCGGTATCGGTATTGATTGTGGCGTTCATACTCTCGAGGTCGTACAGCGCACGTCCGAGATACTGCGCGGGAAGCGTGAGAGTATATTCATAATACGGCTCCAGAAGAATACTTTCTGCCTGCATAAGCCCCTGTCTGATGGCTCTGTAGGTGGCTTGTCTGAAGTCTCCGCCCTCAGTGTGCTTCGGATGGGCTTTTCCGCTTTCAAGAGTAATAATAACATCAGTTAACGGCGCACCGATAAGCACTCCGCGGTGCATCTTTTCGCCGATGTGGGTAATAATGAGCCGCTGCCAGTTTTTGGCAAGAATATCTTCACTGCAGTTGTTGTTAATAATAATGCCTTCTCCGCGTCCGGCTGGTTCGATTGTAATATGTACTTCACTGTAATGGCGCAGCGGCTCGAAGTGACCGACGCCTTCAACCTTATTATTAATTGTTTCTTTGTAGCATATTTTTCCGTTGCCGAAGCTTATATCCATATCAAAACGCTCTTTTATGATGCTTTTTAATATTTCCGTCTGGAAGGCACCCATTACATGTATGTTTATCTCTTGAAGCGTTTCATCGTAGCTTATTTTAAGCGTAGGATCCTCCTCGGACAGTATTACCAGTTTTTTATATGCTTCGTCGCAGGAAAGCTCCTTCGGAAGCGTGATTGCATAGCTCAATACAGGCTCAAGGTATGGTATGATGTCTCCTGATGCACCGAGACCCTGACCGGGTAAGGTATCGGACAGTCCGGTAACGGCACATACTTCACCGGCGACGGCCTCCGGCTTTGTTGTAAATTTGTCGCCCGAATAGAAACGAAGCTGGTTGACCTTTTCTTCACCGTTAACTGTCATTTTTGATTTTAATACACCGCCCGTAACTTTCAGAAATGTTATCCTTTCGCCTTTGTTATCCCTGGAAATTTTATATACTCTTGCTGAAAATTCGTCGCCGTATGAAGGAGCCATAGTGTAAATATCAAGTGCTGCCAAAAATTCATCAATACCCTGAAGCTTTAATGCGCTTCCAAAGAAACAGGGATATATTCTACAGGAGTAGATAGGTAATAACAGGTCTTTTTCATCAATTGATTGTGTTTCAAGATATTTCTCTAACAGGGCTTCGTCGCACAGGGATGCTTCTTCAAGGTTAAGCTCCGAAAAGTCTGTAATCATATCCGAAAGCTCTTTTTTTATTGTTCTTAGAGCTTCGTTTCTGTCAGCACCCGGCTGGTCCATTTTGTTGACGAAAATAAAGGTCGGAATATGCTTTTTTCTAAGAAGCTCCCAGAGGGTTTTGGTATGACCCGTCACTAAATCTATGGCGGATATTACGAGAATCGCATAGTCAATAACGCTCAGGCTTCTTTCCATCTCAGCCTGAAAATCGGAATGTCCCGGAGTATCAATGAGCGTAAAGGCGGTTTGACCCGCACGGAACTCTGCCTGTTTTGAAAAAATGGTTATTCCACGTTCTCTTTCAAGTCCGTGAGTGTCAAGAAAGGCATTTTTATCGTCTACCTTTCCGAGAGAACGGATAGCACCGCTTTTATATAAAAGTGCCTCTGATAAAGTTGTTTTGCCTGTGTTGGCATGTGCCAGTATGCCTATAATTATGTTTTTCAATTTCCCGGAAACTCCTTATTATTATTAAAAATATTATACCTGACACATTGGCAAAAAGCAAATAATAAAACCTTTTATTATTATTTTTGACGTAATACATGTAAAATTTCAATGAATTTAAGGTAAAACTTGACATATTTGCTCTATGAGAATATTATTAATATGTATATTGATGCATATGCATTATTTATATGGGAAATGTGGAGGCAGACATGGAAAAGAAAAAGTTTGATTTTAATGCCTTTGAAGGCGGCAATGACAATATATCAAGTGCAGATGATTTCTATGCAGGACTTGATGACGCTGTATCATCGGCTGCTGATGAAGTAAAAAAACTGGAAGAAGAAAAAGCAGCGGAGGCTGAGAGAAGAGCTTCCATCGAAAAGGGCAAGGCAGAGGCTGCGGCAAAGCTTAAGGCGGCTGAGGAGGAAAGACGCAGACGTGAGGAAATCCTCTCAAGGGCGGCAGAGGAAGCTGAACGAATGAGTTCCCTTAGAGAGGAGCTTGAAAGAAAGGCGGCTGAAAAGAAGGCGGCTGAGGAGGCTGCGGCACTTGCGGCCAAGGCTAAGGCTGAAGCAGAGGCGAAGGCTGCGGAAGAAAAACGTCTTGCGGAGGTTAAGGCTGCAAGAGAGGCTGTTGAAAAGCAGATCGAAGAGGCCAGGGCAAAAGCAGAGGAAGCCAGGGCAAAAGCAGAGGCTATAGCAAGGGAAGCAGAAGAAAAGCGTCTTGCAGAAGCAGAAGCAAAGGCAAAGGCTGAGGAAGAGGCAAGATTAAAGGCCGAGGCGGAAGCACAAGCCAGGGAAGAGGAAGAAAGAAAAAAGGCTGAAGAAGAGGCAAGATTAAAGGCTGAGGCCGAAGAGGCTGCCAGAAAAAAGGCCGAAGAGGAAGAGGCTGAAAGACAGGCTGCCAAGAAGGCTGAGGCGGAAGCAAAAGCAAAGGAACGTGAAGAAAAGAAGCGTGCCCGTGCAAATTCACTTAATGTGCCGGTGGTTATCATTGCGGCTGTTCTGTGTGTGGCGCTTGTTGTTACGGTGTTTATGCTTACAAAGAAGAGTAATACCGGGAAAAAGGATACGACAGATGTCAACGGACAGATGGTATCTGCCACAACAGAGATTACAAATGCCCTGCAGAATGCAAAAGATGGCATTGACTTCGGAGTGACAGACTCAAGACTTCTTATTGCCAATGAGAATGACTATATTATTTATTTTAAGAGTGGCAATACCCTGTATAAGCAGACGGGAAGCTATTCTAAGTCGGATATGGGTGTTAACAGTAAGCTTGCAGAGCTTAGGACAGTCAGAGTCAATAAGAGCAGTGCTACGGCAATCTGTGAAAATGTCACATCTTTCTTTATCAATACTAAGGATATAGAAAACAAGAAGATTAATATGACACTCAGACTTACAGACAGTACGGGACAGGATTTCCTTTTGAACAAGGCAGTTGACGTAACCGTGGTTATCGTTACTCCTGAGCCTACTCCCGTTGATGAGCAGTAATAATTATTCATAATATAAAAAAGGTTTCAGCATATGCTGAAACCTTTTTTTATTGAATTTAATCTGAGATTTAAAAATTCTGTCTTAATAATCGGGACCGGCTGATGTAATAATCATCCCGCAACCGGTCGGTATGAATTATCATAAGCCTAAAAACCCGTAGTTTCTGCAGATGATATAAGCAGTATATAGAACATATGATAATATAAGTACTACGCCCTTTGGTCTGCTGAAGGATTTGCTTTTCACGCAGAATATATATGCAATTACAATCGAAGCAAGTACTACAAGGAAGTCTGCAATTACATCACCGGTAAGACCCGTTATAGGTGAAATCATGGCAGATGAGCCAAGTACAAATACGAGGTTAAATATATTAGAGCCGACTACATTGCCGACAGCAAGGTCCACAATGCCTTTTCTTGTGGCAATTACAGATGTTACAAGCTCAGGAAGAGATGTTCCGAGTGCAACAATTGTAAGGCCTACAAGTGTGTCTGACATACCTAGTGCCCTGGCGATTCTGGAGGCATAATCAACAACCATGTCTCCGCCGTATACTATTGCGATAATTCCGCCTACTAGAAAGATTATGCTTAATACAAGTGAATATTCTTTAATATCATCCTCTGACTCTGATTTGTTTTTAAGAGCGGATATGACCATGATAAGTACATATGCGATAAAACAGCCTGTTAATATTATTCCTTCAATTCTGCTTACGTTTTTATCCAGTACAAATATGAAAGTCATTACGGATAATAATATGCATATCGGAAAGTCTCTTCTTATAAGGTCCTTCTGAACGGGAATCGAGGCGAATAGTGTACATACACCTATTACAACCAGTACATTGAAAATATTTGAGCCGGCCACATTACTTACGGCAATTGCATTACTGTGGGCGATAGCCGCCTGGATACTGACTGCGGCCTCGGGACAGCTTGTGCCGAGTGCGACAACCGTAAGGCCAATTATGACCGGAGGGATTTTCAGCTTTTTCGAAATGGAGGAAGCACCGTCTACAAAAAAGTCGGCACCCTTAATCAATAAAACAAAGCCTAGTAACAGCAGTAAAATATTCAGTGGCATTTTTATTCTCCTTTTTATAAAACTAAAAACTAAATGTTATACATTTATAGTTTGTTATAGCACATTCGTTTATTGATTTCAATATGTATATGTGTTAAAATTATCATAAAAATATTTCGGAGGTATTATTATGTCAAAGGCATATATTTTTTTTGCTCAGGGATTTGAAGAAATCGAAGGACTTATTGTGGTTGATGTTTTAAGAAGAGGCGGGGCTGAGATTAATATGGTTTCCGTTTCAGAGGATTTATATGTTACAAGCTCACACGGAGTTACGGTTAAATGTGATTCGTTATTTTCTGATAATAATTATGAAGATGGTGACATGCTTGTGCTCCCGGGAGGAATGCCGGGTACAAAAAACCTTGCTGCCCATGCGGAGCTTATGGAGCTTGTCAGAAAATATTCGTCAGACGGTAAGAGGTTGGCTGCAATATGTGCGGCACCGAGTATTCTGGGAGAGCTGGGATTGTTAAAGGGCAAGAGGGCAACCTGCTTCCCGGGCTTTGAGGATAAGCTTTTTGAAGCAAAGGTTACTGCGGAAAAGGTGGTTACCGACGGAAATATCACAACCGGAAAGGGTATGGGAGCAGGATTATTGTTCGGTCTGGAGCTGCTTGCCATCCTTGAGGGTACGGAAACAGCCGACAAAATTGCTAAAGCAGTTCAGTATTTATAATTCGGGATTTGTTTTCTATAATTGTATTTAGTATGGATTTATTGTCATATTGCTTTGGATTATTATTTTTAAGAGAATTAAGCGACTAAAATGACGTGAATTGTTACAAATTCATTATATTTTCGGGGAATGCTTGCAAAATAACCGTCCAGGGTGTAAAATTGATGATAATATCGCATAAGTAGAATTGCGTGAATTATGAACCGGGGTGATATAATGGATTTTAAAAACAGTAAATATGATTTTGCCAGAATTGAAGAATTAGAAAAGCAGTTAATGTTCGAAAAGGAAAAGTATAATTTCATTAAAGAAATGATTAACTGCGGTCTCTGGGAATATGATATTGCAGAAAAGAAAATCATACAAAGCAAAGGACTTGAAGGGGGCAATGGCGGAGAAATCCCTGATTACAGGGAGACTGTTAAGAAAAATGAGCTTGTATACTCACAGGACATACCTGTTTTTGATAAATTTGTCGACAGTATGGATAATGGTGACGATACCTTTTCATATGAGTTTCGTATGACAACAAGCGCTGAAAGATTTATATGGGTAAGATCTGAGGGCTATACGGTTAAGGACAGTAACGGTAAGGCAATTAAGGCTATCGGCAGGACTATAGATATCGACAAAGAGAAAAAAGCCGAATCCGTTGTTATCAGAAAATCAGAATCGGATAATATTACCGGTCTGCTTACAAAGGATGCACTTGTATCACAGATGAGCTCCTCGCTTGCAAGAAGCACGGGTAATGAAAAGCATGCCTTTATGATTATAGACATTAATGATTTCATGTCCATTACAAAGGCATGGGGTGATGCTTACGGCGAATACGTGCTTGAAACATTCGGTAATGCACTTGCAGGCCGTTTTTCGGCAGGTGATGCCGTAGCCAGAGTTGAGGGCGATTCATTTGCGGTTTTTAAGAAAAATACTCCATATGCAAAAGAGCTTGTAGAGCTTTCAAAGAATATAATTAAGATGGCTTCGGAGCTTAAGCTTAAGAGAGAGCATGAGCTTAAGGTTAGTATTGGTATTTCCATATTCCCTAATGACGGACGTGATTTTACCACTCTGTTCAAAAAGGCATCAATAGCCATTCAAGCTGCCAAGGAGGCTCCTAATAAGCCTTGCGAATTTTATGCGACTACGCTTGCAAATAAGCCGCATGCCACAAGTCCGCAGGAGGCACCGGCCGCTACAAGTGCGAGACAGATAATACGTGAGCAGAAGCAGGAGCAGTATGGTAAGGTTGAGAAGTATTTTGTAGACAGAATCATGGAAATGCTTGCAAGTGATGAGACCTCTGCGGAGGATATCAATAAGCTTTTCGCCGAAATCGGAAAGTACTACAGATTCATAAGGGTTAATTCTTATAATTACAATAAGCGCGGTAATGTCTGCTATGTTAAATATTATTGGAATGAAAGACAGATTCCGTATATGAGAGTTTATGAGAGAATTGTGGATGCGCAGTGGGACAGCATTTATTCAAGATTTTTCAATGATGCATTGTTCCTTTGCGAAAATACTCAGACGCTTGATTTCAAGATACCTGTTGAGCTCAGCTCTGTATTTGTTCCATCCTCACTGCTTTCTTATAAGGTTTCCGAGGATAAAAATTCTGTTACGACGGTAAACTTTGAAAAGCCTGTCGGTCAGGCATTCACAAAGGAAGAACAGGAATTCCTCGTCAGTATTTCAAAGCTGCTCGGAATCTATATGGACAGAATCCGCAATAAGGAACAGCTCACAAAAGAAATTGAATATTCAAGAGATGTAATGATAAATCAGCTTGTTACAAACTATGCCGTACAGAAGGATTCTTACAAGCTTCTTTTCGTAGGCGATCCTAACGGCAAGCAGTATTTTGCCGAAGAAGATAATATGCTTTGCTATGAAGTGGTTATGGGCAGAAAAGCTCCGTGTAAGAATTGTCCTCTTGAGGGACTCCGAAGCGGCAAGGACAGATGTGCCATGGAGAACTACTTTGAAAAGAACCAGAAGTGGTATACATCTACTGCTACAAATGTAAAACACGAGAATGAGGAATTTGATTTTATCTGCTGGACAGATGTATCTGCATTTGTTGAAAGAATGAAATCTAAGGATATTCTTACAGGTCAGCTTACGGTTGATAAGTTTGAAAAGGTTGTCGAAGCCAAAATCAGCATGATGAGAAAGCCGCAGAATATCTTTGTATATTTCAATATTCCTGATTTTAGTGAAATCAATGATCTTTGGGGATATTCCGTTTGTGATGAAGTACTTGTTCTTTTTTCACAGGCAATTAAGGATGAGCTTAAGGATGAAGAGGCTCTGGCAAGAGTTACGGGTGCAACATTTGTTATGTTTATTGATTATGATGACAAGGACAGAGTTGCGGCACGTATTGAGATGATGTTCCAGCAGGCAATTAAGGCTGTACACAGAATGTACCCTGATGTAAAACTTGAAATATGGGCAGGTGTATACCGCATGAGCGGTCACGGAACTCCGGTTGCGGAAATGGTAGAATATGCCAATACTGCAAGAAAGTCAATAGCAACACAGCCTAACAAGAGTGATGTAAACATTGCCTTCTATACTGATGTAATCAACAAGGAAGCAACATTTGAAAGCTTTGTAAGGGCAAATATGAAGAGTGCTCTTGTAAATAAGGAATTCAGAGTATTCTTCCAGCCTACAAGAAATGATGACGGTGAAATTGTCCGTGCAGAAGCAGTTGTACGCTGGGTTACAAAGGAAGGCCAGGTTATTGAACGCGAATCCTTTAGGGAGATTATGGAACAGGATGACTTTATCGGTCAGCTTGACGCATATATCCATGAGGAGACCTTCAAGCTTCTTTACAATTGGATTGAAAGAGAAATCAAGCCGCCTGTTATTTCATTGGCATGTTCATGGCAGTATATGTTCAGTCCTGAGTTTATGAACAGAACAAAGAATCTTTTGGAGAGATATCCTATTCCTACCGGACTTATTGAATTTGTTATCCCTGAAGGCGTTAATGAAAGCAATTTCTACAGGGTTGTATCAATTCTTCAGGAATTACAGTCAATGGGCTTTGTGATTTCACTTGATTCATACATGACTAAGTTTGCACTTAACAGTATGAAGGATCGTTTCTCGGTTAAGATGATTGAAGAAAATCCGGGATTGAAGAAGCTCGATGATATTCAGGTTGACGTTAAGACTAACAAGCCTATTACACCTGATGAGCTTGAATCTGTAATTGAGAAAAAATAATACATAATATTTCTGATTCTGGGAAAGATAAGATTACCGGAGCAAATTGGTTCTTATCCGGGCAGAATAGGAGGAATTATTATGGCTAATAAAACAAAACAGTCAACTAAGACTACTTCAGCAAAGCAGACTTCATCAAAGTCAACATCAGGCAAGAGTAATTCAATGGACAGCTTCAAGATGGAAGTTGCTTCATCTCTCGGAGTACCTCTTAAGGATGGCTATAATGGTGACCTTACTGCAGCCCAGAGCGGCAGCGTTGGCGGAGAAATGGTTCGTCAGATGGTTAAAAAGCAGAAGGACAGCATGAAGAAAAACTAATTTGTTAAACAGAAAGGGCATGGTATAGAAACCATGCCCTTATTTTTTTAATTATCCGAATATATTTTTTGATTGTCAGCTATTAGCGTTTCTTTTCATTAGCATATACTAAACCGTAAAGACCGCCGCATGTACCGCCGATTATGTGCGTAAGCTGTGAAACATTGTCGCGTACCGTTACTGCATCAACAAATTCGCCACCTACATAAAGTATGAAAACCAGAAGAAAGGTTATCGGAATAGTTCCGTTCTTTAAGCTTACTGCACTTGCAAGGATGATAAACATAAAAACAATACCGCTTGCACCAAGAAGAGCAGTATGAGGGAACAGAAGATTATTAGCCACACCTGTGATAAATGCGGTGATAAGTATCATTTCCAACAGATTCATGCTTCCGTATTTCTCCTCAAGAATAGGTCCGAGAAGAAGAATAAGGAGCATATTGCCCATATAGTGTGACCAGTTTGCATGACCGAGAACATGTGTAAATAGTCTGATATACATTAACGGGTTTGTCAGACTGTCACGATAGGTCATAAAAACGGCATGATTTGATGCGCCCTTTGTTATACTGCTTAATAGAAGAGCCAGTAATGAAATAAGTGCAAATGTCAGAGTGACAGGTGCATTATAGTTTAGCTTTTTTATAAAGTGCATATTGCCTCCATTGAAGTTGACTGTTTATTTTTTTTCTGATTATTAAATGCTGCGCGTCATTTGCAGAAAGCAAAATGTGCAACACAGGACCTACTCTTAAATAATACAACATTATCATTATAAATACAACTGAAAAATTATCATTGAAACCGAAAAGGCTCTTGACAAAACAGATATTGTATTATATTATGAACATATGAACAATGCTTCATATGTAATGCAGACTGTGACTGATTAATGTTGTTACCTGATTTATAGTAATGACAGGATATGAATGAGGCAACATTAAATACGCAGGGGGAGGAAACCATGGAAAAACAGAATAATCACATTCACGGACATAATTGTGCCGAGATAATTGCAAAGGTTAAGCCTCTTATGCCTTCAGAGGATGTTCTGATTGATCTTGCAGAGGCTTTTAAGGTCTTTGGAGACAGTACAAGAATCCGTATTCTCTTTTGCCTTTTTGAGAATGAAATGTGTGTAAACGATATAGCCGAGGTGCTTGATTATACACAGTCAGCAATCTCTCATCAGCTTAGAATTTTAAAAAATGCCGGGCTTGTAACCAGCAGAAGAGAAGGAAAGCAGATATTGTATTCGTTGTCAGATAATCATGTCAGAACAATTATCGGTCAGGGTATGGAGCATATTCAGGAATAAACAGCCGTACGGCGGAAAGAGTATTATTATGAAAATTAAGTTTAAGGTTGAAGGAATTGATTGTCCTAATTGCGCGGCAAAAATTGAGAAGCTTGTAGGCGGGGTTGACGGAGTTACATCCTCAAAGATTAATTTTATGGCAGAGAAGCTTACTGTTGAGCTTGACGAAGCAATAAGCGATAAAATTTTTGATGAGGTTAAAAAGATAGTAAAGACCGTAGAGCCTGATGCCATAGTAGAAGTACTATAGTAAATATAATCGTACCACATTTAGTTTTCGAACCGTGTAATAAGCTTATTTTATACGTAATTATATCGCAAAACTTTTTATTGCAAAAATGATTTAAGGCAGAGGGATGTTTTATGATGTTTACACCCAAACAGAAAAAGCTTTTGAAAAGAATTATTATCTCAGGTGCAGTATATGCAGCGGCACTTATTATACTCAAAACAGAACTGCTAACCATTGAAGAAGATTTGTGGCTGTGTTTTGTTATGTTTCTTGTGCCGTATGGCATTATCAGCTATGATATTTTTTTGTCTGCAGTAAGAAATATTAAACGCGGGCAGGTTTTTGATGAAAAATTTCTTATGATTATTGCGACATTTGGAGCTTTCGCGATTAAAGAATTTGCGGAAACAGTAGCCGTAATGATTCTTTTCCAGATAGGCGAGCTTTTCCAGAGCTATGCCGTCGGAAAGGCAAGAAGGGCAATATCCGAAATGATGGATATTGCACCCGAATATGCAAACCTTGTAAAGGGTGACAGCGTAGAAAAAGTTGACCCTGATGATGTAAAAATCGACGATGTGATTCTGGTAAAAAGCGGTGAGAAGATACCTCTTGACGGTATATGTATCGAGGGTACAACCATGGTTGACACTAAAGCACTGACGGGTGAAAGCGTGCCAAGGACCGTTCATGAAGGCGATGAGGTATTGTCGGGCTGTATTAACGGCAGCGGGGTAATTAAGCTGAAGGTTACAAAGGAGTATGACGATTGTACTGTCGCAAAGGTAATGGAGCTTGTTGAGGAAGCGGCTGCGGTAAAAGCTCCGACAGAAAACTTTATTACCAGATTTGCAAGGATTTATACCCCTGCGGTTGTAATGACGGCACTTCTTCTTGCGGTATTAATACCTGTTTTTACTTCAAGGGGATTTAATGATTCGATTATGACTGCCTGTGTATTTCTTGTAACAAGCTGTCCGTGTGCACTTGTAATTTCGGTTCCGCTCAGCTTCTTCGGAGGTATCGGTGCCGCTGCCAAAAGAGGTGTGCTTGTAAAGGGTGGTAATTATCTTGAGTTAATCAGTAAGGCTGACACTTTTGTCTTTGATAAAACAGGTACCCTGACCAAAGGAAATTTTGTTGTTACTGATATTGAAAACCATAATGGCTTTTCTGTTGATGATGTGATTAATATGGCATACACAATCGAAAAGGGCTCAGCACATCCGATTGCCATATCAATTGTAGCGGAGGGAGAAAAGAGAGGCTGTGTGTCCGGATTATGCCGTGATATTGCTGAAATATCGGGACGCGGCATCAAAGCTTCAATAGACGGTGTAAATGTTCTTGCCGGCAATCAGAAGCTTATGGATGAAAACGGCGTAGCATTAGAAAACTGCAAGGGAACCGGAAGTCTTGTATATATTGCGGCGGACGGAGTTCATGCGGGCACCGTTGTGATTGCTGATGAGCTGAAAGACGATGCAAAGGCAGCTGTTTCGGAGCTTAAAAGGCTGGGAGTAAAGCAGACAGTAATGCTCTCGGGTGATAAAAAGAGTGTTGCGGAGAATATAGGCGGATTGGCAGGCATTGACAGAATATGTGCAGAGCTGCTACCTGATGCCAAGGTTGCAAGACTTGAGGAAATAATTAAGTCTGACAGTACCGGCGTGACGGCATATGTCGGCGATGGTATCAATGATGCACCTGCCCTTGCCGTTGCGGATGTCGGTATTGCAATGGGCAGTCTTGGTTCTGATGCTGCCATTGAGGCGGCTGATATCGTGCTGATGGATGATTCGCCGTTAAAGCTTGCGGGAGCAATTAAGATTGCAAGAAAGACATGCCGCATAGTTAAGCAGAATATCATACTGGCACTTTCCGTCAAATTTATTGTATTACTGCTTGCTGCTGTCGGAAGGACCAATATGTGGTTTGCCATTATTGCTGATGTCGGCATTATGATTGTTGCCGTTTTAAATGCAACAAGAACACAAATTGTAAAAAACGACTAAAATTTGTCGTTAATATATTGTACTGTTCTGTTAATGATAATTGACGCCTTATATTTGTAATGATACTATTTTTATGTTATATATTATTGGCACTTGGCAATAATTGTAATAAATATATATAGAAAGGAATAGTATCATTATGGCTAATAAATACGCAGGCACAAAGACGGAGCAGAATCTTCTTACTGCATTTGCGGGAGAATCCCAGGCAAGAAACAAGTATACCTTTTTTGCTGATATTGCGAAAACAGAGGGCTATGAGCAGATTTCCGCACTTTTCCTAAAGACTGCCGATAACGAAAAGGAGCATGCAAAGATGTGGTTCAGGGAGCTTGGCGGAATAGGTAAGACTGCTGACAATCTGGAAGCGGCGGCAGATGGCGAAAATTATGAGTGGACCAATATGTATGAGGAATTTGCCGTGACTGCAGAGGAGGAGGGCTTTACGGAACTTGCAGAAAAATTCAGAGGCGTTGCGGCCATTGAAAAGCATCATGAGGAAAGATACCGTGCACTTTTATCAAACGTTGAGACAAAAGAAGTATTTGCCAAAAGCTCGGTTAAGGTCTGGGAGTGCAGAAACTGCGGACACATAGTAGTAGGCCTTGAGGCACCTGTTACATGTCCGGTGTGCTCACACCCTCAGAGCTATTTTGAGATACATGCGGAAAATTACTGATTTATAAATAATTAATATAAAACAGGTATCCTGTGCAATGTCATATAGCATAAGCATAATGGCATACATACGGATACCTTTTTTGTTGCTTATGTGCCTGCTTCCTGCAGGTAATACCGGAGGGTAAAGCAGACTGAAAAGTGTTTTCGGATAATAAGGAAATATTGGAAGTCTTCAACAGTAAAAAAATGTTATATATTGACTTGACGGGTCAAAAAATTGTATAATTGCCTTAAGATGTTTTTGTAATAATTTTATATGTGTTTTTGCATCCGGTTATTATAAATTATTTCAATCGATTAATATATTAGGAGGTTATATGAGAAGAAAAAATTTATTGGTTTCATATATTGTATGTGCGGCATTATCCGTTTCAATGCTGGCAGGCTGCGCAAAGCAGGAGAGCGGGGCAGGTAATAATATCAGTCCGACAGTAACCGTAACACCGTCCGGTGATAACGGCAATAATGTTAATGACGGCAATGACAATAATAATGATAATGAGTTGACGGGGCCTGTGCTTACACATCCGGAGGGCTTTAATCCGTCGCCAATAACCATTGAGGCAGAAAATTCCGGACTTAAAGGCGGAACCAGGGTCGGAAGTAACGGTCAGGGGTATTCCGGCAGCGGTTATGTGGAAGGATTTGAGGCAGAAGGCGATGCAGTAGAATTTACTGCAGACATTAAGCAGACCGGTACATATGACCTTATCTTTAAAACAATGGCAATCGGCGGCTCGAAAACTAATTTTGTAAAGGTTGACGGCAGTGCCGCGGGTGAAGTAACGGCAACGGATACAGATAATTATGAAAACTGTATCTGTAAGAGAGTATACCTTGAGACAGGCAGTCACAAGATTGAATTTTCAAAATCATGGGGCTGGGTTAGGCTTGACAGTCTGACGATAACTGCCTCAGAAGAACTTGGAGAGGATTTCTTTATGGTAGACACTACACTTTCTAATAAAAATTCTACAGCTAACACAAAAAAGCTTTTTGAATACCTTACGAGCATTTACGGGAAGAAGATTCTTTCCGGACAGAATGCAGACAGTATGTATTCATCGGAATTTAACGCCATACGACTTGCAACAGGCGGTATTAAGGATGGTAAGATGCCGGCAGTTCTCGGACTTGATATGATGGAATACTCACCTTCCAGAATTGAAAACGGTTCCCGGGGAAAGTCAGTCGAAAGTGCAATTGAATTCTATAAAAAGGGCGGTATAATAACATATTGCTGGCATTGGAATGCTCCGTCAAAATATCTTACGGGTCAGTGGTACAGCGGATTTTATAAGGAGTACACAAACATTAATCTGGCGAAGATTATGAATGGCGAGGACCAGGAGGGCTATGAGCTTCTGATAAGGGATATTGATGCAATTGCCGTACAGCTTAAGCGTCTTCAGGATGAGGGCGTTCCGATTCTCTGGAGACCTCTTCATGAGGCATCGGGCGGCTGGTTCTGGTGGGGTGCGTCAGGTGCTGAGGCTTATAAAAAGCTTTATGTGCTTCTTTATGACAGACTGACAAATGTTCACGGACTTAACAATCTTATATGGATGTGGAACGGTCAGGCTGCTGACTGGTATCCGGGCGATGAATATGTTGATATCGTATCAACCGACATTTATCCGGGAGAAAGGGTTTATACCTCACAGATGAATGCCTTTATTGAAACGAGAAACAGCGCTAAGGGAAAGAAGATGGTTTACCTGTCTGAAAACGGATGCCTGTTTGATCCTGAGCTTGCCGTAAGAGACGGCGCGATGTGGGGCATGTGGTGTACATGGGGAGGCGAATTTGTAATAGCCGCCAAGAATACCAACAAGCTTTCCGAAAAGTATACGGAA
The DNA here is from genome assembly GCA_029010495.1 of Clostridiales bacterium. Taxonomy (GTDB): domain Bacteria; phylum Bacillota; class Clostridia; order Lachnospirales; family Lachnospiraceae; genus UBA3775. The sequence goes on along the minus strand of JAQXKO010000014.1, from coordinate 122,469 downwards.
AAATATATGCTTCAGAAGGTTTATGAAAGTGATTATGTAATAACTCTTGATGAGTTGCCGAAGATTTATGAGTAGGATTAAAAAAGTAATAAAAAAAATTTGTGAGGGTATTGTCGGGTTCTTTGGCAGACATCTTCCGATTTTGATTATTCTTAATTTAACGCTTCTGGTCAATCTGCTTTCATGGATTGCACCATGGATTTCAAACATGACCGGACTGACGAACTGGTGTGACGTATATGCCCAATATGCTAATCCTGTGATTGTGGCTGTCTTTGCCCGCATCATGAACGTTTTTAAATTTTCGGTGGGAGAGATAATGATAGTTTCGGGTATTGTACTTGCACTGGCCGTCCCTTTCATTTCTGCAGTTGCAGTTTTCTTAAGAAAGAAAAAGCGTTACATGAAATTTTATAAACGATATATGGTGTTTATCAGTTATGTACTTGTGATACTGGCAGCAGTTATGACCTTGAATATGGGCATATATTATCATACTGCTCCTCTGGATGGAAATTATAATGCGGAATACAGACAGTACACCGTTGATGAGCTTGAAAAGCTCAGGAATCATGTCGTTAATATGTGCAATACCTATTCTGATTTTGTAAATCGTGACGAAGACGGCAGGATTGTATATGAAGGTGACATTATGGCATTGTCGAAGAAGGCAATTAAGAATATAGGCAGCATTTATCCGAGACTTAACGGTTATTATCCTGATGTTAAGCCAATGATGTTCAGCAGTCTGATGACACAGGGATATATGGCAGGTTATTATTTTCCGTATTCGATGGAGGCCAATGTAAACAGCAGGATGTATGTGACTAATTATCCGTATACATATTGTCACGAGCTGTCTCATCTTCATGGATATATGCCGGAGGATGAGGCCAATTTCATTGCGTTCCTGGCCTGTGCAGGCTCTGAGGATGTATTTATCAGATATTCCGGCTACCTTGGTGTGATAAGCTATATTAACAGGGCTTATCTGGAAAGCATTAATTATGATTTGGACAGATATATGTCGCAGGAACAGCTGAAAGATATTGTTTATGAAGATAATACATTTGTTTTAAAGGAGGTTTTTGACGAAATTGAAGAAGCATCTCCCGTAACAACGGAACAGATGGATAAGCTTTCAACTTCATTTACAAATGCCACATTAAATGCAAACGGCGTTTCGGACGGTATGGCAAGCTATGGCAGGGTGGTTGACCTTCTGCTTCAGTATTATGACGGAAATTTATATTAGCTAAATCCATAAGGAGAAGTATATGCTTAAAGGGATGAATAAAAAGGAGCGTATGATTGTCGGATTATTAATCGTAATAATCGTATGTGCGCTCATGGGTATATTGGCATTCCCGGGGAAAAATAATGACGCAGATGAGGAGTATACGGATAATGTATCTGCGACACCTGCTGCTTTTGAGACCGTTACGCCGGTCGAAGAGGTTAATAACGATATTACACCTACACCGACAGCAGAGCCTGAAAAGGAAGCATCGCCCACACCGACTGATAAATCAGTCAAAAAATACTCCTTCGCCAATAAAAATCTTCTTGATTCACACTTTAAAAAGCATGGAGAGGAGTTCCCGTATAAGTCAAAGGTGGAATATGTAGAGGGCGCAAACAGGGTAATTAATAATCCTGATTCACTTCATAAGCTTGAGGCAGAGGATGGCGATGATATTTATTATCTTGAGTCTGCTAATGAATTTGTGGTTGTTTCAAAGTCAGGTTATATCAGGACATATTTTAAACCGTCTGCCGGCAAGGCATATTATGACAGACAATAGACGTGCGGTATTATTAACTGATAAATACACAGGCCGGAGGAAATATGAGTTATTGTACAAAGTGCGGAAGCAGCCTTATTACCAGATATCTTAAAAACGAGGGGGACATCCCGTATTGTGAAAAATGCGGTGAGTTCAGGTTCCCGTCATTCAATACAGCCATAAGTGCAATTATATATGAGCCGGAGATGAAGAAGTTGCTGCTTGTTAAGCAATACGGCAGGGACAGAAACGTACTGGTCGCAGGTTATGTCTCAAAGGGAGAAAATTCTGAGGAAACACTTGTACGCGAGGTCAGGGAAGAAACAGGTCTTGAGGTTGTCAAATTTTACTATAATACTTCAAGATATTATGAAAAAACAAATACACTAATGATTAATTATGCCTGCGTTGTAAAAAACGCAGATGTAATACCAAACGATGAAATTGACAGCTTTGAGTTTTTTGATGAAAAATCGGCCGTTGAAAACATAGCCAAGGGAAGTCTTGCAGAGGAGTTTCTGTTAAACTGGCTTGCAAAGCAATTACATGACTGAAATGATTTTTTTGTGGGAGCAGATAATTATGCCTGAGAGAATAATTAAACAATATGAGGTCGGTACAAAAGTATTCAGCTTTACGGATGAGAGCAGACGTGAATTGCTCGGAGACGGGACCGGATGTCGTAAAATTACCGTCAGAATGTATTATCCTGTTACGGAGGACAGTATTGCAGGCAGACAAAAGGTGCCGTACATAAGCAATAATAAAATGAAATACATAAAAAAAACATATCATTTACCTAAATCGGCAGAGATAAAAAATGAAACGTGTATGTATGAAAATGTGCCGGTTGCAGAGGGTAAAAAATTTCCGTTAGTGCTTTATAATCATGGTTATAATGCTTATGTGGAGGCCAATACTTTTCTTTTGGAGGAAATCGCTTCGGCAGGCTATATCGTTGCTTCCGTAGGTCATTCATACGAAGGAGTATGTACGGAATACGAGGATGGAAGCTTTGTACCTTTTGATAAGAAAATTAATAAGCTTATGTATAAAAAGGGAGCGTTAAGAGCCATACTTGCCCAGGCAAAGATATTAAAGAATAAGGGCAGTATTGAAGAGGTTTATGAGGAATTCTTAAAGTTTCAAAAAGAGCATGCCCCATATATAGTCGGACGTCTGAAGGAATGGAGTGCAGACACTCTTTGCGCATTAACGGAGATTAAGACAAGGTATGCCGATTATCTGGATTTGTCAAATGGTGTGGCTGCCACGGGTCATTCCATGGGAGGAGCCGTAGCTTATTATCTGTGTCATACATCTGATGAAATAAGCTGTGGGCTTAATATTGACGGTGGATTATTTGGAGATTACGGGGAAATGACTCTTACAAAGCCTTTCTTCCAGATATCCTGCAGGGAAAACTGGAATGTGGAATCTGCCGTTTTGCTTCGAAGAAAAGCACCTGTTTACTGTGCGATTTTTGAAAAGATGAAGCATATTGGATTTACCGACGCAAAATTTTACGTTCCTGTAAAATTGCTTGTGGGTAAAATGGATGCGTCTGTAATGCACAGTCATCTGACAAGATGTCATATATTCTTCCTGGACAAATATTTAAAGAGGCTTGATGTGGAAGAAATCATATCCGATGATGCCGATATCAAAATTGAAGTATATCGTTAAATAAAGCTTTCTATATCAGGCTGCGGCCAAAAAGGCAGTCAATATTCTTATTTAAAAATTATATACGGTTAGTCGATTTGACAGATTACTGATGCTCTCTGTTATGCGTCCGTGCCTGTTTCTGTCTGCAGGGTATAATAACCGGCAGACCGGGAAAGGTATAACGGCGCATCCGGAGAGCTTATTTATTTGTGAATTATTATTAAAATACTTTACAAACAGACGTTCGCATGTTATTATATATTCAAACAGGTGTTCGAAATTAGAATTATGTTTTTATCAAAAATTGTGAGGACGGATATGGAAGAAATTGTATTAGCACCGGGGATAGGTGCCAAGCTTAAGATATTGGCTGATGCGGCGAAATATGATGTTGCATGTACATCAAGCGGCGTGGACAGGAAGGGTAAGAAGGGTTATCTGGGAAATAGTGCGGCGTGCGGTATTTGTCACAGCTTTTCGGCTGACGGACGCTGCATTTCCCTGCTTAAGATTCTTCTCAGCAATCATTGCGTATATGACTGCAAATACTGTGTGAACCGGGCAGCTAATGATGTACCGAGGGCGACATTCACACCTGAAGAAATCTGCGAGCTTACAACCGAGTTTTATAAGCGCAATTATATTGAAGGCCTGTTTTTGAGCTCTGCAGTCATTAAAAATCCAAATTATACCATGGAGAAGATGTGTGAAACGCTTTTGATGCTGCGTTATACTTATAAGTTTAACGGTTATATTCATGTAAAGACTATACCGGGTGCGGACGATTCGCTGATTAGCGCATGCGGTTTTCTGGCTGACAGAATAAGCGTGAACATGGAGCTTCCCACAAGGGAGAGCCTTAAGAGCCTGGCTCCCAATAAAACCTTTGAAACCATACTGACACCGATGGAGAAGATAAGCAATACCATTGCCGGCAACAGGCTGATGCTCGGTAAGTCTGCAAAAATGGAGAGAGCGGGAGGCAACAGGTATCTTCCGGGCAACATATTTACAGGTGAAGGCAGTAAAAAAAAGTCATTGGCAGGCAAAGGACGTCTGTTGCTTTCTGACGCATGTCAGTTTAGCGATAAGATAGCGACACTTGTAAAAAAAGAGGACGGTGTGGGAGATTTTGCACCGGCAGGGCAGAGTACACAGATGATTATAGGAGCTACCGGTGAGACGGATCTGACACTTATTAAGACGACACAGGAATTATATACGAATTATGATTTGAAGAGAGTGTTTTATTCGGCTTATGTACCGGTTAATGAGGATCCTCTTTTGCCCGGCAAGGATTTCCGCACGCCGCTGCTGCGTGAGCACAGGCTGTATCAGGCTGATTTTTTGCTGAGATTTTACGGCTTTAATGCGGATGAGCTCCTGAGTGAAGAAAAGCCTATGTTTGATGACAGAATTGATCCTAAGTGTGACTGGGCCATAAGACATATTGCGGATTTCCCTGTTGAAGTGCAGACAGCTCCGTATGATATGCTGTTGCGCGTGCCGGGACTCGGACCTAAATCAGCCATGCGGATAGTTAATGCAAGAAGATATGGTACACTATCATTTGATATATTAAAGAAGATAGGAGTTGTTTTAAAAAGAGCTCATTATTTTATTACCTGTAATGGCAAGCTTATGTATAATATCCCTATTGATGCAGATTATATTACCGGACAGTTAACGGCCATAAACAGTAAGGAAAACTGGCAGATTCAGCAACAGAATAATTATACACAGATGACCTTCGCTGATTTCGGCATAGGCTGATGTGCAAGCCGGCAGGACCGGAGATGACGGCATTGATATAATCTTTTATGTAGCAGATAATATCTAAAACGGAGTATTTATTTATGATGGTATTTACTTGTAATGACAATTTAACAGATATATTTACATGTATTTATGATGCATGGGAATATGCACTGAAAAACGGTCATGATTCCATACGACTGGAAAAGGAACCGGTTATGCAGCTTTCCATTTTTGACGAATACAGACATATCAATGGAGATCAGGAGAAGTCTACAAAAGTAGAACGAAGTATTAAAAGGAAAATCTCGGTTAAAGCTTACAATCGAATTGCTTATGCGGCGATGTCCTGCGAACCCGGATGCCTGAATATTATATATGATTATCTTCGACTTGGATTTAAACGCGGAGCAGAGGTTACGGAGGATTTAACCGAGCCTATAGTAATCAGAATTATAGAAATATCGAGAAATGTTGCAAATGAAGCTCATTTTTCCAGAGAATTTGTAAGATTTAATAAGGTGTCAGGTGCTTATGTAAGTCATTATGAGCCAAAGAATAACATAATATTATATGCAGGGGAACATTTTGCGGACCGCATGCCCTCCGAAAATTTCATGATTATTGATGATAAACGACATATGGCAGTGATTCATCCGAAGAACGAGGGACTTTATGTAAGAAACTTTACGGAGGAGGAATTTGAGTCTCTTAAGGAAACAGAACAATATAAGGATGAATACACAGACCTTTGGAAAATATTTTTTGATGCCATTGCCATCAGGGAGCGAACAAACTATATATGTCAGAGAGGGCATTTCCCGCTGTGGATGCGAAAGCATGTGACAGAGTTTAATTAGCAGTCTGTTGTAACAGCTGTGAAAGTATATATACAGACAATACATCTGTATTACCGTCAGATTATTTCATGCAGGGATTACAGGCATTACTGTCGTTTTTTGGCACATATAAAGACAGTTTTACTTGACAAGACGTTAAATATGTTTATAAAATGATTAGGTATGGTCAGGATGGATTTGTTAATGAAAACAACGTTATTTTGTTATTGTTGTGTATCAGGCTGTATACCGTTCTGAAATCCGGATAATGATTGGAGCATTCAAATGAGTGAAAAAGTGGAATACTGGGATATATATGACAGCAATAAGAAACTTACAGGTCGTACAATGAAGCGTAATGACTGGTGTCTTGCGGATGATGAATATCATCTGACGGTGCTCGGTGTGGTACGGAGAAAACGTGACGGAAAGTATCTGATTACCAGGAGAAGCATGGACAAGCACTGGGCTCCGGGCTGGTGGGAAGTCTCGGGCGGAGCATGTATGGCCGGAGAACAGTCAGAGGATGCAGTAAAGCGTGAAATACTGGAAGAAACAGGTATTGATGTAAAGGATTTCGAAGGCGGATATATGTTTACATATCACAGAGAAAATCCCGGAGAGGGTGACAACTACTTTGTGGATGTATACAGATTTACGGGTGATTTTGAAGAATGTGATGTAAATAACCAGGTTACGGAAACAACGGGCTTTATGCTGGCATCACTTGATGAAATCAGGGCATTTGATGAGCAGGGTATTTTCCTGCATTATCAGAGTATTAAACAGGTCTTTGAGGACAGGTAAGGTTATTAAATGTAATTAAGATGCGTGATCGTAACTTAAGATATATAGTTGCAACATAAGATATATGGTTGTAACTTAGAATATGTGATTGTAACTTAAGATATTTTGTTGAGTTGATTTTTATTAACCACATTTATTATACTCGAAAAGATGGAATGGCAGGATAAAATGATAGAATGGTTAACTGTAAATGCGGGAACTGTAATTGTTGCATTTATTCTTGCAGCAGTTATTTTCCTTGTTATTAAAAAAATGATAAAGGACAGAAAAAGCGGAAAAGGCATGTGTAACTGCGGATGCATGGGACAGGAATGTGATGACTGTATGAAAGGAAAAAAATAAAAGCTCTGAATCCGGAGGCTTGGTGTCGGAATATAATCCATTACGATTAAATAAAGGCATCACATAAGTCTTGATTTTTAACTAAAAATGCGTTATAAATAATTAGGGCTGAAGGCATAAGGCTTTTAGCCCTTTTATTTTAGATATGTCTTTGGAGATAAGTATGTTATTTGGTATAGCTGTCATACTGATTCCCGGCATGCTTGCAGGAAGATTGTCAAAGCAGTTCAAATTCCCCGGACTTTTCGGGATGATACTTGTCGGTATGGTTATAGGACCGTATGGGCTTAATATAATTGATTCAAAGCTTCTTGGTATATCTGATGAAATCAGAAGGATAGCATTGATTATTATTTTACTGCGTGCCGGAATCACACTTAATATCGGTGATTTGAAAAAGGTTGGACGTCCGGCGGTACTGATGTGCTTTCTTCCGGCATGCTTTGAAATAATAGGAATGGTTTTACTGGCTCCCGTGCTTCTTAATGTATCAATTATTGATGCAGCCGTAATGGGAGCAGTGGTAGGCGCCGTATCACCTGCAGTTATTGTTCCCAGAATGATTGAAATGATTGAAAAAGGTTACGGAACCAAAAAAGGAATTCCGCAGCTGATACTTGCGGGTGCATCGGTAGATGATGTTTTTGTTATCGTATTGTTCACCGCAGTTGCAGGTATGGCAAAGGGACAGAGCGTAGGTGTTCTGGAATTTGTGAATATTCCCGTTTCCATTATGTTGGGAATGTGTGTCGGATTTGTTGCAGGAGGGTGTCTGTGTCTTGTTTTTAACAGGACGTCAGTACAGAATACACTTAAGATAGCAGTTCTGCTTTCCGTATCATTTGTGCTTGTTACTGTTGAGGATAAATTAACAACAGCCATTACATTTTCTGCATTGCCGGCAGTTATGTTTATGGGCATAGCAATAAAGCATTATAATCAGGTTATTTCCGAAGCTTTATCAGGGACCCTTAACAAAATGTGGACAGTTGCCGAGATTTTTTTATTTGTACTGGTCGGAGCAGGCGTAAATACGGGAAAGGCTCTTGATTACGGCATTAAGGCAATAATACTTGTGTTGTCCGTACTCATTTTCAGAATGGCCGGTGTGATTATCTGTCTGGCAAAAACCGGACTTTGTTTCAGAGAAAGACTGTTTTGTGTAATATCATACATTCCTAAGGCTACCGTACAGGCGGCTATCGGAGGACTTCCCTTAGCCATGGGGCTCGGATGCGGAGAGGTTGTTCTTACCGTATCGGTGCTTGCCATACTCATAACAGCGCCGCTCGGAGCATTCGGTATTGACCTGACATATAAAAAATTATTAACAAAGGATAATTAATCAGAGGAGAACAACATGTCAATTTATATTGGAAATCATTTATCATCATCAGGCGGTTTTCTTGCCATGGGAAAGGAGGCGTTAAGACTCGGAGCCGACACATTTGCTTTTTTTACCAGGAATCCGAGGGGAGGAGCAGCCAAGGAGATAAAGGAAGAAGATGCAAAGGCGCTTGAGGAGTTTATAAAAGCCCATAATTTCGGCAGGCTTGTAGCTCACGCACCTTATACCATGAATGTATGCGCTGCCAAAGAGGATATAAAAGAATTCAGCCGTCAAATGCTTAAAGAGGATATTATCCGCATGGAATATGTTCCCGGCAATTACTATAATTTTCATCCCGGTTCACATGTGGGTCAGGGCGCCGAGGCAGCCATTCCCATGATTGCTGATGCAATTAACAATGCAATTATTCCGAATCAGACTACTACAATTCTGCTTGAGACAATGGCAGGAAAGGGTAGTGAGGTAGGACGCAGCTTTGAGGAGATTAAGGCAATTATTGACCTGGTTGATAAGGACGGGTATGTAGGCGTATGTCTTGATACATGCCATGTGTGGGACGGAGGATATGACTGGTCGGCGGGCATCGACAGTGTGCTTGACGAGTTTGACAGGATAATAGGACTTAATCGCCTTAAGGCAGTACATCTTAATGACAGTTTAAATGTATGCGGTTCCCATAAGGACCGTCACGCAAGGATTGGAGAGGGGCAGATAGGAGAAGAGATTTTAAAGAGTATTGTCAATAATCCAAGACTTCAGGGTAAGCCGTTTATACTTGAAACTCCTAATGATGATGAGGGATATATGAGGGAAATTTCCATGATTAAGGAATGGAATGGAAAAAATATTATATAAAAGTATCAAAAGAAGCCGGTATTTGGCTTCTTTTTTGTTTATTTATGACGTTGAATATTTTTATTTCAGACTGTATAATGCGTGTTGGTATTAATTTCACATTAGAAAGAGGCCAGTTATGCATAATTTTAAACCGATGCTTTTTAGCAATATGAAACAATACACAAAGGAGCAGTTTGCTAAAGATGTAGTGGCAGGTATTATAGTTGCCATTGTAGCGCTTCCGCTTTCAATAGCTCTTGCACTTGCTTCCGGTGTGGGACCGGAGCAGGGTATTTATACAGCAATTGTTGCCGGATTTTTAATTTCATTTTTCGGCGGTAGCCGTGTTCAGATTGCGGGTCCGACAGCAGCCTTCGCAACAATTGTGGCCGGCATAGTGGCAACACAGGGCATGGACGGCCTGGTGCTTGCAACCATATTAGCAGGTTTGATGCTGGTAATTATGGGTCTGTTCAAGTTCGGAACTCTTATCAAGTTTATTCCGTATACAATAACCACAGGTTTTACGGCAGGTATTGCGGTAACCATTCTTGTCGGACAGTTTAAGGACTTCTTTGGCATTTCATATATGCATGGGGAAAAGCCGATTGAAACTACCGAAAAGCTTTCAGCCTTTTTTAACAATATTGATACATTTAACATACAGGCAGCAATCGTAGGTGTTGTGTGTCTTGCGGTTTTAATTATATGGCCATATTTAAGTAAGAAGATTCCGGGTTCACTTATTGCGGTTATCGTCGGAGTTATGATGGTAAAGCTGCTTGATATGAATGTAAACACAATAGGTGATTTATACACAATCAATTCCGGTCTGCCAAAGTTCTCAATGCCTGCATTTACATTTGCGAAAATGAAGGCAGTACTTCCTAATGCATTTACAATTGCAATTCTTGCGGCTATAGAATCACTGCTTTCATGCGTGGTTGCTGATGGTATGATAAACTCGCACCACCGTTCAAATATGGAGCTTATTGCACAGGGTATCGGTAATGTTGGTTCTGCTTTGTTTGGAGGTATTCCTGCAACAGGAGCCATTGCAAGAACAGCGGCAAACGTTAAGAGCGGCGGACGTACCCCTGTGGCAGGTATGGTTCACTCGGTTGTGCTTTTACTTGTGCTTGTGGTGCTTATGCCTTACGCAGCACTTATTCCTATGCCTACAATTGCAGCAATTCTTTTTATGGTTGCTTATAATATGTGCCAGTGGAGGCCGTTTGTCCGTCTTTGCAGGACAGCGCCAAAGAGTGATATTACGGTTCTTGTAATTACATTTGTACTTACGGTTGTTTTTGACCTTGTGGTGGCAATCGAGGTTGGCATGGTGCTCGCATGTCTTCTCTTTATGAAGCGTATGAGTGATGAAACATCAGTATCCGGCTGGTCATATGTCGAGGATCCAAATGATTCAATCACACTTAAGACAGTGCCTCTTCATGTAAGAGTTTATGAGATTACGGGCCCTCTTTTCTTCGGTGCGGCAGGAAGTCTTACAAACATCAGTGTAAAGGATTTTACAAAATGTCTTATCATCCGTATGAGAAGTGTACCGGCTATTGACAGCACGGCCATGAATTATTTAAATGAACTTGCTGATCTTTGCGATAAAAAGAATATCAGACTGATTTTTTCTCATGTAAATGAGCAGCCTATGAAGGTTATGGAACGTTCCGGCTTCGTTGACAGAATAGGAAGGGAAAATTTTGCAATACATATTGACGAGGCTCTCGAAAAAGCAGAGTCATTCGTTGAAAATTAATTGGTTGACAGACATTATTTATAATGTTTATCAAATACATTCAGCCTTACGAATGTGTAGTTACACTTCGTACAGGCTGTTTTTATTTTGCTTGCTTGACGAAGAGAATGCATTTTGATATAGTTTAGTAATAAGACTTATATTTTGAAAATAGTATTGAGCAGTAACAGTTTATTTTATGATAAAAACAGGAGGACTTATGGATATAAATAAAGTTATTTCAGAGGGAAAAACCTCTCTTGGAATTGAATTCGGTTCAACCAGAATAAAGAGTGTTCTTATTGATGAAAACGGTGCAGTCCTTGCACAGGGAAGCTTTGGCTGGGAAAACAGGCTGGAAAACGGCATATGGACATATGATACGGATTATATAACAAAAGGACTTCAGGAATGCTATGCATCTCTGGCTGCCGATGTCAGGGAAAAGTACGGAGCTGATATTGTAAAAATCGGTTCTGTCGGCATATCGGCCATGATGCACGGATATCTTGCATTTAACAGCAGGGATGAGTTGCTTGTGCCTTTCAGAACATGGAGAAATACAAAACAGGAACAGGCGGCAGCCATACTTACAAAGGAGTTCAATTATAATATTCCGCAGAGATGGAGCATTGCACATTTTTACCAGGCAATTCTAAATAAAGAACCTCATGTGCACGAGGTTTCGTTTATGACTACTCTTGCAGGATATATTCACTGGAAGCTTACCGGCAAAAAGGTGCTTGGTGTGGGTGATGCTTCGGGAATGTTTCCGATTGACATAAAAACAGGTGATTACGATAAAAGGATGATGGAAGCATTTAATAAGCTGGCAGAGAAGGAGGGCGCATATATTGATATCGCCGAAATTCTTCCAAAAGTGCTTACCGCGGGAGAAGAGGCAGGAGTGCTTACTGCCGAGGGTGCGGCATTTCTTGATGTGAGCGGAAAACTATGCGAAGGTGCTGTTCTGTGTCCGCCGGAGGGAGATGCCGGAACAGGAATGGTTGCGACAAATTCAGTTGCAAAAAGAACAGGAAACATATCTGCCGGAACATCGGTTTTTGCAATGGTGGTGCTTGAAAGGGAGCTTTCAAAAGTTTATCCTGAGATTGATCTTGTAACAACGCCTGACGGAGCATTGGTCGGTATGGTTCACTGCAATAACTGTACGTCGGAGATAAATGCATGGGTAAATATGTTCGGTGAGCTTCTGAATCTTATGGATTGCAGCTATGATACCGATAAGCTGTATGAGAGACTGTTTGAGTCGGCACTTCAGGGCGATAAGGACTGCGGCGGACTTATATCATATAATTACACATCAGGTGAGCCTGTGACCGGTTTTGAAGAAGGGGCACTATTATTTGCACGCAAGGCAGATAACAGATTTAATCTTGCCAATTTCATGAGAATGCAGCTTTATTCATCGCTGGCAACACTGAAGCTTGGTCTTGACCTGCTTTTCGGAGAAGAAAAAGCTGAGGTTGACAGAATGTATTGTCATGGGGGGTTATTTAAGACAAAGGGAGTAGGTCAGAGGATTGCTGCGGCAGCCATTAATTCGCCTGTTTCGGTTATGGAAACGGCAGGTGAAGGAGGAGCCTGGGGAATAGCCGTTCTGGCAGCATACGTTAATCACAGTAAAAATGAATCACTTGGCGACTTTTTATCAAACACGGTATTTGCGGGAAATACAGGAGAAACGATAGAGCCTGACAGGGAAGATGTTGCCGGCTTCAATGATTTTATAAAACGTTACAGGGAAGGACTTGAAATAGAAAAAGCCGCCGTAAATGTGCTGTAAAATAATTGTAAAACCGGTAATTTAGCAATATAAAACGCCTCTCTTTTGCTTGTATAGAAATATAATTTATGATATAATTACAATATAGCATGCACAGAAGGGCAGAGGGGAGTAATTGATGTACAGGGACCCTTATGAAATACTGGGTATACAAAGAGGGGCAAGCGATGATGAGATAAAGAAGGCTTACAGAGCGGCAAGCCGTAAATATCATCCTGATGCCAATCTTGACAATCCGGAGGCGGCAGAAGAAAAATTCAAAGAAATTCAGCAGGCATATACCGAGATAATGGAGCATAAGGATGATCCGTATTTCGGCAGCTCCTATGGTGGCGGCAGTGATTCTTACACAAGTTCAGGGAACAACAGCAGACAATACCGGGAACCGTTTGGCAATGCCGGTAATCCATATAGCTCCTTTGGAGGCTTTTATGGACCGTTTGGAGGCTTTGCAAACAGCAGAAGCAGCTTTTCCGGCGGATGTGCCAAGTATCGTGATACCGACGGAGAACGTTATTCTGCCGTATGCGGCTTGATTAATGTCGGAGAATATGAACAGGCAATTTCCCTGCTTAATTCCATATCCCACAGAAATGACAGGTGGTATTATTATGCGGCGCTTGCAAATGAGGGAATTGGTTTTAATCTTCAGGCAAAGCGTTATATCATTCTTGCCTGTGAGCTTAGACCCGGAGATGTGGAATATGAAGCATTGAGATTAAAATACAATGCATATTCCGACAAATATGTTTCAAAGAGCTACAGGTATGTCTACAATGAGGCGGATCCTGAAAAATTCAGTTCTTCCGTATTGTGTATGGGGCTTGTCTGCGGCTGTATTTCGGGAGGAAGATGCTGTATAGTATAATTAAGCCGGAAAGTACGGTATAAGTTATAATTTAAAAGCTTGTGATTAAAGCTTTATTTATTTTTTTTATGGGTGAAACCCTGAAGGAGGAAATATGGATTTTGGTAAGTTACAGAAAAGTGTTATGTCAGCGGTAAAGGGAGATTCAATAAAGGAGTCTGTCGGCTCAATCATTTCAACCGATGAGATTGAAAAGTTTGTTCGTAATGATCTTGCGGACGTAATCGCCACAAAGGACAAGGATAAGATAATTAAGGCAGTTACTGATAAGTTTGGCGACAAGGTGGATAAAAAAGTTATCAATGACATAGTAGCTAAATTCAGCAAATAGCAGGTGGAATAGTGGACGAAGAAAAAGAAAAAATCGAGGAATCTTTGGCAGAGACGTCCTTTGTGGACAAACTAAAAAATGCTGATAAAAGAAATTATGTTATAGCGGCTCTGGGAATTGCGATAGTCGTTATGCTTGTTCTGATTTGTGCAAAAAAATTTGGCAATAATAGCAACAACAACAGAAATACCGCAGATAATTCTACAAAAGTAGAACAAGGAAACAACAATAATTCTGCCAATAACCAGTCCGGTGACGGCAATCAGTCTGACAATAATCAGTCCGGCGATAATCAAAGCAATCAGCCTGATAATGATAATCAGGAAGGCGATAATAATCAGTCGGGCAACAATCAGTCAGGCAACAATCAGTCGGGCAACAATCAGTCAGGAGGAAACGAAAGTCCGGAGAATGGCGGACTTACCGTTCAGATTGATAAATCCAACCAGTGGGGTGAAAATCCCGTTACGACACAGCTTGCCATTAATATTGTCAATAACAGCTCAAAAAGTTACGAGGGCTGGACAATTACGGTAGATGTCGGTAAGGATGCAACCATTGAAAACGGCTGGAACGGCAATTATGAAATTAAAGACGGAAAGCTTACAATTACAAATGTCGATTATAATTTTGTTGTAAATGCAAACAGTAAGCTTGAAATAGGTGTTATTATTCACAATATTACCGGAAGTTTAAAGGCTGAATGTAAGGTAGGCAGTGAATATGTTGACGGTAATGTAAACAACAATAACCAGAACAATAACCAGAACAACAACCAGAACAACAGCCAGAACAACAATCAGAACAACAACCAGAACAACAATCAGAACAACAACCAGAACAACGACCCTAATGCCAATAAGGATTCGGGAGCACTTCCTGTTCCTAAGGCAACGACAAATGACTGGCTTCATACTGACGGCAGTAAAATTTATGACAGTACGGGCAAGAGAGTATGGCTTACCGGCTGTAACTGGTTCGGATATAATACCGGAACAAATACATTTGACGGTTTATGGGGAAGTGATCTTAACACAAGCATAAAGGGAATAGCCGATCACGGCTTCAACATCGTGCGTATACCTATTTCAACCGAGCTTATACTTCAGTGGAAAGAGGGTAAGGCTCCGAAGGCTAATTTTAATAATGCAATCAACTGGTATCTCGTTGATAAGGACAGTCTTGAGATTTTTGATTATGTGGTCGGACAGTTCAGGGCAAACGGCCTGAAGATTATGATTGATATTCATTGCGCAGATACTGATGCAATGGGACACATGAAGAATCTTTGGTACAGCGATAAAATCAGTGTTGAAAGGTATCAGGAGGCTTTGGTTTACATGGCAAAGCGATATGCAAATGATGATACAATCATTGCGTATGATCTTGAAAATGAACCGCACGGAAAACCTCATGAAAAGGACAAGGCAATCTGGAATAACTCAAAGGATGCCAACAACTGGAAGTATGTTGCTGAGCAGACGGCACTTAAGATTTTTGAGGTAAATCCGAATGTGCTGGTTTTGATAGAGGGCATTGAAATCTATCCGATTGATATTAAAACAAATGGGGATTATTCTTCAACAAACGAAAAGGATTACTACTTTAACTGGTGGGGTGGCAATTTACGAGGCGTAAAGGATTATCCGGTCAATCTCGGAAAATATCAGAACAAGCTTGTTTATTCACCGCATGACTACGGTCCTTCGGTTTACCAGCAGCCATGGTTTTACTCGGGCTATACTTACGAAACACTTATTAAGGATTGCTGGCAGGATAACTGGCTGTATATTGCGACAGAGAATATTGCACCGATTCTTATAGGTGAGTGGGGTGGCTTTATGAAGGAGCCGAACCTCACATGGATGACTCATTTGAGAACGCTTATCAGCAAATATAAGCTCAATCACACCTTCTGGTGCTACAATGCCAATTCGGGTGATACCGGCGGACTTGTAAAGGATGATTTTACAACCTGGGATGAAGAAAAGTATAAATTTGTTAAGGAAGTGCTTTGGCAGGAAAACGGAAAGTTTGTCGGACTTGACCATGATATCCCGCTCGGAACAGCCGGAAACGGTATTACTCTTTCACAGGCCAAAGGTCTTAAATAGAAAATTTGCTTTTTAAAAATAATTGTATTTTATTATGTCGGTTACGTTATTTATGAATAAGACGTAACCGATATTTTTTTATATAATATTAAAATAATACTATGATATTTTCTGATATGATGATACAATGATAATATGACATTTATTGTGTTATTTTAGAAGAAAAATGAAGTAAACTTACTTGTGTATTATTAATACATATATAGGAGGGATTATGAGGAAAAAAAGCCTGATTGCGGCAACACTGGCATTTGTTATGATTTTTTCCGTGGGATGTGACGGCAATAAAACGATAGGACCGTCAACCGTTTCGGAGGGAAGTCAGAACGAAGACAATAAAACGGAAGAAGTAAAAGAGATAAACAACGCACCCGTTTTCAGTCTGAATAGCGGATTCTATGAGGAGGCGGTTAAACTGGAAATGTCATGTGAGGCTGCCGACGCAAAAATATATTATACGCTTGACGGTTCGAAGCCGACTGAGTCATCAATTATTTATGACGGCAACGCAATAGAATTAAGAGATAAGTCAAAATATGCCAATGTTCTCAGTCTGCAGGGAAATGTCAATCCGGATAAGGATTATATTCCTAAGGGCCGTGTTACAAAGTGTAATGTTGTACGAGCAGTTGCGGTTTTACCTAACGGAGAAAAGTATTATTCAAACGGTACATACTTTGTGGGTGTAGACAGAGAAAGTGAATATGAAAAGCTTCCGATTATATCAATGTTTACTGATGTTGATAACCTTTTTGACTATGAAAAGGGTATATATGTAATGGGTAAATCATATGATGAGTGGATCAGGGAAAATCCGAACAATCAATATAAGGACGGCTGGCAGAAGTTCGGCAACTTTTCCCAGAAGGGTAAGGAATGGGAGAGAGAGGCACTTATAGAGTATCTGCCTGCAGACGGAAGCGACAGTTTTTCCCAGGACGTAGGAATCAGAATCATGGGTGCGGCATCAAGAAGTTCTATGCAGAAGAGCTTCAGAATAACCGCAAGGGAAGAGTATGGCAAAAAGTCATTAAAGTATGGTATTATCCCGGGCAATATCCGCGGTGACGGCTCTGGGGAGGTTACAAAATATAAATCCTTCCTGTTAAGAAACGGCGGTAATGATAATGAATTTGCAAAGGTAAGGGATCCTTATCTTCAGTATCTTGTAAAGGACAGGATATTTGATACCCAGCAGTCAACGCCGGCATTCCTTTTTCTTGACGGTGAATTCTGGGGAATGTATACCATAACGGAGGATTACAGCTCTCATTATGTGCAGAACAACTACGGAATTGATGATAACGAGGTTGTTATGATTAAGCGTGGTGAGATTGAGGATGGTGAAGATGAGGACATAAAGCTTTATTATGATATGTTTGATTTTATCTGCTACAATGATATGAGCAATGCAGATAATTATAAAAAGGCCGGTGAAATGCTTGACCTGCAGAATTTTGCGGAATATCTCTCTTTTATGCTTTATATATACAATCAGGACAGTTTTTTTGAAAGCAACAACTGGGCCATGTGGAGAAGCAGAACTGTTATTGCCGACAATCCTTATGCTGACGGCAAATGGAGAATGATGGCGTATGACACCGAATATTCAACAGATATATATGGTGACGGTTCGGGATACAGAACAAATAATGTCAAAGGACAGGTAAACGGAACGGTCAAATCATCGGGAGATAACAGAAGACCTAAGGATTTGATGCGCTCGCTCCTGAAAAATGATGAATTTAAAAAGCTTATGGTAAATACTCTCTGCGATATGAGAAATATCGACTTTGAGCAAAGCAGGGCAGTTGCCGAGCTTGACAGGTTTGTGAAGCTGTACAGAAACGGTGCGGTGAAGACTTATTCGCGTTTCGGTCCTGACTGGGTGACATATAATCCGGACAAACATTTTACGGATAGAACAAATGTATTAAGGACATTTATGAAGGGCAGATATGCAAACTTTATAAATATCGTGAAGGACAGCTTTTCACTGGGCAATGCAGGGACTCTGTCGATAAGTAAATATGATGTTAATAAAGGCGTTGTAAGAATAAATAATACCGAACTTAATTCAGAAAGCTTTAAGGGAAATTATTTCAGTGAATTTGAGGTTACGGTTACTGCAAAAGCAATAAATAATGCGACCTTTAAGGGAATAAAGGTTGACGGGAAATTATATACCGGGGATACTGTCAGTATAAAGGTTGGAAGCAATACTGCAGTTGAAGTTTTATTTGAATAATTACACACATTATTTTATTTATTGCTTGAATAATTATACAGATTTATAGTATAATTGGCATATTGCTTTTTGAGTGGTGCCAGGTGCAATTAATCATTATAAATATTCACCTGAAAGCCATATACAATAATATAGGAGAGACAAACATGCAGATATTTTTACAAATTGCTATAGGCGTTATTCCACTTGTGCTTTTTTCGATTGTTTCACTTATTCGTAAAAAGCTTAAGATAATGCCTGTTATGTTTATACTATTATCCATCGGTGTCGTAGTTATGGGTATTTTTGCATGGAATAGTGATGAACAGAAAAATGAACTTGAAAAAAAGGTGGTTTCCTCGGAAGACTACATGTATCTTGCAGAAAAATACATGAGTGAAGGGGATTTTACTGCTGCCAGAAATTATCTTGACAAAATGTACAAAGAAGTGGGCGAAACACCAAAGGGTACACTCTGCAATGCAAGACTTGAGGTCTTAAGCGGTAATTTCGACGGAGCGAGGGTTTTGTATGAGAAGGTTGAAAAAAACGATGAGGGAAAGAAGCTTCTTTGTCAGGCAGATACAGAGTTTTCAAAGGATTATGATGATGGCAAGGCAATTCCTAAGCTTGAAGCTTCGTCTTCTCTTGATATTGTAAATCTCTACAAGCAAAACGGCGGTAAAATTGAGGACCTTGGCTTAACCCAGCAGGACGTAGACAATATTACTGCGGCTGCAAAGGGCGAGACAAAGTATGAGCAGAAGCTTACAGAAGCCATAAAGGACGAGCTTGACGAAACAGAAAAATCAAATGAAGACAGATATGAAATGCTTTCAGAAGCAATAAATTATGCCGAAGCAGTAAATTCTCAATACGAGGATTATAAAAACGGTAAGCTGAACGATATTTCCGAATTGACTAAAGCACGCAAGGAGCTTCAGAAAATATTTGAGAAGGACGCCTCTGTTTTTGAGGTAGCAGATATTGATGAGGCATTTGTAAAGGCTCTTATGGCTGATGCAAAGTACAAGGATCTTATCGAATATGCTCAGACAACCGATTCTCCGTCTGCACTTATTGCGCTTGCCCAGGAGGTTATCAGAGGAAATCTTGATGACAAAGATTTTCCGGATTCCTTTATCTCGGTAAGCGAGGAGGAACAACAGGAAATCATCGAAGCATGTGAAAAGGCACTTGAGAAAATAAGTGATAAAGATAAGCTTGATGAGTCAGAGCAGGAAGAGCTGGAAAATATTATTGAAAATCTTAAAAACCTGAATGATGCTCCTGTATTATCAGAAATTGATTCAAGACTTCATCCTGAAAAGGAAGCAATTGAGAATCAGAGTAAGATTTACTTTGGTAATTCTACAATTGACTATGCTTTAGGCAAGGATGAAAAAGGTGATAAGAACTTATCACATGCAGTTGAAACATATACATACAGCAATGACGGTAATTATGTAGAATCCGTTACAAGTATTTCAAAGGTTATTAACGGTACTGCTGACGAGGATGAAGTAAAAAATGTTAATCAGTATTTTAAGGATGCTTATGACAGTGCTGTTATTACAAATAATGATTCCAAAAATCAGACTGTTTTAGATGAAAACGGCAAGCCTGATACAAAGCGTGATCCTTATAACGGTATTGGCGTAAACGGTTCAAACTTTGTTACCAAGAAGCTTGCAATGATTAACATCAGCGGAATTGATATTTCGGAGTTCCCTAAGGTTAAGCTGACAATTCAGTCAGGTGAAAAGTTAAATTTAAAGGACATAAAGCTTTCTCTGTCAGATTGTGATATCAATATTTCAGATTTTAAAATTGAAAAGGTTGATTATTCCAACGCAAAGATTTATGTTGTATGCGATAACTCCGGAAGTATGAGTGGCAGTATAGAAACGCTTCAGAGTGCGGTAAGAAGCTTCGTTGCAACAATCGGGAAGAATGAGCAGGTTTCGGTTGTAACATTCTCATCAAGTGTAATTGCTGCATCGCCGCTGACAAATGATCCTAAGGAGCTTGATTCATATATCGATGCTTTCAGAAGCGGCGGCGGAACTAATGTTGCATCAGGTGCTTTCCATGCTCTTAATGAGTTAAGCGGTTCCTCAGACAGCTTTAACGTAATCATGCTGATGACTGACGGTGAGGATACATCATTCAGAGAAGCTAAGCTTAAGGAGCTTCAGGAAAAATGTACCGGCACAAATACAGTGCTTTATACAATCGGTCTGGGCAGTGCCGTTCAGCCTGAATACCTTAAGACTATTGCAAGCTACGGTGGCGGAAGCTTTGTATATTGTACAGATGCCGTTGCACTTGAAAGTCTTTATCGGTTTATCCATAAGCAGATGGAAAACAATTATGTAATTACATACAATGCCGTTGACACAAAAACAAATATGAGAAATGTCAAGATTATTAATAATGAAGATTTATCTTCTGCAACAAAATATTATACTCTTGGCATGGATGAAGAAAATGTCGATGAAAACGGAGACTTCATTCCTACAGACGGCAATATACATATCAACGGACTTGAGACAAAGAAGATTTACAAGAAGGATACAGATGTATCGGTAGGTATAGAAGGCGCAAACTTCAAAAAGGAGCATAAATGCTCTGTATCAATTAAGGGTGATGCCTATAAGGGAACCTTTGAGGGAAGATTTGTATCAGAGTACAAATTTGATTTTACGGTTCCGAAGGAAGTGCCGGCCGGCAATTATGATGTTACAATTATTGTTGACGGACAGGCAGTTTCGGATTCATTGGAAATTCTTATTCCGGGAAAGATTACTGAAATAAAATATGGTGCATATGTCTTCAGAGGACAAAGTATTTCTAAGGATGAGGATACGATTACAATTACAGGTGACGTTTCAATGAATGATTTTATCCACTTTAAGGGCACTGTTAAGCTTGTGGGTAAAATAGGTGACAATGCTTTCGGAGAATCGGAAGAAGATGATTCATTAATTAAGGAAAGTTCTTCCGACACCAATATCAAGCTTATTGATAATGCCGGAAGCTATATTGAGTATTCTAAGAATTTACCGGGACTTCTCGGTAAGCTATGCGGCAACAGGGTTGTACTTCCGTCCCTGGGAACACGTATTATTTATGATGATAAGGCTCATTACAGCGATCTCGATAATTATACCGTAGAGGAATTTACCTTCGGAAACATTATGTTCGGCGGTATTATTTACCAGGGACCTTCCGTTGCCCTTTATCCTCATAAGATTAATATGCATGTTATCAGACTTGAAACAGGCTTCCCTCTTCAGGATGAGCTTTTCAAGTATGCAGGAGGAACTGAGAATCCGTTCGGCAATATTACATGTGACGTAACAGGCTTTATTAACAATTCAGGTCTTTATATCGTTGGTAAGGCAGGATACGAAAACAGTAATTCAAGATTCGATTTCGGAACATTTAATTTTGGTGTAAATGAGCTTTCATTCGAATTTGATACATTTAATCATAATTATAACTTCAAGTTTATTCTTGGCACAAATACTTCAAGCATTATTCCGGGCTTTGTTCCTGCGGAGGATGGTAAGAAGGATGCAGGATACGGCTTCAGCTTCGGTATTAAGGAAGGTAAGTTTGATTCATTTATGATTTATGCAGACTTTAAGATTATTGTTCCTGATACTCCGGTAACGATTTCTGCCTTAAGGGTCGGTGCTGAGGATATGTCAAAGGTTGACCAGAACGGTAACTTCGCAAAGAAAGTATTTGAAACAACTTTTGTAGGAGGCTGTGATATTTCGGTAGCAAAGCTTGCTGATTACGTGCCTGCTGCAGAACCGTTTGTAGGCGACCTCGCTTTTGTAACGTTTGCGGACACAATGTCTAAGTTTAATTTGCTTAAATTCAAGAGAGAATTTGAATCTACCATTAAACTTCTCGGTGAGTTTGAATGCGGTAAGGTTGAGATTAAAACCGGAAAGTATGATTATGAGGATTATATTCTTGATATTGATTCTAAGGAAGTAATCGGTCTCTATTTGTCTATTGCAAACGGACCTAATATTGATTATCCGAACCTTAAGGTTAAGGTACAGGGTACACAGACAATATCCATTAATAATAAGGCCTTAGCACTTAAGATGGGTGGCGTAATTGACTGTGCCGTTAATTTCTTTGGAAAGCATGAATCAAATCTTGACGGATGTTTTGAGCTTGCACTTGTTGATTTGGATAAATTCTACATTGTATTAAGAGGCACGGATTTGCAGAAAAATAAAGATGCAGGATTCAAGATTTGTCTTGACGGTTGGGATTCCTATATTAAGTTATATTAAAAGGAGATAATGTAAATGAAGAAAATCAGTAAAATTTTTGCCTGCATTTTAATCCTTTTTATAATGCTGACAGGATGTGTTGCATTTGCTGAGAACAGTGAAGCAGATATTCAGTATAATGATAAGCAACAGACATTTGTAGTTGCGGTAACCTTTGAAAAAAATGATTTTAAGGTAAGCTTCATTACTCCTGACGGAAGGACAATTGATGAAAATGACGGAAGCATTTCACTATTTAAAGGCGAAAAGGTTTATATGTATACCATTACAAATGCCGCAGAGGGACAGTGGAAGATTTCGTATGATAAGGGCTCAAATGAATATCTGGGCTTAAAAACCTATTATCCGGGAGAACCAATCAATATCACAAAGCTGGATGTATCAAATATTACAGGCAGTTCAATTGATGTTACGTTTACAACAAGCTGTGCAAAGGAAACAGGCTTTGATTATAAGATTTACCTTGGTACGGATGTTCTTATGAATTCTAAGGTTGAACTTAATTCGGGAAGGGCAAATTCCGGTGAGATTGTAACAAAGACTATCTCAATGGAGAAGATTAATTCCTATGATAAGTATTATATTGCCGTGGAGGTATCATACAAGGATGGAAGTACTGTCTGCTATGATATGGCAACAAGTAAAGAATTCAAGTTTACAAATGATAATACAATTGAACCGATAAGTGATTATTATGTTGAAAATGATACTAAAAATCAAACAGTCAGTGTAGAGCTTAAGGATCTTCCGTACGGAACAAAGCAGGCTAATATTATTATTACTGAGGATGGTAAGGAAATCTACAATGAAATGCATGATTCGAATATCGGCTATAAGGCAATGGCAGGATATTCTGATGATGCGAAAAATATTAAGGTGTCCGTAACAGTTAAAAACAGTGACGGACGTGTTTCGGCGGCCAGAGAAAAGAGCTTCACAACATATAAAGCTGATAGCGGATTGAAAATTGTCTTTCCGGAGGATGGAATTTACAGAAACTACAGATATGAGTTTTCGTATACGGGAGCAAAGGATCAGGAAGTAAGCTTCTTCATTAATAAAGGTGAGGCAAAGAATGTTAAGCTGAATGGAGACGGCTCACAGTACACTATGCTGACAGAAGTTGAAAACAGCGTAACTGTTTCATATGTAAATGAGGATGGAGTAGTTTATGTACATAATTCGATAATTGTCGTTGATGACATACCGCCTGCACTTACAATTTTTGAAAACCTTGATGGTATTACTACCGAAAAGGATAAGATTACTCTTACGGGTAAAACAGAAAGCGGAGCAACTCTGTTAATAAATGAGCAGCCTGTTGAACTCAAAAAGAGCGGAACATTTTCTTATGAATTATCATTAAAGGATGGCATAAATGAGGTGACTGTTTCGGCAAAGGATATGGCCGGCAATATCTCAAGCTATGCAATAAAGATTAATAAGGGAAATGCTGCGGACTCGGTTGGCGGAGTTGTCACAGGAAAAACTGCAAATAAGATTTTGAAATATGCACCGCTTGTAATTGCTTTATTCGGATCACTTTACGGCATAATCGTCATGGTGGTTGTAGGCAGCGGAAAGAAGAATCAGCTTAAGAAATCCGTTATCGTTCGTAAGTTTATGATTATTACTTCGGTTTTCAGCGGTATTTCTGCTGTTGCAGCCGGAGTATGGTATCTGCTCAGGAAAAACTATGAAGGCTCTGATAAGTTTATTAAAATGGCAGATGATATGCCTAAAAATGCATATGATTACCTTCAGACAACAAAGACGGTTCTGATAGTATTTATTGTTTTTGCGGCAATAATGCTTCTGGCTGTTGTGGCGGCTGTAATAGCAAATATGGTTTCAAAGAAAGTTCCTAAGCCACCAAAGCCACCAAAGCCTTCAACGAAAAAGCATGAGCCTGTACAGCAGATTGATGCTGCAAAGGCAGCTGAGCTCAGAAAAGCATATCAGGAAAAGCTTGCAAGGGAAGCCGGCGAAAAGGCAGAGCCTGAAGCAGAGGTTAAGACAGAGTCTGAAGCAGAAGTAAAGGCAGAGCCTGAAGCAGAGGTAAAGGCAGCACCTGAAGCAGAGGTTAAGGCGGCGCCTGAAGATGAATTGAGGACAGAGACGATAGCTTTGACTTCACTGACAGAAGATATTTCAGATAATGCCTCAGAAGAAGCAGATTCATTATCGGATAATGTTATAAATGAAACTAAAGCAGCGGACACAACAAAATTTAAGTTCTGTACAAATTGCGGTAACAAAATTAAAGCAGATGCAGCTTTTTGCGGAAAGTGCGGTACTAAACAAATAATTAAGTAAATTGTAATTTATCCCAAGCTTATTAAAGGGCTTGGGATATTTTGAGGTATGGAATACTATGTATATACTATTATTATCACTTATTTATCTGGCGTTTATAAGCCTGGGACTTCCTGACTCACTTCTTGGTTCGGCCTGGCCGTCCATGCAGCCGGAATTTGATGTTCCGATTTCATATGCGGGCATACTAAATATGCTTATTGCGGGAGGTACGGTAATTTCAGCATTATTATCAGAAAAGATTATAAAAAAAATCGGAACAAAGAATGTGGTAATAATCAGTGTGTTTATTACTGCGTTCTGTCTGCTTGGTTTTTCATGTGCAAATTCATTTGTTTGGCTATGCATATTGGGTATTCCTTATGGACTTGGTGCAGGAAGCATAGATGCGGCTCTTAATAATTATGTTGCACTTCACTATAAGGCAAAGCATATGAGCTGGCTTCACTGCTTCTGGGGAATCGGAACCATTATCAGTCCGTACATCATGAGTATTTCCCTGACACTTACAGACCGATGGCAGGCAGGATACAGAGCAGTGTTTTTTATTCAGTTTGTGATAGGATTAGTCCTTCTTTTTACTTCATCCGCATGGAAAATTCATGAGGAAAAATTTGATGATAATAATGAGAGCAAAGCTCTTGGAATTAAAGGGGTTCTGGCTATAAGAGGAGCTAAGAATGTATTGTTTGGTTTTTTCTGTTATTCTGCATTTGAAGCAACCTGCATGCTTTGGATAAGCTCATATCTTGCAAAGTATCGTCATGTCGAACCTAAGACGGCGGCAGCGCTCGGCTCACTTTTTTTTATAGGCATAACCTCAGGCAGGTTTGTGGCCGGCTTCTTTTCTGACAGACTTGGTGACAGAACACTTATCAGAATCGGTTCGGCAGTAATATTTGCAGGAACCGTTCTGGTGTCATTACCGGTATCGGCAGCAGAGTATTCATTTGCAGGCTTCGTAATAATCGGAGTCGGATGTGCACCTGTATATCCTTCGATTATTCATTCTACTCCGGATAATTTCGGCGCAGAAAACTCACAGGGGGTCATTGGCATGCAGATGGCCTGCGCATATACGGCAACAACATTCATGCCTATGGTATTTGGTCTGATTGCCAACCATATATCAATTGCACTGCTTCCTGTATATATCCTTTTCTTCCTTGTAATAATGCTTATAATGCTTGAGAAAACCTTTGGAATGAATAATAACAGGTGAGATTGTACCTGTGAAAAAATGCTATGAAACATATAGGTAAAATAGAAACAGATTTTAAAGAAAAATTCGGCATACCGCGTCAGAGCGGGCTTGTTATGGAATCAAGTGGCGTCATTTCCTTTTATGATGAGTTTAAAAATCCTGATGCGTTTAAGGGAATAGAAGATTTTTCACATATATGGGTTTTGTGGGAATTCAGTAAGGCTAAAACCGAAAAGTTTAATGCAACGGTACGTCCGCCGAAGCTTGGTGGCAATATGCGAAAAGGCGTATTTGCAACAAGGTCGCCCTTCAGACCCAATTCTATCGGAATGTCTGTTGTCAGGCTTGACAGAGTAGAGTATAATGAAAAAAGAGGTCCGTTGCTTTATATATCAGGAGTTGATATGCTTGACGGAACTCCCGTAATAGATATCAAACCGTATTTGCCGTCATATGATATTGTAGAAAATGCCGGAGGCGGATTTACTGATGAAATAAATTATTCTGAATTAAAGGTTAATCTGGATGAATACGTTTGTAATATGACCGGTGTTGAGCTTAATAATATTGTAAAGCTTCTTGAACAGGATCCGAGACCATCATATATTGAAGATGACAAAAGGGTTTACGGTTTCAGATACGGAAAATATGAGATTAAGTTCAGGGTGTGCGGCAAAACGGCGTATTTACTCGAAACTACCATTGTAGAATAGGAGACATGAATGTATACTTTAGAAGAAATTAACGAATTGATTGGAAAAAGCGCAAGGGGTAAAAAAGCAGCTGCGTTGTTTAAGGAGGGATATAATTGTGCCCAGGCCATGGTAATTGCATTTTCTGACATGTTACCCTTTGATGAGAATACCGTTGTAAAGCTTGTATCAGGCTTTGGAGGAGGCATGGGAAGAATGCGGGAGGTATGCGGCGCGTTTTCCGGTGCGGTATTTGTTATCAGTTATATTTACGGTTATAATGATCCTTCGGATTTTGAGGGAAAAAAAGAGCTTTACGGCAGAATTCAGCTCGTGGCTGACAAAGTGAAGGAAATAAACGGCTCCATTGTATGTAAAGAGCTTCTTGGACTCGGAACAGACAAGGATTCTCCCGTTCCCGAGAAAAGAACTGACGCATATTATAAAAAGAGACCTTGTGACAAAATTATCGGAGTTACCGCAGCAGTTTTGGAAGAGTTCCTTAACAATGAACAGTAATATAAGACCGGAAGGATTAATGATGGAAAAGAGAAAATATCAGGGTACCTGTGATACATGTGCATATTACAGCTATGATGAGGAATATGAGATATATGAGTGCGATATGAATATGGATGAGGATGATTATATACGTTTTGTAACTGATTCTCATTCGGGTTGTCCTTATTACCGAAACGGTGATGAATATCTTGTCGTACGAAAGCAGATGTAAAACATATGAGGACGGGTAATAAAGAAAGTATCGGAATTATGTTGGAAATATTGTTATTTGTTATAGCCGCCGGGTGCTTTATATATTTTTTTACTATATTAAGCTATGCCGGACCTACGGCGTCTCTTGTATTTATGTGGCTTATTCTGGGAATCGCATTTACAGGCTTGGGATTGTTTTTGGAACTGGATAAACGATATAAACTGCTTCAACATGTGCCCGGTTTTGTCCTTGTAATAATAGCCATTGTACTATGCGTCGGCATAATTCTTTTTTTTGTACTTTTTGGCTGCGTTATATCGGGTATGAATAAAAAACCGTTAAAAAAGGTTGATTATATTGTGGTTCTCGGAGCTCAGATAAAGGGAACTAATGTGAGCCGTTCGCTTGGATTCAGACTTGATGGTGCAATTGAATACTATAATGAAAATAAGGATACTACTATTGTAGTATCAGGTGGACGCGGACCGGATGAAATCGCAACGGAAGCAAGTGTCATGAGACAGTATCTGTTGGAGCGCGGTGTGCCCGACGAAAAAATAATAGTAGAGGATAATTCTACAACCACAAAGGAAAATCTTGAGTTTTCCAAAGAAATTATACTTAACCACTGCAAAAGTGAAAAGCTTCCGGGTGTTGCGGTATGCTCAAATAATTTTCATATATTCAGGGCATTAAGTCTTGCAAAAGCATTGGATTATGAATCACCTGAGGGCCTGGCAACCGGAAGTGATGAAATATTGCTTTTTAACTATATGATAAGAGATTCACTCGCAATATTTAAAGAGTTTCTGCTTGGTAATATCTGACTAAAGCCTTATGGCTTTTTTACGTTTTAATATGATAAATATAATATGCTCCCATCAGGCTAAGAAAACTTTTTTCTGTCTCTGTCTTACAGGCAGATAAATATTAATTAACCGGATGGGAGTTTCTGTTTCAGATATTTTTATGGATGATATCGTCAGATAATTATTACTGTTTTCCGCAATTTTTATCAAATGACGGATTGCAGATGTAGAAATTTTTGGAATTGAGATTATCCTGTACAATTCGAAGACCCTCGCCAAAACGCTGGAAATGGACTATTTCTCTTTCACGGAGGAATTTGATGACGTTTCTTACATCAGGAGAATCCTTACACATACGGATAATATTGTCATAGGTGGTTCGAGCCTTCTGTTCAGCGGCCATATCCTCAAACAAATCAGTAATAGGGTCACCCTTACTCTGAAGCGCAAGCGCATTAAAAGGAGAACCGTTGCAGTCACCCGGATATATACCGGTTGTATGATTTATATAGTAGCAGTCAAAACCGCCGGCCTTTATCTGTTCGGGAGTAAGATTTCGCGTCAGCTGATATACTATTGTTCCAATCATTTCACAGTGCGAGAGCTCCTCGACACCGATGTCTGTCAATAATCCCGAAACTTCCTTGTAAGGCATGGAAAATCTCTGGTTGAGATATCTTTGTGAAGCACCCAGCTCTCCGTCGGGTCCGCCGAGCTGTGCAATAATCATTTTGGCAAGAGCCGGATTTGTCTCTTTAATATTTACCGGAAACTGAAGCATTTTTTTATAGACAAACATTATCTGCATCCTCCTTCCCAAGGCATAGGATATTCATTCCACATCCAAATATCATCATTGTTGTTTTCATTACATGTTCCGATACCGGCAAAGCCTGTAGTGTATTCATGCTCATATTTTTTATACAGTCGTGCATATTCATTGTAGGTTTTTATTGCTCTGACATCGTTTGGATGAGTATCAAGATAAAGCCTGATATCATCCATCATGAAACCGGTTTCCCGCAGCTTAGCAATAAGTTCACACCGTGAATCCATAATCGCTCCTAAATTATCTTAATAACATATTATTATTTATTGTTAAAAATGTTACAAAAGCTTCATGAATATTTAATGATTTTGTAAGCTTAATATATTGACTTTATGAATGATACTATTGTATTATTATTTAATAAAATATTTCGGAGCAGTGTGATATACACATTATGATATGCAGGTTTATGTAAATAATAATCGACTGGTGCTAAAAAACGGTACTGAAACACTCTGGATTGAAGCCTGGGGCAGAAATTCGCTTCGTGTACGTATGACAAGAGAACCTGTTATGGACAGTCATGACTGGGCGCTTACGGAGCAGGTTAAAAATGATAATCCCGTATTTGAATTTACCGGGATTGATAATACAGACCCATGGTATCGCTCCGCGGAGTGGGCAAAATATCATTCAAAAGCTACTGTTTCCAGTATTACAAACGGTAGAATAAAAGCGGTAATTAACCCTGAGGGGTGGATAAGCTTTTATAAAGACGGCAACACGCTTCTTACTCAGGAATATTGGAGAACCAGGGACCGTATTAACAGATACTGTGTTCCTCTTCGTATTACGGGAAGAGAGCTGAGGCCTGTTCCAGGCAGCTCAGACTATGAGCTTACGGCACGTTTTGAAGCCTTTGACGATGAGAAGATTTACGGTATGGGTCAGTATCAGGATTCACATCTTGATAAAAAGGGCTCATGTCTGGAGCTTTGTCACCGTAATTCGCAGGCAAGTGTTCCGTTTATGATTTCTTCAAGAGGCTACGGTTTTTTCTGGAATAATCCTGCAATAGGTACTGCTACATTTGCCACAAACAAAACAGAGTGGTATGCAAGGTCAACAAAGAAGCTCGATTATTTTATAACTACAGGCGACGGTTTTGCCGACATTGAGTCAAATTATGCAGACGCAACCGGTCATTCACCTATGATTCCGGAATACGGTCTGGGTTATTGGCAGTGCAAGCTGAGATACCGTAATCAGGAGGAAATCCTTGCGGTAGCCAGAGAACATAAGAGGCGCGGACTCCCGATGGATGCAATTGTTATTGATTTCTTTCATTGGACAATGCAGGGAGATTTTAAATTTGAGCCGCGTGACTGGCCTGACCCTGAGGCTATGGTAAAGGAACTTAAGGAGCTTGGAATTGAAACGGTTGTTTCGGTATGGCCGACCATTGATGAGCGAAGTGAAAACTTCGGTGCCATGTCTGATAACGGATATCTTGTTACTGCAGACAGGGGCAGCTCAACTCATATGACATGGATGGGCAATACGACATTTTTTGATGCCACTAATCCGGAGGCACAGCGCTTTGTATGGGAACGCTGTAAAAACAATTATTATAAATTCGGTATAAGATGCTTCTGGCTTGATGAGGCGGAGCCTGAATACGGACCGTATGATTTTGATAATTACAGGTATTATGCCGGGCCGGCTCTGCAGACTTCCAATATATATCCGGTCGGATATGCAAAGGGCTTCTATGATGGTCTTAAGGAGGCCGGAGAGGACAGGGTATTAAGTCTTGTCAGATGCGCCTGGGCAGGAAGTCAGAAATACGGAGTGTTAACATGGTCAGGAGACATTCATTCCTCCTTCAGAGCCATGAGGGAACAGCTTCAGGCAGGACTCAGTATGGGAATTGCCGGTATTCCGTGGTGGACCTCTGATATAGGAGGATTCCTTGGCGGTGACATATCAGATTCTAAATTCAAAGAACTTCTCATAAGATGGTTTCAATGGGGATGCTTTTGTCCTGTATTCAGAATGCATGGTGAGCGTTCTCCGTGGTATGAGAGGGAAGTTGAGTTCATTAACGGAATCAGACAGCTGACAAGCGGTCAGGATAATGAAGTGTGGAGCTTCGGTGAAGAATATTATGAGATTATGAAGAAGTATCTTTTTGTAAGAGAAAATCTTCGTGATTATATAAGAGAAGCCATGCAGAAGGCCTCAGATACGGGTACCCCTGTAATGAGACCGGTATTTTATGATTTTTATGATGACTCCGAAAGCTATTCGGCAGAGGATGAGTATATGTTCGGGGACAGTCTTCTGGTTGCACCCGTACTGTATGAAGGAGCTGTCGAAAGAGAGGTATATCTTCCGAACGGAGCATCATGGAAGGATTCATGGACAGGAAAATGCTATGAGGGCGGAACAAAGGTTTCAGTTCCTGCACCAATTGATATTATTCCTGTATTTATAAAGGATTGTAAAGAGATAAAGCTTTATTAATTCTGATTACGGATCATACAGCATATGCTGATGATTATAGATTATTTTATTGAGTACATACTCAGAAAGGCGGATAAAATGAAGAATATGAAAAAATTTCTTTGCATTCTTCTTTCAATCATGATGATGTTATCACTTGTTGCATGTGGCAAGAGCGATGATAGTGATGAGAAAGATAGTGGAAAAGACAACAAGCCGGGTGTAGAAGACAATAATTCGGATGATGAAGACAATAATTCGGATGATGAAGGCACAAATGGTGGAGACGTCAAGGATATCTTCGAAGCTTTATCTTCAATGAACAACTATAAGAAGGGTTCATTTAAGATTAATTTAGAGGCTGTTGTTAAAGCTGATGATGTTGACATGACTATGGGATTAAAGGGCAATGGTGACATCAATGGTAATGAGGAAACTTTAGGTCTTGCTTTAATATTAAAGGGTAAGGCTGATGATCAGAATATGAATATCAATCTTGATCTTAAGGATCTCCTTACCATTACAAAGGATGCATACTATGTAAACCTTGATTCGGTAGTTAATTCAGTAACAGGCGTATCAACAAAATTTGGTAATTTCAAGCTTCCTGCTGTTGATGTTGATGAAAACGTTCAGAAGGAGCTTCAGGCTGAGACTGAAAAGCTTTCTGTAGACTTCTTCAAGGCTCTTCTTAAGGATGTAGAAGTTAAGCAGGATGGCAATACATTTTCTGTTGAAGTTACTGATGCAGAAGTTATGAAGAAAATGGTTGTTAATACTTTAACATTTGTTAAGGATAACAAGGAAAAGATTAACAAGATTTCACAGAGTTCAGCAAAGTCATTTGATATTGCTAAGTATGCTGAGAAGGTTGTTGAGGCATACAAGGATGATCTTAAGGGGCTTGGTGCTACAGACGATGATATCAAGAAGGTTCTTGACAGTGTAAAGGAAACTGCAAGCGAGACTACAGAGATTGGCGACATGTTTGAAGGTGTTGATTTTGACGAAGCAATTAAGTCAGTTAACGATGCAGATATGGAAGAATTTAAGAAGGCAAATCCTTCTGTTAAACTTTCAGTTACAGTTGATAAGGATGCATTTAAGATTGCCGTTGAGTTCTCAATGAAGGAAGAAGGAAAGGGCGATGTTAAGATTTCATACGATATGGCTCTTGACGTTAAGGATGTTACAATCAGTGCTCCTTCAAATGTTGCAAAGATTACTGATATTATGACAAGCATTACTTCAGATGAAGAGCTTCTTACAAATCTTCAGTCAGGTTTATTGAAGACATTCCAGGATTGGGGTATTGACCTTAGTAATATTGGTAATACCGAAGAACCCACACCAACCCCTTACTCTAATTCCTAATTGTATTGACCTTAGTAATATTGGTAATACCGAAGAACCAGAAGAGGAAATTGAAATTGAATAGTATTGAATAATATATCCTGAGTAAAGGAATATTAATTTTCAAGCCCGGTTCAGTAATGAATTCGGGCTTGTATTTTTGCTGCAGGCTATGGTAAAATATATTTTTGAGATGATTGCTTTGTAATTATTATGATGTTTTACGGATAAAGTAACGGGTGGTGTTCACTGTATGTAAATACCTTTAAGGTAGTGTTTGTATGGAATATCGGGGTCTGTAAGACTCTTTGTGACGGAGGATTATGAATAGTAAAAAAATAAAATTAATTACCCTGCTTTTTGGTATGCTCCTTCTGATGATATGCGCAGGCTGCAATAAAAAGAAAAACAGTAAAGAGGTTAAATATAATGCCCCGGAAAATATGTACGAGGCATTGCAAAGATTTTCTGAATATAAAACCGGGACCTTTAGCTGTACGGCAACAGTTAACATCAAAAACGATAATAAAAATATAAATATGTCTGCTGCAATAAACGGAAAAAGAGCAGACAAAAATAACATGGCGGATTTTGAGCTTTCTGTTTCCGACGGAACTGACAGCATCGAAATAAAAACTGCTGAACTTATTGTTAATTATAAAGATAAAACATATATCAATTTTGATGAACTGGTAAAGGGCTTTGCCGGTGAGGGCTACAGCCTGGGAACCGTTAAAGTATCACGCCCTGAAATTAATGCTGCAGAGGATAAAGAGCATATTGTCGCTTCTTTATTAATCGAGGGCTTCGGCAATTGCTCTGCAGGTGAAGACGGGCATTTTACCTCACGTATAGATGAAGCGAAGGAACTGGAAATTTTTTTAAAAAATATTATTTCATACCTTGACAAAAACAGGGAAAATATAAATGAATATGTCAAACAAAATATTGACGGCTTTGACTATATCGGATATCTTGAAAAGCTTGTTGATGAAAACGGTGATGCTCTAAGCGGTGTGTCAGGATATCAGGACATTCTCAGTAAAGAGCAGCTTCAGGCTATGATTAAAACCTTATCTTATATGAGGATAGAAGGCTCTAAGGTTGATGTTTTTTCAGATTTTGATGAGCTAAGGGATACAGTTAATAAACTGACTCCCGATGAGTATAAAGCATATGTTGAAAAAAACAGGCCTGTAATAGAGTTTACCGCAGTTGCAGATGAGAATTATTATAGTGTAAAGCTTTTCTTATCGTCAGTTGATGAAAAGGGTAATACATGTTCTGCGGAATTTGAATATTCATTTGCGAATGATTCCGGTGTTACAATTCAAGAACCCTCAGATGATATAAGGCTCGAAAAGCTTGTCGAGAAGTTTAACAGCTATGATAAGCTTTCAGATAAACTTAACGAAGGCGTCAAACAGTTTTTAAGTAAATATAAGAGTATTATTTCTGATATAGAACCGGGTTTCCTTCCGGCCGGGAAAAATCCGGGTGAGGGAGAGCAGAAGACTTGCAGTCTTAAGGGAAGCAAGACCGTATTAGAGATGAATTATGATTCTGATTTCCTTTCCCCGTCAGATGAAGTTAAGCCTTCTGATAATACAGTTATATTTAAGGCAGAGGGTGTTGCGTATGTGCTTGTTCAGTATATGGATGAGCTTAGCTATAAAGATTATGCGATTTCTCTTAAGGAAAATGAAAAGACATATAATTACCGGGTTACTGATTATAACGACGGAACAAGAACCGGTTTAAAATATTCGGTTGAAATATCAGGTGTTAAGGGTGAAACGGTAGTATTAAATCTGGAGGATAAGATACTTTGTATCAGCTGCTGCATCACCTCTGAGGAGCTTACAACGGAGGATGTTGTAAAAGCAGCAGTTATCAGTACAAAGCTTGGTAAAAAGTAAATAATCGAAATGAAAAAGAAGCTTAAGAAACTAATTTTTCCGTTGGCGGCAATCATTATTCTGACAGCAGCATTTTTTTATGATTCACATAATCACGGCAGGAGCGGTAATGATAATACCTCGGGAATATCTGCCGGGCTGCCGACGGAGCAGGAGGTTGAAAATACTCCTACTATTTGTATTACGGCAGAGGATAATACAACTGTTACTCCCATACCCTCAGTTATAAAAGAGCCTGATATAATACCGACATCGGAAATATCAGTCAGTGCTCCGAAGGAAGATGGCGGGGCAGACAATAAGCCTTCAGGTAATCCTACTGCTGCAGTTACTTCGCAGCCGGTAACAATAGGTGCAACAGTCAGTCCGACAATAACTCCAAAGCCTGTTCTGACAACAGTACCGACAGGTGAATTGAAGCCTGCTGTTTCATCAACCGTAACGCCGGAGCCGGACAGGCAGTATGATTTTTACTGCTATTTTGAGATTGAGTGCGGCCGGGCGGTTTCTTATGAAGGACTTAATCCTTCACTCAGAAATACACTTCCAAAGGATGGTGTGATTTTGAAAAAATGTCAGGTGGGAGTTTATAGCGGAGAAACGGTATTTGACATACTTAAAAGAGTTTGCAGAGAATATAAAATAAGTCTTGAGTATTCATCGGCTACGGGCCTTGGCAGCGCATATATTGAGGGAATTGCAGATTTGTATGAATTTGACTGCGGTAATCTGTCAGGCTGGATATACCTGGTTAACGGTAATAAGGAAAATGTAGGCTGTAGCAATTCAATTGTTAAAAAGGATGACTTTATTCGCTGGAGGTATACCTGCGATTTGGGAAAGGATTTATAATCAGATGAAGAATCAGAGTACATGCAGAAAAGAAATACGAGTTGAGTCCGGTCACATTGACAGTGTACATCCGGTGACTTTGCTTTTGTTTTTTTTGTATGTACTTTTTTTTACGATGTTCTGTCAAAACCCGGTAGTTATAATTGCTTCTTTGTTTTTTTCGATTATTTCGGAATATATGATTTGCGGCCGTCGCGAGCTGCTTAGGACCTTCAGGCTTATTATTCCTGTCGGATTGCTGACATTTATTATTAACCCCCTTTTTAATCACAGGGGGAGAACGGTTCTGTTTTATCTGCCGGGCGGTAATGCATTAACATTCGAATCAATTGTGTACGGAATAATGACTGCATTGCTGTTTGCCGCGGTAATCTGCTGGTTCGCGGTTTTTAACAGAATTTTTTCTTCTGATAAAATTCTTTATCTTTTGGGAAGGGTTTCACCCTCTGTGTCACTTGTACTGTCCATGACATTGAGATTTGTTCCGGAGTTCAGACAGAAGACCGATGAAATAAAGACGTCTCAGAAAATGCTTTATCCTAAACCGATAAAGGGGTTTAGGATGAAGGTGATGTTTTTATCGGCAGTTATGTCTTCGCTTGTAACCTGGTCAATAGAGCACGGCGTAATAAAGTCATATACAATGAAAAACAGAGGCTACGGAATCAATAACAGAAGAACAGGGTATCATCTGTATTCCGTAAAAAAAAATGACATTATTTATATGATAATAATGACATTATTAATGATGCTGCTTTTTGTCATGAGTTTTAATGATGTTTTTGACTTTTGGTTTTTTCCGACTTTTTACGGTTCGCTTTTTGCAAAAAAGACTGTGATGGGTTATATGATTTTTTGCATGCTCTGCGTATGCATCTGTATGGCGGGAATTAAAATTAAGAGATTTACAAAGGAGGAATAAATGATTAATGTAAATAATCTGAGCTATAAATACGATAAACTATCCTCCTATGCACTTAAGAACATTAATCTGTCAATAAAGCCGGGCGAATTTGTGCTGATATGCGGCAATTCGGGCTCCGGCAAATCAACACTGGCAAGACTTCTATGCAGTACTGATGACGTATCGGGGGTATTGTCCGGCAGTGTAGAAAGAGACGGTTTGAGCAGCCCGATAGGTTATCTGGCTCAGGATGTAGATGCCATGATAGTGTGCGAGAAGGTATGGCAGGAACTGGCATTTGGGCTTGAAAACCAAGGAAAACCTATAGACTACATTAGTAGAAAAGTGGCGGAAACAGCATCTTATTTTGACATCGCAGATATATTTCACAGAGAGCTTCATACTTTGTCGGGAGGCACACGTCAGATTGTAGAGCTGGCAGCGGTTATGACAATATCACCTGATGTGATAATACTTGATGAGCCGTTATCAATGCTTGACCCGTCGTCTTGTGAAAAGCTTATCAGTCTTCTTAATAGGCTGAATGAGGATTTCGGAACGACTGTTATTGTATGCGAGCACAGGCTTACCGATTTGATAGGATGCGCTCACAGATTAGTTGTTCTTGAAGAAGGCAAAGTGATATACAATGACATGCCTGATAAGCTGTATGGACTTGCAGGGCAGGGAGGAAGTATTATACAGTCACTGCCCGAGTATATAAAAATATTTCTCGGTACGGGCGGGAAAGGAGAGGTGCCGCTTAGTATATCATCAACAAGAAAATATCTGACGGATAAATTTAGTGAAAAGCTTCATAACGGACCGATAATAATAGACAGTAATGAGCCCCCGGCTGAATCATACGACAAAAAAAGCTTAAGCTTTGACAAAATAAATAGAGAAAAGCCTGTTATAGAGCTGAAAAATGTCTCATATTCATATGAAAATCAGACTGACTGTATATTAAAGGATATCAATCTGAATGTTAATAAAGGAGAGATTCATTATATAATCGGAGCCAACGGAAGCGGTAAAACTACACTTTTATTATTGTTGGCAGGCGGTCTTTCAA
This sequence comes from Clostridiales bacterium, assembly GCA_029010495.1. Taxonomy (GTDB): domain Bacteria; phylum Bacillota; class Clostridia; order Lachnospirales; family Lachnospiraceae; genus UBA3775. The sequence goes on along the minus strand of JAQXKO010000014.1, from coordinate 84,545 downwards.
ACGGTTATTTCGGTAAAAAGAAAATTGAAGGCAGTATTACGATGCTTACTCAGAATCCGCGTACCGGCTTTTGCAGGGATACCATATATGAGGAGCTGGTATATTATAATAAACTGACCGGCAGCAGTGAATCGGACAGGGTAGATGATGTTATTGAGATTATGAAGCTTGAAAAGATAAAGGCTTCACATCCGTATGATGTGTCCGGCGGTGAGATTGAAAGGGCTGCACTTGCCAAGGTGCTTCTTGCCGGTGCGGATATTATTTTACTTGATGAGCCAACTAAGGGAATGGACGGAAGCTTTCTTGTTGAATTCAGGGAAATCCTTAACAAGCTTAAGGAGATAGGAAAGACAATTGTTATTGTAAGTCATGACCTGGAATTTGCAGCATCAACTGCTGATACGGTCAGCCTTTTATTTGACGGTAAAATTGTCACAACAGATAAACCGCGTAAATTTTTTACAGACAACAGACTGTTTACGACAAGCGTTATTAAAACATCGAGAGGTATAGTGGAAAATGCAATTTATGCCGGGGAGGTGTGCAGGGCGTTAACTGATGATAAAAGTGAATATGATAAGCTATTCAAAAAAAAAGGCAGCTATGACGATGCATCCGTAAATAATAATGGTTGCTTAAGGAACGGGGAGGCTGCTTTTTCGGAAAGCACGGGTGACAGTACGCACAGGTCTGATATTCGCAAGGAGGAAGCAAAAAAGGCGGATGAACCAAAGACAAATGCAAAAAAAACGGATACCTTGTTTTGCATTTTGTTTGCATTGACTGTTTTAATATTTATTCCGCTGATAATCTATACGGGAATGACGTATTTTGATAACAGGCGTTATACGTTTATATCCCTTTCTGTTTTGTTTGCAGCGCTTACTCCCTCTTATATCACATTTGAAAGGCGTGGAAGAAGCCACTCGGAGCTTGTTATCATTGCTACGATGTCGGCGCTGACCGTTATCTCAAGAGTCGTATTTTATATGCTTCCGAATTTTAAACCGGTCATTTCGATGGTTACGATAAGCGGACTTGCACTGGGACCGTTTGATGGTTTTATGGTGGGAATGCTTTCGATGCTTGTGTCAAACATAATATTTATGCAGGGACCGTGGACTCCGTGGCAGATGTTTGCAATGGGTATGGTCGGACTGGCAGCCGGTTTACTGGGGAAAGTAGAGATCATCAGAAATCACCGCCTGGCAATATGTATGGCAGGAGGCATTATGTGTTTTATTATCTATGGCGCAATAATGAATCCGGCATCGGTACTTATGTATCAGGGCGAGGTTAATAAAGAAATGATTTTGGCAGCATATGCGGCAGGCTTCCCGTATGACTGTATTCAGGCAGCGGCTACTTTTATATTCCTGTATGTTATGGCCAAGCCGTTTTTACGAAAGCTTGAAAGAGCAGTCAGGTATTTTTAAAAACAAAACCTTCCAATCGGAGTATTATTCCGATGAGGAAGGTTTTTATTATTATGTTTATCCACAGAATTTTTTATCCAGATCCTTAAATACCGTACCGTTTTTTAATGCTTCATCAGGCGAGTAAAGGCTGCCCCATGTCTGCCATGGTACGTAGGCCATCGCCAGGGCTTTCTCATTGTCGTTTGGACCGGCTGATGATTTTTGATATGTACTAAAGCCGTGGCAGCACTCCTTTTGAGGAGGCATCAGATTTGCGCCGGTATGATAATTTCTCTGATAATACATTATAATACCTTATATGCTTTTATTTATTATATATTATGCATAATCGTCTGTGAAGTGAATGGATTTTAACAGGAGGGCGTAAATGTTTGACTATTATAATGTTTTGTGGTAAATTTAATAGAAATTGAACAGGCATTGTAAAGACAGTATAAGCAGTTATGCTTGAAATGTCTGTCAGCTAATAATGAGAAATGATTTTGCAAAGAGGAATGTATGGGGAAAAGATTTAAAATAAAAGCTTTGATTATGTTACTGTTAACCATTGTCTGTCTGTTTACTGCATGTGCGGATACAAAGCAGGATGATAATAAGGATAACACATACCTGTACGAACATGATAATCCTGATAATCTTAAGGTATGGGATGAAATAAGCAGTAAACAAATAACAGAGCTTATGGGTCCGGGCTGGAACATAGGTAATCAGTTTGAAAGCACCTCCAACGGCTGTTCATATGAAACTGCATGGAGCGGCACTGCCGTTACCCCGGAATTGATTAAGGCTGTGCGTAATGCAGGCTTTAACACTGTCAGAATACCTGTTTCATATATCGGAAGAGTGGGAGCAGCCCCTGATTATATTATAGAAAAGGAATGGCTTGACAGAATAGAAGAGGTTGTAGGCTATTGTTATAAAAACGGTATGTTTGTCATAATCAATATTCATGGGGACAGCTACAGTGAAACACAGGGAAGCTGGTTGTTGCCGGAGCTTGAGGAACAGCAGCCTGTTTTGGAAAAATATGAAGCCGTTTGGAAGCAGATAGCAGAGCGTTTTAAGGATTATGACGAGCATCTTATATTTGAGTCCATGAATGAAGTGGGAGGCAGGGCAGAGTGCAGTAAGGAAATATATGATAATATAAATAAATACAACCAGTTATTCTTAAATACGGTAAGACGTACGGGAGGTAATAACGCCGGACGTTATGTGCTTATTCCGGGATATAATGCCGATATAGAGAATACTGTTTCAAATAATATGTTTGTTATTCCCGACGATATTTATCTGTCAAAGGATGTTGCTAATGACGAAAAGCGTATTATGATTTCGGTGCATTACTATACACCATGGTCCTTCTGCGGTGATGGTGAGTATTCGGCAACACAGTTTGGCGCAGATGCGGATTCGTCAAAGACCGGAAGCTGGGGCGGTGAGGCGTACCTTGAGGAACAGTTTAAGAAGCTTTACGAGTCTTTTGTCACTAAGGGTTATCCTGTTGTAATCGGGGAATACGGTGCGGCAGATAAAAATCATGAAGATAATGAAAATGACAGATTCAGAGCATATTATTGCAGAACATTATGTGAGATGAGTGTAAAGTACGGAGCGGCACCGATATATTGGGATAATGGCTTTGACGGTAAATACGGCTTTGGACTGTTTGACCGCAGGGACGGCAGACTTATTAAGCAGAATATTACCGATGAAATTATGAGCGCCTTTGATAAAAGAAATTATAAGGAGAGCGATTCCCTTAATATTGAAAATAAAGAAATAGTGCTGTATGAGGGAGGGGGTCCGGCAAAGATTAATGTAACCCTGTATAAAATAAACTTATGCTTTTCCTCCTCAGACTGTACTGTTGCCGTTGTGGGTACGGACGGATATGTATATCCTCAGTCATGCGGAGAATGTTTTATTACAGTTAGAGATGAAACAGGTACCGGAACGGTACATGTTAAGGTGGAGCGTTCACCTTATGCACACCTGAAGCTTTATCTTGTTGAAACAATGAACTGGCAGGAATATGAAGGGGAAAGCCTGACTCTTGAAAAGGACGGTATGTATACCGCAACCATAAAGCTGTCAGAGCATGCGTTGTCAAGTATTGACAGCTTTTATTTGCAGGATGTATTGCTTCATGATAAAAAGTCGGATAAGACCCTGTGTAAGGGCGGTAAAATAATTATAAAAGAGATTGCCGTAAACGATAAAAAGCTTAACCTTACAAAAAATGCAGAAGGCGGGTTAACAGTAAACGGCGAAGAACTGAAATATATGATTATAAACAGACACCTGGGTGAAAAAGTAAATATTATCTCTGATGTAACTCATGATAATGAAGCAGGATATAAGCTTAAGGATATTGATATTAAGGACACAAACGAAATTAAGGTAACCTTTTCCTTAACTGACCTGTCGTACGGCAAACAGCTTAATTAAATATTAATCTGTCGCACGGTAAACGGCTTCATTGCATATTAAATAATAAGCTGAGAAAAGTTTGTTGGTTTTTATTGACACTTTGGAATAACAGACGTATACTTAGCATTGATATATTAATAAACGTCCGGTGTATCTGATGCGATAGAGTCTACATCACATACTTAAAGTCCGGAGGCCATATTTATAACGATATATTCTAAGGAGGTAACAAAAAATGGCAAGAGTTTATAATTTTTCAGCAGGTCCTGCAGTATTGCCTGAGGAAGTGTTAAAAGAGGCAGCGGAGGAAATGCTTGACTACAGAGGATGCGGTATGTCAGTAATGGAAATGAGCCATCGTTCTAAGGTCTATGACACAATCATAAAGGAAGCGGAACAGGATCTCAGAGACTTACTTAACATTCCTGACAATTACAAGGTATTGTTCTTACAGGGTGGTGCACACATGATGTTTGCTCAGGTGCCTCTTAACCTTATGAAGAATAAAAAGGCCGCATACATCGTAACCGGCCAGTGGGCAAAAAGAGCACATAAGGAGGCTTCAATTTACGGCGAGGCAATAAAGGTGGCCTCATCAGAGGATAAGACATTTTCTTATATACCTGACTGCTCGGATTTACCTATTGATGATGATGTTGATTATGTTTATATTTGTGAAAATAATACAATTTACGGTACAAAATTTAAGACATTGCCAAATACAAAGGGCAAGATTCTCGTATCTGACGTTTCATCATGTTTTCTTTCTGAGCCTATGGACGTAACAAAGTACGGCGTTATTTACGGCGGTGCCCAGAAGAATATAGGTCCTGCAGGCGTTGTTATTGCAATTATCAGGGAAGACCTTATTACAGATGACGTTTTACCGGGAACTCCTACAATGCTTAAGTGGAAGACACAGGCTGATGCTGATTCTCTTTACAATACACCACCATGCTACGGAATTTATATCTGCGGCAAGGTTTTCAAATGGATTAAGAAGCAGGGCGGTCTTGAGGTTATGAAGGAGAGAAACGAAGCTAAGGCCGAAATTTTATATAATTTCCTCGACTCATCAAAGCTCTTTAAGGGAACCGTAGAGCCGGGCTCACGTTCACTTATGAATGTTCCTTTCGTAACAGGCGATGCAGACCTTGATGCAAAGTTTATTAAGGAGGCTACAGAGGCAGGTCTTGTTAACCTTAAGGGACACAGAAGTGTAGGCGGTATGCGTGCAAGTATCTATAATGCAATGCCAATTGAGGGCGTAAAGGCTCTTGTGGAGTTTATGAAAAAGTTTGAGGCGGAAAACGCTTAATCAGTATGGGAAAAGGAAGTAAAATATAATGATTAAATATAATTGTCTTAATCCTATTGCAAAGGTTGGTCTTGACATCCTCGGCGAGGGATATGAAAAGGTTGATAATCTTGATGATGCGCAGATTGCACTTGTCAGAAGTGCTTCAATGCATGAAATTGAATATAGTGATAACTTACTTGCGGTTGCAAGAGCAGGCGCCGGCGTTAATAACATTCCGCTTGATAAATGTGCTGAAAAGGGTATTGTTGTATTTAATACACCGGGAGCAAATGCGAATGCCGTTAAGGAGCTTGTAATTGCCGGTATTTTACTGGGCTCACGTGATATCATAGGCGGAGTTAAGTGGGGCTTTGAGAACAAGGATGATGAAAACCTTGCAAAGAGTGTTGAAAAGAGCAAAAAGCAGTTTGCAGGCCATGAAATTCTTGGTAAAAAGCTTGGTGTTATCGGTCTCGGAGCCATAGGAGTACTTGTTGCCAACGCAGCCTGCTCACTCGGCATGGAGGTATACGGTTGCGATCCATTTATCAGCGTAGAGAACGCCTGGAAATTGAGCCATAAGGTTAACCTTGTTAAGACAAGAGAAGAAATCTTTACAACATGTGATTATATTACTGTTCATGTTCCGCTTCTTGACGATACAAGAAAGATGATTAATGAAGAGACAATTTCAACCATGAAGGACGGTGTTGTAATTCTTAACTATGCACGTGACCTTCTTGTAGACGAAGAAGCTATGGCAAAGGCTCTTGAGAGCGGCAAGGTTTCAAAATACATGACTGATTTTATCAATCCTAATACAATCAGGATGGTTAATACCGTAGCTACACCTCACCTTGGAGCTTCAACAGCCGAATCAGAGGATAATTGTGCTGTAATGGCTGCCAAGGAGCTTAAAGCATATATCGAAAACGGAAATATAATTAATTCGGTTAATTATCCGGCTCTTGATGCAGGTATCTGCCGTACGGAAGCAAGAGTTTGTATCTTACATAGAAATATTCCGAATATGTTAAGCCAGTTTACTTCGAAGTTTGCTTCACTTAATGTAAACATTGAAAATATGTACAATAAGAGCCGCGGCGATTATGCATATTCCGTTATTGACTGCTGCGCAAAGGTAGACGATGAAACTAGAAATGCAATTGAGAAAATAGAAGGCGTACTTAAGGTAAGAGTATTACAGCAGTAAAAGTATTTATCATAATTGCAGTCAGAGTTTTCTTTGGCTGCAATTATTTTAGTTAAGGTTAACAGGGAGATTAACATGAAGAAAAACCTCTTTGAGTTATTGGAAATGTGCGATAAGGCATGTGATGAAATTACCAAGGTTAATGTCGGAAGTGTAACAGCATTTTCAACACCCCTTAAGGAAATTTACCGCAAGGAGCTTCTGCAGTTTGTAACATATATTTCAATGGCAGACGGAGTAGTCGGCAGAGATGAGTTTGAGATTATTAAAAAATCTCTTTATTTTGAAAATATTTCCGATGAAATGCTTAGAAGACGAATTGATTCCATAAGATTTACGGAAAACTATGCTACGACAAGACCGGTTGCATTAAAGTATTTTGTACTTGCCGATGCGGGAAGAAAAATTCCGAATGACCCTAATCATTATCAGAATGCCCAGATTCTTGCGGATGTGTATAAGCTTCTCGGACAGATAATAATTGCCTGTCATAAGGAAAATCATGAAAGAGAAACAAAGCGTCTTACGGATTATATGCGTATGGTCGAGCTTTTCCTTAAGGAATACGGCGTGTATTATATAGGTACCCAGAAGAAATTTCAGGTTGATCTTGATTCTGTTGCAAAAATTCTCGGAAAGGGCAGCGTGGCTCAGAACGGAGCGGCCACAGAAAAGAAGCCTGCAGCAAATATTTCAAAGGGCAAAGTAAGCCCGGATGAAATTGATATTGATAAATTACTTGCCGAGCTTAACAGTTATGTCGGTCTTGACAGCGTAAAAAAAGATGTTGAGAATCTTGTAAACCTCATTAAAGTACAGCGTATGCGTGAAAAGATGGGACTTAAAAGCACGGATATCTCAAAGCATATGGTTTTTATGGGCAATCCGGGAACCGGTAAGACTACGGTAGCCAGAATCCTTTCCAAGATTTACCAGGGTCTCGGTGTACTTAAAAACGATAATTTTGTCGAGGTTGACCGTTCGGGACTTGTGTGCGGTTATGTAGGTCAGACTGCCACTAAAACCATGGAAGTAGTTGAAGAGGCTATGGGAGGAATACTTTTCATTGATGAAGCATATTCTTTAACTGTGGATAAGGGAGAAAATGATTTTGGTAAGGAGGCTGTTGATACCCTATTAAAGGCAATGGAGGATCACAGGGATGACCTTGTTGTAATCGTGGCAGGCTATGAGGAGCCGATGAACGAATTTTTGAAGTCTAATCCCGGACTTAAATCACGTTTTAATAAATTTCTTTATTTTGAAGATTATACAGAGGATGAATTAGTTCAGATTTTGGAAAATATGTGCAAGAGCAAGCAGTATAAGCTTTCCAAAGAAGCAAAGGAGGCTGCCCTTGAACATTTCAGGGCGAGAATCGAGGCTCATGAGGAAAATTTTGCAAATGCCAGAGAAGTGCGTAATTTCCTTGAATCTGCGATTACAAATCATGCTTCCAGAGTTGTAAAAATAAAAAGAGCGTCGAAAACAAAACTTTGTACAATCGAAAAGGAAGATTTGGAAAAATAAACTTGAAAAGTGTAGGTTTATGTTGTATATTTATATTAACGTTATTATAACGTATGAATTAAAGTATGAATGGAAAGGAGTATCTGCATAATTTATTATGCGGAGTACGAAAACATGTTTTGTAACAATTGTGGCACACAGTTTGATGATACAGAAAGCTTCTGTCCAAATTGTGGAACACCGGCACAGCAGACTGAGCAGGCAGCTCCTGAAGAAGCAACAGCACCGGCTAAGAATGCATCAAATGACATTAAGGAAAAATTACCTTTACTCATTGGCGCAGCAGCAGCTGTTATTGTTGTAATTTTAATCCTTTCAGCACTTTTTGGGGGCAGTGCAAAGAGCACAATCAAGAAGTACTATAAGGCAGTAGGTAAGGGTGATCAGAAGACTATTTCAAAGCTTATGGCTCCTGAAAAGGTTCGTGAAGAGCAGGTAGATGATGCTTTTGACTGCAGCTTAAAGGAATATTACAAGGTATACAATAAGGCCTGGGAGGCACTTTACAAGGGTCTTAAGAAAGAGGGCAAGGTAAAGTTCGAATATGAAATCAAGAATATCGAGGATATCGAAAAGCTTGATAAGTTAGAGGATGAAGTAGGTAAGATTGATGACCTTGACGAATTTAAGGATATGCTTGACGATGTATATGATGATTATGATTTTGATTATAAGAAGATCAAGACTTGTAAGGTTGCAGAAGTTAAGTACGTTCTTAATGTAGATGGTAAGAAGGCAGCTAAGGGTACATACGTTACATTCGTTTATAAGTATAAGGGTGACTGGTATGTATATTGCGGTCCGGGTCTCAACTCTATTTTAAATCAGCTTTCTAAGTCAGATGATGCTGACGATTATGAGGATGCTGTTGAAGATGCAAGAGATGCACTTGAAGATCTTGACTAATTGATGTACATATAATAACGCCGGACGTTTTTAGTCCGGCGTTTTATTTTGCTTTCGCATGATATGAAAAAACTCCCGTGCTTTACCGATATCAAAAAGTCAGATTTATGAATCTGACTTTTAATACTTCCTTAATTCACGGGAGTTATATGTTTATAAAAATAATAATTTAGAATAATACCTTTTTAAAGTTTTTCTTGCCACGCTTGAAAAGAAGACCTGCCGATAACTGCTCAGCAGAATATACTGTCCTGATATCGGTTACCTTTTCGCCTTCTACGGTTATGCCGCCCTGTTCAACATTTCTTCTTGCTTCTGAACGTGTAGGCGCAAGACCGGCCTTTGTAAGAATTGAGAGAATGTCAATAGCACCGTCTGTAAAATCAGAAGCCTCAAGTCTGTATTCAGGAGCAAGTGATGGGTCAGAGCCGCCGAACAAAGCTTTTGCAGCCTCCTGAGCCTTTCCTGCCTCTTCCTCGCCATGTACAAGGTTTGTAAGCTCATAAGCAAGTATTTCCTTTGCCTTGTTAAGCTCGCTGCCTTCCCATGCCTCCATCTTCTTAATTTCCTCAATCGGAAGGAATGTGAGCATTTTGAGACATTTGATAACATCAGCATCACCTACATTTCTCCAATACTGGTAGAACTCAAACGGAGTTGTTTTTTCAGGATCAAGCCATACAGCGCCTTTTTCGGTTTTACCCATTTTCTTGCCCTCTGAGTTAAGAAGAAGAGTAATAGTCATGGCAGACGCATCCTTGCCGAGCTTGCGGCGGATAAGCTCCGTACCTCCAAGCATGTTGCTCCACTGGTCATCACCGCCGAACTGAAGATTGCAGCCGTAATCGGTAAAGAGCTTGTAGAAGTCAAAGCTCTGCATAATCATGTAGTTGAACTCGAGGAAAGTAAGACCTCTTTCCATTCTCTGCTTGTAGCATTCTGCAGCAAGCATCCTGTTAACGGAGAAGTGTGGTCCGATATCCCTGAGCATCTCGATATAGTTAAGATTAAGAAGCCAGTCTGCATTGTTTACGAGTAAAGCTCTGTCATTTGAAAAGTCGATAAACTTTGCCATCTGTTTCTTGAAGCACTCTACATTGTGACTGATTGTCTCGGCAGTCATCATTTTTCTCATATCGTTCTTGCCTGACGGATCACCGATCATGGCTGTGCCGCCGCCGATAAGTGCAATTGGTTTATTACCGGCCATCTGTAAACGCTTCATAAGGCACAAAGCCATAAAATGTCCTACATGTAAGCTGTCGGCAGTTGGATCAAAGCCGATATAGAAAACAGCCTTTCCGTCATTGATAAGTTCGGAAACAAGCTTTTCATCAGTTACCTGAGCGATAAGTCCGCGCTCTTTTAATTCTTCATATAAAGTCATATGATTTTATCCCCGGGGATAGGGTTCTCCTTTCTGTATGTTATTGCTGTTTTCCCCTTCCGGGCTTACCCCGGATATAGAGGGCATTTTTTTATATACAGATTTGTATTCAGACAATAAAAAAACGCCCTTTATAAAATAAAGGACGAGTCTCCCCGTGTTACCACCTTTTTTCATAAATGGCTCGCACCATTTACCTTTGAGGGTCATTAACCCGACACTGTTACGAGTGTAAGTCGTCGCAGCCTACTGTCAGTTCGGTGCGAAGCTCCGGGAGGTATTCATAAATTACACACGGTCTGTCTTTCACCATCCGACAGCTCTCTGCACCAGTAATAATATACTACTTGTTCCCTTCACAGCCTTTGTTATGAAATTTTAATAATATTTTAAAGGTATTTTGCCATATATGGCAAAAAAAGTCAACCTTAATTCTTGTTTATTTCACAAAAAAATGTTATTATATATTCGCATATGATTTTGGAAATACACAAGCTGTTGATTGATTTACAGCAGAATACACTAGTAATTGTTAATTTTGTTTTTTGGATTATTATGTCCGGAAAGAGGATTTTATGATAAGACGCACCGGTGATGAGTTTTTCGGGGAAGGACCCGATAATAATTCACGCAACAGTAAAAATTACAATCGACTAAGAAAGTCCGGCGAGGCTGAAATACCGTCAGGGTATATGGATTATGAATCAGATATGTCAGATGATGGTCTCAGGGATGATTTTGATGAATACGACGAGGCTGCAGAGGAAGAAATCAGCCGGCTTGAGGTTGAAAAAAATCAATTTAAGGTCTATGTGAGAAACAGCGAGAAGACAACAAGAAATCTTAAGATTGTAATTGCAGTTCTGACAGTTACTGTTCTCCTTCTGGTGGGCTTTATTATTTTTATTGTAGCAAGGGAATACCAGACAAAATCGGCTTTTTTCGGAGGCTCTGGCAATCTTGCAAATGAAGCCGGAAGAGTATATTACACACAGAATCTGAAAGAGCTGATTGATAAGGAGTTTTCTTCTGAGCAGTTTAAGGCAGAGGTTGTGTTAATTAATACTCTCGAATATCTCTGTTTTTCGACATCATTAGACGGAGAAGATGTAAAAATATATTACCAGAACAGCTTTAAAAGTGATAGTGCCATGGCTGCAGGAGGTGCGGCCTACATGGAAAAGGGAAACGAAAAGATTAAATTATCAGGCGGATATGATATTACAAAGCCAAATGAGCTTGTGCCTTCTATCATACAATTATCGGATAGGGGAACAGGCTTTTTGTTCATAAAAAGGAACAATGGAGTGTTTCAGACCTTAATTACATATAATGTGACTGATTTTCAACCCGTCTCGTCAATTGATCTAAGCTCGTCATTTAAATATTATTTTAAGTTAAGTGTTGTTGACGAAGAAAAAAAGCTTGTTGATTTTAGCGATGGAAATATTACGTATCGTTATCAGGTTTCTGATGAATCACTTGCAATTATAAAGAATTATGAGGCGGAAGAGCAGAAAAAAGCCTTGGATACATTTGCTGATATGCAGTGTGAGCTTATTGACAATACCATAAAATTCAGAAGCTTTGTTTCGATAAATGAAAGAGAATATCTTGGTGAATATTCGGGAGATTTGACATTTTCCTCTACTGCCATTAATCTTGTAAATGCGAGATTTGCGGCATATGCCGGTTGTGATTATGAGGATGAGGGAAACGGTAAGATTATTACACCGACAGACACCTACCTCGAGGAGAGGGTTATCATTTCCGGTAAAGACAACGGGAAATATGCTTTCCCACTGTATGATAAGCTTAGTCTGTCAACGTTGGACAAATCACATTTTATAAGGGATGAAGCAACAGGTTATATAAAATACAGCGGTAATGAGTCGGCACAGGCAGGTATTGATATTTCAAAATATCAGGGAAAGGCTGACTGGGTAAAAATTAAGGCTGCCGGCTTTAGCTTCGGGTTTATCCGCGGCGGATACAGAGGATATTCAAAGGGAAACATCGTAGAGGATGAATACGCGCTTATCAACCTGAAGGGTGCTAAAGCAGCCGGGGTTAATGCGGGAGTGTATTTTTTTACTCAGGCAATTAATGTGAAGGAGGCTGAGGAGGAGGCCGTATTTAGCGTAAACCTTATGAAAAAGGCCGGCTATGATAAGGGTGTAATTGTATTTGATACGGAGTCGTATGATGATGTTGCCGAGGCAAGAGGCAACAAAATTTCAAGAGAAGAAAGAACAAAAATTGCAGTTGCATTTGCAAAAAAGGTTAAAGACCTCGGATATACGCCTGTAATTTATGTTAATACAAGATGGGCTTATCTCGGAGTCGATTTGAATGAACTGTCTGACTATGACATATGGTATGCATGCTACGGAACTGAGATGCTTCTTCCGTATGATTTTGCAATCTGGCAGTATAGTGATAAGGGTGTTGTGGACGGAGTTAGCGGCAATGCCGATTTGAATATTATGTTTAAGGATGTGTTCAAATAATGGATGACATGAAAAAACAGTTTGAGTTTCTACTTGAGCTTGATAAAGAGAAGTTTATAAAAAGACATACTTACAGAAGTGATGGTGAAAGCTTTGAAAATGATGCTGAGCATGCCTGGCACATGGCCGTTATGGCAATAGTTCTGAGTCAGTACAGCAATGAAAAGCTTGATATGCTCAAGGTGCTTACAATGATTTTGTTTCATGACGTGGTTGAGATTGACGCCGGTGATACGTATGCCTATGATGAGGAGGCAGGTAAGACACAGGCTCAAAGGGAGGCGGCAGCGGCAGAAAAGCTTTATGGTCTGCTGCCGGCATGGCAGGGTAAAGGTCTTAAATGCCTTTTTGAGGAATTTGAAGCCTGCAAAACGCCGGAAGCACGTTTTGCGAGAGCACTTGACAATATTCAGCCGCTCATGCTGAATGCGGCTACGGACGGAAGGTCATGGGCAGAAAACGGTGTGGATGTATCAAAGGTTTTAAAGAGAAATGAGAAAACCGGCTTGGGCTCGGAAGCACTTTGGAAGTATGCATATGAAAACTTTATTGAACCGAATGTCCGAAAGGGGCATCTTACCGATAATGAGGGACTGATGTATAATAAAGAATAATAATGAGAGGTGTATATGGAAAAATATAATGGCAGTCAGATAGTTGTTCTTGAGGGCCTGCAGGCAGTGAGGATGCGTCCCGGCATGTATATCGGCAGTACGGGAACAAGAGGTCTTCATCATCTTGTATGGGAAATACTTGACAATGGCATTGATGAACATCTGGCAGGATACTGTAACAGGATAGAGATTACCATTCTTCAGGACGGAGGCATTACGATAAATGACCATGGCCGCGGTGTGCCTGTTGATATCCATCCGACCAAGAAGATACCTACCGAGCGTGTGGTATATACAATACTTCATGCGGGCGGAAAGTTTGGCGGCGGAGCCTACAAGGTATCGGGAGGCCTTCATGGAGTGGGCGCTTCGGTAGTAAATGCCCTTTCTACAAAGATGATAGTGGAAATCAGGCGTGACGGTCTGATTTATACTGATGAATATAAGGATGGAGGCAAGCCTGTTACAAAGCTGGCTTCGGATGGAACATTGCCGTCAGTAGGCAAGTGTGCAAAATCTGATACGGGAACAAAGGTGACCTTTTACCCGGACAAACAGATATTTGAAACAGTCGAATTTAAATCAGATACAATCTGTAAGAGGTTAAAGGAAATTGCATTTCTTAATAAGGGTCTTATCATTGAATTTGAGGATAAAAGAAGCGGTCTTAAAAAGACTTATCAGGAAGATGAGGGAATTAAGAGCTTTGTAAAATATCTTAACAGGGAAAATACTCCGATTCATCCTGAGCCTGCTTATATTGAGGGAGAGAGCGGAGGCATACAGATTGAGGTGGCTTTCCAGTATACAAATGCCTTCCAGGAGCAGATTAACTCTTACTGCAACAGGATAAATACAGTAGATGGAGGCACACATGTGACCGGCTTTAAAACTGCGCTTACAAGAGTGCTGAACCAGTATGCAAGAGAGCTCGGAGTACTTAAGGACAAGGATGAAAACTTTGACGGAAAGGACATCAGAAACGGTCTTGTAGCAATCATATCCATCAAGCATCCGGGACCGCAGTTTGAGGGTCAGACAAAGACAAAGCTTGGAAATACAGACGCAAAGCTGGCTGTAGATGAGGTGTTTGCAAGAGAAATCACCCGTTATTTTGACAGAAACGTAGAGGTACTGAAAAGCATTCTTGATAATTCCATGAAGTCCTATCAGGCAAGAAAAGCAGGAGATAAGGCAAGAAACCAGGTTCTTAAATCACTTAATGATGTGGATACAAAGTCAAAGCTTGCGGCATGTTCTTCAAAGAAGGCTTCTGAATGTGAGGTTTACATAGTAGAGGGTGATTCGGCGGGCGGTACTGTTAAGACGGCACGTAACCGCCGTACACAGGCAGTTCTTCCGCTTAGGGGTAAAATTCTTAATGTCGAGAAGGCAACGCTTGAAAAAATACTGACAAACAATGAAATAAAGACAATGATTGCGTCCTTCGGCTGCGGAATAGGTGATGATTTTGACATAACAAAGCTTCGTTATGACAAGATTATCATATTAACGGATGCGGACGTGGACGGAGCACACATTAGTACTCTTTTACTAACATTTTTTTATCGATTTATGCCGGAGCTTATATTAAACGGCAAGGTGTACAGAGGTCTGCCGCCTCTTTACAAGGCCGACTACGAAATAGATTATGCTTACAGCAGGCAGGCTAAAAAAGATGCTTCGGATGAAGAAGCTTCAAAGGGTAAGGGTAAGACTGCAAAGAAAAAATCAGGTGAGAAAAAGGGAAGGGTTAAGGAAAGCAGCTATATCATGGATGACTTTGAGCTTGAAAAGTTTCGCAGATTTATTGAAGATAAAGGCAAGATTACCGGTCTTCAGCGTTACAAGGGTCTAGGAGAAATGGATGCCAACCAGCTTTGGGAAACAACTCTTGACCCTGAGCAGAGAACACTTGCCAGAGTAACAATCAGTGATGTTGTTGAGGCTTCCGATATTACAAGTCTTCTGATGGGAAGTCTTGTACCGCCGAGAAGAGAATTTATCATGGAAGAGGCCAGGTATGCCAACCTTGATATTTAATTGGAGGATGTATGTCTAATTTTGAAGAAACAATTATTCAACGTGATTTTGTAGAGGAAATGAGAACCTCATACAGAGATTACGCATTGAGTGTTATTATAGCCAGAGCTCTGCCTGATGTCAGAGACGGATTAAAGCCTGTCCAGCGAAGAGTTCTCTATGCAATGACAGAGCTGGGTCTTGAGCCCGGCAAGCCTCACAGAAAATGTGCACGTATTGTCGGTGATACTATGGGTAAATATCATCCTCACGGTGATTCATCCATTTATGATGCACTGGTTCATATGAGTGAGGATTATTCCCTGGCAATTCCCCTTATTGACGGTCACGGAAATTTTGGCTCGATTGACGGAGATTCTGCAGCTGCCATGCGATATACGGAAGCAAGACTTAGTGAAGGAGCCATGACCTTACTTGATCATCTTGAAAAGGGACTCGTTGAGTTTGACCCGAACTTTGATGAAAGTGAGAAGGAGCCGAGAGTTCTTCCGGCCATGCTTCCTAACCTTCTCATCAACGGTACTACGGGTATTGCCGTGGGTATGGCAACAAATATACCGCCGCACAATCCGGGAGAGGTCATTAACGGCGTAATAGCATATATGGATAATCCGGACATTACACTTGATGAGCTGATGATTCATATTCCGGGACCTGATTTCCCTACAGGCGGCATCATTACCAATGCCGACGAGCTTAGAAACCTTTATGAAACAGGCGAGGGTAAGATACGTGTCAGAGCCCGTACCGAAATCGAAAACGGCGATTCAGGGCGTAAAAACATTATTATTACCGAAATTCCGTATACTGTAGCCGGCAATAAGACAAGACTTGTTGAGAATCTGGTAAATCTTATGAAGGACAGGGTATTTGAGGAAATATATGATGTAAGAGACGAATCCTCAAAGGAAGGAATCAGGGTAGTAGTCGAGGTTAAAAAGGACAGGGATGCGGCAAATCTGTTAAACGGTTTATTTAAAAAGTCAGCACTTGAGGATACGTACGGAGCATGTTTTCTCGCAGTTAAGGACAAGCAGCCGATGCAGTTTGGACTTAAAAGCCTTATTGCCGAATTTGTTCAGTTCCAGGAGGAGCTTTATACAAAGGAATTTGAATATCTGATTGATAAGGCTGAAAAACGACTTGAAATCGTACAGGGTCTTATTAAGGCCGTTGACGTGATTGATGCAATCATTGAGGTGCTTCGCGGCTCCTCAAACATAAAGCAGGCTAAGGAATGTCTTATTAACGGCGTAATAGATAATATTCAATTTAAGACAGAAACAGCTAAGGCTA
This sequence comes from Clostridiales bacterium, assembly GCA_029010495.1. Lineage (GTDB taxonomy): Bacteria > Bacillota > Clostridia > Lachnospirales > Lachnospiraceae > UBA3775. The sequence goes on along the minus strand of JAQXKO010000014.1, from coordinate 67,871 downwards.
TTGCTTCAACCTTCTGTTTCACCGACAAGCAGTCAGACGCGATTCTTGCAATGCAGCTTTCAAAGTTAGTAGGTCTTGAAATCTTAAAGCTTCATGAAGAAGAGGATAAGATTCTTAAGGATATTAAGTATTATAAGCGTGTGCTCGGCAGCAGAAAAGAGCTTTATAAGGTTATAAAAGAAAAGCTTATGGAGTTTAAGGTAAAATTTGCCACAGACCGTAAGACGACCATTATGGTTTCTGATACAACTGATTATATTCAGGAGGAGCGCATAGAAGAGCTTGTTGTTCTTACAAATAAGTTTGGATATGTGAAGGCGGTAGATACTGCTACATATCAGAGGGCAAATGAGGAAACACTTGCAGAATTTGTACATGTAATAAATGTTAAGAGCAATGATAAGATTTGTGTATTTACGGATGCCGGAAATATGTATCAGCTTAAGGTAAGCTCGCTTCCGAAGAGTAAGATGAAGGATAAGGGCCAGCTCTTACAGACCATTCTTAAAATGAATGATGAGCAGATAGTTTACATGACAGGCTATGAGGCCATGTTTGAAAGTCTTCTTCTTTTTACCACAAAGAGCGGACTTGTAAAATGCGTATCGGGTATTGAATTTGAAACAAACCGTACTGTTGTCGCAGCGACAAAGCTTGCCGAAGGTGACAAGGTGGCAACAATTCTTCCTCTTACGGCGGCAGAAGCAACCTCCGATAGGTCGCGCGTGACATTGCTCAGTAAGAAAAATAATGTTCTTACCTTTAATCTTCTTGAAATTCCGGAGCTTAAGAAGACCGGTAAAGGAGTAAAGGGTATGGATATGACAAAAGGCGATGAAATAACGCATACATTCATTCATACAATCAAGGAGGAAACTCTTGTGGCTGATGACAGGGTGCTTTGCTTAAAGAACAGATTACGAAAACGGGGTCTGGCAGGAACAAAGGCTGTTTTTAAATAAAAAATTGTATACATGTATATAATTTGTATAAAAATCTTTACAAATGATTTTTGCGGTGTTAAAATGACTGGGAAATTCGTTATGATTTGTACGGAGGACTGGAAGATGAAAAGCACATTTGTGACAAAGGAAATGGTGGAAAAAATTGTAAAGGATTATCCGACTCCATTTCATATATATGACGAGAAGGGCATCAGAAATAATGCAAGGGAATTGAAAAAGGCATTTGCATGGAATCCCGGCTTCAGGGAATACTTTGCGGTGAAGGCCACACCTAATCCATATCTTCTGCAGATTCTTAAGGAAGAGGGATGCGGTGCAGACTGCTCTTCAATGTCTGAGCTTCTGTTATCAGAGGCAGTCGGTATGGGAAAAGGGGATATAATGTTCTCTTCAAATGAAACACCGAACGGAGAATTTACAAAGGCTAAGGAGCTTGGAGCATATATTAACCTTGATGATATTACTCATATTGATTTCCTGAATGAAGAATGCGGAGTTCCGGAAGTTGTATGCATGCGTTATAATCCGGGCGGAATCTATGAGCTTGAAAACGGTATTATGGATAACCCGGGTGATGCAAAGTACGGATGCACCAGGGAGCAGATGGTTGAAGGCTACAGGAAGCTTATGGCTCTCGGAGTAAAGGAATTCGGTATTCACTCGTTTCTTGTAAGCAATACAACCGCAGCTGATTATTATCCTACACTTGCAAGAACTCTTTTTGAGCTTGCGGTAGAGTTAAAGGAAAAAACAGGAGCCAAAATTAAATTCATCAATCTTTCAGGCGGTATCGGTATACCTTACAGACCTGAAGATAAAAAGGTTGATATTATGGCAGTAGGCGAGGGTGTAAGAAAGGCTTATGAGGAAATCCTTGTGCCTGCCGGTATGGGAGATGTTGCGATATTTACTGAGCTGGGACGTTTCATGATGGGACCTTACGGTGCACTTGTTGTTAAGGCTATTCATGAAAAGCACATCTACAAAGAATATATCGGTGTGGATGCATGTGCCGTTAACCTTATGAGACCGGCCATGTACGGGGCATATCATCATATTACGGTTCTCGGAAAGGAAAATGAGGAGCCTGAATATATATATGACGTAGTTGGTTCGCTTTGTGAAAATAATGATAAATTTGCAATCGACAGAAAGCTTCCGAAGATTGACAGAGGAGATTATCTTGTTATTCACGATACCGGAGCACACGGCTTTTCAATGGGCTATAACTATAATGGCAAATTAAAGTCTGCCGAGTTGCTTTTAAAGGAGGACGGAAGCGTTAAAATGATTCGTCGCGCCGAAACGGTTAAAGATTATTTTGCAACATTTGATTTCGATGACTTAATGAAACCATATTTATAATCAGGAATTAATCGACTATGAAAAAGAAACTGATAATACTGTGCTTTATAGTGGTTTTTCTGCTTCTGGCAGGAGGCGCAGCAGTATTTGTTAATAATTCAGATGAAAAGAAGTCTGTAGCAACGGACAGTCAGGCAACAGCAACGGAGGAACCAATGCAGGAGGCGGAGAAAGAAGCCTCTATTACTCCGGAAGAGACTGTACCGGCTGCCATGCCTTCAGAGGAAATAACTGCAACTCCGACATTCGGGGCAACGCAGACGCCTGCTGAAGAATTAACGGTAACGCCTACGGCAGCATTGACACCAACACCGACCATGACGCCGACACCTTCCAAGGCTGTAGTTATTACTCCGAAAATTATTCTCGGCTATACAAGCATGTCATTAAAGGTGGGGGCGGCAAGGCAGCTTAGCGTATCGTTTATACCTGCCAATTCCCATAGTATCAGGGATGTTGTATGGAATACAAGCAATGATGAAGTAGCTACCGTAAAGGGAGGGTATATTACTGCCAAGTCTTCGGGAAGTGCAACAATTACGGCAAAGTGCGGAAATTTATCCGCAACCTGCAAGGTTATGGTTTCGGAGGATGTCAATAAGCTTTCAATCAGCAGTAATGCTGTAACGCTTGATAAAGGACAGAGTGTAAGGCTTTCGGTAAAGGTACCGTCCAAGGTTGTCGATAAAAATTCTTTTGTCGGCTGGTCAAGCTTTAATAATAAGGTTGCTTCGGTTCAGGATGGTGTTATTACAGCAACCGGAGCAGGGACAACCACGATTTTCTGTTCCTGTGATACACAGATTGTAAGCTGTTCTGTTACGGTTAAAGCTCCCGTAACCGGTATAAAGACTGCACAGTCACATATGAATATTGTTGTCGGTACTACAGAAAAGTGTATGGCTCATACAGTTCCTTTTGACGCAACCGAGAAAAAAACAATTTCATATTCTTCTGATGATGAGTCCGTAGCCGTTGTGGATTCAGAGGGCAATATTACCGGAATAGCTGCAGGCACATGTGTTATAACTGCAGATTGCGGCAATGCTAAGGCATGTATAAATGTGTCTGTTCTGGAAAATGTAAATGTAGAGAATCTGTCATTTACCGATTCTGTTGTTACCATACGTTCCGACTGTAAAAGCTTAAAGCTCGGATATAATTGTAATGCAGGCGGTGCGGTACCGAATTTTGCTTCCTCAAACGAATCAGTCGTAACGATTGACTCTACAGGCTGCATTACAGGCGTAAAAGAGGGTACAGCCAATATTACCATGTCTCTTGGCGGCAGGACTGCAACATGTAAGGTGGTGGTTGAAAAGATATATATCATCACAATTGATCCGGGACATGACAGTACTCATACAGGTGCTTCATCAGCGGGCTACAGGGAAGAGATTCTCAATAAAAAGGTTGCTGACGCCTGCAAGGCTTACCTTGAAAATAATTATAAAAATGTTTCGGTTTATCTTTCAAGAAATACCTCATGCCTTAATACGAATAATGCCGTTGACATGTTTATGAGAGTTCAAAATGCGCAGGATATAAATTCCGATTTGTTTGTAAGCATGCATTTTAATGCCGGCGGGGGACGAGGCGTAATGATTCTTATTTCCCAATATTATACAATTGCGAAATCTTCAAAGGCATTGGGAAACTGCATATTAAGTAAGCTTCACGGTCTTGGAATACCGTATTCATCACCTAGTCTCCTTATTCGTACAAGTCAGACCGGAACAAAAGATCCGCAGGGCAGGGTGATGGATTACTATTCCATTATCAAAAATTGTGCGATAAGGAATATGACAGGCGTATTAATAGAGCATTGTTATATTGATTCTTCTGCTGACAGAAAATTCTTTAACAGTGAAGAAGCAGTTAATAATCTCGGAAAGGCAGATGCACAAGGAATTGCCGAGTATCTTAAGCTTGTAAAGAAATAATAATAATAAATAACAGTATTTATGCGAAAAAAGAGTTCTGCAATTTGCAGAACTCTTTTTGTGTTATTTTATTGCTGAAATTTTTCCCTGACAATATTTTCTATTATTTCACACACATTGTTCTCTGAGAAAAATCCTGTGTTTATGACCATATCGTAATATCTGTAATCATGCCAGTCCCTTCCGGTGTAATATTTTATATAATTACTGCGGTGATTATCAATTTTTTCAATCTTTTCCTTTGCTTCGTCGGGTGACACATTATTGCGTCTTGTGATATTTTCAATGCATTTGTCCATCGGAGCCACTATATTAAGTCTTAATACATTGTCAAAGCCTGCCAGTACATGGTTTGACGCCTTGCCGATGATGATACATGACTGACTGCCTGCCAAATCCCTGATTACCCCTGCAAGGATTGCAAAAAGGTTTTTGCTTGAAGTATATTTCGGATCACTTGAAGGAAGAGGCGTGAACGAATAGTCCTCATCTTCATTTTTTGGAGAATATTTAAGCCTTGAATCACTTATCTTTTCATTTGCGGCAATAAACGACTGCTCAGGTATGCCGCTTTTCTCGGAAGCTATTTTTAAAAGATCCGTATCATAGTACGGAATTCCGAGTCTTTCTGATAAATTCTTAGCAATATGGCTTCCGCCGCTTCCATAGCCTCTTGCTATGGTTATACAATAATTACCCATTACATTACCCCCTGATATGATTTTATCGGACCGGATAATTCAGCCTCAAAATCATTTCTTGTGTTTATAATAATACTATAACAGTCAAGTCGGATAAAATCAATAAATTTCATTAAAATTTGATAATTGCAGGTTTATTTTTTTGTCTTTTTTTGATATAGTATATACAGATATATTTGTGCTTTTTTAAGCGTTTTATATTTATGACGATGAAATGATTACCGTGCAGTCATTTGTCATATATTTATTAACGGAGAGATATTATGGAAGAAAAACTTAAGGTAATTCATTATCTTATGGTTGTAGATGTGGCAGCCAATATATCACTTTATTACATACTTAAGGCATTGCCGGAAGATAATCCTGCAGCCGGTGCACTGGCGCTTGTATTTCAGATTACGATATATGGTGCGATGCTGCTGTTTATGGCTACTGCAGCAGGTATTATTATTTATATGTGGAAGGTAATTAACAGAGAAGACTGCGACAGTGTCACGGAGAAAGTCATATTTCCCAAAACGAGTTTTGTATGTTCAGTCGCTGCATTTTTGGTTTTCAGTATTTTTTGGATGTTTTAATTGGAGGAAATTATGGACGAATACGGATTGTGCTTTGCCGGAGGAGGCGGAAAAGGAGCATATGAGCTTGGAGTTTGGAAGGCACTTACACAGCTTGGTATTACACACGGTATAAAGGCTGTATCCGGTTCCTCAATAGGGGCAGTAAACGGTCTCTTTTTTGCGTTAAAAAAGCTCGAAACTGCAGAAATGCTCTGGGACAGAATCGGAGAAAAAACAACTCTGCTCGGCACAACTGACATGAATGCAATCAGAGAGCGGCTTATTGAGATACTTAATACCGAAGTTGATTATGATTATGTACGAGTAGGTGACATTAAGCTCTATGTAACTGCCGCAATCATGGAAAAAGATATGACATTTCCCGAATCAATTGAGCAGTTAAAGGATTATGTTGAAAACTACCGTGATTATTTTGATATCAGATATTATAAGCTTAATGAACTTTTTGATGCTGAAATAAAAAACAGAATACTTGCATCAACGGCTCTTCCCGTAATTTATAAGCCGGTATTTATCGGCAGTGAGAAGGCTGTGGACGGCGGCCTTATCGACAATGTTCCGATCAGACCGCTCATAGAAGAGGAAAATCTTAAAAAGCTTATCGTCGTAATGTGCAGCAACAGCAATGAATATGATTTATATCTTGCTTCACGTGCTGATGAGATAATTGAAATAAGACCAAGCAGATATATAGGTGACCTGGTTGACGGTACGCTTGATTTTTCACCAAGGTCAGTAAGGAAGAGAAAGCTTCTTGGCTTTTATGATACGTTAAGAACCTTTGACATACTTAACCGCAAAAAACTTGGCATACCGTACAGCGAGTCTGAAAAGGCGGTTTTGGCAGAAAAAGACTATCAGAGAGTTCTGACGGAGCTTGAGGCAGGCATGGCTGTCAAAAAATCACAGGATACCATGAAGCAGTATGATAACCTGCTTAAAAAATACAGCAGTAAATATGGTATTGATTTGTAAGAAAATACGTAATATCTGCACTTTTTGAAAATTGGCGTTTTCGAAGAGTTGTATATATGTCGATAAAATGATATACTGAATTCACGAGGAATTATTATGAACGGATTATTTGACCAGGACAGGGCATTTTGGCGATTTATCAATAAAACAACAGACCTTGTCATATTAAATGTTATTACTTTTTTGTTGAGTATGCCGATTATAACAATAGGACCGGCTTACACCGCACTTTATTATTCAACGGTAAAGACTCTTAAAAAGGGCAGAGGCTATCCGGTGAGAAACTATTTTCACTCCTTTAAACAGAATCTTTTTCAGGGAACTGTTGTGTGGATGATACTTCTTATTGGCTTTTTGTCATCATCATTACTTGCCTATGTTAATTATAAGGCCAGCACAGCAGGCGGTATGGCGCAGTTTCTTTTCTGGCTCGGAATTGTAATTGCATTAATGTTTTTCTGTATGATGCTTTTTGCTTTTCCTGTTCTTTCCAGATTTGATTTTTCGACCAAAACACTGCTGTCATTTACTTATCTTATCATGATAAGATATTTTACTTATACTCTCGGAATATTATTTATTGCGGGTGTGTGTATTTTTGCGGGTTATTTGTTTTTGCCTCTTGTTGTTATTATATTGCCGGGTTTATTTGTATACACCTCATCTTCAATGATTGAGAGAATATTTAAGGTTTATATGCCTAAATTTGAGGCTGTTTCCGGAAATTCTTCGGAAAATACCGAGGAATGCGGAGATGAGATACATTATCTCGGTTCGAATAATAAAGAAAATTATGATAATGTGATTAATTCTTCAGATGATTCGGGTGAAGACAATACAAAAGAAGAGAAAAAAGATCAGTGGTATTATGAATAATATATAATATTACAAGATATATGGAGGGTATTTATGGACAAAAAACTGTATGATCTTATGAATTGGCCTGAAATCGAGGCTGTTTGCTATTCGGAGCATGACAATCCTCATCAGGTGCTCGGACCTCACATAACCGATGACGGTATCCTTATCGGGGCTTTCAATCCTGATGCATCGGAGATTGTTGCCAATATCGCATCAGATAAGGTTATGCTTGAAAAGATGGACGAGATGGGATATTTTGCTGCTCTTGTTGCAGGAAAGAAAATTCCTGAGTATACATTGACAATCAAATATGAAAACGGAGAGGAGACCATTATTGACCCGTATTCGTTCGGACCGGTTATGACGCAGGAGGAATGTGACAGCTTCTCGGCCGGCATAAATTATACCGTATATGAAAAGCTTGGCGCTCATCCGATGACAATTGATGGTGTTAAGGGTGTATGCTTTGCGGTATGGGCTCCAAATTGTCTGCGTGTAAGCGTTGTAGGTAATTTCAATAATTGGGATGGCAGAAAGCATGCCATGAGGAGACTTGGCAATTCGGGTATATTTGAGTTGTTTATTCCGGGAGTAGAGAACGAAGAAGTTTACAAATATGAGCTTAAGGTCAAGGGCGGTCTTACTTATCTTAAGGCTGATCCGTATGCAAATTATTCCGAGATAAGACCGGGTACCGCATCAAAGGTATTTGATATGTCCGGCTATAAGTGGAAGGATTCAAAGTGGATTGAAAAAAGAGAAGAAGGCATGGCAATCGATAAGCCTATGCTTATATATGAGCTTCACCTCGGATCATGGAAAAAACCATCCGAAGAAAACGGCAGCTTCTATAATTACAGGGAAATTGCAGTACAGGTTGCAGAGTATTGTAAGAAAAAACATTATACACATGTAGAGCTTATGCCTGTTATGGAGCATCCGCTTGATGCATCATGGGGTTATCAGGTAATCGGATATTATTCGGCGACATCAAGATACGGAACTCCTGAGGATTTCATGTATTTTGTTGATTATATGCATGAACAGGGTATCGGTGTTATTCTTGACTGGGTGCCTGCTCATTTCCCTAAGGATACATACGGTTTATCAAATTTCGACGGTACATGCCTATATGAACATAAGGACCCAAGACAGGGTACACATCCTCACTGGGGTACGCTTATTTACAATTATGGCAGACCGCAGGTATCAAACTATCTCATTGCCAATGCACTTTTCTGGGTTGAAAAGTATCATGTAGACGGTATCAGAATGGATGCCGTGGCTTCGATGCTTTACCTTGACTATGGCAAGAATGACGGTGAGTGGGTCGCAAATATGTACGGCGGCAAGGAAAACCTTGAAGCAATCGAATTTATAAAGCATCTTAATTCAATTATGCATAAGCGTAATAAGGGTGTATTGATGATTGCCGAGGAATCAACAGCATGGCCAAAGATTACCGGCAAGCTTGATGATGACGGATTAGGCTTTGACTTCAAGTGGAATATGGGCTGGATGAATGACTTTACTTCATATATGAGACAGGATCCTTTATTCAGAAAGGGATGTCACGGAATGCTTACATTCAGTATGATGTATGCATATTCAGAAAATTTTGTTCTCGTATTATCGCATGATGAGGTTGTTCACGGCAAGGGCTCTATGATTAATAAAATGCCGGGCTATGATGAGGACAAGCTGGCAAATCTTAAGGCCTGCTACGGCTTTATGATGACTCATCCGGGTAAAAAGCTTTTATTTATGGGTCAGGATTTCGGTCAGTTCAGGGAATGGAGTGAGGAGAGAAGTCTTGATTGGAATTTAATCGATGAAAATCCTGTCAATAAGGCGGTTGCTGATTTCACAAGTGATTTATTTAAGCTTTACAGTGAATCACCTGCTTTGTGGGAGCTTGATCAGGACCCATTCGGATTTGAGTGGATGAGCTGTATGGATGCAGACAGAAGTATGGTTTCATTTGTAAGACGCGGTAAGAAGGCTGAGGATACTCTTCTTGTTATTGCCAACTTTACTCCTGTTGCATATGAAAAGATTAACGTTGCGGTTCCGTTTAACGGTAAATATAAAGAAATACTTAACTCAGACGATTTGAAATATAACGGAAGCGGTATGGTCAATCCTCGGCTCAGACAATCAAAGGAAGTCAGGGTTGACGGAAGGGATAATTCTATTGAAATTAATGTACCTCCTCTTGGTATCGCAATCTTTACATGTACTGAGGTAAAGAAAGCAGCCAAGGCTAACGAAAAGAATTCAAATAATAAATCTGCATCGGCAGCATTAAAGGCTGATAAGGAAAAAGCAAAAGCTGCTGACAAAACAGAAGCAATAAATGATGATAAGAAGTCTGTTGTCGGTGAAATTAAAAAGGCGGCGGGCAAGGTGGCAAAGGAAGCAACAAAGGTAGTTGATAAGGCTGCCAGGACTGCCTCAAAAATTGTTGTAAAGGAAGAGCAGAAGGAAGAAAACAAGGAAGAAAAAAAGGAAGTAAAACCGGAGACAAAGGTTGATAAAAAACCTTCTAAAAAGGCTTCCGCAAAAAAGGCTGATAAGTAATTGGCTGTCGGAACCTGTTTTATATTTTAATGCTCAGATAAACCTGATTTATCATCTGTTTAATTTAATATTGTTAAAATAATCCGGCTTCGGTCTTAATGACTGAAGCTGGTTATTAATTTATAAGGCAAAGGAGACAAATATGCTGTTAGTATCTGATTCATTTTTTAACAACTGGAATATTATTGCACCGATAGGATGGAAGATTCTTGAGGTGTTACTTATATTTTTTGTCGGACGTAAGTTAATAAAAGTTTGTGAAAAGCTTATTATCCGTACTACGGGGAAGGCGGAAATTGATCCGGGTGTAGGGTCGTTTATTGCTTCATTTACAAAAATAATTCTTTATGTGATTTTACTGGTTGCCATTGCAGGTATATTCGGAGTGCCTACCGCATCATTTATCACAATAATCGGTTCCTGCGGTCTTGCCGTGGGTCTTGCACTTCAGGGCAGCCTTCAGAATTTTGCGGGCGGTGTACTTATACTTGTGATGAAGCCGTTCGTAACGGGAGATTATATAATTGTTAACGGACTTGAGGGAACGGCAACCTCAATTGACATCTGCTATACAAAGCTGACGACAGTTGATAATAAGGTTGTAATTCTTCCGAACGGTACACTTTCAAATTCAAATCTTATAAATGTTTCAAAAGAAAAATTCAGAAGAATAGATATAATGGTCCCTGTATCATACAATGATGACATTAGGGGCGTTAAGCAGATGCTGGAGGAAATTGCCGAAAATAATACCCGTGTTTTAAAGGACAGACAGGTTGACGTATTTGTAAACGAGTTTGATAACAGCAGTATACAGATGGGCTTCAGAACATGGGTTAAGTCTTCTGATTACTGGCCGGTAAAATGGGAGCTTATGGAAACAATTAAGCTGACCATGGATGAGCGCGGATACACAGTTCCGTTCAGTCAGATGGATGTATTTATTAAAAATCAAAAGTAATAATTAAGCCATAAGGTCATTGGCGGATTATAGGATTATCTGCTTTGACACAGCTCATTTTATTTTGTAAATACGGATTGCATTATTTTTGTTTTTACAATATAATATATTTATTATGGTTTTTTAGGGATAGGTATCTGAATATGAATGAAAAATTAACAGACATTTTTGGTATTGATGTTTTTAATGAGTCAGTTATGAAGGAACGTCTGCCAAAAGAAACCTTCAAGGCGCTAAAGAAGGTAATGGATAAGGAACAGCCACTCTCACTTGATGTTGCCAATGTTGTCGCAAATGCCATGAAGGACTGGGCTATTGAAAAGGGAGCGACACATTATACCCACTGGTTCCAGCCGCTTACAGGTATTACGGCAGAAAAGCATGACTCATTTATTGAGCCTGCATCAGGCGGAAAGATTTTAATGGAGTTTTCAGGTAAGGAGCTTATTAAGGGTGAGTCAGATGCATCATCTTTCCCAAGCGGAGGACTCAGAGCTACATTTGAAGCAAGAGGATATACTGCATGGGATCCTACGTCACCGGCATTTTTAAAAGAGGATGCTGCGGGAGTGACACTCTGTATTCCGACTGCTTTTTGCTCATACACGGGTGAAGCGCTTGACAAGAAGACCCCGCTTCTGCGTTCAATGGAATCGATTTCAACACAGGTTGTACGTATTCTTAAGCTGTTTGGCATAAATGACGTATCAAAGGTAGAATGCTCGGTTGGACCTGAACAGGAGTATTTTCTTGTTGATCATAATAAATATATGATGAGAGATGACCTTATTTTTGCGGGAAGGACACTCTTCGGAGCACCTGCACCAAAGGGACAGGAGCTTGATGATCATTACTACGGTTCATTAAAGGAAAGAGTTGCTTCTTATATGAAGGATCTGAATGTCGAGCTGTGGAGACTCGGAATTCTTGCAAAAACACAGCACAATGAGGTCGCTCCGTCCCAGCATGAGCTTGCACCGATTTATGCAACGGCCAATATTTCTACGGATCATAATCAGCTTGTCATGGATACCATGAAGAAGGTTGCAAAAAGACACGGGCTTGAGTGCCTGCTTCATGAGAAACCTTATGCAGGAGTAAACGGCTCAGGTAAGCATGATAACTGGTCTCTTGTTACAGATAAGGGTAAAAATCTTCTTGATCCGGGCAAGACGCCAAATGAAAATATTCAGTTCCTCCTTTTCCTTACAGCAGTTATCAGGGCGGTAGATGTGCATGCCGATCTGCTCAGATTATCTGCTTCAAATCCGGGCAATGATAACAGACTCGGAGCAGGAGAGGCTCCGCCGGCAGTTATTTCCGTATTCCTTGGCGACCAGCTTGACGACGTGGTTGCTCAGCTTGTAGCTACAGGAGAAGCCAAAACTGCTAAGAAAAGCGAGAAGCTTGATGTAGGTGTTAAAACCCTTCCGAGATTTTCAAAGGATGTTACAGACAGAAACAGAACATCTCCTTTTGCATTTACCGGTAATAAGTTTGAATTCCGTATGGTTGGCTCAAGTATGTCAATTGCAGAGCCGAATACATATCTTAACGCAATTGTTGCCGAAACACTTGAGGAGTTTGCCGACAGGCTTGAGGCAGCAGAAGATTTTGATACGGCGGTACATGAGCTTATCAAGACAGAGCTTGCTGCACATGAGCGTGTTATCTTTAACGGTAACGGTTATTCGCAGGAATGGATTGAGGAGGCGGCAAGACGCGGACTACCTAATATATCATGTTTTATTGACGCGGTAGAAGCCCTGATTACACCAAAGGCTATAAAGCTTTTTGAACACCAGGGTATTTATTCTGAGGCAGAGCTTAGAAGCCGTGTGGAGATAAATTATGAGAACTATTCAAAGGTGATTGCCATTGAGGCAAAGACAATGATTGAGATGGCTTCAAGAAAGTATATTCCTGCAGTTATGAAGTTTGTAAAGAATGTTGCGGATTCCGTTATTTCCGTTAAAAATGCACTTTCTGTGGCTGACGTGTCTGCTCAGGAGGAGATACTTTCAAAAGCTTCAAGGCTTCTTTCTGATGCAAAGAAGGCGATGGATAATCTTTCGGATGGTCTGGCAAGGGTTTCTGATATAAGCGGAGCGAAGGAAACAGCAACATATTTCAGACATGAAATAGTACCTATGATGGATGCGTTAAGAGCTCCGATTGATGAGCTTGAGACAATTGTCGACAGTGAGCTCTGGCCGGTTCCTACTTACGCTGAGCTGATGTTTGAATTATGATTATTTAATTAATTTCTGCCATTCACATATAAATATGTGTTAATGGCAGTTTTTTATTGTATGACTTGCAACTATTTTGTATTTGCCCATAAAGAAACAGGAGTATACACACTTAAAAATTTTTTTATTTACCCCTTGACACGGTAGGTAAATGGTGCTATAACATAATTACCTACCAAACAGGTAGATAGAAAAGGAAAAGATAAAATGCAGACAAGATTTGAAAACCTGGTAAGATCAAATTGTCGTTTCGGACGAATGTGTTGTTACTGTTGTTAAGGAACTGATTACATACAAAGAATAACAGAATAAAACATTTTGAAACGAAAGGAATTAATTATTATGGCAAATTATAAATTCGAAACATTACAGTTACACGTAGGACAGGAACAGGCAGATCCTGCAACAGATTCAAGGGCAGTACCTATTTACCAGACAACAAGTTATGTATTTCATAATGCACAGCATGCGGCAGACAGATTCGGACTTGCTGATGCAGGTAATATTTACGGAAGATTAACAAACAGCACACAGGGCGTATTTGAAGACAGAATAGCGGCACTTGAAGGAGGAGTAGCCGGTCTTGCTGTTGCATCCGGTGCAGCGGCAATTACATATACCGTTCAGGCTCTTGCAAAGGCAGGAGAGCACATTGTGGCACAGAAGACTATATACGGAGGCTCAGCGAATCTTCTTGCTCACACATTACCTCTTTACGGCATTGAATCAACATTTGTAAACATTCACAATCTTGAAGAGGTTGAGGCAGCAATCAGACCGGAAACAAAGGCAATCTATATTGAAACACTCGGCAATCCAAACAGTGATATTCCTGATATTGATGCAATTGCGGCAATCGCTCATAAGCACGGTCTTCCGCTTGTAATTGACAATACATTCGGTACACCGTATCTTATCAGACCTATTGAACATGGTGCAGACATAGTTGTTCATTCCGCCACAAAATTCATAGGAGGTCATGGTACAACACTTGGCGGCGTTATTGTAGACGCAGGCACATTTAACTGGGCTGAAAGCGGAAAATACCCATGGATTTCAGAACCAAATCCAAGCTACCATGGTGTGAGGTTTACCGAAGCGGCCGGAAAGGCAGCATTTGCTACATATATAAGGGCAATTCTCTTAAGAGATACCGGTGCAACTATTTCACCTTTTGCAGCATTCCTTCTTCTTCAGGGAACCGAAACATTAAGCCTGAGACTTGAAAGACATGCTGAAAATGCCGGAAAGGTGATTGACTATCTTGTAAATCATCCGCTTGTTGAAAAGGTTAATCATCCAAGTCTTCCGGGTCATCCTGACCATGAGCTTTATAAGAAATACTTCCCTAACGGAGGCGGTTCAATATTTACCTTTGAAATTAAGGGCGGTAAAGAAGAAGCATTTAAATTTATTGATAACCTTAAAATATTCTCCTTACTTGCAAATGTTGCAGATGTAAAGAGCCTTGTTATTCATCCTGCATCAACAACTCACAGTCAGTTAACTGATGAAGAATTGAATGATGTGGGTATTTATCAGAATACAATCAGATTATCAATCGGTACTGAACATATTGATGATATTATCGCAGATCTTGAAAATGGATTTGCCGCACTCGGATAGGGAGGAATAAAACAATGGCTAATATATATAAAACAGCAGATCAGTTAATAGGAAGGACACCACTTCTTGAACTTACTCATATTGAGGAAAAGGAAAACTTAAACGCAAAAATATATGCCAAGCTTGAATATTTTAATCCGGCCGGTTCTGTAAAGGACAGAGTCGCAAAGGCAATTCTTGATGATGCAGAGGCTACCGGAAAGCTTACAAAAGACAGTGTAATAATTGAGCCTACTTCAGGTAATACAGGCATCGGTCTTGCAGCAGTCGCAGCAGCAAGAGGATACCGTATTATTATAGTAATGCCTGATACAATGTCAGTCGAGAGACGCAACCTTATTAAGGCATATGGTGCAGAACTGATTCTCACAGAGGGTGCTAAGGGTATGAAGGGAGCAATTGCAAAGGCAGAAGAGCTTAAGGCGGAGATACCGGGCAGCTTTGTTGCCGGTCAGTTTGTAAATCCGGCCAATCCAAAGGCACATTTTAACACAACAGGTCCTGAAATCTGGGCAGATACTGACGGAAATGTCGATATATTTGTCGCAGGCGTAGGTACCGGAGGTACCATTACGGGAGTAGGTGAATATTTAAAGAGTAAAAATCCGAACATCAGGGTAGTTGCTGTTGAGCCGGCTTCTTCACCGGTATTATCAAAGGGCACACCGGGCCCACATAAGATTCAGGGCATCGGCGCCGGCTTTGTACCGGAAGTACTCAATACCGGAATTTATGATGAAATCATAGCCGTGGAAAATGATGCGGCATTTGAAACCGGTAAGCTTATCGGCAGAAGCGAGGGTGTTCTGGTGGGTATCTCATCCGGAGCTGCAGCCTATGCTGCAATTACTCTTGCAAAGAGACCTGAAAATGCAGGAAAAAAGATAGTTGTTCTTCTTCCTGATACAGGAGACAGATATCTTTCTACAGCATTATTTGCAGAATAATGATTATCATTGTATATATAAGGGTATTATATATACATGAAATTTTGTTATTGACAAAAGGAGTAGATGCATATGATATATGCAGACAATGCGGCGACAACTAAAATGAGCAGTCTTGCTATAGATACCATGGTTAAATATATGAATGAATGCTATGGTAATCCCTCCAGTCTTTATGAAGTCGGTCAGAGGGCAAAGGACGTTCTTGAGGAGGCAAGGGGCAGGGTTGCTCAATGTTTAGGTGCGTCAATAAAAGAAATATATTTTACCTCCGGCGGCAGTGAGGCTGACAATCAGGCGATTATCTCAGCCGCAAGACTTGGATTGAAAAAAGGAAAAAAGCATATTGTATCAACTGCATTTGAACATCATGCAGTACTTCATACACTTGAAAAGCTTAAAAAAGAAGGCTTTGAAATAACTCTCCTTGACGTTCACAGCGACGGTCTGGTGAGAACAGATGAGGTTGCCGCTGCAATACGGGAGGATACGGCACTTGTAACCGTTATGTACGCCAACAATGAAATCGGTACTATCCAGCCAATTCGTGAGATAGGGGCCGTATGCAGGCAAAAGGGTGTTCTTTTTCATACAGATGCAGTACAGGCAGCAGGTCATATACACATTAATGTGATTGACGATAATATTGATATGCTTTCCCTGTCGGCACACAAATTTCACGGTCCGAAGGGAGTAGGCGTATTATATGCAGGGAAAGGTATTTATCTTGAAAATATCATAAACGGCGGTGCACAGGAAAGAGGAAAAAGAGCCGGAACCGAAAATGTGCCGGGAATTGCTTCGGCTGCAGCGGCGCTTGAAGAAGCCTGTCGTAATATTGATGAATATCAGTCAAGGCTGACACCGCTTCGGGACAGGCTGATTGACGGACTTGATAAAATTGAGTATTCTCAGCTTAACGGAGACAGAATTAACAGACTTGCTTCTAATGTGAATTTCTGCTTTGAGGGAATCGAGGGAGAATCGCTTTTACTTCTCCTTGATGACAAAGGCATATGTGCTTCCTCCGGCTCAGCCTGTACATCAGGCTCTCTTGATCCGAGTCATGTATTGCTGGCTATAGGCAGACCGCATGAGGTTGCACACGGTTCTCTTAGAATTTCACTTGGGGAAGAAGCAACCACGGAGGATGTGGATTATATTATTAAGTCGGTAACAGAGGTTGTGACATATCTTAGGAATATGTCGCCGTTCTGGAAAGATTTGGAAGCGGGCAGACGCCCTCATTTATTTGCAAAATAAGAGGTTATATATGGCAATTTATAGTGAAAAAGTAATGGATCATTTCAGAAATCCGAGAAATGTCGGGACAATTGAAAATGCAGACGGTGTAGGCGAGGTAGGAAATGCAGTCTGCGGAGATATAATGAAGATATATCTTAAAATAGATGATGATATTATCACAGACGTGAAATTTGAAACCTTTGGCTGCGGAAGCGCAATTGCGTCCAGCTCAATGGCTACTGTTATGATAAAGGGTAAGCCGGTAAGTGATGCGCTAAAGCTTACAAATAAAGCCGTAACTGAGGCACTGGACGGGCTGCCTGCCCATAAACTGCACTGCTCGGTTCTGGCTGAGGAAGCAATAAAAATGGCTCTTAAGGATTATTATGATAAAAACGGAATAGTATATGATAATGAAGTGTTTGCAAAACATTCTTCCTGTGAAGCCTGTCATTAACTTTTATTATTTGTACTGATATGAGGTGATTTATGTTTATTTCTACAAAGGGGCGGTACGCGCTCAGGATATTGATTGATATGGCTGAAAATGATAATGGTCAGTATATACCGATGAAATCAATTGCCGCCAGGCAGGAAATATCGTTAAAATATCTGGAAAAAATACTTCCGCTTCTTGTTGAAGGTAAAATGATAGAAGGCGTTCATGGTAAAGGTGGAGGGTACAGACTTACAAGAAAGCCTGAAGAATATGTCGTAGGTGATGTTCTTCGTGCTGCCGAAGGAAATCTGGCACCCGTTTCATGTCTTGAATGTGATTCGACAGGGTGTGAAAAGAGTGAAAGCTGTCGTACACTTCCGCTGTGGAAGGGACTGGATAAGGTTGTAAATGAGTACCTTTCGGGAGTTACAATTGCAGATCTTATGAAATGATAACACCCCATATATATCAGAAAGTGATATATATGGGGTTGTTTTTAACTTTGCATAATGATATGTAATATTTTCCTTGATTCCGAGATATTTCAAAAGCCGAACGCATTCCAGTCAATAATGGAACACAGACCCTTTCTGATAAGTTTTTCGTCATCTGCAATTAATACTTTATACATATAATACCTTATTATTTGACGTAATTTATCGCATCCTTTTTAAGCTGCAGCCATTCATCCTCATGTTCTACATAGTATTTTGGACAAATCTTACCGGTGACATCATAATGCCTGATAATATTTTCCTCAGGCAGATGATAGATATCCAACAGTACATTGATAAGATGTGTAAGAGAATCATAAGTCTTTTCCGTAAATTTACCGGATGCATCAGGATGGCATACCTCAATGTTTATTGAATCGACATTTTGTTGATTGGATGCATATGACCATTCATTAAGCGGAATAATCTGTAATACTTCACCCTCAATGCCTACGATAAAGTGGGCACTTCTTGAGGCTTCATGTGTTGTCTTGAGATTTTCAAAGAAGTTTCTGTTATTGGCAGCAGTTGTATTTGGATTACCTACATAGTGTACGACAATATGCTTGACTGTTTCAAGCTTCTCGCCGCCGCGTGACCATCTGTTAGGTGTCAGGAGATCTATTTTAATAAAATCCTGCTCATCAAGTGTTGTATAGTCATTTTTTATTGTGAGATAATTTGGTGTAGGTGTCGGAGAAGGAAGGTCAGTAGGAGTCGGAGTGGAATCCTTTTCGTTATTGCCGGAGGCGGTGTCGGTAGGAGATACCTTTTTTACATTATCGGAAAAAGTATCATCATCCTTTTTACCGCTTTTTATCATCATAAATATAATAATACCTATTAATAATACTACAAGAACTATCATAATTAACAGAATTATTTTCTGTTGTTTCTTTTTCTTCTCTAATAATCGGCGCTGTTCTCTGGAATAACGTCTTCGCTCTCGTTCTGCTTCAAATTCGTATTCTTCTCTATTCATTATATTATCCTTTCGTACAAAACTATACACATTATAGTGGATTAAAAAGTATATTTCAACTTTTTTTTGATTTTAACAAAGATTTACTACATTACTGTTACAAAATCATAAAGAAAATCTTAAAATTTACTTCAAATAAGTAATTAAGACTAGAAAAAAAAGCTTAAATGTTGTAAAATCAAGGCTAGTATGGAAATTTGTGTAGAAATATAATAAACCATATATTTTGGTTAAAAAAGGAGTGTTTTTAATGATTCAGGCAGCAAATATTACATTACGACTTGGCAAAAAAGCTTTGTTTGAAGATGTTAACATAAAGTTTACGGAGGGAAACTGTTACGGTATCATCGGTGCTAACGGTGCAGGAAAGTCAACATTTTTGAAAATACTTTCGGGAAAACTGGAGCCTTCAAAGGGTGAGGTTATTATTACTCCGGGACAGCGTTTGTCATTTCTTGAACAGGACCATTTTAAATATGATACATACAGTGTTCTTGATACAGTAATAATGGGTAATAAGCGCCTTTATGAAATTAGAGAAGAAAAAGACTCAATTTACATGAAGGAAGATTTCTCTGAGGAGGATGGTATCCGCGCCAGTGAGCTTGAGGCAGAATTCGGAGAGCTTGGAGGATGGGAAGCAGAGTCGGATGCGGCAACCCTTCTTAACGGTCTGGGAATTGATACAGACCTTCATTACTGTATGATGAGTGAGCTTAACGGCAGTGAAAAGGTTAAGGTTCTGCTTGCCCAGGCATTGTTTGGCAATCCTGACATTCTTCTTCTGGATGAGCCTACAAACCACCTTGATATTGATGCCATCAGATGGCTTGAGGAGTTTCTTATTAATTTCGATAATACCGTTATAGTAGTATCTCATGACCGTTATTTCCTCAACAAGGTTTGTACACATATTGCCGATATCGATTATGCCAAGATACAGCTTTATGCAGGCAACTATGATTTCTGGTATGAGTCAAGTCAGCTGATGGTTAAGCAGATGAAGGAGGCTAACCGTAAAAAAGAAGAGAAGATTAAGGAATTACAGGAATTTATTCAGCGCTTCTCCGCAAATGCTTCAAAATCAAAGCAGGCTACGGCACGTAAGCGTGCACTTGAAAAAATTGAACTGGATGATATACGTCCTTCGAGCCGAAAATATCCGTATATAGACTTCAGACCGAATCGTGAAATCGGAAATGAGGTTTTGACGGTTGAAGGACTTTCAAAGACTATTGACGGAGTAAAGGTTCTTGACAATATCAGCTTCATTCTGGGACGTGAGGATAAGGTCGCATTTGTAGGAAGCAATACTCTGGCAACCACAACACTTTTTAAAATCCTTGCCGGTGAGATGGAACCTGATGAGGGCAGCTACAAGTTTGGCGTAACCACTACCCAGGCTTATTTCCCAAAGGATAACACGTCTTTGTTTAAGGGAGATGAGCAGATTGTTGACTTCCTTATGCCTTTCTCAACGGAAAAGGATGTGACTTATGTAAGGCAGTTCCTCGGAAGAATGCTTTTTAAGGGCGAGGATGGCGTAAAGCCGGTTAATGTATTGTCAGGTGGAGAGAGAGTACGTGTCATGCTTTCCAAGATGATGCTTCTCGGAGCCAATATTCTTATTCTTGACGAACCTACCAACCATCTTGATATGGAATCCATAACGGCTCTTAACAATGGTATGATTAAGTTTAGCGGTGTGGCTCTTTTTACATCACAGGATCATCAGTTCGTTCAGACAATTGCAAACAGAATTATGGAAATCACACCTGACGGCAGACTTATTGATAAAATCACTACCTATGATGAATATCTTGACAATGATGAACTTGCACGTAAGAGACAGAAGGTCGTTGAGGTTGAAGCAGAGGATGAAACTGGAGAAGACGAGGACTAATAATGAGCGAATTATCATATATACCCGGTGACTGCATGACACTTGGAGTATCAAAGGCCGGCAGGGGAATTAATTTTGCCGTTGCCGTAGGCGATACCGACGAGGTTATCCTGAAGCTTTTCAAAAATGCCGGAGATACCGAACCGTACTATATTGTAAAGATGGATGCCCGCTTTAAGTTTGGCAATATTTTTGCTGTAACAGTTAAAAACTTTACCGGCAGGGGATACACATATATTTATGAAGCAAAGGGTGTTTCCTTTGTTGACCCTTATGCAGGACTTATCAGCGGTCGTGAGGTGTATGGTAAATATCTGAATAATAAGCAAAAGAAACTAATTCGTGCATATGTATGTCCTAACAGCTATGAATGGAAATGTAACAGAAAGCCTTCAATTGATTTTTCTGATTTGATTATCTACAAGCTTCATGTCAGAGGCTTTTCAAAGCTTTGCGGAACAAGGGGAGGTACCTATAGAGGAGTAGCTGATAAGGTTAATTATTTCAAGGAGCTTGGTATTAACGCAATTATGCTTATGCCGTGCATGGAATATAATGAAGTGTATGATGCTGAACCCGAACCACAGGTGCCTGAATTTGTTTCTTCCAGATTTTTTAAGGGTACTACTTCTGTAGAAAGACCTGAAATTGAGAAACAGGAATATATCCTTGAGTCCGAAAGAAAGATAAATTACTGGGGTTATACTTCATTTTATTATTTCTTTGCTCCGAAGGCTTCATATGCAAATGTACCGGCAAAGGCTGACTATGAGTTTAAATATATGGTTGACCAGCTTCATCAGGCCGGAATAGAGGTCATTATGGAGGTGAGTATACCAAGGGCAACTAACCGTTCCATGATGCTTGATGCACTTCGTTACTGGGCAAGAGAATACAGAATTGACGGCTTTAAGCTTAACCTTGATTGTATTGATTCAAGCCTTATTGCCTGTGATCCGTATCTGAGCACGATAAAGCTTATCGGCTGCGGCTGGAATACGGACGAGATTTATCCTAAAGAATATACGCCTTTATGCAAGCGTCTTGCAATATATAACCATGAGTTTTCATCTGATATGAGAAGATTTCTTAAAAGCGATGAGGGTATGAGCTATAATGTCTGCAGGGATATTACGGACAATCAGGATAAGGTTACCAAAATAAATTATATAACAGACCACAACGGTTTTACTCTGGCAGACCTTTATATGTACGATGTAAAGCATAACGAGGCAAACGGCGAACATGGAAGAGACGGTACTGATGTAAATTACAGCTGGAACTGCGGCGTTGAGGGGCCTGATAATCATAAAAAGATTAAAGAACTCCGTCTGAAGATGAGAAAGAATGCTTTTGCGGCACTTCTTTTATCGCAGGGTGTACCGCTGATTTATTCCGGTGATGAATTTGGTAATTCACAGGGCGGCAATAACAATGCATATTGTCAGGATAATGAAACCAGCTGGCTTTCATGGAAGAAAACAAAGTCGGAAAATGAATTTTTTAAGTATGTGAAGGAATTGATTGAACTCAGAAAGAGTCATAATGTATTTCACAATATCAATAAGCTTAAAGGTCTTGATTATCTTTCATGCGGATTGCCGGATGTATCAATTCATTCTGAAAAGGCGTGGTATCCGGACTATAATTTTTATAACAGGAGTATAGGTGTGCTTTATGCGGGCAATTATGCACTCAATAACAGGGAACCCGACAATGATTTTTATCTGATGTTTAACATGTATTGGGATGATAAGTGCTGCGAACTGCCTCATCCGAGTTCGGATAAAATATGGATTCTTGAATTTGCTACCGATAAAATCGGTGGTTATGAAGTTGGGCAGGAGATAAAGGATAACATATTAACGGTTCCGGGCAGATGTGTTGCCGTGCTGAAATCAAAAAAAACTGATTCTGTTTTGCAGAGCGTAAAGCGTAAAAATAAAAAGGAAGTAAAGTAATATGTCAGCATTGTATCTGAAAATTGTGTTACTTATTGCAATGCTTTGCAATAATGTGGCACTCGTGCTTGTGGATGGTGAATCGTACTATGCTTTATATATGGTACTCAGGGCCATTGGTTCGATGACAATTCCTCTTGCGTCATTCCTTCTTGTAGAGGGGTTTTTTAACACGAAAAGCAGAAAAAAATATTTCTTCAGACTTTTTGCCTGTGCCCTTGCGGCGGAGGTACCTTACTGGTATGCGATGGGAACAGGTTTGCAGCGTTATATTGATGCACTGAAGGTTATATTTAATGATGAAAATTATGTTCCTGATGTCAATACGTTATCAAATCTTAAGGAACTGGTAACTGACCGGCAGTATGCATATTTTACGGATGTTTTGAGAAACTGCGGAAGCTATGCGATAAACGGAGTGTTTACACTTGCCGTTTCTCTGTTGATGCTTATTCTTATTGAAAAGGTTCATAAGGCTTATTATGGCAGAAAAATGCTTCCGTATATTGCTTTGACATCTCTTTCAATGCTCGGTGCGGTAATCTTACTCGTGCTTCTGCATGCTGAGGAGCCTGTAATAATTGTTCTGTTTGTAGCAATGTTTTATTTCCTCCGCGGCAATAAGCCGGCTGTATCCGTTATGACAATAATGGCGGTATTAAGCTTCTATATGCAGAACGGAATAGCTTATGCATCCGGCGCAATTTTAGGTGTGTTATTTACTTTTGCATATCTTGGACAGAGAGGCACTGAGAATAATAAGATAAAATATGTTTTTTATGTTTTCTATCCTTTACATCTTTTTGTTTTATACCTTCTCGCATAAATAGAATTTTTTGCAACACAGATATATTGTGAGGAAAAATAATATGATTGATAAATTTGACGCTGATATTTTAATTTTTATCCAGGAGCATATCAGATGTGGTGTTTTGGATCCTTTTTTTAAGACAATCACACATTTGGGAGATGCCGGATTATTCTGGATAGCTTTAACTGTAATAATGCTTTGTTTTAAACAGACACGTAAAGCAGGAATTTGTTCTGCAGCTGCGCTTCTGGGCTCGGTATTAATCAATAATGTTATACTTAAACCGCTTGTGGCAAGGGTAAGACCATATGAGGTTATAGACGGTCTCGTGCTAATGGTGGCAAGGGCTTCCGACTATTCCTTCCCGTCAGGCCATACGGGAGCAAGCTTTGCTTCGGCAGTAGCAATGTTCAGGCACATTAAAAAACCTTATGCGGTGCTTCTTATTGTTCTTGCATCATTAATTGCATTTTCAAGATTATATATCGGAATTCACTATCCTACGGATGTTCTTGGCGGATTGATTACGGGTATCGGCATGGGTATTGCTGCTGACATTATAGTAAGTAAATTGTATAAAAAGAGAGAGAAAAAAGAGGAATAATTATGAATGCGGTTGTTATTTTACCTTCCTATAATCCTGATCAAAAGATGGTGGATACAGTTAACGGTCTTATAGAAAACGGCTTTAAAGATATTGTTGTAGTTGATGACGGAAGCAGGGAGGATTGTAAAAAATTTTTCAGAGAGGTTGAAAAATCAGAACATGTCACCTTATTAACACATGAGGTTAATAAGGGCAAGGGCAGAGCAATGAAAACTGCTTTTTCCTATGTTTATAATAATAAAAAAGGTATTTCGGGCGTTGTAACAGCTGACGGAGACGGACAACATCTTCCAAAGGATGTGGCAGCCTGCGTCAAGAGAATGGAAAAGGCTTCAGACAGGATTGTATTTGGTGTACGTAATTTTTCTGATGAAAGTGTTCCGTCAAGGTCAAAGCTTGGCAATACTCTTACAAAATTTATTTTCAGGGTGCTTCTCGGAATTAAAATAAGTGATACGCAGACCGGTCTGAGAGCAATTCCGTTTAAGTATCTTCCCCTTATGGCAGAAATAGAGGGTGAAAGATATGAATATGAAACTAATCAGATTATTGAGATTAAGAGAAACAGAATTAAAATATCCGAGGTTGTAATCGATACGGTTTATATTGATGAGAATGAATCCTCTCATTTTCATCCGTTAAAGGATTCGGCAAGAATATATAAGATTATATTTAAAAACGTAGGAAGGCGGTTTGCGGACAAAATCCGCAAAATTAAAAAATGATTAGAATAATCAAATATCTGGCAAGCTCACTTACATCATTTGCTGTGGATATGGGGTTGTTTACCGGTGTAAATCTTCTTCTTGCAGTGCAGAGCATGGATGGCAGATTAAGACTGCTTATAGCTACTGCTACAGCCAGGATTATAAGCTCGCTTGTGAACTATACAATGAACCGCAAGCTTGTCTTTAATTCCAGGGAAAGTGTAAATAAGTCGGTTGTAAGGTATTATATTCTCTGTGTATGTCAGGCATTTGTCTCATACAGTCTTGTATATATTGTAGGAGAGACTTTACTCAGACTAAACGGAGGAGCAGCAGAAACCTTAGTAAAATTCGGGGTTGACTGTTGTCTGTTTATAGCAAGCTATAATATTCAGAGAATATGGGTATTTAAAAAATAAAACGGAGGTAACAATGGGTAAAAAAGTATTAAAAATTGCAGGTCGCGTACTTATCGTATTACTGATTACTGTAGTAATTTTAGCCGGTACGTTTTATATAATGCTTCAGAAATGCTGTAACGGACCTTCAAAATCTGCGCGTTCACTTTTTGTGACTACTATTCTTGAAACAGGACAGATGAAGTTTCTTGCTTCTCTTGTCTGCTCAAAGGAGGAAATTCAGGAGATAGTAAATGCCAATAATATGCAGGCTCTTGAAGGTGAGGTTAATGATTCGCTGATCCAGATTAACCCGGGCAATGAGAGCAATACAGGCAATGAAAAACCGGGCGGGGAAACAGTTACAGAGGAGTTTGACGAGAACGGAATCAGAATTGAAGAGATTTCAGGACGTTCGTTTTTTGCTAAAATGCTCATAATTAAGGATCCTTCGCAGCTTTGCGTGGGAACTACATATCCGTGGAGTGAGACGGGCAAGGAGCTTAGTGAAATAGTAAGCGGCTCAGGCGGTATTGCAGGAGTTAACGGTGGTCTTTATGTGTCTACCGGCAATAAGGGCGGAAGACCTCTCGGAGTTGTTGTTCAGGACGGTAAAATAACTCATAACCAACCGGGTTCACTTCCGGGACTTTACCTTATTGGCTTTAACAACAATCATATTTTAAAGATTAAAGACCTTCAGGGCATGAGTGCCGGGGATGTTGAAAAATATATTAAGGAAGAGGGAATAAGGGATGCGGTTGCCTTCCAGGATGAGGCAAGTGATTCCAACAATCATTTTGTATCGCTTATATTAAACGGCGAGCCTCGTAAGCTTGAGGGTACAGGCAGCGGAGCAAATCCGCGTACTGCAATCGGTCAGCGTGCCGACGGAGCAGTGCTTTTGCTTGTAACTGACGGACGCGGAGCATCGGGACATCTCGGTGCAACGGCTTCAGACCTTATCGGCATCATGAAAGAATATGGTGCGGTAAATGCAGCCAATATTGACGGCGGCAGCTCTTCAACAATGGTTTACAACGGTAAATATGAAATGACAAGTGTAACATTTTATTATCAGAATTCTTCATGGAAGCTTCCGACAGCATTTGTCGTAAGACCAAAGAAGTAGGGGGGGAATGTGAATGGCAGATAATAATAAACCAAAGATTGATCTCGATCCTGATTTCTTATATCAGGCTGCTTCTAACAGGCCGACCAGAAAAGTAACATCGGATCATACGCAGAAAAAAGTATATGCGTCATCTGTTGATGAGTCAGTTAAGAAAACCGCAGGAACTGCCAGAAGAAGCAGTGAGGGCAGGATGATAACAAAGGCAAATGCCAGCCCGAGGATGGCGGAAAACAGACGTCGTGCAAGCAGTGATGATGATGAGATAAGCGCTGAGGAATATCTTGCAAGAAAGAAAAGGAGTGCCGAGGCCAAGATGGACAGGGCAGCGACTGCTCCCGTAAGAAAGGATATGCCTGTACGTGACAGACAGCTCAGACGTACTGCATCAGGCAATATTCAGTCCAAACAGTCCCTCAGTCAGGCAGGTTCACAGTCCGGCAAGGCTTATGTTAATGCCGGACAGGGAGCAAGACCGGTAAGAAATTCATCTTCACAGCGTGGCGGAGCCGCAAATTCTTCATCATCGCAGGGAGGCAGACCGGCAAAATCGTCGGGAACTGCATCAGGCCGTCCCCAGGCAAACCAAAACCGACCTCAGGGTAACAGACAGCATTCACATAACGAAAGACCGGTTAATTCTTCGGCGCGTCGGTATGCAGACCAAAGAACAGGGATAATTAAAGAGGAGCCAAAGAAAAAGCTTCCGATTTTCTGGATATGTGTCGGCGTATATGCGCTTATTCTGATTATCTGTGCATGGAGATTCCTTGCATATACTGATAAATGTCTTGAAAAATATGAACAGTCACAGTCAGAAAATGCCATGAACGGTATTTTAGAGGAATTTAAGGGGATGGTAAATGACGGCTCTGTTGCAGAACAGATTGCCCTCACTAACGGAAACATCTTTGAGGATTCTTCGGCTTACAAGCAGATTTATCTCAGTAATTTTGAAGGCGTTAAAAGCTACTCATTTAAAAAATCCGAAAGCAGTTATCTTACTGAAGCACCTGTATATGATATTTTTGCAGATGAAAATCTCAAGGCAAGGATAACACTTAAGCCTGAAAATGAAAGAAAAATTTTCGGTATTCTTACCATTATGGATTGGAAAATAGATAAGATTGAGCCTGCATTTTCAATGGATACGCATGATTATACAATTATTACCAATTCCTCTGCAAAGGTATATGTTAATAATATTGAAGTTACAAAGGATTATCAGACCGGTGAGCCTGAGATTGCTTCCGAATACAAGAATGTTGCAGAATATTTTGATATGCCCGCATCGGTTAAGTACGTCATAAAAGGTCTTGTAAATGTACCGGTAATAGAAATTGCCGATGCATCCGGCAATCGTGAACAGGTGGAAATCGGAGAAAATAATACCGTCACCAGACTGACAACGGTTGCGTCATCGGAGATGCCGAAGGAGCTTGAGGATATGGCTTATAAGATGGCTCAGACATGGCAGAATTTTGTGACGGCAGATCTTCCGGGTGCAAAGTACGGTCTTGATACCATACAGAAGTACCTTATTAAGGATTCATATTACTGGAAGTATGCGGCACAATATGCTGCCGGTCCCGATATCACATTTATAAGTAATCATACTTTGCTTGATCCGGCATACACTAATAAGGTAATTGATAATTATGTTTCATATGGCGAAAACTGTTTCTCCTGTCATATTTCTTTTGAAAAAAATATGAAGCTTACGAGAACAGGACAGAAGGTTGTTGATAAAATTAACTCTACCTTTTATTTTGTAAAATATGATGATTCAGAGGACGGAGTTGACAATCCTCACTGGGCAATTGTAGATATGATTGCTACAACTAATTAATATTAATTCGAGGTAAATATGATAAGTATAGGTGTACTTGGAGCCGGCACATGGGGCATGGCGCTTGCCAGAATGTTGGCAAATGATGGGAAAGATGTGACCGTATGGTCAGCGCTTCCTGAAGAAATTGATAATCTTCAAAAAACGGGAGTTCATCCGAATCTTCCGTATATGGAAATTCCCAAATGCATGAGGTTTACAAAAAGTATTGAAGAGGTATGTGATAATAAGGATATTATTCTCATGGCCGTACCTTCAGTATTTGTCAGAGGAACTTCAAAACAGGCTGCCCCATACATAAAGGATGACCAGATTGTGGTTGACGTCGCAAAGGGAATAGAAGCGGATACACTTCTTACAATGACGGGAATTATCAGGGAAGAGTTTAACAGGATCGGGAAGACTAAAGCCAGACTTGTCGCATTATCAGGTCCTACTCATGCCGAAGAGGTCGCAAAGGATATGCCGACCACAATAGTATCAGCCTGCGAGGATTACGAGGCAGCAAAGGCAGTTCAGGATGTGTTTATGAATACATGCATGAGAGTATATACTAACACGGACGTGCTTGGTGTGGAGCTTTGCGGTGCATTAAAAAATGTCATTGCGCTTGCGGCAGGTATAGCCGTGGGTATAGGCTACGGAGATAATTCAAAGGCTGCTCTTATTACCAGAGGTATGGTTGAAATCACAAGACTGGGAATTGCGATGGGATGTAATGCAGAAACCTTTTATGGCCTTGCCGGTATCGGTGATCTGATAGTTACTGCCATGAGCATCCACAGCAGAAATAATAAGGCCGGTATGCTTATCGGAAGCGGAAAGACGCCTGAGGAAGCTATAAAAGAGGTTGGTATGGTAGTTGAAGGAATTAATGCTCTTCCGGCAGCTATAAAGCTTTCTGAGAAATACGGTATTGAAATGCCTATTATTTCCGCAATAGATAAAGTGATAAATCATGGGGCAAATCCAAAGGAAACCGTTACGGCACTTATGAAGCGCGATAAGCGATCAGAGTAACAGATTAATCTCATATATTAAATATTTGAGATTATTTTGGGATAATTATAATTTTTTATTTGGAGGTATATATGAGAGAGTATATATTTGCAACAGAGAGCAATGCTGATCTTAGTGAAAGCTATATAAATGAGAATAATGTGCTTGTTATTCCTCATTATTATTTGCTTGATGAAAAATTATACGGGGAAGATGAATTCCTCTCAAATAAGGAATTTTATGACGGAATGCGTGAAGGTAAAAAGGCCGGTACCATGGCCAGTAATCCTGCTGTGATACTTGAAAAATTCACGGAGGTTGCCAAACAGGGAAAGGATATTCTTTTTATCAGCTTCTCATCTGCCCTAAGCTCGGGAATTCAGAATATTATTAACGGCGCAAACGAAGTTATGGAAGAATATCCCGAAATGAAGATTATTGTAATAGATTCTTTCTCTGCCACATCAAATGAAAAGCTGTTAATTAAAAAGGGTCTTATGCTTAAAAAAGAGGGTAAGAGCATTGAAGAAGCCGCACGGATTCTTGAAGGGCTTGTTCCTCATCTTTGCGGTGTGTTTACTGTTGACAGTCTGGAATATCTGTACAGAGGCGGACGTGTTTCAAAAACCTCAGCAGTATTAGGTACAATGATTAATATCAAGCCTGTTTTAATTATTAATGAAGAGGGTAAACTCATACCGATAAGTAAGGTGCGCGGACGTAAGAAGAGTATAAAGTATCTTATTGATTATATGAAGGAAAGGATTGGTTCATATATTGATAAGCAGATTCTTGTCGGCGTAATCCATGCAGACGTTATAGAGGATGCCAATGCATTGGTTGAGATGTTAAAGGAGGAATTTCCTGATGCAGAGCTTCCTGTTGAGATACTTGATCTTGGGCCAAGCATAGGTGCCCATTCGGGTCCGGGAACACTGGGACTGATGTTCCTTGGTGAAACAAGATAATCTGTGACGTAAACTAATGGTTATTGATACATATTATTATTCATATTATGAACGGTTGATGAATGATATTTTTACAATGCTCTCTGAATAATCAGGGAGCATTTTTTGTCCGATGATTTGCAGCTGTAATTTATCTTTTGCCGGGAAAATTATTTCTTTTGACATTTTGCACAAATAAATTATATTAAGTTGAAATTAATTTTTCGATTTGGCTATTGCGGGTATTTGTAAATTTGTCTATACTATATTGATGCAGCATAATTCGATTTAATTCGGTGATACTACTAAAAATGGGATAGGATACGAAATGAATAAAGATAATCAAACCAATAATAAAAAAACAAAAAAAGAGCCTGCTTATGTATCGCGCGTGGTAATGCTTACAATCGGCATTTTGTTACTTACCGCAATGATATGGGCCAAGGAGGAGATTAAGGGTATATCACTCTCTGTCATGGTTTTCAATCTTCTGGTACCGATGGGCGGTGTTGACTGGGGCATTGTGATGAGCTATATTTTAAAGGGACTTCTTCCGGCAATAGGCTTGTCTTTATTGATTATCGGTATAATTGTTCTGTTCAAAAAGCATCCGGCACTTAAGGCGAAAGAGCCATGGTTTAAAAAGATAATTTTATATATTGCCTTTGCACTTCTTATTTTTGACGGAATTAAGTTCTGGGTGGATTTTAAGGTTTTTAATTTTATTAAATCCCAGGTTGTTGTTTCAACTTTTTTTGAAGATAATTATGTTTCACCAAGAGATGTGGAAATAAAGTTTCCTGAGAAAAAAAGAAACCTTGTTTATATTTATCTGGAGTCAATGGAAACTACCTTTGTAAATGAGGAAATCGGCGGAGCAAATAAGGAGAATATTATACCGGGGCTTGTGAATTATGCGCAGGACGATTCCAATATAAGCTTCTCAAATACGGGTGAAGGCATGCTTGGAGGTGCATATCAGTCTGCATTTTCAGCATGGACTATTGCATCTTTTTTCGGTCAGACAACAGGTCTTCCTTTTAAGATTCCGATGAGAAATAATGATATGGATAATTATGACTTTTTTATGCCGGGAGCTGTCTCTCTTGGAGAAATTCTTGCGGAAAACGGATATAGAAATTATCTTGTTCAGGGTTCAAAGGCTGAATTTGGCGGCACAAAGAATTTTGTGGATTCTCATGGTGAATATGTAATATATGATTATGATTATGCAATAGATACAGGCAGAATTGATAAGGATTATAAGGTATTCTGGGGAATTGAGGACGAAAAGCTCTTTGATATGGCTAAGGAAAAGCTTGCAGAGATTGCAAAAAAGGATGAACCGTTTAATTTTTCCGTATTTACAATTGATTCACATTATCCGAACGGCTATAAATGCAGACTATGCAGGGATGAATATGATACCGAATATGAAAATGCAATTGCGTGTTCGGCACGTCAGACTGTTGAATTTGTGGAATGGATAAAAACGCAGCCGTTTTATGAAAATACGACAATCATATTGACGGGTGACCATTTATCAATGTCGAAGGTGTACGGTAAACTTGAGGAAACAGGATACGAGAGACGTATATACAATGTATTTATTAATACACCGGCAGTTCCCCATGGCGAGGTATATAACCGTGATTTTAATATTATGGACATGTTCCCTACTACACTTGCCGCACTTGGAGCAACTGTTGAAGGTGACAGGCTCGGACTTGGAACAAATCTTTTTTCGACAAAGAAAACATTGGCGGAGGAGTACGGAATCGAAAAGTTTGAAGATGAATTAGCGAAAAAATCGAAATATTTTGACAGGCATATTATGAGGTGATATGCTTAATAGGTGATTAACATGAAAAGTATATATAACAAAGCATTAAAGCTGGCTGTTCCCATGATTATTCAAAACGGGATTACAAATATGGTGCTTCTGGTTGATAACCTTATGGTGGGAAGTCTCGGAACAGAAGCTATGAGCGGCGTCTCGATAGTGGGTCAGCTGATGTTTGTATTTAATCTTGCCATATTCGGCGGATTATCGGGCCCGGGTATATATGCCGCCCAGTATTACGGTAAGGGTGACAGGGAGGGCTTTAGAAACACCTTCAGGATTAAAATTTATATTTGTCTGGTATGTCTTTTAGGTGGTTTATTTGTTTTCTCGTGTTTCGGGGAAAATCTTATCAATCTTTATCTGCATGGTGAAAGTGAAAATATTGATATGGTACTGACTCTTTCACTGGCAAAGAAATATCTTGCAATTATGCTTCTTAATACAATACCGTTTGTAATTACTCAGATATATGCGAGCTCACTCAGGGAAACGGGAGAGAGCATTACACCGATGATTGCAGGTATTGTATCGGTCGTATTTGATATTGTTTTTAACTATTTCCTGATTTACGGAAAGTGGGTGTTCCCAAGACTTGGTGTAGAGGGAGCGGCTATTGCCACGGTAATTGCAAGAGTATCCGAATGTCTTGTTGTAGTTTTCTGGACTCACATAAGAAGAGATAAATATGATTTTATTAAGGGAATATATAAAAAAATTCTTGTACCATGGAATATTGCATTTCCTATCATCAAAAAAGGCCTGCCGATTTTCCTTAACGAGTTTTTGTGGTCTGCCGGTATTGCGGTACTTACACAATGCTATTCATTAAGAGGGCCTGAGATAATTGCGGGCTTTAATATTTCCAATGCAATATGTAACCTGTTTAATGTTGTATTTGTTGCTATGGGTCATGCGGTCGGCATCCTCATAGGTCAGAGACTCGGTGCAAGTGAATATGAGGAGGCAAAGAAGGATTCCTTTGCATTAATGAAATTTACTGCATTTCTCTGTATAATATTATGTGTTATTTTAGTTGCTGCAGCCGGTGTATTCCCTAAGGCTTATGATACGTCGCCTGAGGTACGCAGAATGGCAACAAGATTTATTATAATTACTGCCTTGTTTTTTCCTATACAGGGCTTCCTTAATGCCTTGTATTTTACGCTTCGTTCAGGCGGCAAGACTGTAGTGACATTCCTGTTTGACAGTGTTTTTTCATGGAGCGTGGCAGTTCCTGTTGCATTTGTATTATCATATTTTACAGGCTTAAGCATCTATGCAATATATATTACCGTACAGGTAATAGATATAATTAAGGTAATGGTAGGATATGTACTCATAAATAAAGGCTTATGGATTACAAATCTTGTCGATGATGGTCATACCGTTTGATAAAAATGCTGTAATGTCAGGCAGATAATATTATAATACCGGATACGTTGTCCGTTATAACCGGTATTTTCAAATAAACTATGGTAACGCGGAGGTATAATTATGCTTACATTAAATGATTTTGAACAGGCTTCCGAAACAGTCAGGGAGGTTACACTTGAAACAAAGCTTATGTATAGTGATTATCTGTCGGAACAGACAGGAAATAAAGTATATCTTAAGCCGGAAAACATGCAGCTAACAGGAGCTTATAAGCTGAGGGGGGCTTATTATAAGATTAGTACCCTGACCGGGGAGGAAAGGAGCAGGGGACTTATTACCGCATCAGCCGGCAATCATGCACAGGGAGTGGCTTATGCTGCAAAATGCTTTGGCGCAAAGGCAGTTATCGTGATGCCGACAACTACTCCTCTGATAAAGGTGAACAGAACAAAGAATTATGGCGCAGAGGTGGTTCTCTACGGTGACGTATATGATGAGGCCTGTCAGAAGGCGTATGAGCTTGCAAACGAGCACGGATATACATTTATTCATCCTTTTGATGATCTTGCGGTTGCAACAGGTCAGGGAACCATAGCCATGGAGATTTTTAAGGAATTGCCTCTTGTAGAGTATATTCTTGTTCCTATCGGCGGAGGTGGTCTAGCAACAGGTGTTTCGACCCTGGCAAAGCTTCTTAACCCAAAGATTAAGGTTATCGGAGTGGAACCTGCGGGAGCAGCCTGCATGAAGGAATCAATCAAGCAGGGAAAGGTTGTAACTCTTCCTTCTGTTAACACAATTGCTGACGGTACTGCGGTTAAGACTCCGGGATCTAATATATTCCCTTACATAAGTAAAAATCTTGATGATATTATAACGGTTACTGATGATGAGCTCGTTGTTTCCTTCCTTGATATGGTTGAAAATCATAAAATGATTGTCGAAAACTCAGGTCTTTTGACTGTTGCGGCGCTTAAGCATCTTGATGTAAAGGGAAAGAGAGTTGTATCAATTCTAAGCGGCGGCAATATGGATGTCATCACAATGTCATCGGTTGTTTCACAGGGGTTAATATTCAGAGACAGAATATTTACCGTTTCCGTGCTTCTTCCTGATAAGCCGGGCGAGCTTTCAAAGGTTGCTGACATTATTGCCAGGGAGCAGGGTAATGTAATCAAGCTTGAACACAATCAGTTTGTTTCAACAAATCGTAATGCAGAGGTTGAGCTTAGAATTACGTTAGAATGTTTCGGTACAGAGCATAAAGCACAGATTATGAATTCATTACAGGAAAATGCATACAAGCCTAAGCTTGTCAGAACTAACTTATAATATGAACAGACGACGTATAATTTTTCTTGCATTCAGCCTTATCTGGATGGTTATTATTTTTATGTTTTCTTCGGAAACCGCAGAGGAATCGTCAGAGCTCAGTGACGGAATGTGCTTTAAGCTTTGTAGCTTTTTTATAGAAGATTTTGAAGCAATGTCCGAGGAAGAACAAATTGAATGTATCGGTAAATACACATATCCCTTAAGAAAGGGAGCTCACATGTCAGAATATTTTCTTCTGGCGCTTCTCCTGGCAGGAGTGTTCCTGCCGGTGAAGAAGGGTGATGACGGGATTTGTATTTTTAATAAGAAAAAAGGATATATATTAAGCTTTATTATAACTGTATTATATGCCTGCTCGGATGAATATCACCAGCTTTTTGTGCCGGGACGGGCAGGACGGATTACAGATGTGCTAATAGATTGTGCCGGTGCGATAATCGGACTTTTATTATTATATTTTATATTAAATAAGAAATATAAAAAAACTTCAGTGTAAATTTTATACCGCCTCCGAAAGCAGGTATTTTGCGGGGCAATATAATATGCCTGAAGTTTTTTTTGTTTGCAGAATTTTATAAAATATATGGCTAAATTTCTTTAGGTGTGTTATAATTGACGTAATTATGTAAAATAGGTCATAATGGGTATATATTTTAGGAAAAACTGGGTAACTGTTATGAATGACAATCAAGCAGGTTTATTTGACAGATATTTTTATGACAGGAATTTAATAGAAAAAGATAAATTATTATTTTCGGGAAGAGCACTTAAGGCGCTGCTGATTCCGCTTATTCTTGAGCAGTTTCTCGGTCAGCTTATGGGTGTTGCAGACATGATGATGGTATCAAGAGTCGGCAGCTCATCCATTTCGGCAGTTTCGAACGTCGATCAGCTCAATATACTTGTCATACAGGTATTTTCAGCACTGGCAACAGGTGCAGTTATCATATGCTCACAATATCTGGGCAGGGATGACAGGCAAAATGCCAACAGAACTGCCGGACAGGTGGTTCTCACAGTTTTGACGCTTTCGATGCTTCTTACAATTGTCTGCCTTGTGTTTGCCGGGCCTCTTCTTAAATTGCTTTTCGGCAG
This sequence comes from Clostridiales bacterium, assembly GCA_029010495.1. GTDB lineage: Bacteria > Bacillota > Clostridia > Lachnospirales > Lachnospiraceae > UBA3775. The sequence goes on along the minus strand of JAQXKO010000014.1, from coordinate 31,990 downwards.
TGTCGAAAAGGAGGTAATGGAGTATTCGGTTATATATTTTTATATAACGGCAGCATCATTCCCTTTTTTGGCATTGTTTTGTGCCGGAGCAGCCTTTTTCAGGGCAGAGGGCAATGCAAAATTTCCGATGAAAATCTCAATAATCGGCAATTGCATTAATATCGCCGGAAACGCTGTTTTGATTTTTGTGTTCGGCCTCGGGGTAAAGGGCGCAGCAATATCCACACTTTTTTCCAGAGTATTCTGCATGGCTGTAGTCTTTTATTATCTCAGGAAACCGCGACAGATAATCGTAATAAGAGATGTATTGAGACTAAAACCTGATTTTTCAAAGATTAAATTTATTCTGGCTGTCGGAATACCGGCAGGCATAGAAAACGGTATGTTTCAGTTTGGCAAGCTGGCAATCCAGTCGTCGGTGGCAACATTATCAACGGACCAGATGGCGGCTCAGGCAATGGCAATCATGCTTGAAGGCTTAACCGGTATGGTAGGCATCGGCATCGGTATCGGTATGATGACGGTCGTGGGCCAGGCCATAGGAGCCGGACGCTTCAACGAGGCAAGGTATTATATTGTTAAGCTTACAACCTATGCATTCTGGGGAGTTCTCATTTCAAGCATAGTAATATATGCCGCAACACCGTTAATCATCAGACTGGGTGATATGAATGAAACAAGCGGCAGGATTTGTATGGAAATGATGCTTGCGATAACAATTGTCAAGCCGTTTATATGGGCTGTAGCCTTTGTACCGGCATATGGTATAAGGGCGGCTGGAGATGTGAGCTTTTCCATGATTTCGTCAACGATTATCATGTGGACATTAAGAGTTGCACTTTGTATATATTTAATCAGGGTGTCGGGTTTCGGACCGATAGCCGTATGGATAGCGATGTTTGTTGACTGGATAGCCAGGGCCCTGGTATTTTCCTTAAGATTTATTTCGGGGAAATGGCTTAATAAATGTACAGTCTAGAGAGGTAGAATATGGAGCGTAGTAATAGTTTTAAAATCAAGTATGAGCATTTGAGATATGCATGGCTTATTTATACATGTATTTCGATAATTCTTTGTGTGTTTTCTGTTGCTCTTTCATGGTCAGCACTTGTTTTTCTATGGATTATGGTTGCTGAAATATGTGTGACTTTTCTGATTAATTATTTAAGACATATGGAGGAGGATTTGAGCTCACAGGCAATGAAGGCCAAGAGGGCAGAACGATCGAAGACTGACTTCCTTGCAAATATGTCACACGAAATCAGAACTCCGATGAATGCCATCGTAGGTATGTGCGAGCTTACTCTGCGTGAAAGCAATATTTCAAAGACTGTAAGGGAAAACTGCAATAATATTCAGTCTTCCGGACGAAGCCTTCTGTCCATTATTAATGATATTCTCGACTTCTCCAAGATTGATTCGGGCAAAATGGAGATTATTGAGGAGGAATTTAATATTGCTTCAACAATTAATGACGTTATCAATATGGCCATGACACGAAAAGGCAATAAGGATATTGAAATAATTGTTGATATTGACCCTGACATTCCCGTGGGTCTTTATGGTGATGAGCTAAGAATCAGACAGATTATAATAAATATTCTTACAAATGCAATAAAGTTTACAAAGGAAGGCTCCGTAGAGCTTAAGGTTACCAGGACAAAGCACGATTATGGAATTAACCTTTCCATCGCTGTAATTGATACGGGTATCGGTATCACGGAAGAAAACCTTGAAAAGCTCTTTACAAGCTTCCAGCAGGTAGATACAAGAAAGAACCGAAGCGTGGAGGGTACCGGACTCGGACTTGCAATTTCAAAACGTCTTGCTACGAGAATGGGTGGCTTTATTAACGTAAGAAGTAAATACGGCAAGGGCTCAGAGTTTAAGCTTACGCTTCCTTTGGCGGTAACAAACGAGAAGCCGTTTATTAAGGTAAAAAATGCAGAAAACCTTCATGTTGTATCATATTTTGATTTTTCAAAGTTTAATCATGAGGTTGTGGAGAATACATATAATGAATTAATGAGCGTAATCGGCAAGGGTCTTAAAGTGGATTTTCATAATTTCCCAACCTTTGAAACTCTTTCCGGTACTATTGCAAAATACAGCGACAGAATAACACACTGTTTTATCGGCAAAGAAGAATATCTTGGCAATAAGGACTATTTTATTACGCTTTCAAGCTATCTTGATGTGGTTCTTATCCAGGATAAGATTAATGCAATTGAGCCTGAGGGCAATATAAGAGTGATTTACAAGCCTTTTTATGCATTGTCGATTGCGGCTGCTCTTAACAACGAATCTCTTATTGACTTAAATGATAACAATAAGGCAGGCAACCGGTTTATTGCTCCGAAGGCAAGAGTACTTATTGTTGACGACAATGAAATTAACAGAGAGGTTGCAGCCGGTCTTATGAGACCGTACGGAATGCAGATTGTAACGGTCGACAGCGGTCCGGCGGCAATTAAGGCTCTCAAAAATAAAGATTTCCATCTTGTCTTTATGGATCACATGATGCCTGAAATGGACGGTGTGGAGGTTACAAGGATTATCAGGAGCATGCCTGATATATATTATAAAAAGCTTCCTATCGTGGCGCTTACGGCCAATGCAATCAGCGGCGTTAAGGAAATGTTTATAAACGCGGGATTTTCGGATTTTATGGCAAAGCCTATTGAGCTTAATGTTCTTGACAGAATGCTTAAAAGCTGGCTTCCCGATAAGCTTCTTCAAAAACATATATCAACCGAGAAAAAGGAAGAGAAAGCTGTTGAGAACAGACCCGCAACAACATATTTCTCACCTGACCAGGGCATTGTATACTGCGGCGGAGATGTTGCGGCTTATGAAAATATCTTATCAATATTTGTCAGAAACGGTAATCAGAAAAAGAATTACATTGAGTCCCTGTTTAAGACAAGCTCATGGAATAATTATATTATAGAAGTTCATGCTCTTAAGAGCAGTGCAAGAAGCATCGGCGCGATTGAGCTTTCTGAACTTGCCAAAAAAATCGAGCATGCCGGCAGGGAAGAAAAATACGATTTTATTTACGAGAATGAATCAGAGCTGATAAGCCTGTATTCAAGAGTTATTGAGGAATGTCGTTCTTATCTTTATCAATATGGAAGCGAGAACAGTGAAGAGGTTAACATTGCCGACTTTAATTTCAGACTTGAGCTTGAGGAATCAATGCTTGAAATATACGTTGAAGATATAGCATCCGCATGCGACCTATATGACGGAGAGGAGATTTCAAGACTTTGTTCGGAGGCCGGTATGTTTTCCTTCGGCGGCAAATCTCTTAAGCATCTTTTTGAAGAAGTTAAGAGCTTCGCGGATGATTTTGAATTCGAAAAAGCACTTTCAGCAGTAGAGCTTATACCGCAGAAGGCGGCAGAATGGAGCGCATAATGGCAGACAACATTAATGGCAAATCAGAAAAAACAAAAAGACTTCCTCTTTCAATTTCGACTGAATGTGTATGCGACCTGCCTTTCAGTATGATTGAAAAGCATAATGTTGATATTATTTATTATTCGATTTCAACAGAATACGGACTTTTCAGGGACAGGGATGAAATAAGTCCCGAAAATATTTTTGAACATATGGATAATGGCGGTCAGAAGGCAGAATCGCAGCCGCCCTTTATTGATGAGTACGTTGAATTCTTTAAAAAAATTCTTGAAAAATATGACAGGGTAATTCATATCAGTCTTTCATCAGGCATAAGCAATGCTTATCAGAATGCGTTAATTGCCAGGGAAAAGCTGGGAAGGATTGGAGGAAGAATTGACATTGTTGATTCCTGCTCACTTTCATCCGGCATGGGACTGCTTGTATACAAGGCCTGTGATATGAGAGATAAGGGAATTAATGCAACTAAGATTGTCAGGGAGCTTAACGTAATTAAAAATAATATTTCAACAACCTTTATCATGCATGACTTATGGTATTTTTATCTTAATGACAGGGTTTCTTTAAAGATGGTTAAGCTTTTTGATTTCTTTAATATTCATCCTGTCATAAGGTTGAAAAAAGGAAAGATGAAGCTCGCATGGCTGTTCTTTGGCAACTTTTCAAGTGCTGCAATCTGGTATACAAGATTTATTCTCAGAAATAAGAGCAGAATTGATCTTGATAAAATATTTATTACACATGCAAGCTGTAGTGTAAAAATGATAAATAATATTCGAAGAGAAGTTGAAAGCATCGGAAATTTCAAGGATATTATTATTAACAAAGCCTCAGCTACCGTATCAAGTAACTGCGGCCCTAATACTTTCGGAATCCTTTGTATCAGAAACTGACGAAAGAAAATGAGGTAATATATGAAACATATTTTAGTTGTAGATGATAACAAGGTAAATCTTGTTGCTGCTAAAAATTTTCTCTCGGGAACATATAAGGTAACTGCGGTAACTATGGGGGCACAAGCCTTGAAATTTCTGGAAAATAACAAGGTGGATTTGATTCTTCTCGACAAGAATATGCCTGAAATGGACGGCTTTGAGGTTATGGAGAAGCTGAAGGAAAAGAACAACACAAGGGATATCCCGGTTGTGTTTCTTACGGCGGAAAATGATTCCGGAGTTGAAGCAAAATGTATAAGGGCGGGAGCATTTGATTTTATTGCGAAGCCCTTTGTACCTGAGGTAATGCTTTCACGTATTGCAAAGGTGCTGGAGCTTGAGGAACTTAAAAATAATCTTGCCAGAGAGCTTGACGAGAAAACCAGGGAAGTTACAACCATTAAGAGTAAATCACAGCAGGATGCCCTTACGGGATTATGGAACAGGGCATATACAGAGGAAAAAGTTAATGAAATGCTTGAAGAGGGCATTGCCGGTTCATTATTCATGATTGACATGGATAATTTTAAGGCAATAAACGATAATTATGGCCATATTGCAGGTGATGAAACTCTTAAAATGTTTGCTGATACTCTTAGAAATCATTGCTGCAGTGACGATATAATTTGTCGTATCGGCGGTGATGAATTTGTTGTATTCTTAAAGGAAAAGACCGGAAAGCCGGAGCTTTCGAATCTTGCTTCCGATATAATCAGTGATCTTGCAGGCAGGCTTAAGGAGCTTAAAATAGAAACTAATTCTTCGGTTTCGATAGGTATATCGCAGGCTCCCAATGATGGAACCGAATTCAATAAGCTTTATAATGCGGCTGATAAATCACTTTATTATGTTAAGCAGAACGGTAAAAACTCATTTCATTTTTACTCTGAAAGAAATATCAATGCAACTCAGAGAGCTTCGCAACTTATCGATCTTGCTTACATAAGAGATTTTATGAGCAGACAGGACCCTTCAAAGGGCGCATATCTTCTCGATTTTGACAATTTCAGACATGTATACAATTTTGTAAGGCGTGTTGTTGAAAGAAGTCATACAAAGGTGCAGACTCTCCTGTTTACTCTTTCGGTAAAGCCCGGATATATGGAAAAAACGGATGAAATGGAGCTTGCCCTGGATTTGCTTGACCAGGCAATATTTTCATCATTGAGAAGAATGGATGTTTCTACACGTTATTCCTCACGTCAGGTAATTGTTATGCTTGTAGATACAAAGACTGAAAATGCAGATTTGGTCGCAGGCAGAATAATAAATGCTTTTTTTCATTTTTATCTTGGAACATCAATAGAAATTGATTATGAAAAGGTTGAGATGGACAGCACAGATAAATAAATATTTTAAAAGGAGATTAAGGATGTATATTACATGTTTGGATCTTGAGGGCGTATTAGTCCCTGAAATCTGGATTGCTTTTGCGAAAGAGAGCGGTATTCCGGAGCTCAAAAGAACTACAAGGGATGAGCCTGATTATGACAAGCTCATGAAATGGAGAATTAACATATTGAAGGAGCATGGACTTGGTCTTAAGGAAATTCAGGAGACAATTTCAAGGATTGATCCTCTTCCCGGAGCAAAAAAGTTCCTTGACGAGCTCAGGTCATTCTGTCAGGTAATAATCCTCAGTGATACATTTGCGGAATTTGCTACTCCGCTTATGAAAAAGCTTGACTGGCCGACTATTTTCTGTAACTCGCTTGAGGTCAATGAAAATGGTGAAATTACAGGACATAAGATGCGTTGCGAAAAGTCTAAGTATACTACGGTCAAAGCTTTGCAGTCAATCGGATATGAAACAATTGCAAGCGGTGACAGCTATAACGATCTTGGTATGATTACAGCCAGCAAGGCAGGCTTTCTGTTTAGGAGTACGGAGGCAATCAAAAAGGATTATCCTGACCTTCCTGCTTATGAAGAATATGATGATCTCCTTGAAGCTATTAAAAAAGTAGTACTCGGTAAAGAGTAAATGATGAAAAAAGCCTTTCCGGATATAATAATAAGGAGAGGCTTTTAATTTATGAAAAAATTAGCACTCACCTCTTGACAGTGCTAACAATTTGATGTAAAGTATAGGCAAATAAAAAAAATGATTGGAGGCAAGGTTATGAATATTAACAAGTTTACTCAAAAAACAGTTGAGTCAGTTCAACAGTGCGAAAAGGTTGCATATCAATACAATTCTCCTGAAATGGACCAGCAGCATTTACTGTATGGCCTTGTTACAATTGAAGATAGTCTGATTGCAAAGCTTATTGAAAAGATGGATATTAATCTCAGCGAATTTACAAAGAGAATTATTCAGTCTCTTGAAAAACTTCCGAAGGTTACGGGAAGCAATAAGCTTGGTGTAAGCATGTCTCTTAACAAGGTTCTTCTCATGAGTGAGGATGAAGCAAAGAGAATGGGAGACGAATATGTATCGGTAGAGCATGTATTTCTTACCCTGATTAATTATCCTAATCCGGAAATTAAGAAAATATTTGATGAATACGGACTGACAAGAGAACGCTTCTTAAAGGTGTTGGCTGAGGTAAGGGGCGACAGAAAGGTCGAAAGTGATAATCCGGAGGCAACGTATGACACATTGTCAAAATATGCCATAAACCTGGTTGAGAGGGCTGCTGAGCAGAAGCTTGACCCTGTTATAGGACGTGATTCCGAGATACGTCATCTGATTAGGATTCTTTCCAGAAAGACAAAGAATAATCCTGTGCTTATCGGTGAGCCCGGTGTTGGTAAAACAGCTGTAGTAGAGGGGCTTGCACTTCGTATCGTAAGAGGGGACGTGCCTGAGGGTCTGAAAAATAAGCAGCTTTTCTCTCTTGATATGGGAGCTCTAATAGCCGGCGCAAAGTACAGGGGAGAGTTTGAGGAACGTCTTAAGGCAGTTCTTGACGAGGTAAAAAGCAGTGACGGAAATATTATTTTGTTTATTGATGAGCTTCATACAATAGTCGGTGCAGGCAGGACGGATGGCTCTCTTGATGCAGGCAATATGTTAAAGCCTATGCTTGCCAGGGGTGAACTTCACTGTATCGGTGCCACAACTCTTGATGAGTACAGAAAGTATATTGAAACTGATGCTGCTCTTGAGAGACGTTTTCAGCCTGTAACGGTTGATGAACCGACAGTTGAAGATACCATCTCTATTTTAAGAGGTATTAAGGAGCGTTATGAAATTTTCCACGGTGTAAAAATCAATGATTCCGCACTTGTGGCGGCCGCAACACTGTCAAACAGATATATTTCCGACAGATTTCTTCCGGATAAGGCAATTGACCTTGTTGATGAGGCTTGCGCGATGATTAAAACCGATCTTGATTCGATGCCTGCCGATATGGACGATCTCAGCAGAAAAATCATGCAGCTTGAAATTGAAGAGGCGGCACTTATAAAGGAAGACGACAATCTGAGCAGGGAACAGCTTGAGGATGTCAGAAGAGAGCTTGCAGATTTACATGAAAAATTCGATGTGATGAATGCACAGTGGGAAAACGAAAAGAGTGTTGTTGACGATCTTGTTAAGCTTCGTGAGCAGCGTGATGATGTCAATAAGCAGATTGCAAAGGCTAAGCAGGATTATGATTTAAACAGGGCAGCAGAGCTCACCTATGGTATACTTCCTCAGATTGAAAAGAAAATACAGGAAGCAGAGGAGACCGTTAAAAAGAAAGAAATGGCCCTCGTGCATGAAAGCGTTTCGGATGATGAAATTGCAAAGATTGTATCTAAGTGGACCGGAATACCTGTATCAAAGCTCAATGAGGGCGAAAGAAAAAAGACTCTTAATCTTGAAAATACGATTCACGAAAGAGTTGTGGGTCAGGATGAAGCGGTCAGAAAGGTTTCCGAGGCCATCATCAGAAGCAAGGCCGGTATAAAGGATCCGAAAAGACCTGTCGGCTCCTTCCTGTTTATGGGCCCTACCGGAGTGGGTAAGACAGAGCTTGCAAAGGCACTCGCCCAGAATCTCTTTGATGATGAAAATAACATCGTACGACTTGATATGAGCGAGTATATGGAGAAGCATTCCGTTGCAAGACTTATCGGAGCGCCTCCGGGATATGTTGGCTATGATGAGGGCGGACAGCTTACTGAGGCGGTCAGAAGAAAACCTTATTCTGTTATTCTTTTTGATGAGATTGAAAAGGCTCATCCGGATGTATTTAACGTGTTGCTTCAGGTGCTTGATGACGGACGAATAACCGATTCAAAGGGCAGAACGGTAGATTTTAAAAATACTATTATCATTCTGACTTCTAATCTTGGTTCACAGTATCTTCTTGAGGGGATAGATGAGAACGGCAGCATTACGGAGGAATGCAGAAGTCTTGTAAGTAATGAGCTCAGGCTTCACTTCAGACCGGAGTTTCTCAACAGACTTGATGAGACGATATTATTTAAGCCGCTTACAAAGAGCGACATTACAGACATTGTAAATCTTATCATCGCGAATATTAATGAAAGACTTCATGACAGAGAGCTGTCAATCGAATTGTCGGATGCTGCGGTTTCAGAAGTCATTGAGGCTGCATACGATCCTGTATACGGAGCCAGACCGATTAAAAGATATATTTCGCAGACGGTTGAAACACTTGCCGCTAAATATATTCTTTCGGGAGAAATTGAAATGGGTGATGAAATCTTTATTGATTATGATGGTAAAACATTTACATGCAGAAAAAAGAATTTATAGACAATATCGTTAATTTTTGATAGGATTATAGTCGACACGTAATGTGTCGACTATAATTTTTTTATTGGAGTAAAGTATGAAAAAGAAAATATTGAGTGTTCTGCTTGCAGGCGTTATAGTTGTATCCGTACTTGCAGGCTGCGGCAAAAAGGACTCAAAGCCGCAAGAGGGTAACAAAAACGAAAATGAAGAGCCCGGTAAGGTCGAATTTGACTTCACAAAGAATCTTTCTAATAAAAATGCTTCCGACAAGGCAAATGCGGTATATAACTGGCTTATTTCCATAAAAGGAAAATATATTATTTCGGGTCTGGAGGAAAGATGTGCGGATACGGGTAATGTCGAGTTTAATTTTATCAGAAAAGAAACCGGCAAGCTTCCGGGTCTGAGAGGCCTTGATTTTATTAATGGTGATTATGAGGGCGTTGTCAGAAGAGCAATTACATGGGACAAACAGCATTCTCTTATTTCAATATGCTGGCATATGGGTGTTCCGGGAAGCGTGGATGCGGGCTATGACAGTTCAAAGAGCACATGCCCTGACCTTAAGGAGGCGCTAAATAATCCCGAAAGTGAAACGTATAAGCAGATAATAGCCGATATGGATAAGGCTGCAGAACCACTTAAGCAGCTGCAGGATGCAGGCGTGGTTGTACTCTGGAGACCGTTCCACGAATTTGACGGAAAGTGGTTCTGGTGGGGCAAGGGTGGCTCCGAAAGCTTTGTAAAGCTCTGGCAGATTATGTATGACCGATATACAAATGTACACGGACTCAACAATCTTATCTGGGTACTCGGATATTCGGGAGCACAGACTTGCGGGTCAGAAAGCTGGTATCCGGGTGATGAGTATGTGGATATAATAGGAGCTGATTCTTATTCAAATAATTCGGCAGAAAACGGCTACAGCTCGCTCTATAGTCTTCTCAACAAAAATCTTGCAAAGTCAGGTAAGCCGTATACACTCCATGAGTGCGGAAGAATACCCGATATAAATGCCCTTCAGTCTGAAAAGGTTGAATGGCTCTGGTTCCTTGTATGGCATACGGGCTACATCAATGATGAAAAGAACAATTCGATTGTAAAACTTCATGCCGCATTTGAAAGCGACTATGTACTGACCCTTGATGAGATGCCTGATTTCTCATCAATAAAATAATCAGAAACCGCCGTCAAATCCGATTACCTGGGAGGTAAGGTAGGCAGGGGCAGTAAAAAGATTGTATATCATCTCGGCTGCCTCTCTGACGGTTGCCATGCGGCCATACGGTATTAAATCGCAGAGTGCGGTTTTTTCTTCTTCGCTAAGATGACTGTTCATACGTGTGTCAACCGCTCCGAAGGCAATGGCATTAACGGGAATGTGACATGGTGCCAGTTCCTTGCCCAGAGCCTTTGTGTAGCTGTTGATGCCTCCCTTTGTGGCAGAATATGCTGCTTCGCAGGATGCACCGTATACTCCCCACATGGAGGATATGTTTATAATGCGTCCTCTTTTTTCTTTAATCATTGAAGGAAGAATATTTCTGCAGAAATATGTGACGGAGGAAAGATTTGAATTACATATGTGAAGCCATTCCTCAGACGTAAGCTCCTGGTCAAGACCGATATGTGAAATTCCTGCATTATTCACAAGCAGATCAATATGGCCAAGCTTTTGAAGTGCATTATCAACGCAGGCTTTAACCTCCTGCGGATTTGATGCATCTGCTTTATAAAGGTATACAGATACATTGTATTTTGAGGTTAATGATTCTTTAAGCGAAATGGCAGCAGTCTCGCTCCTGTTATAAGTAAGAAAAAGGTTGTGACCCTTTTCGGCAAATAGTGCTGCACAGGCTGCTCCGATATCACCGCCCGCACCTGTTATTAAAATATTTGACATGATTCCTCCATTGGAAAACAAAGAATTTGTATGCGATAATTTTACCATATATTCAAAAAAAAACAAAGTACAAAATCAACTTATTGTAACAAACAGGTTTGCTATGTGCAATATTACCATATACTGTGTGTTTTATTTGTAAGAAACGTCATAAAAAAATGTAAAAAGGAAATCAATATGCAAAATTACCAAAAATGCAAATTATATTTTATGGAATAAAACAATAGAAATAATATACATTTTACTGTATTATAGGACCATAAGAAAAGCGCCCTTCGGCGAAAAATAATAGGAGGCATTTTTAAATGGCTAGTTTAAAGTTAATTAACATTAAGAAAAGCTACCCAAACGGTTTTGTAGCTGTTAAGGATTTTAATCTTGATATTAAAGATAAGGAGTTCATCATTTTCGTAGGACCTTCAGGTTGCGGTAAGTCAACAACACTTCGTATGATTGCAGGTCTTGAAGAGATTTCTTCAGGTGAGTTATACATTGGCGATAAGCTTATGAATGACGTTGAGCCAAAGGACAGAGATATCGCAATGGTATTCCAGAACTACGCTCTTTATCCTCATATGTCAGTATATGATAATATGGCATTTGGTCTTAAGTTAAGAAAGGTTCCAAAGGATCAGATTGAAAAGCTCGTTAACGAAGCAGCTAAGATTCTTGGTATCGAGCCACTTCTTGATCGTAAGCCAAAGGCTCTTTCCGGTGGTCAGAGACAGCGTGTTGCCATGGGTCGTGCTATCGTTCGTAACCCTAAGGTATTCCTTATGGACGAGCCTCTTTCAAACCTCGATGCAAAGCTTCGTGTACAGATGAGAATTGAGATTTCAAAGCTTCACCAGAGACTTGAAACTACAATCATCTACGTAACACATGACCAGACAGAGGCTATGACTCTCGGTACAAGAATCGTAGTTATGAAGGACGGTCTCATCCAGCAGGTTGATACACCACAGCATCTTTATGACAGACCAAACAACCTCTTCGTAGCAGGTTTCATGGGATCACCTCAGATGAACTTTATCGATTGTACAGTTAACGTTGTAGGTTCTGATGCATACCTTCAGTTCACAAACAGCGAAATCAGCATCAAGGTTCCTGAAGCAAGAGCTAAGAAGCTTATTGAAGGCGGTTATGAGGACAAGGAAGTTGTTCTTGGTATTCGTCCTGAGGATGTTAAGGATGAGGAAAGCTTCATCGCTACATCTCCTGAAAGCTCATTCGAAGCTGCAGTTAAGGTTTACGAATTACTTGGTGCAGAAGTATTCTTATACTTCTCAGTTGATGATCATGATATCACAGCAAGAGTTAACCCACGTACAACAGCAAGACCTGGCGATACAATTAAGGTTGCTCTTGATCTTACAAAGATGCATATCTTCGATAAGGAAACAGAGCAGATCATCACTCACTAATTTGAGTATTAATCTACATATTACAGACACCGGCATGAAAAATGCCGGTGTTTTTTTATGATTAATTATAAAAAAATGCATTTTTGAATATTTTGTCTTCCGAATTCGGACTGTTAAATATTAAAGTTTTGTGTATTGCCTATTTTTTCTTGTTTATTTGTTACAAATGTGTTACAATGAATCCAAATGAATTATTGTGCTTAACTATATAATGTATATATTTGGAGGAACATATGATATCAAATCAGATTTTACAGAATACGCTTGATGGTATGAAATCAATTACAAGAGTTGATTTATGTATCATGGATACAGACGGTAAGTCTCTGGCATCAACCATTTCAAATCCGGAAAATTATGAAAGCGCCGTATTTGCTTTTGCGGAATCTCCTGCAGACAGTCAGGTTATTCAGGGATTCCAGTTTTTTAAGGTTTATGATGAGCATCAGTTAGAGTATATACTTCTTGCAAAAGGGGACAGCGATGATGTATATATGGTTGGCAAGATGGCTTCATTCCAGATTCAGAGCCTTCTTGTTGCATATAAGGAGAGATTTGATAAGGATAACTTTATTAAGAGTCTTCTGCTTGACAACCTTTTGCTTGTTGATATTTACAACAGAGCAAAAAAACTTCATATTGATACTGAGGCAAGAAGGGTAGTATATCTTATAGAAACAAAGACTGAGAAAGATACAAACGCTCTTGAAACAGTCCGCTCATTATTTGCCGGCAAGACTAAATATTTTATTACTGCCGTTGATGAGAAAAATATTATACTTGTAAAGGAAGTAAAGAAGACAGAGACATATCAGGACCTTTCAAAGACTGCCAATATGCTTCTGGACATGCTTAATACAGAGGCTATGTCAAAGGTCAGAGTAGCTTACGGTACTATCGTAAATGAAATCAAGGATATCTCACGCTCCTACAAGGAAGCAAAGATGGCTCTTGACGTAGGTAAAATTTTCTATGAGGACAGAAAGGTCATTGCATACGGAAATCTTGGCATCGGACGTCTGATATATCAGCTTCCTATGTCATTATGTAAGATGTTTATTAAAGAAATATTTGACGGTAAATCACTTGAGGATTTTGATGATGAAACTCTTGTTACCATTAATAAATTCTTTGAAAACAGTTTAAATGTGTCTGAGACTTCACGTCAGCTTTATATCCACAGAAACACTCTTGTTTACAGACTTGATAAGATTCAGAAAACAACTAATCTTGATCTTCGCGTATTTGAAGATGCAATCACATTTAAGATTGCGCTTATGGTTGTTAAGTATATGAAATATATGGAGAGAAATGAAATTTAATTGGAGGATTTGTTGTGTCAGAAGTTAAAAGTACACTTGATAATGAGTTGATGCAGGAGGCTCCTGTTATCGTACTTGATCATGTATCAAAATCCTATGATGCAGACACTGATAATTGTGCATTAAGTGATATTAGTTTTAATATAAAAAAAGGCGAATTTGTATTTATCGTAGGTCCGTCCGGCTCAGGTAAATCAACGATGATAAGACTTATCATGGATGAAGTAAGTCCGACTGCCGGCAAGATTTATGTGGCCGGTAAGGATTTGTCAAAGCTTAAAGCGCGACAGATATGTAAATACAGAAGAAGCATCGGAATTGTGTTCCAGGATTTCCGCCTTCTCCCTGACAGAAATGTCTACGAAAATGTTGCATTTGCACAGGAGGTTGTAGGCGCACCAAAGCACAGAATACCGAAGGAGGTAAGTAAGATGCTTACCCTTGTAGGTCTTTCTCATAAGTTTAAGGCAAAACCAAACGAAATGTCCGGCGGCGAGCAGCAGAGAGTTGCACTTGCCAGGGCTCTTGTCAATAATCCGATGATATTACTTGCCGATGAGCCTACCGGTAATCTTGACCCTCAGAATTCATGGGAAATTATGAATCTTCTTGAAGAGGTAAATAAGAGAGGAACCACAGTTGTTGTAGTTACCCATAACAGGGAAATAGTTGACGTTATGCAGAAACGGGTTATTTGTGTGCAGGACGGCAAGCTTGTGGAGGATAAGAAGGGGGGCTACGACGTTGAGTAGATTTGGAGCACTCGTTTACAGCTTTTCACAGGGCATTAAGAACATTAAACGTAATAAGCTTTTCTCAATTGCTTCAATGGCGACCATGGCTACCTGTATATTCCTTTTCGGCATATTATATTTTATTCTGGTAAATGTTTCATATGTAATTGAAAGGGCTGAAACAAATGTAGGTGTATCCGTATTCTTCAATCCGGGTATTGCCGATGAACGCGTTACTGAGATTGGCGAAATAATATCTGACATAGACGGGGTTTCATCATGCCAGTTTATGTCGGCGGAAGATACATGGGAGTATTATAAAAAGGAATATCTGACAGAAGAACTGGCTGAAACCTTTGCCGATGACAATCCTCTTGAGGATTCTATGTCTTATACGGTTTTCTTCAGAGATATTGATAAACAGATTAATGCAGTTGAGCAGATAAAGAAAATTGCGGGCGTAAGAAAAGTCAATGATTCCAGAGATGTAATCAATACGCTTACAAAAATAAACAGAGGACTCAGCTTTGCAACAGTGGCAATAGTTATTCTGCTTCTTGCCATTGCGACCTTCCTTATCAGCACGACTATTACAATGGGTGTGTCCGTACGAAGAAGAGAGATATCCATCATGCATCTTATCGGTGCTACCGATACATTTATCAGGGGTCCGTTCCTTGTCGAGGGTATGCTTATCGGTCTTCTGGGAGCATGCATACCTTTGTCGATTCTATATGCAGTATACTACAAGGTAATTGCTGCAATTTATTCTAAATTTATCGGAGTTTTCTCCGGAATGAATTTTGTTGATATCAAAGATGTTTTTGCGGTGGTTACTCCTTTATCACTTTGTATGGGTGTAGGTATCGGTCTGCTTGGAAGTTCATATACACTTACAAAGCAGCTTAAGAGAATTAAGTCTTTATAATAACGAAAGGTGATTTTATGACAAAGATGAAAAATAAACTTATCGGTGCTACGGCGCTTTTGCTGACAGGCATAATAGGGTTTTCGTCGGCAGGCGTATACCAAAATGTCACATCACTTGCGGCTATGACTTCTGTTCCAAGGATAGAGGCGGCATCTAAAAATAAGTATGATGAAGAAATAAAAAAGAATAATGCCGAAAAGAAAAAATATCAGCAGAAGGCTAACGAGCTTCAGCAGAAGATAAACCAGAATCAGGCAGAATATAATAAAATTCTTGATATGGTGCAGGCTCTTGATAAACAGATGAGTGAGCTGGGAGATGATATTGCCGAGGTTTCTGATAATCTTGAGAAGCTTAATGATCAAATCGATGAAACCACAAAGGCACTCGAAGAAGCTCAGAAAATAAGAGATGAGCAGTATGAAAAAATGAAGGCCCGCATCAAGTATGTGTGGGAGAACGGTGAAACCAATTATGTTGAGCTTTTATTAAACGGCGGCGGACTTGCTGATATATTAAACAGAGTTGAGTATGTTTCCGAGATTGCAAAATATGATGAGGAAGTACTTGAAAACTTTAAAAAGGCTGCAAAGGAAGTAGCAGATACAAAGGAAAAGCTTGAATCTGAAAAGAAAACTCAGGAGGCTGCGAAGGAAAACTTAGAGGCTGACTTGAAATATACCGAAAAGCTTGCTGAAGAAAAAAATCAGGCTCTTGATAAGGCTGCAAAGCAGATGGGAATTGACAAAGAACTCTATATGGATTATATGTATGAGATTAATGTTCTAAATAAATCGGCAGCACAGATTTTGGCGCTTCAGAAGGCGGAGGAAGAAAGACTGCGTCAGGAAGAGTTAAAGCAGCAGCAGTCCGGACAGACCGGCAACAATGTTCCGTCAACCGGTAATGCCGGTGTAACGCTTACTGATAAGACTGATATCGGCTCTATTATCTGGCCGCTTCCCGGTCACGGCAGAATCACATCATATTTCGGACCAAGAAAGCAGCCGACAGCCGGAGCAAGTACATACCATAAGGGTATTGATATCGGAGCTCCTACAGGAACGAAGATGGTAGCAGCACTTGCAGGAACGGTAGTGGCAGCGTCAAGAAATTTATCAATGGGTAATTATGTAATGATTGACCACGGAAACGGTGTCTCAACTGTTTATATGCATGCATCAAAGCTTCTTGTTAAGTCAGGACAGTATGTAAAGCAGGGACAGGTAATAGCATTGGTGGGTTCTACAGGCTATTCAACGGGCCCTCATCTTCACTTCGGCTTACAGATTGGCGGTAAGTATGTTAATCCGTTAAACTATGTAAAATATTAATGTGTGATTTAATATATAATGCATCGAAGGGTGCATTATATATTTATTTATAGGGAAAATAATGTAATGCAGTAAATGTAAGATATTATATTTTGATATCTTAGGAATGAGAGGAACAAGTGAGTAAGGATTTTTATAAAGGTTTAGTAGTTGGTTTTTGCATAATGTTTGTATGCACCTCCTTCTTTTTATGGTTTACAATTCAGGACGATTTACATCCTGCTCCTGAACCGGAAAAAACACTTGAACAGAAATATATCGACAAGATGCAGGTTCTCCTTGGATATATTGATAAGTACTATATGGGTGATGCGGACCCTGAAAAGCTTCTCGAGGATTCATACAAGGGACTTGTGGCCGGCCTTGGGGACAGATATGCTGCATATTATTCAAAGGAAGAATTTGAAACCGTTAAGGATTCCATGAAGGGAACATACTGCGGTATAGGAGCCTATGTCGGAATGAATGACGAAGGATATCCATATGTTTCAAAGCCTATTACAAACGGACCGGCATATAATGCGGGCGTTTTAAAGGGTGATATAATTTTAGAGGCAGACGGCATCAGTCTGCAGGGCATGGAGCTTGATGAAGCCGTAACCTATATTCGCGGCGAAAAGGGTACAAGCGTAAAGATTAAAATCAAACGCGGAGAGGAAATTATTGAATTTAATATTATCCGTGATGAGGTTGAATCTGAAACTGTCGAATATGAGATGCTTGAAGGCAATATAGGTTATGTGACCGTTACAAAGTTTGAAGGGATTACAAACACACAATTTGACAGAGCAATAACGGCACTTGAAAATGAAGGCATGAAGGGTGTAATCATTGACTTAAGGAGTAATCCGGGAGGCTATGTAGGTACAGCTACCGCAATGCTTGACAGAATCCTTCCAAAGGATAAGCTTCTTGTGTACCATCAGGATAAGGACGGAAAGAAGACTGAGATGTTTTCACGTGATGATGATACACTGAATGTTCCGATTGTTGTTTTATTAAACGGCGAAAGCGCGAGCGCGTCGGAGCTATTTACCACATGTCTTATTGATTATGAAAAATGCACCGTAGTAGGAGAACAGAGCTTTGGTAAGGGTATAATGCAGACTCAGTATGATCTTTATGACGGTTCTGCGATTAAGCTTACAACAGCATATTACTATTCACCTAAGGGAGTTAATATTCATGAAAAGGGAATTACTCCGGACATTGAAGTAACAGATGATCCTGATACGGAAATTGATGAACAGCTTCAAGCAGCTATTGAAGTTTTTAATAAATAGTGTTATAATAATCGAAATTCACAAAAATTTGAGACAATATACCGTGTATGGGACAGGTATAATATAAACATACGGAGGATATGTTTAGAAACGGAGGATTATATGAACGTAGCAATTTTAGGTTTTGGTACAGTAGGTTCCGGCGTATATGATGTACTTACTCTCAACAGAGAAATCATTACAAAGAGAACCGGTACAGAGCTTAACATAAAATATGTACTTGACCTTAGGGAATTCCCGGGACAGCCTGTGGAAAAGGTTCTTGTTCATGATTATAATATTATTTTAAATGACGATGACGTTGATATTGTTGTGGAGGTTATGGGAGGTCTTAAGCCGGCATACGAATTTACAAAACAGGCTCTGTTAAAGGGAAAAAGCGTGTGTACCTCAAACAAAGAGCTTGTGGCAAAGCATGGCGCAGAGCTTATTGAAATTGCAAGGGAGAAGAACTGTAATTATCTGTTTGAAGCCAGTGTGGGCGGCGGAATTCCTATTATCAGACAGTTTATCCGTTCCATCACCGCAGATGACATCGAGGAGATAAACGGTATCCTTAACGGTACAACAAATTATATGATGACACGTATGCGTGAGGAAGGTCTTGCATTTGACGAGGTTCTTAAAGAGGCTCAGGCAAACGGTTATGCCGAAAGAAATCCGGCTGCAGATATTGAAGGTCATGATGCATGCCGAAAGATTGCGATTCTTACTTCACTTGCTTACGGAAAGCAGGTTGATTCGGAGGATATTTATACAGAGGGCATCACAAAGATTTCTGATGTTGATGTGGCTTATGCTTCAAGACTTAAGAGGGGTATTAAGCTTCTGGGTTCGTCAAAGAGCGAAAACGGTAAAGTATATGCAATGGTAGCTCCTAAAATGGTTAAGAAGGATAATCCTTTATATATGGTTAATGGTGTATTCAACGCCATTATGATTAAAGGAAACATGCTTGATGAGGTAATGTGCTACGGTAAAGGAGCAGGAAAGCTCCCTACAGCCAGTGCGGTAGTATCTGACGTAATTGACGTTGCCAAGCATCCGGGAACAAATATTCCTATCATCTGGGACAGAGAAAAAATTGAACTAGGCAATATCGAAGAGCTTTCACATGCTTTCTTTGTGAGAGTAAAGACAGACGACCTTATAGCTGTACAGAATTCACTTCCTGTTGATGTGCTGATTGATGACGTGGCAGAGGGTGAAGCCGGAATTTTGACTAAGTCAATGAAGGAATGTGAATTTAATTCTGCAATAAAGAATATCAGTGTTCTTTCCATGATAAGATGTGAAGCATAATTATCTGAAAATTGAATAATTGATTGTGTGTTCTGAAATGGGTCAGTAAATTGGCCCATTTTGTTTTTGACAAATAATTTTACAGAAACAATATTTTTTGCTAAAAAAGTATAATAAAATCGTTATTTTTAAAAAAAATATATTTATTATCATAAAATTATATGATATAATATAACATCATAATTTTATAATTAGTTTGCATTTTACATTATTCGATATGTATAGCAATTCATAAAAGTAATGAGTAATACGAGATTGAAAAGGTAATATATGAAAAACAAAAAAGGAATAATTGCAACAATAATCGGTACTGTGCTGTGTATTTTCCTGATTCCTATTTTAGTTGTCAACTGTATTCTGATATATAAAAGTGTATCAGGGAAGGAGGAAATACCCAAAATCGGAGGAGTATTTCCGATGATTGTTCTGACTGACTCCATGTACCCTGAGATAAAGTCAGGAGACCTGATTATATGTAAAAGTGTATCGGAATATAATAAAGGCGACATAGTTACATACAGTGAAGAGGAAAGCACCTCAACCGTTACCCACAGAATTATACGCGGACAGGCTGGAAAGGATGGATTCGAATGGGTTACAAAGGGTGATGCCAACAATATTGAGGATAAGCCGATTAAACCCGAGCGTATACTCGGAGTTTATAAATTCCGCATCAGAGGTCTCGGAAAGGTTATTATATTTATTCAGAGCACAAAGGGCATAATAATATGTATTGTTCTGCCGATATTGATTCTTTCGGTTGCCGAGATTATCAGAAAAGACAGAGAAAAGAAAGCTCTTCAGGAAAAGATAAAAGAATTGGAAAAGGCTGATTAAGGGATTGCCACCCCTTTTAGTATAAAATAATTAAAAAGGAGATTATTATTATGAACAAGATGATGAAAGCAGCATCAGTTCTTGCAGTGGTTACAATGTTAACCACCGGTATCGTCGGAGGTACATTTGCAAAGTATGCTACAGGAGCTACAGGAGCTGACAATGCCAGAGTAGCAAAGTTTGGTGTAGGCATAACAGCAGAAAGCACTTCTTTTGGCAAAAGCTATAAAAGTGCTGACGGAACAGTATCTGCAGTATATAATGCATCAACAGACAGTGTAAATTCATCTGATAATGACAAGGTTATTGCACCGGGAACAGGTGATACTGTTGCCAACATAGCTATATCAGGAACTCCTGAGGTAGATGTAAAGGTTACATATGATGCTTCAATTACATTTAATGATAAATGGGTGGATGCGAACGGCAATTACTACTGTCCGCTCGTATTTACAGTTAACGAAGTAGCAATTAAAGGTCTTGATTATGCATCAACAGACGCATTTGCGGCAGCAATTGCTACTAAGATTAGAAGTTTAGAAGCCACATATCCTGCAGGCATTGACCTTTCAACCGCTTCTGCCGGTGATATTTCATGGAAATGGGAATATGAAACCGGCTCTAATGCTTTAGAAAGGGCAGAGAACAATATAAAGGATACTTATCTTGGAGACCAGGCTGCAAAAGGTAATGCTGCAACAATCAGCATTACGATAAAAGCAGAGGTTGTTCAGATAGATTAATAACAAAAACCCTCTCTGCGTGGCACAGAGAGGGGCTTTTTTGGAGTTTTTATGAAAAAAACAGTTACAATTGTATTAATTGCGGCATTGCAGCTGCTTGTATTCGGCATGGTAACAAACCGTACACTTGCGGCAGATAAGGCAGAGCATATATTAACATATAAAAATCAAAAATTAATCTGGGATAATAATACTGAGGTTGTAGACAGTGTTGCAAGGCTGTCAATATTTTCTGACAGTTATCACGGCGTTAAGAGTGATGAAAAGGTGGTTGCACCGGGCACAGAGGGAAGCTGTGTAGTCAGGCTTAAAAATGAAAGCAGACATGAGGTTGAATATAAGGCTGTTATCTATAAAAAAGATGATACGCCATTAATTATAAACGGAACAGAAGATGAGATTGTTAAAACAGGAAAGCTTTCGGCAGAGGAATTGCTGAATCTGAATATTGACTGGAAGTGGATTTTTGAAGAAGATGATGAAAGAGATACCGCGCTGGGCAATAAAATCAATCCTGATAAGACAGAAATATTTGTGGATATAAGTATTTTTGATGACGGCAAAGAATTATCGGTACAGACAGGAGACAACAATGTTTCGTCTTTGACTGCACTTGTTATTGCAGTCATTGTATGTTGTGTAATAATCCTGTGCGTTATTGCGTGGGAGGACAGACGCAGGGAAAAAAGAGCCAGTTAACCATTTTTTATGAGAGGCAGAAACCGATGAAAAAGAAGATTCTTATAGTACTGACATTGTGTTCGATTTTAACACTTTCGATTGTATATGCAAGGTATATCAGCTCCGAGTATTCAGACGGCCGTGCCAGAGTAGTAAAATTCGGTAATGTTTCTATTGTTGAGGAGGGCAGAACCGATAATGGTCAATATATCATTGAACCCGGGGAAATAAATAAAAAGGTTACCGTTAAATTTGACGGAAGTGAAACCAGGACAACGGTATATGTATCATTTATATGTGAAAACTGGCAATATAATAATTCAATAAGACAGTTTTCTTTTGATTATTATAATGATGAAAACGATAATAACGATTTATATTTTACCATATCTGACGGATGGGAGTATGACGGAGAAGACGCAGCCAATCCGGGTACGCAGGTGTTTAAGAAATCTCTTGAACCGAATACCGTTCTTGAATCCGTTATTGTTGAAGGAATTATGGTAGGAGAAGAAATACCAAATTCCAAGCTTTCAATTATTGCAGATAAAATAGATTTATCCATAAAGGCAAAGGTGGTACAGGATAAGTAGCACCTGAGTATTTCAAAATAATTTCCATTTTGATTCAATGACAGGATAAAGAAATGGATATACTACTATATACGGTTTTACCTACAGGGAGAAACAAGAATGAAGAAACTAAAGGCTGTTATTGCTGTTTATCTGGCAATAGTACTTGTAATAAGCTCAATACAACTTAATTATACCAATAAGACAGTTGTGGCAGAGGGAGCAGAGGATTCTGAGAGTGATGTTCAGGATCGTCTGCTTAACGGAAGCTTTGAGGAGAATAAGGACAATATCAGCTGGGGCGGCGGAGGGTATTACAATTATCAGATACCCTATACAAATGTGCCATATTGGTATACAACAGCATACGACAAGTGTATAGAATTATTTAAGACAGGTTCAACAGCCCACTTTGGTACCGTTTCAAATAATACCGTAAATGGTGTTCTTACCATTAAAAGTGAAGCGGCAGACGGAGAAATTGCCGCAGAGCTTAATGCCAACGAGGAAAGTACTCTTTTTCAGATTGTCAAAACAAAGCCCGGAACTATTGAAGAATGGGGTATTATGCACAGGGCGAGATTTAAGCTTGGAGGAGATAACGACAAAGATACAATGGCTGTTGTTATCGGTCCCGCACCGTCAGATGATGATGCGGTAACTGCAGAAACATTAAAAAAGAGTAGTAAAAATAGCAGAGATCATTTTATGCAGATGATCGAATGGATAAGGGATAACAACATGGTAAACATCAGCGCAAGAGGCTGCAATGATAAGTTTGTTGTTTACTCTCCGAAGCTTTCTGCAAACGGCGGATTTGAAGGTGCATCCGGCAATAATCTATTCAGTCTTACTGAAGATGATAATCATACAGAGAAGTGGGAAATCTGGATTTTGTCCAGCGGCAGACAGAAATGGTATGCCTATGGAAAGCAGGCTGAGCTGCTCTTGAAACAGGAAAGCTATGATCAGGATAAGTATGGCATTTTAAACTATGACAGTACAACAAATGAGCTTGAATATGACTATTCCTATACTGTACCTCAGGGGCAGAATAAGACTCTGTTCGCATTTGTTTCCTTTGCCTCTACATCAGGTAACAGCACATACGGCAACCTGCTTGACGGTATTTATTTCCAGAAAAAATTCCCTACACTGACATATACCTCAAAGGGCGGCACTACGGTTGTCGATATAATTAAAGACGGAACTGTATTGAATTCTTATTTATTAGACAATAATAACAGCTCGCACTTTGAAATTGTTGAAGAAGGTAATCAAATGCTGATTACTGCCTATCCTGATGAAGGATACGGTTTTTTTGGCGCATATATTAATGACCAGTTCTATTCAAAGGATATGTTTGAAAAAATAGATGGGGTTTCAGTATCAGGAAATGTACTTAAGCTTCCTTATGAGGTTAAAGGAAGTATAAACCTTAAAATGCTGTATGCCAAGGAATATACGGCCATGTTTGATGCAAATGGCGGAAAGTACATTAATCAGCCTACCGTTGACGTGATGTTCTATGAACAGGTCGGCGGTGAAGGTAGTGAGGCACTGGCATTTACGGGCGATCATATATACTATCCGGATAATGGTATGTATGCATTGATTAACGGCGAAATGGTAAGTCAGAGTACCGGTACTCCATACAGTGTTGTGGGAAGGACAGATGGCTGGAAATTCTGCGGATGGCTTGCAAACGGTCATCTTTATCCTCACAATATGAAGCTTGATTATAAATGGGAAAACGGTAATGCTACATTTACACTTATTGACGGTGATTTCCAAAGTGATGAATTAAGTGCTGCAAATGGTATGACTTTATTGGCTATGTGGAAGTATCGACAGGGTGTAACAGTTAAAACATATGAAGTTAACGGTTCCGAGTCAGGATATGCAGAGAGCGGAGTAGGCGGAAGCATAATAATGCAGGCGCATGTCGGAGATAGTCCGTTACATAATATTGATTCGGCACTTGAAAACGGCTACAGGCATGAATATTTTGCCGAAGAGAATGAGCTTATCTGTCTTACTGCAACGCCGGCTTCAAGCTATGACTTCGTCGGCTGGTATAAGGTTACCGAAAATGGTGAGTCGTTAATTACTACTAACAGAGAATATTCTTATTATGTTGAAAGCGGTGTATGTGAGGAAATAGTTGCAAAATTTGCTCCTCAGTTAACTTATAGTGAGCAGCATTATATTTATTATTATAATTCTGTTACCGGAAAATATGAAGAAAGTGCCAAGCCTTATAAGACAATAGAAAAAAAGGCCGGTTTTGGTAAAACAGTTGAAGTGTTTCCAATGTATATGACCGGTTATTCATACAAAAAAGATACTAATGAGTTTTTAAAGGCTACTTTGTATGATAATAATGTAATCTTTAAGGTATATTATAACCAGGATAGAAGAAATTTGTCTTATTATCCTAATAAAGGCATTGGAAACAATATGACGAATACATACGGATACGGTGAGTCTGTAATCATAAAAACGCCCGAAGAGGCAGGTATAAGCCCTGCGCAAGGTTATGTGTTTGTCAAATGGAATGCAAACAGCTCGGGAACAGGAGCAAATTATGTTCCCGGCAGTAAGCTCACATTAAATTCGAATACGAGTATTCATGCGATTTGGGAAACAGAAAAAACTGATGTGACAATCAGAAAGATTTGGGATGATGACAAAAATTCAGCAGGCCTAAGACCTGAAAGTATTGTTGTTACAATAAACGCAACGGTTAATAAGGTTACGCAGGACAGACAGGTTACTTTGTCGGAAGCTAATAACTGGACTGCAACATTAACCGGTCTGGATAAGTACAATTATGACGATGCAGGCAAAGCGACCGGAGAAAAAGTATATACTGTTACCGAACAGCTTTCGGAGGATTCGGTATATACCGGTAATACGGTTGTTGTGAACGGAGAATATGTAATAACAAATACATATCATGCAACTAAGGATTTATCGGTAAGCAAGGTGTGGGTTCATAATGATTCACCGCTTGATTTAAGACCGGATAAAATAAAGGTGTTCCTTTATGCAGACGGTTTGAAAATTAAGGAAGCTGAAATGACTGACACCTATACTTTTACAGGTCTGCGTAAATACAATGATTCAGGTACGGAAATCATTTATTCGGTTTCTGAGGAAAATGTGCCGTATTATCAGGCTTCTGTTACGGATACTGAAAACGGGTTTTTAATTACAAACACATATAACACAGTTAAGAAAAATATAACGGTAAATATTGTATGGGACGACAATAATAATCAGGACGGAATACGACCTGACAAGGTAACAATCGTGGTAATGGAAGACGGTGTTGTAATAGATGAAATTGAAACCGACAGCACATCTTATACATTTGAAGGTGATACTAACAAGACATACAGCTTCAAGCTTAAAAATGCATTATCAGGTTATACTACTTCGGTTAATGATAATACCATTACAAACAGCCATGATCCTGCTAAAAAGAATATTAGCGTAAAAAATGAATGGTATGATGACGAAAACAGAGACGGCTTACGTCCTGCCGAAGTAACAGTAAAAATACTCAAGAATGGCGTACCTTTTGACGTTAAAAAAATTGCATTTGACGGAACGGCAGTATTTGAAAACCTTCCCGTATATAGTGAAGGAACAGCAATTAATTATACCGTACAGGAGGATGTTACTTCATATACACAGGAAATTGTGACTGAAGATGATATCATTACCGTGAAAAATACTCATGAGCCTGAAAAGGTAAAAATCAGAGTGAAGAATTCATGGTCAGATGACAATAACAGGGACGGATTGCGCGGACCGGTTACATTTTCAATATGCAGCAAAGACGGTACGGTCATTGAAAGTGCCACATTTACAAATATGAGTAATCCTTCCTACTTGGATTATTTACTTCCGAAATATATGAACGGAAGCATTATTGAATATAATGTTAAGGTTGATAATGCTCCTTCGGGTTATACAACTAATGTGTCTGCTTATAATGATTCAAGCTTTTATCGTGCCTTTGCAATTACAAATACACATCTTAATGAAATGATTAATTTTACAGGTCAGGTAATCTGGAAGGATGATAACGACTATGATAAGATAAGACCTGAAAGCGTAACAGTATCCTTATATAACGGCAGTACCTTGCTTGAGACAAGAACAGCCAGCAAAGGCTTTAACAATTGGTTTTATTCTTTTTCAAGTGTTGTAAAGAATGCTGCCGGGAAACCGGTATCGTATACGGTTAAAGTTTCAGAGGTACCTGATTATATTAATTCAATAACAGTTGCAGGAGATGTAATAAATACATATTTTGAGCATGATTCGCTTCATTATGATGCAAACGGCGGCTCGGGAAATATATCATATACGTCCGGCAGGGAAACGGTAAACGTAACAGATAACATATTTGTCAGAAACGGATATGTATTCATGGGATGGAATACCGAAGCTGACGGAAACGGTGATTCATATAAAGCCGGTGACAGCTTTAGCCTGACGGAAGGTACTGATATATTGTATGCAATCTGGAAAGCTTCAGATGATACATTATATACTGTTGAGTATATACTTACAGACAGTAATGGAAAAGAAACTGTTGATAAATCCGAAAAGCTATACGGAACTACAGATACACTTGCATCGGTAACACCTGCTGTGTATGAAGGATATGAGTATGTTGAAGCAAAGTCAACAGCCTCCGGATATATTCAGGGTGACGGTTCACTTGTATTAAAGCTTTATTACAATACAGTTTATTTTGATCTCACAATAAAAAGAGAAAACTATGGTGATGAATCAAACGGAACACAGAGCTTTGTATATGTTGTAACTGATGACTCCGGTAACAAATACAAGGCGGTTATTGAAGGAAACGGCGAAGTGACAATCAGAGGACTTAAGAAGGGAAGTTATTCTGTTGCCCAGGATGGCTCTTGGTCATGGAGATATACAGATAATTCACAGTCCGTGGATTTATACAGCTCAAAGACGATAACATTTAATAAGGCTGCAGAAAAGCCGTTTGGACTTAACGGAGTATCTCAGCTGATTCATAACGTATTTGGCAAATAATAACTGTAACAGATGTTATTTTTTAACTGTTATAAGAAGATAATTTCGAAGTTCAATTTTTGAGTGAAATTATAACTGAAAAGCTTTATCGTATAATGTTGCATTATTTGACAAAAGAAGGACATAACATGAAAAAAAAGCTGATTATCATTTTTATACTGGCATTTATGTCAGTCGGTATAGTTGCTGCATATATGCTGAGGGAGCAGACAGTTGATAATAAGTTTACTCCCGCCGTATACAGCTGCGAGGCTGTTGAAGTATTTAACAACAATACCAAAAGTGAAATAAAAGTTAAGAATACAGGTAATGTGGCCGGTTATGTCAGGGTCAAGCTCATAACTTATTGGGTAGACTCTGACGGTAACAATGTCGGTGTGCCGTCAGAAGATCTCTCAATTGACATTAATGAGCCTGACCATTGGTCACGCATTGACGACACCTTTTACTATGATGTCAAAGTGGAACCGGGCAGTATGTCTCCGAATCTTTTGGGAACGGGTATTGTTTTAAAGGAAAAAGTTTATAACGGCAAAACAGTTTATCAGGCGATAGATGTTATAGCTGAAATATCTCAAAAAAATCTACGTGAATAATAAAAATGGCTGCGCAAAGCGTGGCCATTTTATATAATTAAAGCAACGCCTGTCAGATATGACGGCTTATGTGTCAAATTATATATTATGCGGAATAACCGGTGAATACGGTGAGGCGGGAGATTATATGAAAAGAGTAAGTAAAATAATAATTGTAGTCTGTGTTATTGTAATGGCTGTTTGCCTTTTTAACATAATCAGGATAATGCTTCAATATAAAAATGAAAAAAAGGATTATAACAAGTTGAGTGAAAGCTATGTTGAAGAAAATCAGTCAAAAGGGATTATTTATAAAGAGGTAATAGTAAAAACTGAGAACGGAACCGAAGAACATAAAATCGTGGAAGTGGAAAACAGCAGCCCGGCCGGTGAAAATAAAGACAGTGATAATAAAAAAGTACCTGAGCCGTTTGATAACATAAAAGTGGATTATAACGGACTGTATAAAAAAAATGATGATTATGTCGGATGGATACATATTGATAACGGTGTAAACTATCCCGTGGTTCAAGGAAATACAAATAATGAGTATCTTCATTTGAACTTTGAAAAAAAAGAAAACTCATGCGGCTCAATAATGATGTCTGTTTTAAATAATGGTGATTTTTCGGACAGGGTAACTATATTATACGGTCACAATATGAAAAACGGGGCAATGTTTGGCATCAACCAGAAATATAAAAAAGAGGATTATGCCAGGGAGCATCCGTATGTATTTATTCACTTAAAGGACAGATATCTGGTTTATAAGGTTTGTACTTCTGTTATAGCTAAGGAAGATTCAACGATATTTGCTCCAAAGACGGACAATGATAAAGATTTTAAGGATTATATAAAACAAATAAAGAAAAATGCATATTACTGCATTGAGGACATAAATACGGAGGATAAGCTGCTTCTGATGTCAACCTGTACGGGTCAGACGGGAGGAGATGACAGACTTATCGTAACGGCAAAATATGTCGGATTTGTACTTTATTAAAAAAGGCTTTACCTGACTGTGAAATCTGAGGGTAAAGCCTTTTTACAATTAATTTTCAGAACAGCAGTTGCCTGAAAAGCCGTTGACTATATCATCAGCCATATCAGTCAAATCCTTTTTACAGTCTGTAGCGAGCTCTCCGGCATCCTTTGCCACATCCCTGGCAAATTCCGATGCATTCTTCTTGAGGGAGCTTCCGCATTTCTTTGTAGAATCAAGCATGCTTGAAAGCTTATCCTTGCATTTGCAGTCATTATTCTTACATTTAATCATACAGACTATACCAATGATTAAGGCAATACCCACAATGTGTTTAATACAACATTTCATAATAATCCTCCACAAACCCTCGCCCCGGGCCCTGCAACATATATTGCAGGGCTTTTCATTATTGTCAGGAAGAAGGGGCGAATATAATATTATTTCTTTACAAGCTTTAGTATTGCCGTTTATATAAAAAAAATACGTAAAATAAATGACGATATGAGATAAAAATAAATTACATCATTTATCAGACAAAAAAATTAAAAAAAATTTTAAAAAACACTTGCAAAATAATAAACAATGTTATATAATGCCACTTGTGATTAACACAGTGAACAATATTGGGCTATCGCCAAATGGTAAGGCACCGGATTCTGATTCCGGCATCTCAAGGTTCGAATCCTTGTAGCCCAGTTAACCGGAACCTAAAAGTTCCGGTTTTTTTTCTATGATTATGGACTGCCGGGGCTGGAAGTCTGCCCTTTTGCAGGTAAATAAGCATGGAAAACAGTAAAATAATATTTAAGTTTAGTATATCGTGTACAAAAAGCGGTGCATTTTGTATACAGTACCGGCGAAGCTTACATTTTATGTGCAGAAAAGAGGATAATTATGGCAGTTAAAAAAGGCGAAGAGAAAAAAGTAATTACTTATGAAGGACTTAAAAAGCTCGAGGAAGAGCTTTCTGATTTAAAGGTAAATCAGAGACGTGAAATTGCAGAGAAGATTAAGGAAGCAAGAGAACACGGTGATTTATCTGAAAATGCAGAATATGATGCAGCAAAAGAAGAGCAGCGTCAGATTGAAGCAAGAATTGAAGAATTAGAGGAAATTCTTAAAAATGTTATAGTAGTTGATGATGACGAAATTACAAATGACAAGGTTAGTGTCGGTTGTGATGTTAAAGTTATCAATACAAAGACAAAAGCTGAATATGTTTATAAAATTGTAGGCTCAACGGAGGCAAATTTCCTTCAGGGAAAGATTTCGAATGAATCTCCTCTCGGACATGAGCTTATGAATAAAAAGGTTGGCGCAAAGGTTGAGGTAAAGGCTCCTGCAGGCGACATCGTTTACAAGATTCTTGAAATCAGCAAGTCAAAGTAATATCCAATATATAAACCAGGAGGTTATTATGGCAGATAATAATCAGAATAACAACCAGCAGGCTGTGTCTGCTGTGAATGATAATGAAATCATCAGAATTAAGAAGGAAAAGCTTGCCGAGCTTCAGGCTGCAGGGAAAGATCCTTTTGTAATTACAAAATTTGACCAGACACATCATACTACCGATGCAAAGGAGCTTTACACCGCACTGGAAGCAGAGCTTCTTGCAGACAGGAAAGAGCTGTGTCTTGAAGGACTTTCCGAAGAAGATGCTAAGGCGGCCAAAAAAGCTGATTACGAGGAGAAGAGAGCAGTGATGGATGCTCATCCGATCCATGTATCCGTTGCAGGACGTATGATGTCAAAGCGTGTAATGGGTAAAGCTGCATTTATTAACGTAGCTGATAAGTGCGGTAATATCCAGGCTTATGTATCACGAGATGCAATCGGTACGGAAGAATATCAGGAATTTAAAAAGATGGTCGATGTGGGTGACATTATCGGTATTACCGGAAATGTGTTCAGAACACAGACAGGTGAAATCTCAATTCACATTGATACGCTTACTCTCCTTTCAAAGTCGCTCAAACCGCTGCCTGAGAAGTTTCACGGTATGACTAATACCGATATGAGATATCGTCAGCGGTATACTGACCTTATCATGAATCCTGAGGTTAAGGATACATTTGTAAAGCGCTCGCAAATCATTAAGGAAATACGTAATTTCTTGGATGAAAGGGATTTCATGGAGGTTGAAACACCAATGCTTGTATCAAACGCAGGCGGTGCTGCAGCCAGACCATTCGATACTCATTACAATGCCCTTGATGAGGATGTTAAGCTTAGAATCTCTCTTGAGCTTTATCTTAAGAGACTAATCGTAGGCGGACTTGAAAGAGTATATGAAATCGGACGTGTATTCCGTAACGAGGGTGTTGATACAAGACACAATCCTGAATTTACGCTTATGGAATTATATCAGGCATATACAGACTATGAGGGCATGATGGAGCTTACAGAGAGCTTATTCAGACACCTTGCAGAGAAGGTCTGCGGAACTACAAAGATAACATACAACGGCATAGAAATTGACCTGGGAAAGCCATTTGAGCGTCTGACGATGAATGAAGCCATAAAGAAGTATGCTGGTATTGACTTTGACTCAGTTAAGACAGATGAGGAAGCAAAGGCTCTTGCAAAGGAGCATCACATAGAGTTTGAAGAGCGTCATACAAAGGGTGATATAATCAACCTTTTCTTTGAGGAATATTGCGAGAAGAATCTTATCCAGCCAACATTTATTATGGATCATCCGCTTGCAATTTCTCCGCTTACAAAGAAAAAGCCTTCAGACCCATCCAAGGTTGAACGTTTCGAGCTTTTTATCAACACATGGGAAATGTGTAATGCTTACTCTGAGTTAAATGATCCTATTGACCAGCGTGAACGTTTCGCTGCTCAGGACGCTGCTTTTGCCGCAGGAGACGAGGAGGCTAATCACACGGATGAGGACTTCCTTAACGCCCTTGAAATCGGTATGCCTCCGACAGGCGGTATCGGTTACGGTATCGACAGACTTGTAATGCTTCTCACAGACAGCCAGGCGATAAGAGATGTGTTGCTGTTCCCGACGATGAAGAGTTTGGATAAATAAACCCAGTGTTTATGCGGGTTTGCGAGGTATGAATGTGTCATAGGACGCATTTTAGGACGTATTTTGACATAGTCATATACATCAGTATGTAAGAGTACACAATCTGAAAAGAAATATATTCAATCAAATATGAACTACTAAGAGGACATTTTCTAAAGAAATTTAGAAGATGTCCTCTTTTT
>JAQXKO010000013.1 GCA_029010495.1 Clostridiales bacterium | reverse complement strand
CAGTAAGACCCCTTGAAGACGACGAGGTAGATAGGTTGGAGGTGGAAGTGCCGTAAGGCATGCAGCTGACCAATACTAATAGGTCGAGGGCTTAACCTAAACTTTTCATGGATTAGTTTTTATATGAAGTTTATTTGTTTCTATTCCTCAATAGCTCAGTCGGTAGAGCATTCGGCTGTTAACCGAAGTGTCGTAGGTTCGAGTCCTACTTGGGGAGTTAACATTATATATATGTTATAATTATTATGCTTGACTTTTATATGAAGTTCTTGTATAATTGCTAATGCGGCTCCATGGTCAAGCGGTTAAGACATCGCCCTTTCACGGCGGTAACATGGGTTCAAATCCCATTGGAGTCATTATGTATTATGCCGATATGGCTCAATTGGCAGAGCAGCTGATTTGTAATCAGCAGGTTGAGGGTTCGAGTCCCCCTATCGGCTTTTAAAACTGGACCATTAGCTCAGTTGGTTAGAGCAACCGGCTCATAACCGGTCGGTCCTGGGTTCAAGTCCCCGATGGTCCACTAAGATTCGGGCTTGCCCCCGAATCTTTTTTTATATGGCCCGGTGGCTCAGCTGGTTAGAGCGCCGCCCTGTCACGGCGGAGGTCGTGGGTTCGAACCCCATCCGGGTCGTCAATTTCATATATGCTAGTTAAATAGTTTTAACATGGGGTCTTAGCTCAGCTGGGAGAGCATCTGCCTTACAAGCAGAGGGTCACAGGTTCGAGCCCTGTAGGCCCCATTTAAAATGCCGGCGTGGCGGAACTGGCAGACGCACAGGACTTAAAATCCTGCGGGACTAACCTCCCGTACCGGTTCGATTCCGGTCGCCGGCATATATATTGAAACCTTCAGATGATGAAGGTTATTTTTTTTGCCATTTTTACCCTTTTGCCTGTGAATTTTTTAGCTTAATGTTTATTATATTCTTTTATTCGGGCTGGTTATAAACGTTATTTCAGTCTGATTTAATCTTTTGTTCGGGCTGGTTATGAACTTTATTTCAGTCTGATTTTAATCTTTTATTCGGGCTGGTTATAAACGTTATTCCGGATTGATTATAATCTTTGTTCGGGCTGGTTATAATTTTTTTCAGAATGACTAAAATCTTTTTTCTGTAATTCGCAATTGACATGTAATGTATATTTGCTGATAATATGCCAATACTTAATATTATAATTTATATTTATTTATATTTAAGCGGAGGGTATTATGTTTATTGCGTTAGCATTAATTTTCGGGATTCTGATGCTTGTAATTTATTCGATTGCAAAGGCAGGCTCGGATTATGATGAGGATATTGGCACTTTGATGACAAGAAATACATTTTTTTCTGAGGAATACGGTAATGAACTTGATGATTTTTATGATGAATACAATACCGAGTCGGAGGATGATGAGTATTTCGATGAGCCTGATATGGACGAGCTTGACAGACTTATTGATGAATTCAAGGAAGAATTCGGAGATGAATACGATTTTGATGAAGAGGATTAAAATACAATAAATATACATTGTTTTTTTGAAAAATTATATTGACAAATCGTTTTTTTTGGAATATTATATGACCAAATTTAATTATAATAAAGGCTATGACGAAGAGAAGTAGCGTATTTTATCGCACACAGAGATTGAGGGATGGTGGAAGCCTCATTGAATGAATATACGTGAATAACACTTTCGAGCTGCAAACCCAAAGCTGTATGGTTAGTAGGGGAGACGTGAGGCTATACGTTAGTTGAGCAGGGTTTAATGGTGAACCCGGGGTAGAGTGGTTGCGTGCGCAACAATTCAGGTGGTACCGCGGTGATTCGTCCTGAGTAGATATTAATCTGCTCAGGATTTTTTGTTGTAAGGGCAGATTAATAATCAAATATCTGAAAGAAAGGATTATTGGTATGTACAGAGATTTTACAACAAATGAAATCGGAGAGGATTTTATCGGAAGGGAAATAAGCGTTGCAGGATGGGTAGAAAACATCCGAGACCATGGAGGCGTATCATTTATCGACCTTAGGGATATGTATGGTGTGCTTCAGATTGTTCTCAGGGATACATCGCTGCTTGACGGAATCGGTAAGGAATATTGCGTAAGTGTAGAGGGACTTATCGAAAAGCGTGATGAAGAAACGATTAATGAAAAAATTGCAACAGGTACTATTGAGCTTGAGGCTCATCGTATAACTGTTCTCGGCAGGGTTTACAATCAGCTTCCTTTTGAAATTCAGACATCAAAGGAAACAAGAGAAGATTTAAGATTAAAATACAGATTTCTTGATCTTCGTAACAGAAAAGTAAAGGATAATATAGTATTTCGTTCACAGGTAATTTCTTATCTGAGACAGAAAATGACTGAGCTTGGTTTCCTGGAGATACAGACACCTATTCTGTGTGCATCATCTCCTGAGGGTGCAAGAGATTATATTGTTCCTTCGAGACGATTTAAAGGACAGTTTTATGCTCTGCCACAGGCTCCACAGCAATACAAGCAGCTTTTGATGGTTTCGGGCTTTGATAAGTATTTTCAGATAGCTCCGTGCTTCAGGGATGAGGATGCAAGGGCTGACAGATCTCCCGGAGAATTTTATCAGCTTGATTTCGAACAGAGCTTTGCAACTCAGGAAGACATCTTCAAGGTTGGAGAAGAGGTTCTTGCCGCAACATTTGAAAAATTTGCTCCGGAGGGCAGCGTTGTTACAAAGGCACCTTTCCCTGTTATCAGTTACAGGGAGGCTATGCTTAAATACGGAAGTGATAAGCCTGATCTCAGAAATCCGCTTGAAATCATTGATTTAACGGACTTTTTTGCAGGATGTACCTTTAAAGCCTTCCACGGAAAAACGGTAAGGGGTATCACAATTAAGCAAATGCTTAGCAAGGGCGACCATGAAAAACTGCTTAAGTATGCTTTATCAATCGGCATGGGCGGTCTGGGATATCTTGAGGTTATGGAGGATG
Organism: Clostridiales bacterium; assembly: GCA_029010495.1. GTDB lineage: Bacteria > Bacillota > Clostridia > Lachnospirales > Lachnospiraceae > UBA3775. Next base: position 31,593 of record JAQXKO010000013.1, on the reverse strand, counting down.
GAACCTACAAGGGACCTATTGATAAGTTTATTCCGACGGAGCTTAAGTCAGAGCTTAAAACACTTGCGGGATTATCAGCAGGCGACACAATATTCTTTATCTGCGATATTGAAAAGCTTGCGAACAAATATGCGGGTCTTTTAAGAAATGAGCTTGGCAAACGACTTGACCTTATTGAAAAGAATGCCTTCAGATTCTGCTTTGTAAATGATTTTCCTATGTATGAAGCTGACGAGGAAACAGGAGAGATTGGATTTACACATAATCCTTTCAGTATGCCGCAGGGAGGTCTTGAGGCATTGGAAAACAAGAATCCTCTTGATATTCTGGCATATCAGTATGATATTGTATGTAATGGCGTTGAATTGTCCTCGGGAGCAGTGAGAAACCACAGTATGGAAATCATGGAGAAGGCATTTGAAATTGCGGGTTACGACAAGGAAACATTAAAGGAAAAGTTTGGAGCTTTGTATACTGCCTTCCAATATGGTGCTCCTCCGCATGCAGGTATGGCACCGGGTATTGACAGAATGATAATGCTTCTTAAAAATGAGGAAAACATCAGGGAAGTAATAGCATTTCCGATGAACGCACAGGGACAGGATCTGATGTGCGGTGCGCCGGGCTGTGTTACGGAGCAGCAGCTTCGTGAGGTTCATGTTAAAATCAGATAATATGAATTAATTAACTTTGTGAATTAAATAAATTATTAAAACTGATTATTAATTTTATCGCGATTACGACAGGCTTGTGAATGAAAAAATTATAAATAATCATTGAATAGGATGAGGTTTAACATTATGGCATTAACAATCAGTGAGATGAATAAGCTTGCAACGCTGGCAAGACTCAGATTTTCCGAAGAGGAATTTGAACAGTTTATGGATGATATGGACGAAATCATTGAGTTCGCAGACACAATTAATCAGTCCGTGGCAGGCAGTACGGGTGATATTAAGGATGTGGGTGCAGTTGTTGTCGACATGGATATGCTGCGTGACGATGAGGTGACCGAGTCTCTTCCGAGTGAGAAGATTTTATCAAATGTAGACGGTGATAATGGCTATTTTGTGGTTAAAAAGGTTGTAGGAAAAGGAAATGCATAATTAAGGAGAAATCAGATGACTGAATTATTGACAAAGCTTTCCGTTCTTTTACACAGCGGTGAAATATCCTCTTTGGAGCTTACGGAAAAATATATAGCTGAAACAGAAAAAAAGAATCCTGTTTATAATGCATATGTTCATACTTGCTTTGAAAAAGCCAGAGCAGATGCAAAAAGAGCAGATGAGATGCTCAGAAAAGGTCTTGGTGGTTCACTCTGCGGCATACCGATGGCTATTAAGGATAATATATGTACCGACGGGATAGAGACAACATGCTGTTCAAAAATTCTTGAAGGTTATAAGCCTTATTATAATGCAACAGTGGTTGAAAAGCTTTACAACGAGGGAGCCGTTATGCTGGGCAAGACAAATATGGATGAATTTGCAATGGGCTCCACATCTGAAAGCAGCTGCTACGGTGCGCCGCTTAATCCGAGAAATACATCATATGTTACAGGCGGTTCATCAGGCGGCTCGGCAGCAGCGGTTGGTGCCGGCATAGCTCCGTATGCGCTTGGATCTGATACGGGCGGTTCAATCAGACAGCCGGCTTCCTTCTGCGGCATTGTGGGACTTAAACCGACATATGGTGCAGTGTCGCGATATGGACTTATCGCATACGGGTCTTCTCTTGACCAGATCGGACCTCTGACTGCCTCTGTTAAAGATGCTGCAATCGTATATGATGCAATCAAGGGTCATGATAAGCGCGATATGACAAGCAGGCAGGTTAGTGATGAACCTGTCGAAAAATCAATTGACGGCAATGTGAAAGGATTAAAAATAGGAATTGCCAAAGAGTATTTTGAGGGAATTGACAGTGAGATAAAGTCACTTATATATAATGCGGTTGATTATTACAGCGCAAACGGTGCAGAAATAATTGACGTTTCAATACCGGCTCTTAAGGACAGCCTGCCTGTATATTATATTATTGCCTGTGCCGAGGCATCTTCAAATCTCGGACGATATGACGGTATCAGATACGGCTTCAGGGCAAAAGGCTATACAAGTGTTGATGATATGGTATATAAAACACGAAGCGAGGGCTTTGGCAGGGAAGTTAAAAAGAGAATTATGCTTGGTACGTATGTGCTTTCAAGCGGATATTATGATGCATATTATAAAAAAGCCTGTATAATAAGAAATGAAATCAAAAAATCCTTTGCAGAGGTTTTTGAAAAATGTGATGTAATACTGGCTCCGACAGCACCAAATACGGCATTCCCGTCAGGGCTGGCGAAGCAGTCACCTCTGGAAATGTATCTTTCCGATATTGCGACTGTTCCCGTAAATATTGCAGGACTTCCGGCAGTTTCAATTCCTGTCGGAACTGACAAAAAAGGGCTTCCTGCAGGTATGCAGATTATTGGAAATGCATTTGATGAAAAGACAGTTTTAAATGCTGCATATGCTTTTGAAAGAGGCAATAACTTCAGTGAATTTGACATTCCTGAAATTGTATAGTTATGCATGCTTTAAGACGTTAATGGTGCGCTCTTTTAGTAAAATATGTTTTTTATGACTGATTTTTTAGAGGATTAATGTATGGAATATGAAATGATATGTGGTATTGAAACTCATATTGAGCTTGCCACAAAAACAAAAATATTTTGCGGATGTACGACTGCATTCGGAGGTGCTCCGAACACACACTGCTGCCCTGTATGCACGGGTCAGCCGGGAGCTTTGCCCGTGTTGAATAAAAGTGTGGCCGAATTTGCAGTCCGTGCCGGAAGGGCAGTAAACTGCAGGATAAATAATAATTCGCATATGGACAGAAAAAATTACTGTTATCCTGACCTTCCGAAGGCATATCAGATTTCACAGTTTGATGAGCCTGTGTGCGAAAACGGATATATTGAGCTTGAAAGCGGCAAGAAAATAGGCATCACCCGAATTCATATCGAGGAGGATGCGGGAAAGCTTGTACACGAGAACGGGCAGACATATATTGATTACAACAGAGGAGGAGTACCCCTTATTGAAATTGTATCCGAGCCTGACATAAGAACTGCTGAGGAGGCAAGAGAATATGCCGAGAAACTTCAGCTTATTATGAGATATGTCGGCGTTTCAGACTGCAAAATGCAGGAGGGAAGTATGAGATGTGACGTCAATATTTCGATTCATAAACCCGGAACCGAATTCGGTACAAGAACAGAGCTTAAAAACATTAACTCTCTTTCCAACATAGTAAAGGCCATTGAGGCTGAGGTGGAACGACAGACAGACTGCCTGGAAAGCGGTGAGGTAATCGTTCAGGCAACGATGCGATATGACGCTGACAGTGACTCCGTTTCGGTTATGAGAGTAAAAGAAAATTCTGATGACTACAGGTATTTTCCGGAGCCTGATATTGTACGATTTTTCATACCGCCCGAGGAGGTTATGCGTATAGAAGAGGAAATACCCGAGCTTCCGTCCGAAAAGAAAAAAAGATATCTTAATGAGCTTATGCTATCGGCTGAGGTTGTAAACCAACTTTATAAATATAAGCGTGTGACGGACTATTTTGAGGAGGTTCTTTCTAAGGGAGCAGGGGCAAAGAATGCGTCAAACCTTCTTATCAGAGGAATATATACACGCATGAATACCGAGGAAGAAAAAGAAATATTTGATATTTCCCTGCCTGCAGAGGAAATGTCAAAGCTGACAAGGCTCGTTGATGATAAAAAAATCAGCTTCAATATGGCTGTCGGCGTGTTGTCCGATATGCTGTCAACCGGAAAGCCTGTAGAAGCATTTATCAGTGAAAAGGATACTGAGGGAGTATCTGATGACGAGCTTGTAAAGCTTTGCGAAGAAGCCATTGCAGCCAATCCTAAAGCCGTCAGTGACATTAAAAACGGAAAAGAAAAGGCCATAAATGTCATGTTTGGATATATTATGAAGGCTACAAAGGGAAAGGGCGATACAAAGAAGGCCTCGAAAATAATAATGAGCATCATTAATAAATGATAATAGTATTATTAAAGACATAAAATGTATGGTTATATTACAAAAGACACTTTTACTGCCAAAAGTGTCTTTTTGTATTTGAATTTATTTATTTTGCTTGATTTTTTTGATATTATAGGTTAATCTTAAAATAAGATAATTTATTTTTTGATGAATTGGACGGAAGATATTTTATTGATTGGGGTGAAACTATGGATAATAAAAAATATATTATAGGCGTATGCTTAACTAATATATATCTGGAACATGAAAGAAATTTTTTGAAGGCGCTTCAGTCATTTATGAAGCTTTATCCTGTTAAAATTATTGTATTCCAGTGTTATTATGACAGAATAAAAAATGAAGGCAGGAAAAGTACTGCATTTTCGGTGTTTAAGGCAATTAATTATGATATGCTTGATGCAATTGTTGTAAACAGTTATTCATTAAGCAATCTTGAGATTGCCCGCGATATTGCACAAAAGGCGCGTGCTCATAAGGTTCCCGTTATATCCATCGACAGTTTATTAAGCGATTGTGCCGATGTTGTTATAACCAGTGACATGGCAGAGTGCTTTAGACAGATAGTAAAGCATATGATTGAGTATCATGGCTTGAAAAATGTTTTTTATATGAGCGGGGGAAAAGGCAACCCGGTATCTGAACTGCGAGAAAAGATTTTTCGTGAGGTTATGGCGGAAAACAATCTCGAAGTAAAAGATGACATGATAGGGTATACCGATTTCTGGAGAGATAAAACAAGAGAGGTTCTTGAAAATCGCTTTGGACACGGCGAGGAGCTTCCGGAGGCATTTATCTGTGCCAGTGACGTGTTGGCAAGGGAAACGTGTGATTTCGTTTTCAGAATAGGAAAAAGTGTGCCTCAGGATGTGTTGGTTTCCGGTTATGATGCTTTTGATACAAGCGGTTTTTTCATGCCTATGCTAACAACTGCCGGACTTGATTATCAAGGCTATGCAAGAACGGTTATTGAGACAGCCATAAGTATGGCCGACAAGGAGAATGTTTCGAAGAGAATAGAGATACCGGTCAGCCTTCAGTGTAATGAAACATGCGGATGCCGCGTTGTTCCTACGGCAAGGAAGGCACTTACAAATACTGTTTTATTCAGAAAATATACGGACAGATCTCACGAGGATAAAGTTATGTTCGGAATTTATAATATCGACTTTGAATCCTCAGATATATATCAGATGCGTGAACAGTTGATGAAAATCATGATAAATTCCTCCGCAATCATTGTTAACGATGATTTCTTTATGGACGATGATGAAAATTCGACGAACCATACAAAGGATAATCCGTTTACCCAAAACATGCTTATTATATGCGGAAAGGACAGAGACGGGAATCCTATTCCGCCTCAGGAAATTGCACTTTCTGATTTGGTTCCGTTTGATGTGCGCCGGGTAAATGATACGGGGAAAATCACGATTGTTACGCCGATAATATATAAGGACAGTGTATATGGGTATTATCTGTGTGATCTGGATGATTTTGAGGATGAAACATATAACCTTCAGTACTTCAGCCGTACTCTCAATCTCTTTATTGGTCTCAGGGATAAGTCCATATCAGCCAAATCTCTTACAAAAAAAGTCAGCAAGGGTATGAAAATCGACCCGCAGACGGGCTTTTATAATGTAATGGGACTTAAGGAACAATTTGACAAACTGTATGAAGATGATCCGGGCAGAATGAGATACAAGCTTGTCGTATCGTTATATACGCTGGCAACATGGCAGTATATTTTTCAGAATTTTGGAATTGAAGAAGCCAACATGGTCTCAAAAAACGTGGCTAAAAATCTCGAAGCGGCTAATCCGAAAAATGCAATAATCGGCAGAATATCTAATGAGAATTATATTATTATTAATTATATGGATCCTTCAGAAAATGAAGGTGATGTTGTGAATAATGCAACATCAGTCTTTTATAGTCTTAATGATAAATATAATGAAAACACCGGAAAAGGCTATTATGCCGAGGTTAATGCCGGATGTACAGTCGTTTCACCGGGATTTAAGGGAACCCTTAGTGACCTTATAAAGATTGCCAATAATGAGATGCTTGTTAACAGGCTCAGATATGCAAATCCCGAAGAGAGGAAGAAAGCAAAGAATTCGCTTGAAAAGGAGCAGAAATTTATCAGACTGGTTGATAATAATATGTTTTTCTACTGCTTCCAGCCGATTGTTGACGCTTCCACAGGAGAAATATATGCTTATGAGGCACTGATGAGGTCTCCTCAGGAGATTGGTCTGTCACCGCTTGAAATTCTTGATATTGCCGATGAACTGGGAAGGCTTTATGATATAGAAAAGGCTACAATCTTTAATATCCTGTCGACATATACAAGCAGAATAGAAATGTTTGGAAACAAGAAGCTTTTTATTAATTCCATACCGGGTCAGACTCTCAAAACCAAAGATTTTAACAGACTGATGGAGAGATATAAGAGTGTCTCTCATAATATAGTTATTGAGATAACCGAACAGAATGCAAGGTCCGACGAGGAAATGGAAAGGTTCATGGAAATGATTTCAGCCTTTAATTCACAGTTTGCCGTTGACGACTACGGCTCGGGAAATTCAAATATTGTAAATCTGTTGAAATTCAGTCCAAATGTAATAAAAATAGACAGATATCTTGTTGAAAACATTAATGAAAATGTAAATAAGCAGATGTTTGTTAAAAACATAATCGAATTTGCCAGAAAGAATAACATTAAAGTCATTGCAGAGGGTGTTGAGACAAAAGATGAACTTGATACCGTTATTAAATTCGGCGTTAATCTGATTCAGGGATACTATACTGCAAAACCTAAGCCGGAACCGGTTGTTGAGATTGCTCCGGAGATAAAGCAGAACATAATTGAACAGAGCAGATTATATAATGTATGCAATGTGTAACAGAGAGGATTTAAAATGAAAGAATTATATAGGAGTACGGAAAAAACATTTTTACGAATTATTCTGATAAGTATTATAGGTGCATTCGTAATTGAAATGTTTTTCGGAACAGTCTTGCTGATTCAGGGAAATTATGATATGAAACTGTATTTGAATTATCTGAAAGCGCAGTGTATTATTCCGACAATAATATCAATAGCAGCATATATCGGATGCTATAAATGCATAGATTCACCGAATACAAATACAAATGTGAGAATTTATGTTCAGATTTTAACTCTCGAAATTTTCTGTTTTGCAATTACCGCCACGCATACAAGATTTACGGTTCTTCTTGGACTGTTTATTCTCCCGATAGTTCATTCGGGTATATACGGAAACGTAAAGTATATCAGACTTGCAATGGAAATGTCCATGCTCGGAGCGATATTATCGATTTCAATACTGTTTGCATTTTATGATGACATTAATTTTGCCGGCTTCATGGGAACGGCAGTCGGCTTATGCCTTCTGGTGGCGGCACTTCCGTTTGCGCTTATTGTACGTAATTTTGCAAATGCCAACAAGGAACTGCTTGAACAGCAGATAAAGAATCAGATTAATCTCGGCAAGCAGATATCTATCGATGCCATGACCGGTCTTTACAACCATACGGCCTTTTACGATGAGCTTGAAAGACTTATTAAGGAAACTGACAGGACAAATGAAAGCCTTTGCGTGGCTGTGGTAGATATTGACAATTTCAAATCGGTAAATGATACATACGGCCATTCACGCGGAGATGAGGTTCTTATATATCTTTCCGGGCTGTTGCAGAAGACATGTCATGAACACGTTGTGTGTCGATACGGAGGCGAGGAATTTGCAGTTATCTTTAAAAACTGCGGGCTGAAGACATCGGCAGCGCTCATGAATGAGGTGCTTACGGAGTTTGGTAATCATCATTTTGAATGGTGTTCCGAACGCATAACCTTCAGCTGCGGCGTATGCAAGCATTACGACATCAGAATTAATGCCGAAGAGCTCTTTAAGCAGGCTGACAAGTATCTTTATAAGGCAAAGAAAAACGGTAAGAATCAGGTGGTTTCAGAATAATATAAAGCTTCTCATATATGGGTATAATATATGGGAGGCTTTTTTTACACAGGCTGAACAAGACATATGTAAAGACTGTGTAAAATCCTGATAAATTAATTGTAAAGCTGCCGTTTCATTATTAGAATGCACATTTATATTTGGAAAAAAATATCAGAAATTGTAAATATTTGCTATTGTAAAAAATGTGTAAATATGGCACAATGTAGCTGGCGCAAACGGCTTGTGTTTGACAAATTTCTCGTTTAATGGAGGAAATATGGATATTTCTAATGTTTTGATGCTTTTGGGAGGAGTTGCTCTGTTTCTTTTCGGAATGACGGTAATGGGCGAGGCTCTCAAAAAGGTAGCAGGTAATAAGCTTGAAACTATTCTTTATAAGTTATCAAGTACTCCTATAAAAGGTATTTTACTCGGTACCTTTGTAACGGCAGTAATTCAGTCTTCTTCAGCTACGACTGTTATGGTAGTCGGCTTTGTTAACTCCGGTATGATGAAGGTAATGCAGGCTATCGGCGTAATAATGGGCGCACTTATCGGTACAAGTGTAACGGGCTGGGTGCTTACATTATCCTATATGGAGAGCGGCAGCGGTATTGCAAGTCTGCTTTCGACGGCAACACTTACGGCGGTGGTTGCCATTATTGGTATTGTGTTAAGAATGTTCTGCAAAGCTAAGACAAAGAGGAACATAGGCGAGATTCTTCTTGGCTTTGCCGTCCTTATGTACGGCATGACTGCCATGAGCGGCGCAGTATCGCCGCTAAAGGAGAGTCAGGCGTTTAAGGATGCGATTTCATCTTTTTCAAATCCCATACTCGGAATTCTTCTGGGTGCCGTTATTACCGCAGTGCTTCAGAGCGCTTCGGCTTCCGTAGGTATTCTGCAGGCGTTATCGGTGACGGGTGCAATTCATTTCTCTACTGCATATCCGATTATACTCGGTATCGGAATCGGTGCTGCGGTGCCTGTTCTTCTTTCTGCCATCGGAGCTAATACAAACGGTAAAAGAACAGCGGTTATCTATCTGCTGACGGATCTTCTTGGCGCCATCATATGGGGTATTATTTTTTATTCGGTCAATGCATTTGTGCATTTTGATTTCATGCATCATATAATGAATCCGGTTTCAATCGCACTTGTTAATACTGTATTCCGTATCCTTACTGTTGCCGTATTGTTCCCGTTCATAAAGCTTATCGAGAAAATGATATGCAGAATCATACCGTCCAATGCGGATGATGAAGATGATCTTGCCAATATTGAAAAGCTAGAGGAGAGATTCCTTATGTATCCTCCTATTGCAATTGAGCATAGTAAGATGGTTCTTTTTGCAATGGCGGACAAGACAAGAAAAAATGTGTTCAGGGCCATGCATCTGTTTGAGGATTTCGACACTTCGAAATATGACAAGGTTAAAACAAAGGAAGATGCCATTGACAAATACGAGGACAAACTTGGAACATATCTTGTAAAGCTTACGGGAGCGGACATGTCGGACGCTGAAACCAAGGAGGCGTCGCTTGTCCTTCATACAATCAGTGATTTTGAAAGAATCGGCGACCATGCGGTAAACATCGCTGAGCTTGCACAGGAGCTTCATGATAAAAAGCTTGTATTTTCCGAAGGGGCAAAGCAGGAGCTTGAAGTTTTGTTCAAAGCTGTTATTGAAATTGTGGATAAATCATTTCATTCATTTGTTGAGGGTGATTTGGAAAGAGCGCATAGAGTGGAACCCCACAGGGAAATTATTACGTCTCTGTGTGCAGAGCTGAAGCTCCGTCACATTAAAAGAGTACAAAAGGGTGAGTGCGGCCTTGAACTGGGCTTTATCTTTAACGACCTTTTGATGAACCTGGAAAGAATATCCGGACACTGCTCAAATATTGCCATAGCGATGATTGAGCTTCAGGACGCTTCCTACCAGACACATGAATATGAAAATACGGTTCATGAAATGAAGACTGAGTCATATAAAAAGTATCTTGAAAAGTATGAAGCAAGATATGAGATTAAATAATGTGTTAAAATAAGGCGTAAAATAATAATACGGATGCCGATGCATATGCGGCATCCGTTTTGATTTGTATCCCATATTATCAGAACAGACAAAATGCATTATATATTTACATAAAATTCACTAATTTTTTATTGATAAAATAGTGAATTTTTACACTCTCGAAAAAAATATGTGCAAATTTCATAGAAAAAATGAAAAAAACACTTGTAATTTTTATTGATATGTTATATAGTATAGCTATCCAAGTTGTTTGGCGCAAAGCGCCGCGACTAAATTAATGCACTCGTATTTTAAATTAGGAGGTAAAAAAATTATGAGAAAGAAGGCATTAAGTGTCTTATTGACAACAGCTATGGTTGCTTCAATGTTCACAGCATGCGGCAGCAAGGATTCAAATTCAAATTCCTCAACTGGTGGTTCAGGTTCAGATAAGAATCATGAGTACACAGTTTCAAACGGAGGAAAGGTTCTTAACATTTATGTTTGGAACGATGAGTTCATCAACAGAATGAAAGATCATATGCCAGGTTATGTGGCTGATGAGAAGGATCCATTACTCGGAACACTTGACGGTGTAACAGTTAAGTGGACACAGGTTGCTTCAGATAACAACGCATATCAGAACAACCTTGATGAGAAGCTTCAGAAGCAGGCTACAGCAGCTGCTGATGATAAGATTGATATGTTCCTTATGGAAGCTGACTACGCTCTTAAGTATGTTGACTCTAACTACACAGTTCCAGTTGACAAGCTTGGCATTACAGCTGATGACACAAAGAACATGTACAAGTACACAAAGGACGTTGTAACAGATGCTAACGGCCAGTTAAAGGGTCTTTCATGGCAGGGATGTCCTGGTATCCTCTTCTACAACAGAGCAGCAGCTAAGGAAGTTCTTGGCACAGATGATCAGGCAGAAGTTCAGAAGGCAGTAGCTGACTGGGATACATATGTTGCTACAGCTCAGAAGATGGTTGACGCAGGCTACAAGATGACAGCTACATCAAACGATACATATCGTGTTTACTCAAACAACGTAACAACAAAGTGGGTTGAAGACGGTAAGGTTAACGTTGATGCTAACATCAAGAAGTGGGCTGAGGATACAAAGAAGCTCGTTGATATGAAGGCTTGTGGTACAGCTGACCTTTGGTCAGATGACTGGAGTGCAGGTTTCTATCCAACAGGAAAGGTATTCTGCTACTTTGGACCAGCTTGGTTAATTAACTTCTGTATGGCAGCTGATAAAGAAGGTTCTATCGCTTACGAAGGCGGCTGGGGTGCTACTGAAGGTCCTCAGGGCTTCTTCTGGGGTGGTACATGGATCGCTGGATGCGATTTCACAGATAATGCTGATCTCGTTAAGAAGATCATGATCAACATGACATGTACAGACGATATCTTAGTTGACATCGTTGTTAAGGATAACGACTTCACAAACAGCAAGCCAGTTATGGAAGCACTTGCTAACGGAACAAAGAAGGTTCAGGATGCAGACGGCAATGAAGTTGAATACTCATCACCTGTATTCGGTGGTATCAACCCACTTTCATTCTACGCTAAGTCAGCTGACAAGATTGACCTTTCAAAGCTTACAGGTTATGATCAGGGATGTAACGAGAAGTTCCAGCAGGCTATGAAGAACTACTTCCTTGGTGAGTGTTCATATGATGAAGCTCTTAAGTTATTCTACAAGGATATCAAGGTAGTTTACCCTAACCTTAAGACAGAGTAATTAAAGCTCTAAAATCTAAATATTTAATTTGGATGATTTATATCATGCCTGCCTGATTTGGTCAGGCAGGCATGTTTTTTATTACAAAGCAGTTTGTTGGATTGTTTAGCAGAGCTGGCAGCAGATTTTTAGTTGTATGAAAGCTTACTGCGAACTCTGTTAATGAACTGTGATTTGGAGGGTTGTTACAATGAGTCAGAGTAAAACTCGTAATTCAAAGGCTGTCAGCTATAATAAGTGGGGTTATATCTTCCTTATTCCTTTCATTGTTGTATATTTGCTCTTTCAGTTAGTGCCACTTGTTACAACAATTTACTACAGCTTTTTTGATTATTACAGAATGGGTCTTGTTTATTACGGACCATTCGCAAACGGAATTAATAACTATACACAGATAATCAATGATGGTTATATTTTCACATATTTTAAGAATACTATTATCATGTGGATTATCGGTTTCGTTCCACAGATTTTAGTATCATTGCTTCTTGGCGCTTGGTTTTCTGATAACAGACTCAGGCTTAAGGGCGAATCATTCTTCAAGACAGTTATTTACCTGCCGAACCTTATCATGGCATCCGCTTTTGCAATGTTATTCTTTACATTGACATCAGAAAGAGGTCCTATCAATCAGATTCTTACAGGATTACATATTATTAAAGAACCATACATCTTCCTTGACCATACTGCAGGTGCACGCGGACTTGTCGGATTTATGAACTTTATTATGTGGTTTGGTAATACGACTATACTTCTTCTTGCAGGTATGCTTGGTATTGATGTTTCACTGTTTGAGGCTGCTGAGGTTGACGGTGCTACTTCAAACCAGAAGTTCTTCCGTATTACACTTCCACTCCTCAGACCAATACTTGTGTATGTATTGATTACATCACTTATCGGTGGTCTCCAGATGTTTGATGTTCCTCAGATTTTAACTAAAGGTTCTGGTGCTCCTATGGAGACAACTAAGACACTTATTATGTATCTTAACGAATATATTAAGATTACAAAGAATTACGGTATGGCCGGTGCAATTTCAGTTATTCTGTTTGTATTAACCGGTATCCTCAGTGTCATAGTATTCCAGTTCTCCGATAACAAAACAAAGGTTAAGTAGGAGGTAAGACATGGCTAGAGCAAAAAATCAGAATTTTTCAAAAGGTTTAAATATACATACAAGAAGAACAATTTCTTATGTTGTATTATCAATTTTATCATTCTTCTGTCTTATTTGGTTCTATATTCTTTTTATCAATGCGACAAGAAGTAATTCAGACCTTACAACAGGTTTTAGCTTGTTACCAAGTAACTATGCATTTAAGAACTGGGCAGGCATGAGAAAATCTACCTCGGATTTCGTAAGAGGTATGATTAACAGTATTTTTACATCAGGCTGTTCTGCAGTCCTTTGTGTATATTTCTCAACTATGACAGCATACGCTATCCATGCATATGATTTCAAATTAAAGAAAGCATTATACACATTTATCCTTGCAGTTATGATGATTCCTACTCAGGTTACTACACTCGGTTTTGTTACAATGTTAAACCAGATTGGTCTTGTTGACAGCTATATTCCAATCATTATTCCATCTATTGCTGCTCCTGTATCATTCTTCTATATGAAGCAGTATATGGACTCTACACTTCCTCTTGAAATTATTGAGGCAGCTCGTATTGATGGTTCGGGAGAAGTTAGAACATTTAACAGCATTATACTTCCGATTATGAAACCTGCTATAGCAGTTCAGGCAATCTTCACATTCGTAGGATCTTGGAATAACTACTTTACTCCTGCTCTTATTCTTACAGAAGAGAAGAAGAAGACATTACCAATCCTCATTGCAGATTTACGTTCAGCAGACTTCAAGAAGTTTGATATGGGTGTTGTTTACATGACAATCGCATTCTCAATCTTCCCTGTTATCGTTATCTACCTTATTCTTTCAAAGAATATCGTTGGTGGTGTTGCAGCCGGTTCCGTAAAGGGCTAATATTATTGCGAATATCAGACCATACATCTTAGGATGTATGGTCTTTTTTTATATTCAATTATAGATAATACTGATTCGATTCAACTGCAAAACATAATACTATTTGTTTATGGAACAATTGAAATAAAAGTTAAAAATAAACTTAAACATTTTGTGATGAAATGGTGCTTTGCTTGACTTTTTTCTGTGATTATGTTACATTATTTCTGATATCTGATTCTCTGTGTATTGATGAATTAGTAATAAAACAGCCTGAAACATATCAGGTGTGGAACAGAAGGCGTTTGCCATAATTATATAGAGGAATATTATGAAACGACACATTAGCAAAATAATATTGTTATTGCTTATGATTGGTGCATTTTGCGTGCTGTTTACGGGATGCGACAATGAGATGCCGACCAATGCCAATATTTATAATGCGCTTGACAGTAACGGCTGCTTTATATGGCGCAGGGTCAGTATTGACGGCAATGAAGAAAAGAATGTTTCCACCTACAAAATAGATGAAAGAAAAACTTTTTCAAATGACCATGTGCAATATCTTGTAACTGTTACGACTCCGTATGATTGCGTTACTGAAGATGTAAGATATGCTCTTGAATTCAAAAGACAGGATTCAAAATGGAATTGTACGTCTGTTATGACACTTGAACCGCCCTCAAACGGAAGTAATATTAAACTTGTAAAAAAAATCAGCTATAGCAATATTAAGTCGGCGCTTAAGGGTATCAGTTACAACCTTCCGAATGGAATGTTTATTGATTATTCTACTCTCTATAAGCTTGTTATTACTGAACACAAGCTTGATGCACTTGGCTATTCCGACAGGGTAACCATAACTTTCAGCGCAAATATTGACCGTAAGAAATATGAATTTACCGGTGATGTATTTTTTGCATATACCTATAATCAGCAGGAAAAGAAGGGTACATGGAAGTTTATTAATGCAAGCATTGATGAGTTTGTCAGATCGGATATTTCCGATACTTACAGATTTTCGCCTACAAGGGGTGAGCTTTATTGGATTTTTAAGGACAGTAACGACTCAATTCCGATGATGACATCTTATTATGCATTAAATAAAGGCAAGATAACCAATTATTCATATTCAAACATTGAACAGGATGGTTCGGATTTCCTTAAAGTACCGTCTACATTTACTTTTGATATCGATAAATTTAATATGGATGTGTCCTGTGATATATATTATTATTTTAATAATCAGGGATGGAAGATTGACCATATTTCAAATGTAATGGTAACAAGGTTAAAATCACCGATTATCGGAATATACGAGGGTACTGCGCCTGACGGCAGAAAGTATTCCATTGAATTTACAGATAAAATGGACAGCAACAGCCGTATTATTGTGCATGTAACATGTCAGGAGGGTGATGAAACCTATAAATATGACAGCTATGTATACAGCTATAAGGAAAAGGATGAAAAAATAAACATCCGAGTGGATTTTTCAGAATGGATTCAGAAGCCGGCGAACGGTGATGAATACCGTTATGAGGATTTTGTCGGCGTGATTGACGGTAACAACTGGGAAATTGTTGGTCAGAAGCGTTGGAATGCAAAGAGAAATCAGTAGTTTGAATTTTGCCTGAAAATTGATTTAATATTAGCAAGGCGCCTGTAATGTCAAATTGTCATGCAGGTGCCTTTTATAATTGACAGAAACCATATAATCGACATCAACCATATAATCGACATCAAACATATAATCGACATCAAACAATATAAGAGACACAAAACCATACAAGAGACAGCAAACCATACGAAAAAGCTTTATGTGTGAAAACATACTTTAAATATGATATCAATAATCCATGCATGTTGACAATGTGAATTTTGTGTGATATATTCGATATAAAGTTTTCTTTATAAATAATACATAGGAGGTTAATATGAAGAAATATAAGCTATTATTATTTACATTGGTTTCTGTACTCGTTATGGGGCTTTTTGTCGGCTGCGGTAAGGTGGCAGAACCAACTGAGGCAGATGTCAGAGAAGCATTAGAGGATGAAGGCTACATCAAGGATGACAAAGATGATGATGACGACGATGATGACGCAGCATCGGAAGATGCTGATTCGGAAAATTCTGATTCGGGTGATGTTGCTCCTAAAAAAGAAGTAAAGACTGAAGTGAAGATTAACAAGTGCAGACTTAATGATGATAAGGATAAGGCTACAGTCAAAGCTTCTTTATTCGTAACTGAAGGACCTGTTGAAACAGAAACAGAATTTGATATTTCATTTAGGCTTACTGACAGCAAGAAATGGAAGCCAAAAAGTGTTGATAAGGAAAGCACGACACAGAAGCTTGTCAGCGGTACAACTGACGAGGAAGCTGAAAAACTCATTAAGAATATGTCATATAACGTTGATGATTTATATGTTTCCGGAAGTGATTGTGAAGTAAAAATCGATAAACATGAATTAAATGAAGAAAATATGACTGATGTCGTAACTGCTACGCTTAAGGGAGAGTCAGGAATTAAAAAGGTTGAATTTGAGACCGAGATTACATTTAAACATGCCGGAAACTGGTATATGGAAGAAAAGAAAATTACAAAGTCTTCGTCAAGCTATGCAGATAATTACAAGTTTGAAATGACAAAGGATTCATTTATTGCACAAATTAAGAAGTTTGGTTCAGATCCGGACAATGCGCTGTATATTTATGGCAAAAGTATTCCGCTTTCAGACATTACGATTACTGATTATTCCGGTTCTGCCGCTGATCCGAAGGGACAAACGTATTTCACAGCTGAACCTGCAGATATTGGATTCGAATATGACAATTTCAAGTTTACTGCAAAATTTACCGTAAGATACAGGTATACTTTAGAGGACGGATGGTCAATTTCATCTCTGTCATATAGTGAAGCCAAATTCACTTCCATTCCATTTGTCGGAAAGTTTACCGGAAAGAATGGAGAATATCCTTTATCTGTTGAAATTACAGCCAATTCAGATGGTACATTTACCGGTAAGGTAACCGGCAAGGGTGAAGAAAGTGTTGGCGATTATTCATTTACAGCATCATTTGAGAGCTTCCGTTTTGTTGAAGAAGGATTTAGAATGTATGTAAGAGTTAATGATTGGATACAGGAACCAAATAAATCTTATGGTGATGGATTAATCAGATATAATTTCTATCTTTACGGAAACGGTGATGAGTTAAAGAATGATAATATTTCTTTAAAGAAGGAATAATTTCATTTTGTTATTACTGATAAAATATACAACAGGCATCTCTTTATGGGGTGTCTGTTTTTATTTTATATAATGATAATATTTTATTTAAATATTAAATTCATTCATTGACATATTGAATGTATTGTGATAACATTATGTGAAATATATGTGAGACAGTTAGGAAATCTGATAATTTCACATATAATTTTCCTTGAGGAAATGAATTGGGAGGAAGATATGAAGAAATTTAAGCTATTGCTACTAGCCCTACTATCAGTTTTTGTAATGGGTCTGTTTGTCGGCTGCGGTAAGGTTGCAGAACCTACGGAGTCTGATGTAAGAGAGGCTTTGGAGGATGAAGGCTACCTATCGGATGACAAGGACGAAGATGATGATGCTGAAGACGATTCAGCAAAGGAAGAAAAAAAGGTTGAACTAAAGATAACAAAATGCAAACTTAATGATGACAAAGACAAGGCTACTGTTACTGCTTCGGTATATGAAACTGTAGGTCCTATGGAAATTGAAAAGGAATACAAGGTTACTTTCAGATTAAATGACAGCAAGAAGTGGAAGGTTAAGGATGTTGAGGAGGGCGACAAGACTGAGAAGCTTGTTAAGGGCTCATCCGACGAAGAAGCATTACATGAACTTTCATTGGGAAGCTACGATGTTGAAACAACATCAGTTTTCGGTTCAAACTGTACATTCGACAATATTAAGCATGAACTTAACGAAGAAAAGAAAGTTGACGTTGTAACAGCTGATGCAAAAGCAACTGTAGGTGTTAAAGAATTAGAATTTACAGTTGAAATGGAGCTTGAATATCTTGGCAATTCATGGTCAAGAAGAGAATACAAGGTAACTAAGGCCGAGACTAAGTATGCAGATAATTACAAATTAGATTTATCAAAGGATTCAGTTGAAAAAGATATTAAAAAATACGGTGAAACCAATAACGGATATCTGATTGGTAAGACTGTAAAATATTCTGACATGACATTCACTGAAATCAAGTGTGCGGAGTGGACTCCAAACGGTGATAAATATGTGACAATTGAAGCCGATATTGCTCTTGAGTATGCCGGCTGCAAATTCACTCATAAATATAGTTTGAGATATTCTTATAAGCCAGAGTCAGGCTGGGAATTAACAAACATTTATGCACCAACAGGAAACTGCGAACTTGTATCAGCACCTCTTGTTGCACAGTATGAAGGCAAGTATAGGGATGACTCGATGTCTCTTGAAATAACCGAAGGAACAGACGGCAATTATGCAGCCAAGGTTACTATCGCAACAACAGGCTCACAGGGTACATATGCATATGTGGGCGAGATTAAGAAATCAAGTGTCAGATTTAACGATAACGCAATTTATTTCAAGGTTGAAGGTACAGAGATGACTCAGCAACCGGCTGACGGGAAATTAAGTAACTGTCTTAAATCATTTTCCGTTAATCTTGATGGTAATGATTTATATAATAAATCATATAAGATTGAGTTAAAGAAGAAATAATTCGTTTTTTAATATCTAAAATTGCAAATAGGGATTTATTTGCGGTTTCAGCTAAAAGTATTTATTACAAGGCATTCCTTTGATAAGGGATGCCTTTTTTTGAGTGTTTTGTAAACAATTATAAATCATACAACATGCATTGTTCGTTGACATAACAGGCAGTTTGTGATAAAATTTTATGAGTTAAAATAGATAAAATGGGAGGACGTTATGAAAAATACAAATAAATATACAAGACAATATTATTTACCGCCAAAAACAGAAATGAAATGGACAAAAAAAGATTATATTGACAAGGCTCCAATCTGGTGCTCTGTTGACCTTAGAGACGGAAACCAGGCATTAATTACACCAATGAGCCTTGATGAAAAAATCTCATTTTATAAATTATTATTAGAGGTTGGCTTTAAGCAGATTGAGGTAGGCTTCCCTGCAGCAAGTGATACGGAATACACATTCCTGCGTACACTTGTCGAGCAGAACCTTGTTCCTGATGATGTGACAATACAGGTACTTACCCAGTCAAGAGAGCATATTATCAGAAAGACCTTTGAAGCATTAAAGGGTGTTAAGAACGCTATTGTTCATCTGTATAATTCAACAAGTGTTGCCCAGCGTGAGCAGGTATTCAGAAAGTCAAAGAAGGAGATTATCGACATCGCCGTAGAGGGTGCGAAGCTCTTTGATGATATCGCAAAAGAAATGGGAGTTGATTACCGGTATGAATATTCTCCGGAATCATTTACGGGTACAGAGCCTGAATTTGCACTTGAAATCTGTAATGAGGTTCTTGATGTTTGGAAACCTACTCCCGAGAAGAAGGTTATCATTAACCTTCCTGTTACGGTAGAGTTATCAATGCCTCATGTATATGCTAATCAGGTTGAATTTATTTCAGATAATATTAAATATCGTGACAGTGTGGAGATTTCTCTTCACCCTCATAATGACAGAGGCTGCGGCGTGGCTGATACCGAGCTTGGTCTTCTGGCAGGAGCAGACAGGGTTGAGGGTACTCTTTTCGGAAATGGTGAAAGAACAGGTAATGTCGACATCATCACGGTTGCGATGAACATGTATTCACAGGGCGTGGAGCCGGGACTTGATTTTTCAAATATGCCTATGATTGTTTCGCTTTATGAAAAGGTAACCGGTATGCAGGTTAACATGCGTTCTCCTTATAGCGGCAAGCTTGTATTTGCTGCATTCTCCGGTTCACATCAGGATGCCATTGCAAAGGGTATGAAGTGGATTGATGAAAAGCATCCTGAGCACTGGACAGTGCCATATCTCCCTATTGATCCAAAGGATGTCGGAAGAGAGTACGAAACAGATGTTATCAGAATTAATTCACAGTCCGGCAAGGGTGGTATCGGATACCTTGTAGAAACACGTTACGGTTATAAGATTCCGAAGAAGATGAGTGAGGATGTCGGATATACAATCAAGGGTATATCAGACAGGCTTCACAAGGAGCTTACTGCCGACGAAGTATTTGACAACTTCCTTAACCTTTATGTAAATGTAAATGCTCCTTTAGAGCTTATTGATTACCATTTTCAGCGTGACCCTGATGTAAATGTCAAGGATATCAGAGTAAGCCTTACAGTTAAGGAAAACGGCAAAGAAAAGGAAATTATTGCATTCGGTAACGGACGTCTTGATGCGATTGCAAATGCACTTCGTGCAAACGGATTAAAGTTTTCAGACCTCACATACGAGGAGCATGCTCTGGAGCAGGGCTCAAAATCACAGGCAGTTTCATATGTAAGCATTAAGCTTGAGGACGGAAGTGTCAGCTGGGGTACAGGTCTTGAGGATGATATCATTGCTTCCTCGATTAAGGCTCTTTTCTCGGCAGTAAACAGATTTTTGTTAAGTAAATAATTGATTGATTTATAAATGGAGGATAAAATCATGGGAATGACTATGACCCAGAAAATTCTTGCAGCACATGCAGGTCTAGAGAGTGTTCAGGCAGGTCAGTTAATCAATGCAAAACTTGATATGGTTCTTGGTAATGATATCACATCGCCTGTTGCAATTAATGAGTTCAACAAGGCAGGCTGTGAAGGCGTGTTTGATAACACAAAGATTTCTATGGTAATGGACCACTTTGCTCCTAACAAGGATATTAAAGCGGCAGAGCAGTGTAAACAGTGCAGAGGCTTTGCACAGAGATTCGACATTAAGAATTTTTACGATGTGGGCGATATGGGTATCGAACATGCGCTCTTACCTGAAAAAGGTCTTATTGCTCCGGGCGAGGTATGTATCGGAGCGGATTCACATACATGTACATATGGAGCTCTCGGCGCATTCTCAACAGGAGTCGGCTCTACTGATATGGCAGCCGGAATGGCAACCGGTGAGGCATGGTTTAAGGTACCTTCCGCAATTAAATTTAACATTACAGGCAAGCTTAATAAAAATGTATCAGGCAAGGACGTAATTCTTTACATTATTGGAAAAATCGGTGTAGACGGCGCACTTTACAAGTCAATGGAGTTTTCAGGTGAAGGTCTTAAGAACCTTTCAATGGATGACCGTTTATGCATCGCCAATATGGCTATTGAGGCAGGTGCCAAAAACGGTATCTTTGCCGTAGATGAGGTAACTCTCGAATATGTAAAAGGCAGAGTTGACAGAGAATTTAAAATTTATGAAGCAGACGAGGATGCAGAGTATGAGCAGGTGATTGACATCAACTTATCAGAGCTTGAGTCAGTAGTGGCATGTCCTCATCTTCCGGAAAATACAAAGCCTGCAAAGGAGCTTTCAGACATAGTTCCGAATCAGGTAGTAATCGGCTCATGTACAAACGGACGTCTTTCTGATATGGCTGCGGCAGCCCGTATTATGGAAGGCAGGCATATTGCAAAGGGCGTACGCTGTATAGTGATTCCTGCGACACAGAATGTATATCTTGAGTGTATTAAGGCAGGATATGTTGAAACATTTATCAAGGCCGGCTGCGTAGTATCAACACCAACCTGCGGACCTTGTCTTGGCGGTCATATGGGTATCCTTGCAACAGATGAAATTGCAGTTGCAACAACAAACAGGAATTTTGTAGGTCGTATGGGTCACATCACATCAAAGATTTATCTTGCCAGTCCTGAGGTGGCTGCCGCAAGTGCAATCTGCGGCAGAATTACAGACCCAGCTGACATGTAATATTGGAGGTAAAAATGAAAGCACATGGTATAGTACATAAGTATGGTGACAATGTTGATACAGATGTTATCATTCCTGCAAGATATTTAAATACAGCAGACCACAAGGAACTTGCAAGTCACTGCATGGAGGATATCGATAATCAGTTTACAAAAAAGGTTAAGGCCGGCGATATTATGGTGGGCGGCGCAAACTTTGGCTGCGGTTCTTCAAGGGAACATGCTCCGATTGCGATTAAGGAGTCCGGTATTTCATGCGTTATCGCTGCAACTTTCGCAAGAATTTTCTTCAGAAACTCAATTAATATAGGTCTTCCGATTTTAGAATGCCCTGAAGCAAGCGAGAAGATTAATGCGGGAGATGAGCTTGACATTAACTTTGATACAGGCATTATTACTAATATTACAAAGAATGAGAGCTACAAGGCTCAGCCATTTCCTGAGTTTATGAAGAATATTATGGATAAGGGCGGCTTATTAAAGTCAATTAATGCAAAATAAATACGAAAGGATAAATGAGGCATGGAATTCTATGCCTCATCCTTGCATTTTTGTGTAGGGAGTGGACGATAAATATGAAGAAAAACATAACGGTATTACGCGGTGACGGAATCGGACCTGAAATTGTAAATGAGGCAATTAAGGTGCTTGACAGAGTGGCTGAAATCTATGGACATGAGTTTGTATATACAGATGTATTAATGGGTGGCTGCAGCATTGATAAATATGGTGTGCCTATTACTGAAGAGGGCATTGAAAAATGTAAGTCATCTGACAGTGTTCTTCTCGGTGCGGTTGGAGGACCGAAGTGGGACAATGTAGAGCCTTCAAAGAGACCTGAAAAGGCACTGCTGAGAGTTCGTAAGGAGCTTAATCTCTTTGCCAACCTTCGTCCGACAAAGCTTTTTAAGCAGGTGTGTGAAGCTTCACCGCTCAAGAAGGAAATAGTTGAGAATGGAATTGATCTTCTTATCGTAAGAGAGCTTACGGGTGGTATATATTTCGGTAAGAGAAGCACATCCGAGGTAAACGGCGAGACGGTTGCAACAGATGAAATGTCATACAGCTATTCTGAAATCGAAAGAATCGGACGTGTAGCTTTTGAAACAGCCATGAAGAGAAATAAAAAGCTTGCTTCTGTAGATAAAGCAAATGTACTTGATTCCTCAAGACTCTGGAGAAAGGTAATGCACGAATTGTCTAAGGAATATCCTGAGGTTGAGTACACGGATGCCCTTGTTGATTCAACTGCAATGCAGCTTATTAAGAATCCGGGTCAGTTTGATGTAATAGTAACAGAGAATATGTTTGGCGATATCTTAAGTGATGAAGCCAGTATGCTTACAGGCTCACTCGGTATGATGCCTAGTGCAAGCCTTTCTGACACAACACTCGGTATGTATGAGCCTATTCACGGCTCTGCTCCTGATATTGCCGGTCTTGATATTGCAAATCCTCTCGGAACAATCCTTTCAGCCGCTATGATGCTCCGTTATTCATTTGATATGATGAAGGAAGCAGATGCCATTGAACAGGCTGTAAGCGATGTACTTGATGCAGGATATCGTACAGGTGATATAATGCAGGAGGGTATGATTAGGGTTGGCTGTAAGGCTATGGGAGATGCTGTAGCGGCAGCCCTCAGATAATCGTAATTGTACCGGTGTGTAAATTTAATTATTCATAATAATTGAAAATGAATAAAAAAAGACGACTCGAAAATGAGCCGTCTTTTTTAATTACTTAACCGAAACAATAAAGAAGATTATTCTTCAACAGGTGCAGGAGCTTCATCTGCGTCCTCGCCTGCTTCCTCGTCATCGAAATCTTCATCATCCTCGAAGTCATCAAAATCCTCAAGATAATCAGGCATGCAGAATTTTACAACAGCATATGCAATAGCTGCGATAAATACGATTGCACCGATAATTGCAAGAATTCCATAGACCTTGTTACAACACTTGTTCTCTTCCATGATATAAACCTCCGTAAAATATATTAATGCGAGCTACACGCACTTAAATACTATTATCATTATATCATATAATAAGCTTTTATACTAGTATTTTTAAAAAAATAATAAACATATTATACTATATTTTATTAAGCCGGGCAAAGGATGCCAGCATTCTTTTGACATTACCGTTAAAGTCAATGGTATATTCAATATCCTTACTGCCCATGGCTACATCCGTAATGGTGCCTTCGCCAAAGCGGATATGCTTTACCCTGTCGCCCACCTTTAAGGCTGAGGCGGAAGACTGAGGCTTTATAACGGACTGACTTTTATAAGGATTGTTCTTTGCAGCATCACGTCCCGACTGGACAATGAAGCTTGACACAGGCCTTTCGATATAAGATGACTGCGGATTGCATGTTGATTTTAAATAGCTTTCGTTTGCATGTCCTTTCATTGAAAGCATATGTCTCGGAATATCCTTTGCAATAAATCTTGAGATGTTTGAATAATTAAGCTGTCCGTGGGTCATACGCTGCTTTGCGCAGGTAAGCGCAAGTGTTTTTTTGGCACGTGTAATACCTACATAGCACAGGCGCCTTTCCTCCTCAAGCTCATCGGGCTCCTCGATACACATATTGTTTGGAAAGAGTCCGTCCTCCATGCCGCACATAAATACATGGTCAAATTCAAGTCCCTTTGCAGAATGAAGAGTCATCAAAAGCACACAGTCTTCATCAGGACTTGTACTGTCGATATCCGATAAAAGTGCAACTTCGGCAAGGAAGCCTGAAAGAGTTGCCTCATCACCTGACTGCTCCTCATATAAAACGGCCTTGTCAATTAAGGAATGAATGTTTTCAATACGCTCATCAATCTTATCGTGGTCGTAGTCATCAAGGTAATCCTCGTATCCGATTGTTTCTATTATTTCGTCAATAAGTCTGGAAACGGGCAGTTGCTCAGCCTGCTTCTTAAGACCCTCAATAACATCCGTAAAGCCCTTTATTTTAGCTGCGGCACGTGAAACTGAAGGATTTATCTCGGCACATAACAAAGCGTCATAAAGCCCCATATTAAGCGAATCAGCATATTTACGCACGTTAGCAACAGATGTATCGCCTATGCCTCTCTTTGGGATGTTTATAATACGCTCGATTGAAAGTGCGTCCAACCCGTTATCGATTGTTTTCAGATATGCAAGTATATCCTTAATTTCTTTGCGCTGATAGAAGTTTACACCTCCTACGATTCTGTATGGTATGCTGCGGCGTACCATTGTTTCCTCGAGGATACGTGACTGTGCATTTGTTCTGTAGAGCACCGCAAAGCTGTTATATTTTAATGAAGGATTATCAGCCATCTTTTCGTTTATGCCTGATACAATACCCGAAGCTTCATCATAATCGGTATTGTACTGGCTGAATGTAACCATTTCTCCGTCCTCAAAGCTCGTCCACAGTCTTTTTTGTTTACGTCCCTCATTGTGGGAAATGACTTCATTTGCGAGATTGAGAATATTACCTGTAGAGCGATAATTCTGCTCAAGTTTTATAATTTTTGCATTTGTGAAGCGTTTTTCAAAGCTGAGAATGTTTGTTATATCGGCTCCTCTGAATTTGTAGATGGACTGGTCATCATCACCGACGACGCACAGATTGTGGTAAATTCTTCCGTCCGCATCCCTATGAGAAGCAAGAAGCTCGATAAACTTAAATTGGACATTATTGGTATCCTGGTATTCATCAACCATTATATATTCAAATTTGTCGCGATAGTATTCAAGTGCGTCAGGATTCTGCCTGAAAAGAATAACGGTTTTGAGAAGCAAATCGTCAAAATCAAGGGCATTGTTTTCCTTAAGACGTTTTTCATATTCGTAATAAACCTTCGCAATCTGTCTGTCGCCGAAGGATGTTACATATGGGGCATTTATATATTCTTCGGCAGTGATGCATTCACTCTTGAGATTAGAAATAGCGTTGATAAACGTTTTCTCCTTTATCTGCTTCGAATCAATATTTAAGGACTTGAGAACCAGCTTCATAAGTGCCTTCTGATCATCAGCATCATAAATTGAAAAGTTCCTGTCATAGCCGATTGTATCTATAAATCTTCGTAAAATTCTGACGCAGGTGGAATGGAAGGTTGCAACCCATACATCAGCTCCGACATCCTCAACAAGCTTATTTACACGTTCCTTCATCTCGCCTGCCGCTTTATTGGTGAAGGTAATTGCCAGGATTGAATAAGGACTGACGCCGCGTTCCCTGATAAGGTATGCAATGCGGTGAGTGATTACCCTTGTTTTGCCGCTGCCTGCACCGGCAAGAATAAGAAGCGGACCTTTATCGTGAAGAACAGCCTCTCTCTGTTGATCATTTAACATTTCCAGATTCATATATTTCTCCAAAATCACAGTACATTTGTTTGCTTTATTGTACCATACGGAGTATTTATTAACAAGACAAAAATACATTAATATAAGTGCAATATATAAAAGATGAATATTAATATACGTGCAGATAATTAAATGATTAAAAATAATTGTGCAATTAATTAAATGATAAATATTATTATCAGTCTGGCAAAATTTCTTGACGTTCGGTTTTGTAAACCTTATAATATAGTAATAATGACTTAATGTTTCTGTGTTATAAAAAGGCAATGGTGAAGTGACGTATAAAAAGGTCATCAGACCATTTCCTTTATGATATGTATATGAAACAGATAATGGGTTTACCGGAAAGTGAATGGAGAGATTATGAGTACACAGTGGGATAATTATATGAGAAAGCTTCAGACGGTA
Organism: Clostridiales bacterium; assembly: GCA_029010495.1. GTDB lineage: Bacteria > Bacillota > Clostridia > Lachnospirales > Lachnospiraceae > UBA3775. The sequence continues at coordinate 5,095 of JAQXKO010000013.1, read as the reverse complement.
CTGAGAAATACTGATTATGTAAAGTCCTCTGATATTCCGAATATTGATTTATACATGGACCAGGTCACCACCTTCATGGATGAGTATCTTGAGTCGTCAAAGCGTTTTGAAAGCGATAAGCTGCTTACGAAAACGATGATAAATAATTATACAAAAAACGATCTTCTGCCTCCGCCCGAGAAGAAAAAATATACAAAAGATCACATGTATCTTCTCTGCTTTATTTATTATCTGAAAAGTTTTCTGAGCATTCGAGACGTTAAGACTATTATCGGTCCGATGGCTGATATGTTTTACGGCGGTAAAAGCAAAGAGATGTCTCTTGAATCAATATATGACAGTATTTTCCAAATAGAGTATGACTCCTCGTATGATATGGCCAAGGATGTACTGAACAAGTTCAGAAAATCCAAAAAAAGCTTTCTGGAGGTAAGTGATGAGGACGAAAGGGAGTATCTGCAGATATTCTCCTTTATAGCAATGCTTTCATTTGACGTTTATCTTAAAAAGAATCTTATCGAAAATATAATTGACGAGGTACTGGCAGGTAATCCGGAGGAAAAAGACAAAGAAAAAAAGGAAGCGGCAAAGAATCCTCCTCCGGACAAGACAAAGCCGGTGCAGAAAAACAATTCAGGAAAAGAAACTAAGAAGTAAGGATTTGTTATGAAAAAAGGAACAGAAATAACAGGTAAAATTGAGTATACAGACTTCCCTAACAAGGGAAGTCTTTTTGCAGATGGAGAAAAAGTTACAATTAAGGGTACTATCGCAGGTCAGACCGTAAGGGGCGTTATCAATAAGGGAAGAAAGGGCCGATATGAGGCGAGACTTTTGGAGGTCATTGAAAAGTCGGATATAGAGACAAATGAGCCTATGTGCCCTCATTTCGGAATATGCGGAGGCTGTTTTTACCAGACCTTGTCATATGAAAACCAGCTTGCTATAAAAGCCGGACATGTTAAGAAGCTTCTTGACGCAGTCATTAAGGAGGATTATGTGTTTGAGAAGCCTGTCGGCTCACCGATTGACAGGGAGTACCGCAATAAGATGGAATTTACCTTCGGCAACGAGTATAAGGACGGTCCTGTGTGTCTCGGACTTCACAGGAAGGGAAGCTTTTACGACATAGTACCTGTACATGAGTGTAAACTGGTAAATGAGGATATAAGGGAAATACTTGTGGCAACAGAAGAATTCGCAAAGCACAGCGGATTTACATTTTATCACAAAATGACAAAGGAGGGTTATTTCAGACACCTTCTCGTGCGTCGTTCCTTTATGGGAGGCATACTCATTGACATTATCACTACAAGCGGGCCGGGACCTGACCTTAATGAGTTTAAGAAAAAAATGCTCGGATTAAAATGTGCATCACGGATAAAGGGCATCTTAAATACCGTAAACAATTCGATTGCAGATGTTGTCAGGGATGAGGGAACAACAATTCTTTATGGAGAAGATTTTATTACGGAGAAGCTTCTCGGACTTGATTTTAAAATATCACCGTTTTCTTTCTTTCAGACAAACTCAAAGGGCGCAGAGGTGCTTTATGAGAAAGTCAGGGAATTTGCAGGTCATGAGGGTGACGGAGCGGTAATATATGATTTGTATAGCGGAACCGGTACCATAGGTCAGATGATGGCACCTGTGGCAAAGAGCGTTGTGGGAATAGAAATTATAGAAGAGGCAGTAGAAGCGGCAAAAGAGAATGCCCTGCAAAACGGTCTTAGTAACTGCACATTTATAGCGGGAGATGTATTGAAGATGCTTGATGAGGTGGAGGTAAAGCCTGATTTCATCATTCTTGACCCGCCCAGAGAGGGAATCCATCCGAAGGCATTGCCTAAAATACTATCATACGGCGTGGAAAAAATGATTTATATAAGCTGCAAGCCAACCAGTCTTGCAAATGACCTCGTAACAATACAGGAGGCAGGCTACAGGGTGGACAGAGTATGCTGCGTTGACATGTTCTGCTATTCTACTCATGTAGAAACGGTAGTTCTGTTGACTAAAGTACATAAATAAAAACTAATATTGCAAAGAAAAGATATGTGAAGCAGATTGACTGGCTGAATTTGAATCAGTCGGCACAGAATCCGATTATATATCTGAACTCGCAATAGATAGATAAAATCCTAATTTATGAAATAAACAAATAAGAATTTGATTGAGGATTATAAAGATGAAAAAGAGGCATTGTATTATTGCACAGATGATTCTGTTGCTATGGTTTTTTCTTGACATGATAGGAATACATTTTGGTGACAAGTGCCTTGTTACAAGGTCATATAAAGAAGATGGAATATTCTTTTTGATTTACTTGACAGCAGTGGTTTTATTTATCATAGAGGAAAAGTTTGGAAAGTGGTTTGTGATTTGTTGGATGTCAATGTAGTTTGTGATACAATTTTTATGTCATGAGTGGTACACCATTTTCAATAGTGGATTTATGGGTACATTGGAAGGAAAGATTGAATATTTTTCTGGAACAATACAATGGCTACAGATTGATGGTAGATATATACCGGATGTATATCATACTATTTTACATATCCTTATAACAATTTCTTTAACTGTTACAATAATATATTCAGCAAAAAGTAAGAAAAAGGCTAAGAAACAAAATGCTTAAAACTTCAATTTCAGTCTTACAACGAGATTGAAAGCAACAGGAGATTTGAATTTGCTTAAGAGATTTGTATAAAATTTTAGTCGCTAATTATGGGCATTCGCTGTTTATGGTAAAGACAAAAGTATGCCTTACTTGATACGATAGGCACATCAAAACAGAGGAGGTCTTGGAAATGGACGCAAAAAAGATAGGTATATTTTTAAAAGAATTACGAAATAAAAAAGGAATGACACAGGAGCAATTAGGAGAAAAGGTTGGTGTTAGTAATAAAACAATTTCTCGTTGGGAAACGGGTAATTATATGCCACCTGTTGATTGTCTTAATATGTTAAGTGATATTTATAATATAAGCATTAATGAAATTTTGGCTGGAGAACGAGCTTCTGGAGATGCATTTACAAAGATAGCAGAACAGAATATTACAGATAGTTTAAAAGAGTTAGAAAAAGATTGCCGGACCTTTGAAAAGAAAATGATGTGCATTTTAGCAGTTACAACTCTGTTGACAATTATTATTCTTATATTGTTGCCAATGAAAACAATTAAGGATGTTATAGTAATGATACTGGTAGTTGCAGTTGCATTTATTACGAATGCTCTTAACATGGTTGCATTGGCTACGAAAAAGGAAATGTTAGATAATAAGTAGAAGTGAAACTTCAGTTTGCAGAACTGATGTGTTAGTCAAAGAAATTGAAATTTAGAAAATAGAGATTAGTCTATTTGCCTATACGAGCAATAAGGCAATTCAATATTGGTATCGGTTCGACATACCCATTTTAAGGCGAAAATAGGTGTTCCACCATTCCCTTGTACAGTGAATGTTGAATAGGTTGTTCATTGGAGAACCGAGCCATGTGGAGACGGTAGAACTTTTAAGTCGGTAAAAGGTTAATGAACATATCTACTTTGATGTGAATGTTCAGGACCTACCCAAAACCGCCAGAACCACCCCTTAAAACGAGCCGGAATGAATTAAAGCAGGGTTTTCGCCCTGCTTTTTCAATATTCGGTTTTCTGTCATATCTATTTTGAAAAAAGGTATGGCTGTTTTGGCAGAATTATGCTATAATTATTGTTAATGTGTTTGGAGGTGAAAATAATGCAAGAGTTACTAATGTCTTTGTTACAATTAGTTTTACTATTGCTTAACCCAGTTTTTTTATTTCCTGCAATAATAATCATTGTTGTGCTTGTAAAGAAAGACAAGGAATATAAAAACGGTGCATATTATCAAATCACCAAACACCCCTATTTTTCAGTAAAATACAATACTGGTAGATATGGCGAATATCTCACATACAAATATCTCAAACAGTTTGAAGCCAACGGAGCGAAATTCCTTTTTAATATCTACATACCCAAAGAGAACGGCGAAACCACCGAAATTGATGTGTTAATGATATGTAAAAAAGGTTTATTTGTTTTTGAGAGCAAAAATTATAGTGGTTGGATTTTCGGAAGTGAAAATCAAAAGAATTGGTATCAAACATTACCTGCTGGTAGAGGTCGGAGCCATAAAGAGCATTTTTACAATCCAATAATGCAAAACCGCTCACACATAAAACACCTTAAAGCATTTTTAGGCGAACAAGTACCTATGCGGTCAATCATTGTTTTTTCCGATAGATGCACATTAAAAAGTGTTCAAATTCGTAGCAATGATATAAGCGTTATAAATCGTTATAGCGTTGCACCAGTTGTATCTGGTATCTGTAACCAAATTCCTAATGATTTACTTACTGATAACGATATTACAGAGATTTATAACAAATTATATCCCTACACACAAGTTGATGAACTTGCCAAAATGCAACACATAGCAAATATCCATAACAATTTGAAACCGCAAACTGCTCAACCAGTTAATCAAGCACTTGCTCAAGTTATTCTACAAAACCAGACCAAAATAGTTACAGAGCAACCATATGCGGTTGCTATTGATACAACAATCCCAGCAGAAGAAACACCGATTATTGAAACTACCGAATCAGCAACAACTGAAACAAGAGAGCAACAAATATTAAAATGTCCTAAGTGTAACGGTGATTTAATTTTAAGAACTGCAACCAGAGGAGCAAATGCGGGTAATCAATTTTATGGTTGCTCAAATTATCCTAAATGTAAATACATACAAAACATAACGAATTAATAAATCCTGTGATCAAATTTGCTCATAGGATTTTTTTATATGAATCAAAATGATATAGTATTATTATAAAAATACTTTATAGTGCCTAGTTTTTTTTACAATTAAATTTGTCGCTGATACACAGACATATTTCGCAGGGGTTTAGTTCTAAACTATCATTGTCATTAAATAGAAGGAGAAAACATGTTAAATGAATCAATTTTAGTAAATCAATTACTTATTAAAAACAGACTGGTTATGCCACCGATGGCAACGGGAAAATCAAATTCAAACGGAAGCATTAGCGAAGAGCTATGTAACTACTA
>JAQXKO010000012.1 GCA_029010495.1 Clostridiales bacterium | reverse complement strand
TATGCAAAATTACGGCAAGGATAAAAAATGCACCCTGCGGCTTGACAACTATGCTGCGGACATTAAGCTTGAAAATGATTCGATTACGACAATTATCATCGAAAACCGTGCATAAACTGCAGCATTTGCAAAAAGTTTGCTTTGCAATTATAAAAAAGTTCGGTTTTATGAAAATTTAGGGTTGACATTTCAATGTATATGTAGTATACTATATAGGCGCTCGAAAATGAAGTGCTTATATATCGCGGAGTGGAGCAGCTCGGTAGCTCGTCGGGCTCATAACCCGAAGGTCGTAGGTTCAAATCCTGCCTCCGCAACCATAATGATTCCATAGTCGATACACTTTCGGCTATGGAATCTTGCTTTATATACGGAAAATGCCTTGTTTTTGCCCTTTTACCGCTCATTTCGGCGATTGTGAGGGCGTTTTTTCTTTTATAAACGATAAATCCGCCATCCTCTGCCCCACAAAGACAGAAGTGGCGGATTTTGTATCGTTCAAGGAATGATTTTGCTCGATAAATTGGAATTTAGCAGTTTGGCGCCGGTGCTTTAACAACAATAAACTCCAGCGTGTCTTCAGAAACATATTTTAAGTTCATTTTTGTGTGGAATGGAACTTTTAATACTGTTCCTGCCTGATATTCATGTGTTTCCTGTTCATTCAAAGTCGCTGATAATGTTCCGCGAACAACTGTAATATACACATTTTTTGCATTTGAAAAATGCTCTGGCAGACATTCACCCTTATTCAAGATCATATGCATATAGTGTATATTTTCATCAATAATTACCTTTTCAACTGTTTTTTCATTTCCTTGTGTTAATTTAAAAACTTGTTCAATCATATTTTTCCGTCTCCCTTTGTGTTTCAGCAACTCCGTAAACTTCAAATTTTTCTTTTATTTTCCCAGACCAAGTCTAGATATAAGTGTTATTTACTTGTTACAACAATCAATAAAATAAGAATTTAAAATTTGTTATTTTATGTTCCGCCGTTTATGGCGTTTTAGGTACACTATCTGATTTCTTCACCCGGTTTCTTTTTTGACTTTTTATCCTCATACATTAATGCATCCGCCTCAGTAAGAAGCTTTGACAAGTCATATTCAGCCTCAGCATAGACCATACCGAGCGCAATTACACAATTTATATTGTCATCAATGGTATTGAGTCTTGCAAGCTCTGATTCCCAACGCTTTTTAATATTGTCAGCCTCATCCTTAGTAATATTACATGCAACCATCAGGAATTCATCTCCACCCATTCGATATCCGTGTACAGTATGACTGGTAACCGCACGAATACTGTCTGCCGCCTTGATAATCAGCCTGTCGCCGGCCTCATGACCAAACTGGTCATTCATCTTCTTCAGATTATTAACGTCAAAATTATAAATTGCTATAGAATCCAACGACAGATATTCCGATTTAATTCTGTCAAGATATTTGCCCTTATTATATAAGCCGGTAAGGTGGTCATGCTCTTTTTCATATATAAGCTTCTCCCTCATCAACGCATTTTCAACATATAACTGAATTACGCTGACAAGTGCCTTTTCCTTCATGGAAGCTCTGTCAATACCAGCCTTAACCTGTAGGTAAATGGCAAATCTCTGACCGGACACATTCCCGTTACATAACATGCAATAAGCAGATTTATCGTTTGCAGCGTCAAGTACCTTTGAAATTCCGTTTCCAAACTTATGTAAATCAACATCCTCTGTTTCGGTTTCAAATACAGCCGCGTTGCTATCGCTCATGGCAATCACATCGCTTGTATATATCGCCCCTGCCCTTGTATAACCGGCGATTTCCAGATAATTATTGCGTTCAATAAAGAAATATGACTTTCCTGATTTAAAATAATCTATTAACATCGGAAGCAGTTCCATATAGGAATTAGTCAGTTTCTCAAGAATTGCAGACTGGAAGGATGACAATTTCTTAAAGAATGACATATACTTTGTAATATCACGATTCAGGCTCATATATTCAGTAATATCTGTTGCCTGATGGATAATATAAATTTTATCATCCTTTTTAAACTTTGCAGAATTATAATTGTAGTACTTTTTTGTTTCAATATCAATATGCTCCCACTCTGTCGCCGGTTCATCTAAAACAAGGCTTGGACATTCTTCAATAAAAATATAAACGTCCTCTGCACATTTGCCGACAAGCTGCTCACCGTATTTTTTAGTAAAAAACTCGTCCGCATATACTATATGCCCTGTGCTCTCTTCAATCACTGTTATACCGTTCTTTTCATTTGAACAAAACCTAATAATATCTTTACTAAAATCCATATTTTATCCTCTCTATTCAAATGTCAAAATGTCTGCAAATCCTACCATCTCGAATACTTCCATTACACTCTCCGCAACATTTCTGACAACCATTGTACCGTTTAATGAGTTCATTTTCTTCTGTGCGCCGAGAATTACTCTGAGTCCGGAGCTTGCAACATAATCACACTCACTCATGTCCAGTACCAAATTACTGATGCCTTCAACAAGCGAAGCTTCCATATCAGCGCCAAAACCTGTCGCAGCATTTGTGTCTAATCTTCCCTTAATACTTACAACTAATTCATTTCCATTGTTTTCTTTAAAAATTTCCATAACATCCTCCTATTCTACAATCCATTTTTTTACAAGTGTTAAACAATTGAAGCCCTCCTGATACGAATAAGAAACTTCGTCCATAATCTTTTTAACCATAAATATTCCAAGCCCGCCTATAGGTCTGTCCTCCGCCGAAAGCGATATATCAGGATCAGCCTTATCCAATGGATTAAACGGTTTACCCTTATCCTTCAATATCAGCTCCAGCCTTTTCCCGTTACCGTCCGTTGAAATACAGAGACAAATAATGCATTCTCCGGTCTGACCCTCGTAAGCATAGTTTGCAATATTTACATATAGCTCTTCAAATGCAACACAAATCTGTCCCTGAATTTTTGCAGGACATGATGCAGCCTCAAGTTCCTTCTCCACGAATGCTAGCACCAAATCCAGATTAACTAACGAAGCTTCCACTGTCAGCTTCTTTTCTTCCGCATTCATTACAGCCCCCCTTTTCTGTTATAATCTGCTTAAGAACTCCAGAGATTTACGTACCTTCTCTATTCCGGTTACCTCAACCAAAACAGAGACATTTGAAAAATATTTTTCATAATACTGACCAAAAATACGCCAGTTTATTTTTCCGTCCCCGACTGCAAGGTGCAGATCTTCCGAATAATCATTATCATTAATATGCAGATGCTTTACGTACGGAGCCAGGGTATTAATCCATTTGTCTATATCTCCGGGTTCTCCAAATACATGTGCATGAGCATAATCAAGACATATTCCAAAGTTTCCGCAATTCTTCATCTCTGCTCCCAGTCCGGCAAGCAGCTCGGGATCCGTATCAAACATATTTTCAATATAAATATTTAACATCGGATATTCCTCAAGCATCCTCTTCCAGAATGCGGCATTTGATTTAATCCAGTTTTCACGATAGCTCTTAAGTTTGAAATTCGGAATATAATTCGTGTGAAATATTACACCTGTTGCACCTAAATTTTTTGCAATATCAAGACTCTGTCTCACACGTAATTCTGATGCCTTCTGAATTAACGGATCATCTGAAAATATTGTAATATCAAAAAATGCTCCGTGAACAGTAGAACAAAGAGGCTTATTCTCCGACCGGTTATAAAGTGCTATTCTCTTATCCAGCTCATGCGCATCATCCAATATAGTCGGAAGGAAGAAATCATTATACTCGAACCCACAGCCATATTCTTTTGCCAGCTCTATGTACTCCGACAGCCTGTCTGCTTGAGGAATTATCATTAATTTCCCGATTTTCAAGACCACACCCCCTACTTTTACGACAGGTCTCTGATAACCTTAGTAACAGAATATACAAATACGCCCTTCGATTTTCCCTTAAGAGGAATCTCTCCGACCTCTTCCACTTCTATTCTGTCCTTCACTCTTTCATATACGGCATCACTTATCAGTACCTGACCGCGCTTCGCATTTGCCTCTAATCTGGCTGCCGTATTGACAGTATCACCGATTGCCGTAAAATCCATTCTGAATTCACATCCGATATTACCTACAACGGCAGGACCGCAATTGACGCCGACACCGAAGCCCACACTTCTGCCGAATTCCTTCAGCAGCTTTTCTTCCAACTCCTTAGCCCCGTCGACAATATCCATAGCTGCGCAGACCGCCCTGAAGGTATAATCCTCTAGATCAAACGGAGAATTGAATACTGCCATGGTCGCATCTCCGACAAATTTGTCAAGTGTACCCTTATTTTTAAATATGGCATTTGTCGTCAGATTCAGGTAATTATTCAATATTGCAACTACCTGCTCCGGCTCTAATACCTCAGACATCGTTGTAAATCCTCTGATATCCACAAACAATACAGCAATGTCACGATTCTCTCCGCCTAACTTAATGGTAAAATCACCCTTGGCGGCTATTTCTTCTACAACCTCAGGTGCAACATATTTCTTGAAAGCATTAATAACTTTTTTCTTTTTCAGACGTTCAAGAATATAACGAATTGCAAGGCAATATATATAAGCCGCAAGCAATACAAGCATTGTATATATAAGGCTAATCGTAATTCCATTATTATTCAGAATAATACCAACAAACAGCTGAAGGCATATTGAAAGGAACAGCAGTAATGTAGCCAGCCAGAGCCTGAGGCGTTTAAACAGCAGATACAGAACTCCTGCTGCAAGACTCGAAACAAGGCCTGCCAAAACAGGATTTGCGTTAACTGCAAATCTGCCATCCATAAGTGATTGCAGGATATTTGCATGAATCTCTACTCCATACATCTGCTCACTCTTACCGTTCGGAACATTAAAATTATCCTGCATTCCCGTTGTATAAGCGCCTACAAATATAAGACAATCCTTAAAGGCTCTTGTATCAACCTTGCCATTTAACACATCAACAAAGGAAATGTGCTCATAATCTCCCGGTCTTCCGGAATAATTAATAAGGGTTTTTCCGTATTTGTCAGCCGGTACAGTATCCGGGGTGATTTGATTCTTCTCGCAATACAAATCATAAACTGCCTTTGGCAGCATTGGAATATTTTCACCATTGAATTCCTCTTCAAGGTCAACTCTTCGTACAGTACTGTCGGAATCCATGGCAACATTGGACGAGCCGACCGCAACAACATCCTTCAGCTCAGGAAACGGATAATAAACCTCCTGTACCGGATATGTTAAAAGTCCGTTTTCATTCTGAGCTGCCCTCTCATCATACCTGAACTGCACGACCGATACGACGTTTCCGCTCTTTCGAGCCTCCTCAACAAATGACTTATCTCCTTCAGAAATAGTATTATTATCACCATAATATCCTGAAAACAATATATCGAATGCAATGACTGAAGGCCTCGAAGCTTCATTTTGATTGAGTATGGAAATCAGCCTGCCGTAGTTCTCCCTTGACCAGGTATGAATTGGTCCAAGCTCCTCTAAGGTTTTATCATCAATTGCTATAATCTTAATCTGATTTGATACCCCTCTGGGTGACTGGTATGCAATATCCTTCAGTATGTAATCAAGCGGTGAAAACAGATTTGTCACTGTTAATATAAATACCAGCAAAATCACAATTACTGTTTCCGTTATATCCCTGATTAGTTTTTTCATTTTTTACTCCATCTACTTACGGCTCAGATATACCATTGTTATATCATCTGCCTGCATCTCACCATTTGCAAATGAATCTACTTCCTTATACATATTTTCCAGAAAGGAATCCACATCAGAAGCCTTGTTCATATGTGCATTTAAAACATCCTTTAATCGTGCATCTCCAAAAAATTCCTGTGACGGATTAAGTGCCTCTGTCACTCCATCTGTATAAAGATAGATGCAGTTTCCCTTTGAAAGTTTAAAATGCTGCTCTCTGTAAGGCATTCCCTCCATCATTCCCAAAGCAAGATTTGCTTTTGCGGGAAGCATACCAAATTCTCCGTTTTCATCAATTACAAACGGTCTGTTGTGACCGGCATTAATAAATGTCACATCATCAGTACGAAGATCCAGAACACATATAAAGGCAGTGACGAACATTCCCGACTCGTTCTTGTAGCAAAGCTGATTATTTGCCCTCTCGGCCACCTCTGAAAGAGGGAGGTTTAGTGTTGCATAATTCTTAATATGTGTTTTAGCCATTGTCATAAACAGGGCTGCCGGAACTCCCTTACCCGATACGTCCGCAATCAGGAAGCACAGATGTTCCTCATCAATCATAAACATATCATAGAAATCTCCTCCGACCTCCTTTGCAGGACGCATGGCTGCCTTTAATTTCACATCCTTCAAAATGTTAAATGATGAGAAATCATCCTCTAAGCACTCTGCCTGAATCTTTGTGGCTACCGCAAGCTCGGACTTTATTCTTTCCTGCTCGGTAACAAGCTTTGTCGTCTTGGTATAGAGCATATTCATAAATGTTCCGTATATTTTCCTGTTTCGTCCGGCAATCTCTTCAAACAGATTCTTTGAAATATTTGCACATACAACATCTGTGGCGGCTCTTACCGTGGCACCTCTTATATCATCATTAATTAATCCCAGCTCCCCGATAAAATCTCCGACAGAGAGTGTATTTATCAAATTTCCTTTGGCATTTAGTACCTCTGTTATACCTTTGAGGATGATATACATGCCATCCTCGCTGGTTGCACCCAGAGTTACTACATCATCGCCCTTTTTAATCTCCACTTCCTCCATGGCTTCAAGGAGAATACGTGTACCCTCCTTAAGCTCACCGGCGGGATCAATTTTGAAGAATTCCTGTATTGTTGGGATTGTCCGTAAATAGTCGGCATTCATAAACTATCTCCATTCTATCGTTGTATCTTCATTTATTTCCTTATCAAAATCAAAATCCCAGCCGCCTGTTTGGGAAGGAGAAAGCTTTGGCTTTGCAGCTTTTGCCCCTTTATCTACAACCTGTGTTCCGAACACCTGACCATTATACATAAATGTTACTGTAAACGGTCCCTTTTCGTCATCGTTATTATTGTCAGGGTCATCCTTTGAGGATACATCCGGAATCACAATATTGGTTCCGGACTGCTTTATCTTCTTAAGAACATCAATAACATATTCCGGCAATGACTCGTAATCAATCGGACCCGGCTTACCTACATAGTCTGTATTTGTTTCATCATCATAAATTAATACTTCATTTCCTTTTTCAACTATAACAATATCCTTTGACTTTGTGCCGTCCGGATATATGAGGCAGGAATCCACCTTACCTTCAAAAACAGTAACCCTTGTATATCTTACGCCGTTTTCATAATATGTGTGAACACGATATACCGTACCGCGGACAGCCATATTAGAATTAGGAGTATTTACCTCGTATGAAGACTTATCACTAAGAGGATTCTTAATATCATTCGTAATTGCTCCATGGTCCAATTCAATAGTGGTTTTACTGTTTTTGCTGTTTCCTTGAGCAATCAGTCTGAATTGGGTGTCAGGTTCAACATATACATACTTATCATCATCAAGCTTTAATGTCATCTCTCCGGATTTGAACAGTATTTTGTCGCCGGATTGAAGCTGCATACCCTGATAGGCATCGATGTCACCGTTGTTCTCCCGTGTAATAACCGCTTCGCCCTTTAATTCATATATTTTAATTACACGATATTCCTCTTTCCTGCCAAAAATTAATATCGCTGCTACGACCGCAATTGCTATCAAAACAACGGCAATTATGGCAATAATTATTATTTTCTTTTTGCCGATTTTTTCCATATTTTTTCCTCTCTGACTCAGTATTAATACTGTCTAATACTATTCAACATTTGAAAATTCATAAACGCCGTCTGCATCAACATAAAATGTCATATTGCCTGAATAGACTGTATCATCGCCGCTAACCTTCCATTGTCCGCTACCAAGGCTGTAAGAATACTTCTTAAGCAATTTCAGACTGCCGGCACGAATTGTCTTAGTCTTCATCCACTCTGCAGCAACAATAATACGTTTGCTTATCTCATTTCCCGCATCATCAATACACTTTATCAGGTATGTTTCTTCACCGTTATTTGAAGATAACTTGAGAACAGCCTGTCCGCCGGAAAGAGGAATCTCATTTTCATTCACAAGCACCTTGTTCAGGTTATCATCCTTAACAATCAGCTCTATTTCATCGGCATATATTGTTTCGTTATCCTCAAATTCCGAAAACAGAGGCAATACCTTGTCAATTTTAATTTCAGGAACCTTGACTGCATCAGTCATTTCACCTGTTGATATCTTTTTAAGATATACGGAAAACTCAGGTGTTGACTTACTTATATTAATCTTATCGACATAATTTCCTCCGAGCTTATCCGCAATCAGATATCCCGTTAACGGTGTAATCACAACATCAGAGGTATAGTATGAATCCTTACCCTTTGTACCGCTGATTTCGTATGGATTATCCGGTGTTGCAAGGTAAGCAATGCTGAATGTATCGGTTGCAACAGCTTCCAAACAGCTGTCTGTTGCAGCAAATACAGCTTTTACAACATAATTACCGATCTCAGACGGTACATTTTTTGAGTATGTACTATCAGCGGCATTTGCTTTCTTATAAAAGATTGTTACACTGTTGATGCCGTTTGTATCCGATTTTACAACAGGATTAGGTTTTGAACCCAATACAAAATCATCAACAGACACATTTCCCTTGCCCTCTCTCTTTTTAATTGAGAAAGAGTCTGTGGCAACTACCGCATAATAATAATCAGTTTCTGCAAAGGTCGCTCTGGCAATGTAGTCTCCGGCGGCAGTCGGAACCGTCTTTGTATAATAACTGTCTGCCTGACCTTTTTTCTTATATGTAATAGTTACATTATCTGTACCGTTTGTGTCAGATGAAACAGATGTCTTAATCGCTTCTCCGTAAAATACGTCATTTACCGTAATACTTCCTTTGCCCTGCTGCTTGGCAATTTTAAACTTGGCATATATATTAAGCTTTCCCGTCTGAGAAACGGAAATAGAAGTTATCTTATTAGTATATGCCGCATCCAGATACCAGCCGTCAAATACGTAGCCGGACTTTGTCGCATCGGCAAGAGTGATTTTTTCTTTCCCTTCATAATAAACGTTAGGATTGGAAGCTGCATTTGTTCCGCCGTCCAATTCATAATTAATCTCTGAAGCAACATATGCCGTAGCCTGCAGTTTCAATGAATAAAGCGCCTTACCGGAGCCGAGCAATTCTGTAATCTTCCAGTTATTAAACTGTGCAGCGGGCATTGCAGAGCCGGAAACGCCCGAATAACTCTTAACCGTAACCGAAAATTCTTTTGTTACATCCGTTGAACAGTCATCCTGCAAAAGCAGCTTGCCATCCATATCATAGTAATAAATATTAGCAACTGATAATTCATCCGAACTATATGCTTCTACACTAAAATTTAATACGTCTCCTTCATACACATAATCTACTCCAAATGAAGAAGCATTAGATGCATCGTAATCCAAATCGTATTCGATTGCAAATGTTTCTGCTGGAAGTATCTGTGTAATCACAAGCATGATTGTAAGAATCATTGCCCAAAATCTTTTCTTTCTTGTGTAAATTTCGTTGTTCATTCTCTCCCCTTTCCGGTCAACCAAGGTTGCCAATTGAAGCATGTTTTTTTAATAATTGTTCTAATATAAGTGCTACCGCAATTATTGTCGCAATTTGCGCCCTGTATGTAAAAAAGTAGTGCAGATACGAATGATTGTGTAACACAATATACCTTATATACGGGATGATACCTATGCATCCCAATATCAAAATAAATTTTTTGTCAACCTGTTTTTTTCTATATACATATCCGATATAAAAAATCAATATCAGGAAAACAACTCCCATAAATATACCAAATGAGCCGTAATCGAACGGAAACAGACAGCTTATATTCCTCGTGACCGCTCCGATTATGAGACGACCTGCGCCGGCTCCGACACCAAAACCTATACGCTCCTCTATATGCTCTGATATATAAGGCATTACATTTTCTGCAAGTACTACAGAAGCAGTAATCCACTTCAAAATCCACATTCCTGCATACCCGATGCCCCATGTAATCGCTGCTTTTACCGCCAAATTAAAGGATAAGCCGCATCCTGACTTCTTAATTCTGCCATATACGGACCAAAGAAGAAACAAAAGAGGAACAGTCAGAGTAATCGTCTCGGTTGTAAGAAAATCCATGAAACCGGTAACCATACCTCCGATTAAGAACACCAATCCGGCATCCTTATTATTATCCGCAATTACCATTACGGCAATAATCATGACCATCATAATCAAATATGTCCATGTATACTCTAATGACAACGGCACAAACCAGGAGGAAGTCATTATCAGCCCTATTATAAATCCGGTCAAAAGAAAAAATGCTCTTTTTCGAATAAGCAGTATTGATACGACTATACCAAGCAAACCGATAATTATACCGTTCAGAGTATATATTTGCTTCAAATTAAAAACAGTAAGTAATGGTCTTACAAAAATATTTGAGCCATGCCAGTATCTTAGATACTGCTGATTAGGAATACAGTCATCAGTAACGGCTTTCAAAAGATTTTCATTCTCATTAAAAGCGTCTCTGTGATAATACTTTGATTCCATAACCGAACAAAGGGGACTGTTACTGTCATAGGAATATGCAATTCCAAGCAGAATCGAGTCGGCATACCTGTCGATAATGCTTCCGTCTGCATTCCTTACAGCCTCGCCGAACAGTTCTCCTTCACAAAGATATACGGCAGATTCCTCAACATTTTTTTTAATATATACTTTAGGAATCATTGCCGCCATTACCAGCAGACCGGCAAGCAGAAAATAAATGCAGAAAAATGTCAGTATGTATTTTGCAATCTGTTTTTTCATACCAAAACCTCTCTTGTATTATATCAGCAAAGTGAGAAGCAGTCCACATTTTATTCTATAAATTGTATCGACCAAATCATTTTTCGTACTCATAAATATAATTATTACAAATTTATATAATAAACGTTTATTTATTTTAAAAAACATAATATTTTATCCCTGCATGCTTGCCAATTCTTTCATAAAAATCAGACACCCAATCAAATACCTGATTGATTCCTTGCTTTTTTCATGTTTCTCAACCTATAAATTCATTACCGCCAAAAGCAGTAATTAAATATCTGTTACCTTTGATTAGTTTTAAATATAACAATATCAAAAAATAACAAATTTTATTATTGGATTATTGCAGGATATTTCTTTCTGCGAATTCTGTCTTCATATTCATGTTTTTCCAGCGGTTTGTCGAATACATATCCCTGAATATATGTACATTCCATATTAATAAGACTCTCTACCTGTACCGGTTCCTCGACTCCCTCTGCAATAACATTAATGTCAATTGCCTTAGCCATTTCGATAATATAAGACAACAGCTTCTGCTCCTTATCATCTGCATAATCAATAAATGTCTTATCAATTTTTAATGCATCGAAGCTTACTTCCTTTAAAAGACTTATTGAAGAGCTTCCGGTACCAAAATCATCTATTGCAACCGAAAATCCGAATCCGTGAAGCTTGTCAACTGCTTTTTTGAGTTCTATCAAAGGATACGCATCATTTGTTTCGGTTATTTCAATCTGAATTAATGAGACGGGTATATTATGCCCGCTGACAATTTTATGGATATCTTCGGCCAGATTTTCATTGTTTAGATTTTTCCTTGACAGGTTTACCGATACACAAGGAGGACACAATCCCTCATCAAGCCACTCCCTGATATCACGGCATACATGTTCCAGCATATATAAATCAAGATTACATATGAGATCTGTTCTTTCCATAAGTGGTATAAATTTGTATGGCGGTATAAGCTCACCGTTTTTTAACCATCTTACAAGTGCTTCACAACCGCATAGTTCAAACGTTTCAGTATTAACCTTTGGCTGATAATATGGTACAAATTCACCATTTTCCAATCCTTTCAGGATATTGTCATAATTTCTTTTTTCTTCTATCAGCTTCTTTTCGATTTCATCATCAATAAATACAAAACGCTCTTTTGATACATTCTTCGCATATGATATGGCAGTAGATATCTTTGACATAATCTTTTCCGGAGACTGAGGCGTATCATCAATCTTATAGCCACCGACTACCGAAGAAACATGTACAGGCTGGTTATTTCCGTTAATAATTACATTCACTACGGAATCTGACATGACTTTCATAAACTCCTCCGTACGCTCCTTTTTAACAAGTGCGACAAAAAAGTCACCGCCCAGACGTCCAAGCACATCATCTTTTTCAAACCAGTTTCTGAGCAAATCTATGTAGGATATCAATATTTCATTGGCTTTTTTATCGCCATATTTATTGTTCATACCGCCCATCCCGACAACATCAAAATAATAAG
Organism: Clostridiales bacterium; assembly: GCA_029010495.1. GTDB lineage: Bacteria > Bacillota > Clostridia > Lachnospirales > Lachnospiraceae > UBA3775. Next base: position 142,513 of record JAQXKO010000012.1, on the reverse strand, counting down.
CATTATAATTTGAAATGTTACCCTTTTGAATAATCTGGCAAATTATCGCGAAAAAACCGTGTGCATTCGGAAGACCGGATTTAAGCTCGGTATATGCTGCAAGCTGTAATTCTTCATTTTGTTCCATAAGGGTAAAGACATACAAAGCTACAGACACTAAAAAAATCGCAATTTCAAAAAAGCAGTCTCCAAACCGAAACATCTGAATAACAGTACCTGCAATCAGAATACAATTCGAAGCTACAAAAAGAATGGTGAATTTAATTTTAAATATACTTCTGTTCTGTATAATAAAGACTGTTAAAAAAACAATAATCACAAGCGGAATTACCGACGCCAGATAAAAATAATCTCCCCTTTTATAATAATTGTTTTCATCAATTATATAAATCCTGTCGGTAAAAACGGCCAGACATGATAATAACATCCAAATAACACATAATTTAAAAGTATTCTTTAATGTGTCCGGGAGTTTATTGAAACGCCCTTTGCTCATATACAGCACTGTAAGATATTCTATATAACAATACAATATGAAACAGATTAATAAAAAACCGACTGCATTAATTACCGACACGATTATAAATCCATTCGGACTTTTTGTACCGTCAAATACATATGACAATGCCATAAATAACAAGAGTCCTACCGTACATAATTCCATTTTTATGAGTATTGCTTTCATTTTAGGCATTGAAAATTTTATCATTACAGTAAAAACCGTCAGAAACAAAGCTACGGCTGCTGCAATAAATAATATAAAAGCCTGAAAAGAAATAGTTATATTTACCATTTATTATCTCCACATGTAAATTTCTGAAAATATAATGAATATTTATACATTTATATATTGCTATAATAAATAATTATATAATAAACCATTCTATTTTTCAAGTTTTTCCATTGTATGACGTAACAAAAACCGAATATATTATTGATGTATTATTTTAGCATAACTCTTCATAAACAATGCTAAATTAATTATAGAAAATATAAGCTCTGAAATGAAATATCATATCAGAGCTTATATTTAATTCTGTTCAAAAATATTTTCTTTTTCTATTCTTTTATATCTTACCGGTCTGTCACCTTCAAGATTTTCTTTATTCATATTTACTGCTGTAATCTGATGATTATCATAAGAGGTATAGTAATATATTCCCTTTGAAGCATTACAGCATGATGTGTAAAGAGTTATTTCGTATTCTCCTCCATTAAGCTCACAACAGCCTCTTTGCTGGTCGACAGAATTAAGAATGTGAAAAAACTGACTCACACTTTCCAGCTCTCCGTCTCCTGACTTTGAATTCATTTTTACAAATGCCACTCTGACAAAACGTGACTGGGATGATAAATCCCCCGGAAGACCCATAGCTCCCATTCCCCTGCTGTAACAATTAAGCTCAAGATTATCCGAAAACATATTGACAGGCGATTTAGGCGATAACGACATATAATTGTTAAGATTAAACATCTGCTTATCAAAAGGCGGATTGTTGGTTAATACACCTACAGGATTATCATATATTTTAATACCATCCTTAACCGCCTCAACAGTAATTGCTTCGACTTTATCGGCAATAATCCAGTGAAGCTGCGCAACAGGCAGCTTATCATTAAACGGTCTGTTTAATATATTAATCCTTTCAAGTAAATTTCTTGCCTCTTTAACAGTTGCACACAATCCCAATATCCGGGGAATAAACTCATATTGGGCAATATTGTCCCTGCCTTCTTCGTACTCCCCATATACCGCATTGCCGACAAAATTCAGTCCTGCCATACATAGTCCTTTTTCATTGACAGCATCATAATAAAGAGGATAATCATCTATGACGCATGCCATTCCTATCAAGGCATAGTGTGTATTCATTTTACCCATTTTGCAAAAATCAAAGCAGTAATTTCTGGGAGTAATAACTACCTCATCCCCGTAAGAAAACTCATAATCAAGAGTTCTTCCAAAATAAAAATCCTTTGACAAATATGTTGCCGCCGTGCACATATTTTCCTCCTTTAATAAAAACCTTGTTATACTTTACGAAATTATTATAACCGAATATTATGTTTTAATAATACCAAACAGTTTCATCTTCTCATAATTGCACCTTCGTATGTGCAAAGCCGGCTCACACAGGCTTTGAAGTCTCGTGTATTATCTTCTTAAATACTTTGCTGTTATTGTGTCGGAATTATCTATCATTTCCTTCGGAGTACCTGTAAAAACTATCTTTCCTCCGTTAGAACCGCCGTCCGGTCCGACATCAATAATATAATCAGCCAGCTTCATTACGTCAGTATTATGCTCAATTACGATAACCGTATTGCCGCTGTCAACTAATCTTTCAAGAATATTGACAACCTTTTCAATGTCGGCAGCATGAAGACCGGTTGTAGGTTCATCGAGTATATAAATACTTCCTTTTTTCTTGATATTCATTGCAAGCTTAACTCTCTGTCTTTCTCCTCCGGAAAAGGTTGACAGAGGCTGTCCGAGTGAAATGTACGGAAGGCCAACCTCAATCAGTGCGTTGAGCTTTTCTGTTATCTTTTTATTGTCCTTGAAGAATTCAAGGGCATCTTCAACATTCATTTTGAGAACATCCTTTATGGTAAGTCCCTTATATCTGTAACTTAATGCCTCATCACTATATCTTGAACCGTTGCAGTATTCACACTGTGTCGTTACCGGTTCCATAAAAATCAACTCTGTTGTGATAACTCCCCTGCCCTTACAGTGAGGACAGGCTCCTTTACCGTTAAACGAAAACAGCCCGGCATCAACATTATTCTCTCCGGCAAAGGCCTTTCTGATGTCATCAAAGAACCCAAGGAAGGTACATACCGTAGAACGGCCTGTAGCAGTAATGGCACTTTGATCTATAATAACCACCTGATCCTCATACTGCTTTGCAAATACATCTCTTATCAGAGACGATTTGCCGCTTCCCGCAACACCGGTGACAACAGTAATGACACCTACAGGAATATCCACATCAACATTTTTAAGGTTGTGTATATTTGCTCCCCTTACAGGAAGAAATCCTTTAGGTTTTCTGACATTTTCCCTGACAGATACTTCGGTACGCATAGCCTTACCCGTTTTTGTATTGCTTATCAGCAAATCTTCATATGAGCCCTGAAATAGAATCTGTCCGCCGTTTTTGCCCGCAAGAGGCCCTACGTCGATAACCTCGTCAGCAATACTGATAATATCCTTGTCATGCTCAACGACAAGAACCGTATTTCCTTTATCTCGAAGGCTCTTTAGCAGCCTTGACATACGGTGAACATCTCTCGGATGCATGCCGGTACTCGGTTCATCAAATATGTAAATCATTCCACACAATGAACTGCCCATATACCTTACAAGCTTAAGTCTCTGTGCTTCGCCTCCCGATAAAGTTGAACTTTCTCTGTTCATTGACAGATACGGAAGTCCTATATCAATCATTCTGTCAAGAGAAGCAACAAGAGGTTTAATTATGGATGCTGCTCTTTCATCATCTATTTCATATAATACTTCACGGAGCCTTGTAAATTCCATTTCACACATATCAGATATATTATAACCGTTTATCCTACAGTTCAGAGTTTCATTACAAAGTCTTTTTCCGTTGCAGTCAGGACATTCCTTCTGATATACAAACCGATTTATCTTTTTTAATGTATTATCATTCTGCTCCTCAGGACCCTTCATAAGCACCAGACGCTTAAACTGATTATAGACACCCTCAAGCTTCTTATCAATTCTCTCTCCGCCCTTTTCATAGCTGCCGTACAGAAGTATGTTCTGCTCTCTTTCGGTCAAATCCTTCCAAGACACATCAGTCCTGAAATAATCAGGTCTTCTGTACATCTTCCAGTAATAATTACCTTTTCCAAAGGCCGGCAGCATAAACATGCCTTCATCATAGGTTTTATCCATGTCAATAAGCTTGAAAATATCCAGTTCCATTAATTTTCCGATTCCGGAGCAGGTTTTACACATACCGTTAGGATTATTAAATGAAAAATATGAAGCCGGACCGACATGCGGTTTTCCTATTCTTGAAAACAAGAGCCTTAATACCGAATACATGTCGCTGATTGTTCCGACTGTAGACCTTGCATTACCGCCCAGACGGCTCTGATCAACAATAACAGACGGATTAAGATTGTTTATTTCCTCAGCATCCGGCTTATCATATTTCGGAAGACGCCCCCTTATCCACGCCGAATATGTTTCATTCATTTGTCTCTGGCTTTCAGCAGCAACAGTGTCAAACACAATACTTGATTTTCCCGAACCCGAAACACCGGTAAATACAACAATTTTATTTTTCGGAACTGTAAGAGAAATATTTTTCAAATTATTCTGTTTCAGTCCTTTAAGTACAATCGGTTCCATTATTTCTCTCCCTGTTCTTGTGATGTTATCCCATTGTACAATAAATAATTTTTAATGTAAATAACATTTTTTTGATATTTCATTCATATTATTCATATTTAAAAAATAATTAAAAAAGCTCCGGTCTGTAATCCGGAGCTTAATAAAAAAATATGATTTAACCGTTAATAATTTCTTCAGCCAAACTATTAATTGCTGCAACCGTATCTTCTTTGATACCTGATTTAATCGTTATGCTATTTTCAAAAAAGGTAATATCCTTTGACTTTTCAAACATCCCCTGCATAACTCTTTTTGCCGTAGGAGCCCATGAACCGTTCTCAATGAATGCAATCTTACGCTTCTGATATCCCCTCTCGGTAATACTGTTAATAAATTCTTTCATGCATGGGAAGATATCACCGTTATAAGTAACTGACGCAAGCACGAGTCTGTCATATCTGAAAGCATCCTCAACGCATTCTGCCATATCCTCACGCGCAAGGTCAGCAATCGCAACTTTTTCGCAGCCCATTTCATTAAGCCTTGCAGCAAGCATTTCAGCAGCTTTTTTAGTATTTCCGTATATTGAGGCATATGCTATAAATACGCCCTTATCCTCAGGAGCATATGATGACCATATATCATATTTATTAAGATAGTATTCGAGATTATCATTAAGAACAGGTCCGTGCAGAGGACAAATACAGGTTATCTCAAGTGACTGCACCGCTTTAAGAAGCTTCTGAACCTGCATACCATATTTCCCGACAATACCAAAATAATATCTTCTTGCTTCACATGCCCAATCCTCTTCAACGTCAAGTGCGCCGAATTTTCCAAAGCCGTCAGCGGAGAAAAGCACCTTATCCATACTGTCATATGTCACCATAACCTCAGGCCAGTGAACCATAGGGGCAAATATAAAAGTAAGCTCATGTCTTCCGAGCTTTAATTTATCCTTATCAGCTACAGTATGTCTTTCAAATAATATATCATTTCCGTAAAACTGCTCCATCATTGCAAATGTCTTTGAATTGCCCACAACTGTCGCAGAAGGGTATGCTTTTATAAAACTTGTTATATTGGCGGAATGATCAGGCTCCATATGCTGAATAATAAGATAATCCGGCTTTCGACCGTCAAGTACCTTGGCAATATTATCTAACCATTCATTTCCGAAACCGGCATCAACAGTATCCAAGACTGCAATCTTATCGTCCATAATAACATATGAATTATATGCCATTCCGTTCGGAACTGTATACTGACCTTCAAAAAGATCACCCCGGTGATCGTTAACACCTACATATCTGATATCATTTGTAATAAACATAATACTGCTCCTTAAATTAGTTAATAAAAGGGGAATAGACATGCTATTCCCCTTAAAATACAAGTCGTAATTAATACTTATTTGAAGTATCTGTCTAAGAATCCCTTTAAAGCCTTGCCGTGGCGAGCCTCATCACGTGCCATTTCATGAACTGTATCATGAATAGCATCAAGACCGTTCTTCTTAGCACATAAAGCCAAATCAAACTTGCCCTGTGTAGCACCAAATTCACAGTCAACTCTCCATGCAAGATTGTCCTTTGTTGTAGCCTTCATATTTGGCTCAAGATCTGAACCTAATAACTCAGCAAACTTTGAAGCATGCTCTGCCTCTTCAAATGCAGCTTTTTCCCAATAAAGACCAATCTCAGGATATCCTTCTCTGTGAGCAATACGAGCCATGCAAAGATACATACCTACTTCTGAACACTCACCTTTGAAGTTAGCCATCAGCTGTTCGAAAATATATTTCTTATCTTCCTCGCTGATATTGTCATTATTCTTTACTGTCTTGGCATAAATTCCGTATTCGTGCTCTGCAGCAAGCTTAAGCTCACCTTCCACCTTCTTGAATTTATCTCCGCTTACGTGACATACCGGACACTCAGCAGGAGCACTGTCTCCCTCATGAATGTAACCGCATACCGGACAAACATATTTTGCCATTGTTTTTTCCTCCTGTTTATTATTAATATTATTAATTTTTTCGAAATCAGATGACGGATGCTTACATATAGGACATATAAAATCCTCCGGAAGCTCTTCTCCGACATACTCATATCCGCAAATTGTACAACGCCAAACCGTCTTTCCGTCCTCTGTTGTTCTCACAGGCTGAGGCTTAGGCTTAATGTTGCTTAAATAATATTCATATGTTGCAGATGATGTATCACTTAATACCTCCATATCAGTGATTTCACCTATAAACATTGTATGAGAACCCAAATCATCTGTTTTTGTTACCGACACCGAAAAATAGGCATTGGTGCCTTCAGTAATGTATAAAATACCGTTCTCACTTCTTGTACATGCGGAAAAATCCGCAAACTTGTTAACATCTTTTCCTGACTGAAAACCAAAATGCTTAAACAAATTGAAACCGGCTGACTGACTGATAACAGAGACATTAAATTTCCCCGTATTCATAATCATATCATGAGTATAATTTGCTTTATTTACACAAATGCTTATCTGATTTGGCTCTGACGCAGCCTGAATGGCAGTATTAATTATACAACCGTTATCTTTATCAGCTTCCTTAGCCGTAAGAACAAATAAACCGTAGCTTAATTTATACATAGCCTTTTTATTCATATCATACCTGCTTTCCTGTGTCTTATCGTCAAACTCGCAAATTACCTGGTTATTTGTCCGTTATCAGATGACTTAATGGTTTGTATTTATTATACTAAAAAAAAAGATAAAAGTAAATATTTTTTTATTGTCCGCTTATGAAAAAATTGTTAATTTTTCTGTTTCAGACAAACAACGTATTTCAAACATATAACGGATTATTATTCCAACAGATTCGCTTTAAGAACATTTCTGTTCTTTTCATTTTTTTCAATATAAAGCTTTTCATCTGCACTGTTAAGTGCATCCTCTATTGTAATGTCATCACCTTTATTTATTAAGCTAAAACCCACGGATGCAGATACTATATACTGTTTAATGCTTTTCTTGTTAAAATCATCAAACAGCTCCTGCAATTCCTTACGGTATTCCGTCAGATCTCCGTCTGTCGGAACTGCAATGGTAAACGCAAATTCATCGCCGCCGATACGCGCCGCAAAGCCGTTGTACATTGTAACAAAATCTGTCAAAACACTGCCGATACTCTTTAATGCATAATCACCTTCATCATGACCAAATCTGTCATTAATTATTTTAAGATTATTCATATCAGCATATCCGACCAGCATGGATGATGTATCGCTCGGGCAGAGCAGACGCATTTTTTCATAACGCATAAAGAATCCGCGTCTGTTATTAAGTCCGGTTAACGGATCTGTTTTTGTCATAGTATCAAGTGTAATATTGTTTTCTTTCAGCCTGCGCATTGATTCCTCATATTCATTCATAATTTTGTTATTCTGAATTCTGAGCTGAAACATACGTATTGCCGCACTTATCTGGTTTACAAATAATTCTGCTTTAGGAAATCCATAAGGCTTAATATCGCAGATTACTACACCGTACAGATAATTTTCCGCATAAACAGGAAAGATATACAGCTTTGAAAAATCTTTCCAGTCCAGATAATCGTTATAAAAAATATTTTCTTTTAAAATCTTCTGTTTATTTTGCGGCACTTTGATTGTCTTTCCGTCCAGAAGGCAGGCCTTAAGATTAAGTGTTTGCGGAATTTCAAATATTTCACCCTGCATATACGACAGAGGTTCGTCATAGAGATACAAAAATGCATTTTCAATTCCAAGGAAATCAAGATTATCAAATATCTTAGAATAATTTAATTCACTGTTGCCGGCAAATTGCATTGTATCTCTAAAAAATGCTTCCATCATATATGTTGCATCCATATTTTTTATACCCTGGTTGTCATAGGTTTTACGGTTATATTTCATTATATCATTGATAATTTTGATATACATTGAAATAATTTTATTTTTCAGATTATAATCATCAATTGTCAAAAACCATTTTTTATAATTATAATCCAGAAGATTAAGAAAGAGCTCTCCGTCTACCAAATCCTTATATTCAGATAAAAATTTTTCATCTGCAAGGGCCAGAATATTGTTCAGTAATTCAGCGTCATTATTCTCTTTTGCACAGTTTAACAATGATAGAATTTCCCTAAGCTTATCTATTGCCCTTTCAGAATTTGGGATTTCGTCCAGCTGGACATTTGCTTTCAAAATATAATTAATATCCGAATCAACATCAGTTTTTCTTTTTTCCTCTTGTCCTCTGTGACATATCGAATCACGAAGAACAAAATGCGAAGGTAATACAACCTTTCTCGCAGGTCTGCCCGAAATAATATCCATAAGTAGTTTATAGCTTTCCTTACCGATATTTACCACATCTGTTCTTACGGAGGATATAGACGGAAATGTTGAAATACAGAACTTACTGTCATCAAAGCCGAGAACTGATACATCTATTCCCGGTTTCAAATTATACTTTCTGCAGGCTTCATATATACGTATTGCCAGGATATCATTAGCGCAGATAAAAGCATCAGCATCCAAATTGTTGGCGACAAGCTGCTCTGCTTCTTTGCTGCAGTCTAGGAAAAAGCTGCCCTGTACATAATTATTTTCGTTCTGAACAAGTTCATATTTCTTCAAAAAATTTTCAAAGCATTGTTTTCTTTCTTTGGCATCAATATTTTTATCAGGTCCGCCAATCATAGCAAATTTTCTTGCACCGTTTGTGTACATATATTCAAGTGCATCATTTAAGCCTGCTTTATTATCAAGCGTGACACTGCTGTAACCTCGTTTGCTGAAGGATATAAATACATGCGGCACATCCTTAAATATCTTTGCAAACTTTTCCTTTTGAGTTTCATTTGAATACATTGCAACAGATGCCATTTCTATAATAAGACCGTCAAAACATGATAATAATCCGTACGAATACAGAGAATTAAAACAATAACCGTATTTATTTTTTAAATCCTCTTCAAAATTCATATTAAGATATTTGCCGGGAATTACTACTACATTAACACCGTCAGCTTCCGCCATTTTTTCAATACCTTTGCAGAGATTTGAGGTGTATTCCTCAACAATACCGCTTACAATAAACCCAATTAACATAATTTCCTCCGTATGAAATTACTTATTTCATTATATATCTGTTCTATATACTTAATCATTCGTAATGAATATCGCCTTTCTCTTTATAAGAAATCAGTAATATTTAATAAGCATGAGGTTAATGTATATTAGTCAGCTCACCTATGGATATATATTTATCAAACAGTGCGCGAAGATCCGAACCCGGCTCAACATCTTCATTGTAAATACCGTTTACACGATAACGTTTACCGCCATCCTTAAGCTCCTCCACGTCATATCTGTCTCTGAAAATACATCCGGCTGAATTAATTCTGTTTCTCAATATTCCTTTTACCTCATCAGGCCGGCAATTTGGGAAATTGATGTTTATTACCTTTCCGTACACAAAAGGAGTATCTATTACCTCCGCAAGAATATCATCAAGATATTTGTCTGTAACAAGGTATCCGTCTTGTGTTGATTCCGAAAATGCCACAGCCGGAACACCCTGAAACACCGCCTCAAACGCCGCTCCGACTGTTGCAGAGTATTGCACATCCGTCCCTGCATTAAATCCAAAATTGATACCTGAAAATACAATGTCCGGCTTTTCCGGTAAAATATTTAATATTCCGAGTCTGATACAGTCTCCAGGCGTACCGGAAATCGCATAAGCCTTAATCCCCTCAACCGGAAAATCACACGGATATACATCAATATGCGTATGAAGTGTGATGCTGTGTGATGCCGCACTTCTCTGCGCAGCAGGTGCAATCACCCATACCTCTCCGTATTTCATTGCCGCCTTTGCAAGTCGGATAATGCCTCCTGCTCCTATACCGTCATCATTTGTTATTAATATTCTTTTCATTATTACCGTCCAATGCTTTATATAATATTATATTATCAAACCGATATTCAATTCTTCAGAAAAATCTTTTCGGCAAGCTCCTCGGCACTCATATTTCCGAGTCCCCATTTATCCGAAAGCACATCCCTGCTCCACCTGAAGGTATGGGATTTTGTCAGATAGCTGTACGGAACAGTACAATCAGGAAAACGGTCATACCACGAAGAGTAACAGTTTTTCATTATTTTTTCAGCAAGAGCAACAGCCTGTGACCTGCTTCCGTCAGCAAGAACAGTTCCCGAAAGCTTTACACCTGGAGGCGAAGCATGTAGTACAAGAACACTTCCGTCATCACAGCTTCCCAGACAGAGCCACACATGACCCTTCATACTGGCCACATCGCCCGGAAGCCATTCACTGACAGCACCGGAATTATATGTACCGAATCCTTTTTCGGCCAGTGATTTTGCAAGGTCAGTCGATTTCATAACGTAACCGGGCCTTCCCTCTTGTGTTTCAATAACATTATAAACAAGCCATCCGATATATCCCGAGCAGTCAAGACCGTTATGAATCTGATAGCGTGTATTATTATAATCATAGGACGAGTTCTGCATAGAAGCAAATTCAACCCATTTTTCACTTATTCCGAAAGACACTGCCTCTTCTCCTGCTCCGGTATCTTCCTTATTCCAGCCGCCGCCCCATATATACATAGTCCTTCCAAGAGGCTGTATGGCTGTTGCAAAAAGATTTTCCATCGTATGTACTCCGGCCTTTGGCATTTCTTTAAAGTCGTCCTCAAAGTCGGGTTGTGGTGATACAGGCTCCGGCGTAGGAGTGTCAGTAACATTCGGTGTATTGCCGTTCTGATTATTATCCGGCCGATTATTGCCGGTCGCTTCCGTCACAGTTATTTTGCCGGAATTATCCAATCCTTTGTCAGCTCCCTGTTTTCCCCCACAGGAGCATAGCAGTACCGTTATAAGACATATTGCCGTCATAGCTCTTCCGGCTCGTTTCATTCTTTGTACCATAATATGTTATCCTCTTCTGATTTGACATAATGATATATGTCAAATTGTATCATATTTCATAATAATTTAGCAATCTTTATCTGTTGCGGCAGCCGGACCATGCTTATTAATAACAGGCTGTCATTTGTAGCATATCACACTGCCGGGTGCAAATTCATGCTGCATATTTTCTCCGCCAAACCAGGAATAGGCTTTATCCTCTGCTGTTTTCCCTTCAGCAATTTCTTTGGCTCCCCTGTAAACCTGTTTATAAAGCTCGATGCTGTCAAAATCAGTTGCATGACCATAACATATATAGTCTGCCTTTTCAGTTAAAAACCACAGTTTCTCAAGATTTTCCGTAAATCCCTTCATGTCAAGACTTTCCGGAAGCTGCATCCACACATGATGATTTATGCTGTCTCCCGTAAAAAGCACTCTGTCTTCTCTGAGAAGAAGAAACAGTCCACCGGGCGTATGTCCGCTGATGACATAAATTTCAACATGTAAATCGCCCAAATCAATCACGTCACCGTCATTGACATATTCAAATTCAGGCATACTACGTCCTTTTTCCCTGCACAGCCTGATAAAATCAGGAAAGGCGGTATGTTCTTTAACGATTTCCATATCATCTTTATGAATATAAGCTTTTTTAAAATAAATATTTCCGTAAATATGATCACAATGACCATGAGTATTTACCACCATAACAGGTAAATCGGTAATGCTCCTTACCAACTCATTAACATTCTCCACTCCGTTCATTGTGTCAATAACAAGAGCCAATTTATTACCTGTAACAAGGTATCCGGTAGACTGACCGGCGTCGTCAAACAGATATATGTTCTGATTTAATTTTTTTATATTTATCCTGCCATATTTTTCTGTCATAATCCATAACCCCCATGATTACTAAACGGTTATATTGTATCATAATTTGTAAAAAACCAAAAGTATCTATATGACACTTATACCGGAGATTCATGGTATTACTGTTATTTCTTTGATAATCTGCAATATATTACTTCATTTTTTATTTGCTTTGCCATAATATAATTAAAAAATATTTTTCAATAAAAAAACCCGAACAACAATATATCAGTGTACTGTGCACTACATATATCATCATTCAGGTTATTTTATTCTATTACTTATAAAATACAGAATCTCTGTGTACGATGACTCTTGTCAGAGCTCTTTCAAACCAGCTGCTGTTGCAATATTTCGGATTAATAAAATACAACGCACCCTTTGAATAATCAACGCCTGACAAAGCCTTGTCAACAGCGGCAATTACTTCTTTTGAAGGCTTTACGCGATTTACCTTACCGGTAGAGACAGGTTCAAACTGTCTCTTTGCCATGATTACGTCGGTAATATTGTTTGGAAATGATGGTGAATTAACCCGGTTTAATACAACATTAGTAACTAATATTTTACCAATCTCGTCTTCGCCACCAGCCTCACAGTAAACCAATCTGCAAAGTAAATCATATTCTGCATTAGTTAACTTGATTTTAAAATTAGGATTGTTAACATAAGTATTAGCTTTTAAAGCAGCCTTTCTCTCTGCCTCGGCCTTTGCCTTTTCGGCAGCAATTCTTTCGGCTTCCTTTTTTGCTTCATAACTCTTCTTTACACCTTCGGAGATAGCAATATTAAGCTCAGTAAGTGACTGAATCTTATTATCGGTTGCATGCTCCTCATAATGTTTGTCATGTGATGTTTTATGAATTACATCTTCATTTGCTTCTACAACAACATTCTGAAGTAATTCATATTTTTCTTCGTTCTCAACTAAGTTCACAGAAAGTGCAGGGGCACTTACGTTATCCTCAATTGATTCTCTCATGTCAGTTACATTCACTAATGAACTCGAAGCAGTTGGAAATACAATAACTTTTGCCGGCGAACCATTCTGCTCAGCCGCATATACTGTAGTATTATTCCAAAGTCCAATAGATGTTTCTGCACAGACAAGTGTAAGAATAAGATAAACATAAGCCATCCCTTTTTGAAGAGGATTTTGTTTCCTGCCAAAAGTAATCATCTTTTTAATCAATGGTTCCTTAGTAGCAAGAGCTTTTACTCTCTTAAACATATTTGTCTCCTTAAACTAATTTTTGAACCGGATTGTCTAAAAGATTAACGAAAGATTAAGGCAAAGTCAAGTACAGTCAGCCAAATTCGGCACTATTCACACCCTGTAGTCATGTCATAATTTGTCAGCAATGTAAATATTGCACAAATAATACTTCAAAACAACTGCTAAATATTGTTTATTATTTATATCGAAAATTTATTCGTTTTTATGGTTTTTGTGCAACATTTACCGTAACAATTTTGTAACAATTAATAATTGCTTAATAATTTCTGCGTATTTACCTCCACTTTATACTTATTTTTTAATCGTAAATGCTTGTTTTTCCTCCATTTTATTTGTATTTTTCAGGATACAAATGTAGAATAACGCTGTAATAATCTTGTAATATTAAACCGTCAATAAAGGTCATTTTTTGTCACATTTGTATAGTGCGTCTTAACCGTCATTCATTCAAAAAAACCAATCTTCAAAATCCTGTTTCTTCCTATATTTAATATCAATTATTTAATATAAGTCATTTTTAATTATCTAATTACACAGCATACCAATACATAATATAAAAAAATAAACCATATACCGCAATAAAATGCCGTATATGGTTTATATCTTTTTAATAATAAGCTACACTATAAGCCGGGTTCTGTCGTGGATGATTATCTATCTTGACTGTATGTTACCATACAGCTCCTTTACAGACATTACATCTGTAAAACGCGACCTACCCGAAGACGCGACGGGCCGCCGCATAGTCTTCTATTGGTCTTGCTTCGAGTGGGGTTTACACAGCCTTTACCGTTACCGGCAAAGCGGTGGTCTCTTACACCGCCATTCCACCCTTACCTGCAATGCAGGCGGTCTGTTTTCTGTTGCACTGGCCTGGGAGTCACCTCCACCGGACGTTATCCGGCACCCTGCCCTATGAAGCCCGGACTTTCCACACCTTACGGCGCAATCATCCGTGTAGCTTAACGTTCACTAATGTATCAGATTTTTTTCAAAAAATCAAGTATATATTGAAAAGATATTTTATACGTTAAAACAGCTTCCGCCTACAAATTCCCTGCAAATCGAATTATTCGGTATTGTTTCGGGACTTATTGACAGGAAATATTCAAGAAATTTCAGCAGTCTCTTTGCCTCCTCATACTCCGGCTCATCCGGTCCGATACCAAATAACAACGGTTCAGCATATTGCTTTATTACGCCAAGCTCATAAATAAGTGCCGAGTTAAACATCACGTCAGCACTTTCCTGAAAAGGAAAGATGTACTTCTCTTCTCCGTTTCTTACCGAGCTCCACATTTTAATCGTATCCTTTGCCAATGTACCTCTGGTGCGGGCATCTCTTACGATTCTTCTCAAAAGCCTGCAATCGGTAGTCGGTATACGATTATGCTCATCAATATTAAGCTGGGTTAGTGCACTTATATAAATTTTAAACTTAGATTCATTTGGAAGCGAATAGCTAAGCTTATCATTCAACCCGTGAATTCCTTCAATTACAAGTATATCGTCCTCGCCTAATTTCAGCTTATTACCTTTATATTCTCTCTTTCCTGTCTTAAAATTAAAAGTAGGCATATCGACAGTTTCGCCGTTAAGTAGTCTTGTCATATCACTGTTAAATAATTGCACGTCAAGTGCCTCAAGACATTCGAAATCATAACTTCCGTCAGGATTTTTCGGTGTTTCCGAACGGTTTTTATAATAATCGTCAAGAGCAATCGGATGTGGCTTAAATCCTATCAGCTTCAGCTGTATTGACAGTCTGTGTGAAAAAGTTGTTTTGCCTGATGAGCTTGGTCCCGCAATCATTACAAACTTTTTGCCTCTTTCTCTTTTGACAAGCTCTGCAATTTCAGCAATCTTCTTCTCCTGTAGGGCTTCAGCCATCAGTATATAATCAGCATATTCCGTTCTTGTAATCATTTCATTTAAGTCGCCGACCGTACTGATGCCTATCATATCCGCCCAGAAATTTGAAGCAGCCAGAGTTTCAAAAAGCTTATCTCTGCCTTCAAAATTCGCAAGCTTTGACGGATTATCCGTTTCAGGTAAAACAAGAACAATGCCCTCCTGATATCTGATAACGTCAAAAACCTTCAGTGCCCCGGTATTTACAGGCATAAAACCGTAAAAATAGTCAATATAATTTCCGAGTTTGTATATATTAGTATTTGAGGAACGTCTGAACTTTAATAAACGCTCCTTATCTGCCATGTTCATTTCCTTAAACATTTGTCTTGCATATGCCGTTGGTACAGTTTTTTTCTCAATGGGAAGATTGGCCTCTACTGACTTTTTCATATTATCTCTAATACGTTCAACCATCTTATCGGTGACACGCGTGCCCTTTATCTCGCAATATATTCCACGGCCTATTCCATATTCAATAACTGCTTTTTCAAATTTTGTTCCCCTGCATGCCTTATACACTGCATGTAAAAATACAAGTAAAAGTCCCCTTTCATAAGTTCTCATTCCTGATTTATCGCAGTTTGTTACAAGTTCGACATTGCAATCCTCATACGGAACGTAACAAAGCTCCTTAATCCTGCCGTTTATTCTGCAAAGCATCACCGGATCAGCGCACTTAAGCATAGCCTTTTGAACTGCTTCTCCGACAGAAATCCCCTTATTAAACTCGTATTCGCCGAAAGAACCGAAATTTAATTTTATTTTTTCCATAATACCTCCTCTTTGCACAATCAGGGGCATATAACATGCCACATAAAATTAACGTTTCATATAGTCAAGTGCCTTAGTTAACATTTCTAATTCTATGTCCAACATATCAATATTATTACCCGAACCGTAAGATACACATTGATTTTTTATTTTTAAAAGCTTGTCCTTCTTCCCGTTAATGTATTCATGCAGTAATTTATCATTATCATCAAGAAGAATTTTACCGTATTCATACATGAATTCTTCTTCATATGGAATAACAACTCCCTTGACGCAATGAATACAAGTATAATATTTTCCTTCATCCATGCACATCTTCTCGTTGTCAATAACAAAGCCAAGCTCATGAACCAGATGTCTGACCTTTGAAATATCAGACTGTGGCTGCAATACAAGCTGTGATGCTCCTAAAACAACCTCTTTACCCTCGTTGAGGATATTACATATTGTCATGCCTCCCATTCCCGAAACAAGTATGGCATCGACATCTCCCGGACTAATTAATTCCAGTCCATCGCATAATACGGTTTTAATTTTATGTGACAAACCATTATTTAAAATATTATTCCGTGCAATTGACAACGGTCCCTTTCGAATGTCACAGGCATAGCAGTAATCGCATATATGATTTTGTATGGCATATATACATGAATATGCATGATCACATCCGACATCCGCAAGACTGCAACAATGTGAAAGCATGGAAAGATTCATTGTAAGTCTTTTTGATAGATTCAATTACCCCTCCATATAATCTCTCAGTTTACGACTCTTGCTTGGCTGTCTGAGTTTTCTGAGAGCCTTTGCCTCTATCTGTCTGATTCGTTCTCTTGTAACAGCAAATTCAGCACCAACCTCCTCAAGAGTTCTCTGCTTGCCGTCAATAAGTCCGAATCTGAGCTCAATTACTTTTCTTTCACGTTCGGATAAGGTTGACAATGCTTCCCTTATCTGAAGCTTAAGCGCAGTCTGGGTTGCAGCCTCTTCGGGTACAGGCATATTGTAATCCTGTACGAAATCACCAAGATGTGAATCGTCCTCCTCTCCCACAGGTGTTTCAAGAGATACAGGCTCCTGTGAAATCTTTGTTATTTCCATAACTCTGTCAACAGGAATATCCATATATTCTGCTATTTCCTCCGGAGAAGGCTCCCTGCCGAGCTTCTGTACAAGCTCTCTCTTGGCCCTTAAAAGCTTATTGATATTTTCAACCATATGAACCGGAACACGTATAGTTCTTGCCTGATCCGCTATGGCTCTCGTAATGGCCTGCCTGATCCACCATGTTGCATATGTTGAAAATTTAAATCCCTTTTCATAATCAAATTTTTCTGCCGCCTTAATCAGACCCAGATTCCCCTCCTGGATAAGGTCGAGAAACTGCATTCCTCTGCCGACATATCTCTTGGCAATACTTACAACAAGTCTGAGATTGGCTTCCTCAAGTCGTTTTTTTGCATCAGAATCTCCGTTCTGGATTCTTTTTGCAAGTTCAACCTCTTCATCGGCAGTAAGAAGCGGCACCTTGCCGATTTCCTTAAGATACATTCTTACGGGATCGTCAACGCTGACGCCGTCAGGAACGGAAAGGTCTATCTGAGCCAGATTTTCTTCTCCCTCATTGAAGTCCTCCATATCGGCGTATACCTGTAAATCGTCAATGTCGCCGGAGCCGTCAAGGCTGTCAAGATTTTCGATTTTATCAAGACCGGCAAACAGCTCCTCATCGCTGAGATTAGCCATTTCCTCGACCTCTTTATCGTTTATGTTTTCCATTGACATATCTTTTAATACATCCACATCATTTGATTCAAGATAATTATATATATTATCCCAATCATCATCACTCAAATTAAATCCGGTAAAGAAATTATTGACTTCGCTCTGCTCAAGAACATTTTTCTTTGTCTTGGCATATTCCATAAGTTCACCAAGCTTTACCTGAAATTCCATAGCGTTTTTTTCCATAACTGCCTCCCTGTATTACTTCAACTTTTCCAGTTCCTTAAGTACCAATGAATTAATCTGTTTAATATTGTTTTTAAGCTTCATGGCCTGTTTCAGCTTTTCAGAGCTTAATCCGGGCTGTTTTGACATATCCTTTGATGAAAGCAGCAGTATTTTGCAAAGCGAATCAGCAAATGCCTTATCTCTCACTTTATCATCATTGATCTGTTCCCACATATCCGCCTGAAATAATTCCGAAACAAATGCCTGCTCACCTGTCGTTTCAAACAAGTTGATAAGTGACGCAGGGCTAATCATTTTCAGGCCGTTGTCGTTTCTTCTGTACTGCTCTTCAGCAATTTTTCTCGGTATTCCTTCCTGAAAATTATCAACTTCAGCATATTTTTTCAGTACATATGCATACCTCTTATCCAGTGAACTCCATGTAAAAACAAGCTTTTCGCACTCCAGCCTTTCTTTATTATATTTGTCTGTTTCCTGATTTTGTCTGACAATCGGTTCTCGTTGAGACAAATAAAGCGTTTTGTCGATATCAATGCCTGCTGCCAGCCTGTTTACCAATTTATTAAAGCTTTCGGTCGGTACCGCATATTCTCTGCAAAATGCCTCTATATGAGTATTGCGCTCAATCTCATCCTCAAATTCAAGACACATTCTTGCAGCTTCGTTATAAAATTTTGTTTTTTCTTCGGGATTGGAAAAATCATAAGCCTTTGCTGTCTGCTTTACTCTGAAGAAGAAACCCGGAACAGCATTATTTATTCTTTTCTCATATTCCTCTTTCCCGAGATTTTTAATAAACTCGTCAGGGTCTTTATACGGCTCCATGTTAACAACCTTTGCAGTAATTCCGGCATTTTTTAAAATAGGTATGGCTCTAAGCGCAGCCTTCACGCCTGCCCCGTCACTGTCATAGGTTATATAAACATTTTTGGTATATCTTGCAATAAGATTTGCCTGAAGCGGAGTAAGTGACGTACCAAGACTTGCCACAGCATTGTCAAAGCCCGCCTGATGCAGTGCTATTACATCCATATACCCTTCACAGAGCAGCATATAATCTTCCTTTGTTTTTCTCGATATGTTCATCGCATACAGATTTTTGCTTTTTTCAAAGATACGGGTTTCATTTGAATTAAGATACTTTGGGAGCGCATCTCCCATGACCCTTCCTCCAAAAGCAATTACCTTGCCGTTTACATCAAGAATCGGAAACATTACCCTGTTCCAGAATTTATCCCTGGCTCCGTCTTTTTCATCAAAGCTGAAGAGTTCGGTTTTTTTTATCATATCAGGTGAATAACCGCACTCTTTAAAGGTTTTGTAAAGATTCGTGCCTCTTGCCGGCGAAAAGCCAAGACCGAATCTGATGATTGTCTCATCTGAAAGTCCTCTTCCCTTAAGATATTTATAGCCCTCGGCACCCTCCGGCCTTTTAAGGGTATTATGGAAATATATGGCTGCCTTTTTATACATATCCAAAAGGCCTGCCCTCTCCTGTGCGGATTTTGTCGCAGCCTCCGAATAATCCGCCTGCGGAAGCTTTACTCCTGCTCTGTCGGCAAGAAATTTTAAAGCTTCGGGAAAACCAATATTTTCATATTCCATTACAAATGTAAGGACATTTCCTCCTTTGCCGCAGCCGAAGCATTTAAATATCTGTCTCTGCGGATTAACAGAGAAGGATGGTGTTTTCTCATTGTGAAACGGGCAAAGTCCCTGATAATTTGAGCCGGAACGCTTAAGGCGCACACTTGCCCCTATTACATCGACGATGTCATTTTTTCTTCGAACATCTTCAATTATTTCCTCAGGATAAAACACTCAAACCTCCAAAATCAGAATTTCCACGCCTTTGGAATCATAATATCCTGATATGTATTGACAAAATACCGGTCTGACATTCCGGCGATATAATCACATATAGCATATTCGATTCCCTCATTTCGGGAAATAATTATTTCATGATACTCCCCCGGTATAAGATGAGGATGGGTAAGATAATACTCGTAAAGACTCTTAATCATTGACTCAGCCTTGCCCTCCTCGCCCTTTGCCGTAGGGTTTGTATATACATTTTCAAACATCCATTTTCTCAGTCCGGACATGGCGGCAGCAAATTCAGGCGTCATTGACACAAAATCTTTGCCGTAAGAATTCATAATTATATTGTGAATAATTGAATTCAGCCTGTCCCTGAGTGAGTGACCGAGTAAATCGGTATATTCATGCGGAATATCATTTTCCGTAATAATCCCGCCTCTGATTGCGTCATCGATATCATGATTGACATAGGCAATTTTGTCAGACATCTGTACAATTTTTCCGCAGAGAGTTTCGGGTTTTCCGCTTGTCTGATGATTCTTTATTCCGTCAAGCACCTCATAAGACAGATTAAGACCTTTGCCGTGTTTTTCAAGTACCTGTGCAACCCTGAGGCTCTGAATATGATGCTTAAAGCCATTCGGACATATGTCGTTAAGTGCTCTTTCTCCCGCATGACCAAAAGGAGTATGACCAAGGTCATGACCAAGTGCAATGGCCTCTGTCAAATCCTCATTCAGCATGAGTGCCCTTGCTATTGAACGTGCTATCTGGGACACCTCAAGAGTATGTGTAAGTCTTGTTCTGTAATGATCTTTTTCAGGAGTAAGAAAAACCTGCGTTTTGTCCTTTAATCTTCTGAAAGCCTTAGAATGAATAATTCTGTCACGATCCCTTTGAAAGCATGGTCTGATGTCGCATGGCTCACATGAATATTCCCTACCCTTTGACATATCGGAAAAGGTAGCATACGGACTTAACATTTTATGCTCTCTTTCCTCCAGAATACACCTGATTGATTTTTCCTTCTGCATATCATCCTCCAAATCAATTAGTTGTGTCAAACATTGAAAAAACGCAAATTTACCCATATTTAATATACAACATTTTTTTTATTATGTAAAGTTATCTGTCCTAAAAAAAGATTAATATTGGTTTATTTTCGCATGATTCAGGAAAAAATCTCATTATTGTTTGTTTTCGAACCATTTTACGTAAAATTCACAAAATCTACTTATTAATAACACTTAATATCTGCAAAGACTTCTTGATGATTTTAATTAAATATGGTATTATAATAGACGTAATTATGGGTTTTTATGTTTATTTGTTTTACATATTATTTCAATATCGGAGGCAAACGGATTGAATGCATTTTTAGAAAGCTTATTACATGCAGTACAGACTGTTACAAATTCCAATTCTTTTTTCGAACAGGGATATGGTATTCTAATGCAGATTATGTTTCCTACACTTTCTTTTTTTATACTCGTAGGTACCATTATCTCACTTTTGACAATGCCAAGGACATCAGAAATCTGGGCAAAGCTTGTTTCAATTACTGACGGAAAGATTTATTACATTACCCATTGGGAAAATATTATCGGCCGTGCTGCATCAAGTGATATTGCAATCATGAGAAAATCTATTTCCAAGCAGCATGCTGCACTTATCAGGGATGATGAGGGTGAATGGAAAATATACGATCTTGATTCCAGTCGCGGTATTTTTGTAAATGATGATGAGGTTATCGAAGATGAAGAGCTCAGCTACGGTGACAAAATCACGCTTGGAGATTATTCTTTGAGACTTGAGCCGCTTACTAAGCAGGAAAAAATGAAGAGCGAGCGTAAAAGAAGGAAATTTAAGCCTATTCCGCCCTGGTGTATGCTTATTCTGCTTACTATTTTTCAGTTTTTTACCGTAATAAGTCTTATTGTTAACAAGGGAGATAAAGCTTCTATTTATATTATTCCTTCATTCTTCCTGTTAACTCTCGTAATGTGGCTTTACTTTGTTGATATGCGTATTATGGGTATAAAAGGTTTTGAAATGGAGATTATTGCCTTTTACCTGTCAACACTCAGTCTTGCCGTTGTCGGCTCATATGCGCCATCCTCTCTTCTGAAGCAGATGTTTACGATAGTACTGGGTATTATTTTACTTATCTGCCTCGGAATGTTTCTCAGAAATATCAACCGTGTAAACACATTCAGATGGGTTATGGCTGCTTTGACAATAGGCCTGTTATTACTTACGGTTGCGTTTGGCGAGAGAAAATACGGCGCAATAAACTGGATTGAATTTGCAGGCATCAGTTTCCAGCCTTCGGAGCTTGCAAAAATCACTTATATTTTTGCCGGAGCAGCTACGCTTGACCGGTTATTCAAAAAGAGAAACATCTTTCTCTTTATCTGCCTTACTCTTGCCAGCATAGGTATTCTGGCGTACTGCAGTGACTTCGGTACAGCGGCAATCTTCTTTATTACATTCATTGTTATTGCCTATCTTCGTTCCGGAAGCATCGCCACCATCACCTTCATATGCTCCGGTGCCCTGCTTGGCGGAATACTTGCAATTACCGCAAAGCCTTATATTTTCAGGCGTTTTTCCAGCTGGGGACACGCATGGGACAATCCTGCCTCAACAGGCTACCAGCAGGTTAATACAATGGTTGCAATCAATAACGGCAGCTATGGCGGTGTGGGACCCGGCAAAGGAACGCTTGCAGGCAGACATGTAGCTGCCGCAGATACCGACCTTGTTTTCGGCATGCTTTGCGAGGAATGGGGAATCATAATTGCATTGTTAGCCATCATATGCATCTTAGTACTTGCAGTATTTGCCATCAGATCCTGTATGAATTCACGTTCAACCTTCTATACCATAGCAGGCTGTGCCGCAACATCCCTTCTTCTGTTTCAGACAGCGCTTAACGTATTCGGAGCAGTTGACATTCTTCCGATTACAGGTGTTACCTTCCCGTTTGTTTCAAACGGTGGTTCATCAATGATGATGGCATGGGGTGTTCTTGCATATCTTAAAGCAACTGATACAAGACCGCATGCAAGCTTTGCCGCAAGACTTAAGCGTAGTGAACAGGCTCCTACAAAAGAAGGTTATCTTAAAGCCAAAGGAGGTCATAATGAAAAAAATACAAAATAGAACTTTACTTTGTATCATCTTATGCTTTGCCTTCGTAATCGGACTTATATATTTTATATATACTTACTCCGTCAATCTTGACAATTGGACGACGGAAAAATATTATGCTGCTATCGGTTACAAGCCATTAACAAATGATGATATAATAGCGGGCAATACCCAGTCTATATATATGAACACATCCTCTACAAAGGAAAAATATTATGTAAGGGGTTCAATTGTTGACAAGAGCGGAAAAATGCTCGCAAAGGTTAATGAGAAAGGTGTTACTTACAGTGAAGATGCTGCAACAAGAATGGCAATGCTCCACACTATAGGAGACCGAAACAAAAATATTTCAACCGGCGCCATCCGTACACTTTCCGATTATTTCAGCAGATACGTCACCCAAGATAAGGAATACACCGCTACTGATGACGGCAATACAATTAAACTCACTATGGATGCCGAAGTTCAGAAGAAGGCATTAAATGCGCTTGGTAAATATGTCGGTACCGTCGGTATTTATAATTACAAGACGGGAGAAATCATCTGTATGGTTTCCACTCCAACATTTGACCCTGACAATGTACCTGAGGACATTCTGACAAATACAAAGTACAGCGGCGCATATATCAACAGATTCCTCTCCTCTGCATTTACACCGGGTTCTACAATGAAAACCATTACTCTTGAAGCTGCCATTGATAATATTCCTGACTTGTTCAGCAGGAAATTCACATGCCGCGGTAAATACAAGATTGGTTATCAGATTGTAAACTGTACCGGTTATCACGGAACACAGGATATTAAAACAGCATATGCAAATTCATGTAACTGTGCCTTTGCCCAGCTCTCCGAAATGCTCAGGCAGGAGGATTTACAGCATGTAGTAAACAGCGGCGGACTTACAAAGAGCTATGTTATTGACAATAACATCAGAACCGGCGCAGGCTCCTTTGAGCTTGTGGGAGACAACGCATTCCAGTTCGCATGGTCAGCTATAGGTCTTCATCGTGACCTTAACAATCCATGTGCAATGATGATTTACCTCGGTGCAATCGCAAATCACGGAAAATCAGCCATTCCTACCATGATTTCTGAAGTTACCGACAAGGACGGAAATGTAATTAAATCACTCGAAACAAAATATACGGAACAGTTAATCAACGAAAAGACTGCAGATACCATGCGTGCTATGATGATAAATAATACCGTTAATCACAGCGGTCACTATTATACATGGCGATTTAATGTTCGGTTCGGTGCAAAAACAGGTACTGTCGACAGAGCGCAGGGCGGCATGAACGGTTGGTTTTCCGGTTTTGTAGATAATGAAAAATATCCGTATGCATTTATCTGTTATGTAGAAAACGGTGGTTACGGTGTAAGTATTCCGGGTGGAATCATCGCCAAACTTCTCAATGATATTTGTAAATAATTTTTTCAAACAAAAAGTGCTTCATTTTTCATGAAGCACTTTTTTATTTCTTATATTTATCTATATTCTCCTTTTCGGTTTTTGAAAAAATGCAGCCGCAATAATCCTGCCGGTACAGCGAATACTCTTCCGAAAATTCTATCGACTTTTTATAGCCTTCTTTTTTCTTAAAGTCACTGACAAGATATTTTATTCCAAGTTCATCTGCAATCTTTTCACCAAGTGATACAAGCCTCCGGGCGTCCTTATACGGGCTTATTGACAATGTCGTGGTAAAATATTCATATCCTCCCACTTTGGCGTATTCTGCTGCCTTACGAAGCCTCATCTCATAGCATATGGTGCAGCGTTCTCCTCTTTCGGGATCCTTTTCATGACCTTTTATCTTTTCAAGAAATTCTTTATGGTCATATTTTTCCACTATAAGCCTGACATTTTCAAGTCCAGGCATTTCTTTTATAAGTCGTTCGAGCTCTTCGGCTCTCAGAAAATATTCACTTTCGGGCGAAATGTTAGGATTATAAAACAAAACCGTAATATCAAAATATCGGGACAGATACCACAGACAATAGCTGCTGCAGGGTGCGCAGCAGCTATGTAATAATAGTGTAGGTCTTTTATTTTCTTTTGAAAGCTTTTCTAAAATTTTATCAAGCTCTTTTTGATAATTCCTGTTGTCAGTCATATAAACATATAAACCTCATAAGCATTAGCCGATTATATCTTTGATATTATCAATAAGTATCTGCATTTCTTTATCCGTACCTACGCTAATCCTAAGATATTCGTTAATTCTTTGCTTATTAAAATATCTCACGAAAATATTTCTGCGCTTAAGCTCCTCAAACAAATCATATGCATTTATACCCGAAGGCTTTGCAAACAGGAAATTGGATGAACTGTCAAGCACCGTAAATCCGAGTTTTTTAAGTTCGGCAGAATACTTTTCCCTTGTTTCAATAATTTTGTTAACAATATTGCGAAAATATTCATCATCCTTTATGCTTGCCACACCAAGATCTATTGTCAGATTTGAAAGCGTATATGAATTATAAGAATATTTCACATCATTTAAATACTTAATGATATCCTTACATCCGACGGCATAACCGATTCTTGCGCCGGCCATTGAACGTGACTTACTAAAGGTACGTACTACAAGAAGATTGTCATATTTATTTACAAGACCGAGTGCCGATACTCCGCCGAAATCAATATATGCCTCATCAATAATCACTACCGAGGACGGATTGTTTTTAATGATATATTCAATATCATCAATATCAAGAGCTATTGAAGTCGGAGCATTCGGATTTGCAATTATGATACCGCCATTTTCCCTTATATAATCTTCTTTTCTGATTGTAAAATCTTCCAGAAGAGGAATCTGCTCATATTTTATTCCGAACAAATCAGCCCACACATCATAAAAAGAATATGTTATATCAGGAAACAATATAGGTTTATCACCGTTAAAAAATGTCAGGAAGGCCATGCCTATTACATCATCCGAACCAACTCCCGCAAAAACCATATCTTTGTCTATATTATGATATTCTGCAATTGCTTCAATAAGCTTTCCGATTAACGGATCGGGATATTTTTTCAGATTATCCGCATCAAAATTTTTCATTGCCTCATACACCTTTGGAGACGGCGGATAAGGGTTTTCATTTGTATTTATCTTTACAACATTTTTTATCTGAGGCTGTTCTCCCGGTGTATATGGAACAACCTTCTTAACGTTATCTTTCCAGCAATTCATATTAATCTCCATTTAATTTATATTCCCCGGCCAGCTTTTTAAATGCAGGCAGAGATCTTTCAATCATAGCTTTATCAACACAATATGCCAGTCTTACATATCCCGGTCCGTCAAAGCCCGTTCCTGCCACCATAAGGATATGATACTTCTTTGCCGCATTAACAAATGCCAAATCATCACCATCCGGAGCCTTTACCCAAAGGTAAAATGCGCCCTGTGGCTTTACACATTCAAATCCAAACGAAGTGAGCGAATCATAAAGAAGCTTTCTGTTTATGTCATAGGCAGCAACATCAGTGCCTGCATCAATACTTCTGGCAATAACCTTCTGCATAAGCGATGGAGCATTTACAAAGCCAAGCACTCTGTTTGAAACTCCTGCACCTGCAATAATCATCTGCGCATCATCAAGCTCATCAGGTAATACAAGATATCCTATTCTTTCACCCGGAAGTGATAAAGACTTTGAATATGAATATCCGACAATTGTATTATGATAGAATTTTGTAAGATAAGGTACCTCGGTATTATCATATGCAAGCTCTCTGTATGGTTCGTCCGCAATAAGATAAATACTTATTCCAAACTCTTTTTCTTTTTTCAAAAGTATATCAGCAATACTCTTTATAACATCCTCAGAATAAATTACTCCCGTCGGATTGTTCGGAGTATTAATGATAAGCGCCTTTGTCTTTGAAGTAATTGCTTTTTCAAGTCTTTCAGGTACAGGAAGAAAAGTATTTTCATCTGTTCTGACCGCCTTTAAAACACCGTCATAATTACTAACATAATTTTTGTATTCTACAAAATAAGGAGCAAATGTCAGAACCTCATCTCCCGGATTCAGAAGTGTTTTAAGGATTACATTAAGTCCGCCCGCAGCACCTACTGTCATCAAAATATTATTTGATGAAAAATGTGTACCGTGTAATCTGTTAATATGACAGGCAACAGCTTCTCTTACTTCAGGATAGCCCGCATTATTCATATATCCGTGTATAACTACCGGATCCTCCTCGTTTACAATATCAATAACACTCTGTCTTACCACATCAGGAGCAGCTACACTTGGATTGCCAAGACTGTAATCATATACATTTTCTCTGCCATACTCCTTAGCCATTCTGGCTCCTTCTTCAAACATTGCACGAATGGCAGACCCGTTATTTACTAAAGAAACTACCTTTTCAGAAATCATTTCAAAACACCTCTTTCATATATTTAGCACCAAATAAACAGTACATTTTTACTCAAAACATTACCTGCAATATTTCATACGACAAATTTTACACCAGTATAATGTTTTTGTCAACAATGTTACCTCAGTGCCCTGAATATGTTTTCAATACTAATCATTCCGTATCCGCTGATATTACTCGGTATCTCGTTGCTCTTAGGTACAGCGCTTGACATAAACAGAAGCTTTATTCCTGTACCGGTAATATCCTTCTGATTCATCTCATAATAAATATAACCCATGACGTTTACCGCAATCCCTGCCGCATATGCTGCCGCTACGGATGTGCCAATGACGGTATTGAGCTTTTGTATCATGTTATTATCGGCTGTGATGTCGGAAAACACATTATCCGACATTTTATACGTTCCCATACATCCGGTATCAGTATATGACTCGGACGCTATAACCTCGGGCTTTATTAATATGCCTCCTCTGCCGCTTCCGAAATACATTGCACCGGTTATGTCATTATATGCGCCCAATGTCAATGCTCCCGTTGCATCTCCGGGTGATGTAACGGTATTTTCAGGGCTTGAATATAAAAAGTCAACATTGCCTTCCTGCATGGACTTAATCGGAAGGAATGCCTGATATCCGTAATTTCTTGAGCTATCGATTACACCTGTATAAATCTGCCAGATTCCCTGTGACAGGTTTGCGGCTCTTATGTATACGCATGCTTTTTCGGAAATCGTATCGAAAAATTCATATTTTATCTCAAGTCTTGAATTATCATATCTGAAATACTTTTCCGTGGTATTTTGTACAAAAAAACTCTCACCGGCAGGACCGGTTATATTTAAATACGGAACAGCTCCTTTATCATATACACAATTAATAAAAGTATTTGTACCGGACTCACTTACCACAATCGATATATTATGTTCAGCTTCTCCCTCGCCCGCTTTATTAATTACGCCCTCTGTATGATTTCTGTTCACAGCTTCATTTCCGGCACACACAACAGCCATACATAAGGGCTGTGCAGTCAGCAGACTGATATAGCTTTCCAGACAGCCTCGTCCCTCATGACAGCCAAGATTTGTCTGAAGAGGTACTAAAATCACAAGAGGTTTATCCTGTGATTCATTTATACAGAATTCAACAGCTCTCATAATATCCGCTTCAGAAAAACACCTTACATCATCCGGTACATTATAATGCTTCTTTTGTTCAAGGCCTGCATCACTTAGTCCTACTACTATCAATTCACAGTCAGGCGCAAGTCCGTTTTCTCCTGCAATTATCTCAGCCATTAATGTCCCGTGTGTAAGTTTATCCTCGTCACTTAATAACGGCTCATATATTTCCTTGTAATTAAACATTTCATTTGTATAAATTGTTGAGGTTTCCTGGTCAAGATAACTCTTTATTTTACTTACGCCGTTTGCCCTTCTGAGAGACTGACAGTCAGGATTAACTCCTCCGTCAATAATTGCTATATTTACATTGTAACCGTATATTTCCGAACCGGTCAGACGCCTTACCTTATCAAATTCCGAAACATAATATTCCATTCCAGCCTCTGCGTAGAGCCTCGGATAATTTGATTCAGGAATATCCAAAAACGGAATATCGTTATTGTATTCCAAAATAATATATCTGTTCGCAATTATACTGTAATTATCCGGTTCATACGCCTTTAATATGGCAGGCAGATTATTATTAAATGTTGTCAATAATTCCATATTTTTTCCGAACCATAATATATATTTTATGCAGTCCGATAAAAAATGCACCGGCAAATAATGCCGATGCATAAAAATACTATAATAATCCGATAACACTGACAGGAAATGCGATAGCCATAATAATTGCTAATACAAGCTGAATTATCCCACAGAAGATAATGGAATTAACCTTTTCATTACCTGATGTCTTAAATAATAAGGCAATAATCCAAAACAGATAATAAAGAATCCAGAAGGCGATAAATACCCGGCTGATAAACCATCCGTACAGTGAAATAATACCTATAAGACAGGCCATTATCTTAAATGACACATGTTTATATGTAGCCGGATTGGTAGGGTCACCCGGATTGTATCTGTGATTGTCTTCATATACGGAAAATCTTTTTGTCTGCGCAATTTCCTCATCAACTTTTAAAAAGCCTTTGTAAAATTTATTGAGATAAGGCTTTATAACAGGATATAATTTATTGAGTAATTTAACGTATCCCCACACATAAATCACTATTCCTGCCAGAATTCCGATAAGTATCAAATACTTCATAATTAACTCCTCGCCGTGCCAATGATAGAATAATAATCAGTAAAATTAAACAGCCAACATCTGATAAGTCACAACTGTTCTATTCCCTTACACCAATAACAGGGCTTCCCTTGCCGCGGATGTAATCTCCAGTAATCGTAACCTTTCCAATCATAGGATCCTTAGGAATCTCATACATTATATCCAACATATACTCTTCTATTATTGCACGAAGGGCTCTTGCACCCGTGCCTTTATCAAGAGCTTTCCTTGCAATTTCCGAAAGTGCATCATCATCAAACTCAAGAAGCACCTCATCCATTGCAAAAAGCTTTTTATACTGCTTGACAATTGCATTCTGAGGTTCTACAAGTATACGCTTTAACATATCCTCATCAAGACCTTTGAGAGAAAATATTACAGGGAGACGACCGATAAATTCAGGAATCATACCATACTCTCTGATATCTTCTACTGTAACCTTTGAAAAGATATCAGGATCTTCATCATACTTATCACGAAGGTCTGCATTAAAACCTATACCGCTTGTTTTGGTAAGTCTGTTTTTAATAATTCCCTCAAGATCAGGGAATGCTCCGCCGCATACAAAAAGAATATTTTTAGTGTTAATTGTTGTTGTAGGCACCATAGCATTTTTGCTTGATGAACCGACAGGAACTTCTACCTCGGCTCCCTCAAGCAGCTTAAGCAGTCCCTGCTGAACGCTTTCACCGCTTACATCACGCTGATGGGCATTCTTCTTTTTGGCAATCTTGTCAATCTCGTCAATAAATACAATTCCTCTTTCTGCCTTTTCAACGTCATTATCAGCATTGGCAAGAAGCTTTGAAAGAACACTTTCTACATCATCGCCGATATAACCGGCCTCAGTAAGTGAAGTTGCGTCCGTAATCGCTAAAGGAACATTTAATATTCCCGCCAATGTCTTTAACAGATATGTTTTACCCGAACCGGTAGGTCCAATCATAAGCATATTTGATTTTTCAATTGTAACTTCATCCTTTTCAGACTTTTCATCAGCCTCATGAAGTACCCTCTTATAATGATTATATACTGCCACACTTATAGCTTTCTTTGCTTTTTCCTGTCCCACTACATGCTCATCAAGCATGGCCTTAATCTTATGAGGAGCCGGCAAATCCTTAAGTGAGAGCTCGGAGAACGACTTAGAATTATTTTCCTTTTTTTCTTTTTTAGGTTTTATCTTCTGGTTCTGAAACTGACCGGGAAATACTATTCTCAGATTACCGAAAGGAAACGGCATTCCGTTATCGTTATCCTTTTCCTTTTTTTCCGTATTGGGATTATTCTTCTCTTTTTCATCACCTGCCGAACAAGGCTTTTCCTCTTTTTCGGCTTTTGGTGTCTTCTGCTTATCCGATGAAAAAATCGAAAAATCCATTGGATTAAGATTATCAAGGCCAAACATATTCATCATATCAAATGAACGCTGCATACATGAATGACATATATTTATATTGCCCGGCAGCTTTATCATGGAGCCTTTTGGATTTTCAGTTCTTTTACATATGCTGCAGATACCTACATAATCATCATTATCGTCCTTTTTAGATGATTTCTCCGTTTCACCCTCAGCACTTTTTAATTCATCATTATCGATAACATCTGATAAATCATCTGTTGTCATAATTTTTTCTTCCTCCAAAATGGTATATTTAATTTAGAAGTACATATTATTCGACTAATTCCCTGACTGCTTTTTCCACAACTATCTCAACAGATATTTCATCAAGCATTACAGGCAGCTCACTATTGCATTTTACTTTTAATTTATATGTACCCGGAGCTATAATACTCTTGCAGTCAATATATAATCCAAGAGTATCAAGCTTTATTTCCTCAACCTTATCAGTTGTACTCCAACATTTTACTCCGACAATTTTATCTAAATTTGTAATCTTAAGACCATCACTGAGATTTTCGGTCTTCAGGCTTCTTACATTTGTGTCGAAGCTTTTTTCCTTATCAAGTATTTCAACAGGAACCGTAAGTGACACCTTATCGACATCAGATACAAGATGACAGTCAGCCGGAAGATAATCTGCAATCTTAATATTCTCGTTAATTGTTTCCTTGATATTTTTAGCCTCAAAAGGAATAACTATCTGTGTAAGGTTTGACAAAGTGTTATATGGAGCTGCAACCTCAATTGTTGTAGGCGCCTGAATTATAGTACCTACGGTAAAGCCATATTCACAGGTGATATCTGTATCAACAATAACATTGATAACCTTAGTATGAAGCATATCAACATTTACAACGCATTTATCAATCTTAGCGGTAAATTTTGTATTATCAACAATCTCGCCATTTGCCTTATATGCGGTAATACTGCATTCCTGACTGAAAGCTTCACTCCTATCCGTAATATCAACTGTCGCAACAAATTTTTCTATTGCAGAAATCTGGGTGTCAGAACCATATACCTCAACCATAAGCGGCTCACATGAAGTCAGGGCATAATATCCCGCACTCTCACCTGTTACCAAAACCTGAATAGGCTTATAATCCGTAACCATATTGTCAAGCTTCAGTCTCATTACATCTTCTGATTTTTCAACAATTTCCACTCTGTTTTTTATATGTGAAGACGTAAATTCCACATGGATGGGACATACATTTGTAAAACTGAGTTCATTGAGGTCGACATAAGCGTCAATATCTTTCTTTGAAAGCTTCTGAACTATAGAACGCGGTCCCGATACGGTTACGCTTATCGTATCACCCTTTTCAATTTCATAGACCATCCCACTGTCTGTTACGACCTCTTCATTATGCTTTATTACATTAACCTGCTTTATAGTTACCCTGATGTTAGGATCAGAAATATTCATAATGCCGCACCAGGCCAGAACCGCCAATGCCAGTGACAATAATTTCATCCAAATATTTTTAATGAATAACTCTTTTAAAACGTTTTTCATTTATACCTCGCAATCTGAAACAGACCTATTTTGATCTCTTCTTTGAATTTGCAATTGCTTCTTTTTTGTTTTTAATACTCACAGAGCCCATCTGAAGAGCCGACAGCTTACTTCTTAAGTACATTTCATCAATACCGCGTATAAGCTGGCCGTTCCTTGCCACTGATACCTTTCCGTTTTCCTCAGAAACAATAATTACAAAAGCATCAGTAACTTCACTAAGTCCTACACCGGCTCTGTGACGTGTGCCAAGTTCCTTACTCAGCATCATATTATCCGAGACCGGTAAAATACATGTCGCAGCCGTAATCGTATCATTATGTATTATCATGGCTCCGTCATGAAGAGGAGTATTGTGTTCAAAAATATTAATTATAAGCTCTGCACTTATATTGGCATTAATTGAAATACCTGTACGTTCATATTCCCTGAGAGCTGTATCTCCCTCAATAACAATCAGCGCACCCGTCTTGAATTTTGACATTTCAAAACAGGCTCTTACTATTTCCTGGATTGTATTGTCCGAAAACTTTTTATTTGTATTTTTAAAATCAAAATTAAATATCGATATATTCTGTCTTCCAAGCTGTTCCAGTGCCCTTCTGAGCTCAGGCTGAAAAATGATAAATATTGCAATAATACCTACACTCAATGCGTTTTTGTAAAGCCACGAAATCGCATTAAACTGAAATACGGCAGCAATGATCCACACAAAAATAAGTATGACAAAGCCCTTTAATAAGGACCATGCCTTTGTATCTCTAATCCAACCAATCAAGTAATACAATAAAATTGAAATCAATATAATTTCAACTATATCGGATATCTTAATATTAGATGGGGCAAGATAACTGAAATAAGATTTAACGCCTTCAATTATACCTTTCATAATCTCCCTCACTCAATATTTAATAAATTATTCTTCAATTTCTTTAGATTTTTCTTCCGCTTCCTTTGTTTCATCATTAAAGGCCTCAAGTGAAAAATTCTTTAAGCTTACCTTGCTGCCGGCAACCTTTACCTTCGGAACCGCTCTTACAAAATATATATAGTCATCATCCTCAAAGGTAACATTTTCCACATAATAATAGCTTATCGGCCTGTAAAAATATACTGCCGCTCCGGCCAAAAATGCGGAGAGCATGGAAAACAATACAATAAAAAACAGATTCATTCCCATATCGCATTTTAATGATGCAAGAAGATAACCAACCATAGATACAAGACTGCCCATAAAAGCGGCAACAAAATATGAATAATCAATTTTCAGATTTTTAATGATATATACAGTTATGATAACAATTGATAAAACAACAATTGTAATCAACATTGATTTGTCTTTAAAAAGTACATCTAATACACTTCTGAATAATGAAAACTGATTATCAGCTCCGTCAAGACCTTCAATTATCACGGCATTTTTATTTATCCCGCTGATGAGGTAATACAAAAATACTCCTATTGACATCGGAATAATCGTTTCGGGAGTGAAAAACAACCCCAATGATATCGGTAATAAAAAAGGCAGCTTCAAAGTAATGAGTAACGGCATTGCGATAATAACATAATTATACTTAGCGAGATATCTTCCGAAAAAGCACATAAATATTATTGCAAATGCAAGTACTGTACCTGCCAGAATAACAGATGTCGGATAAATATGAACCAAAGTATAAAACAAAAGTAATATTAATGCAATCGTTCTTGGCACAAAGGATGCCAGAAGAGAGAAACCAATCACCATGTAAAGCTTTTGAAAGCTCTCATTATAGCCGATATAATTACTTATATAAAGAAATGCTGCAAGATAAAACATAAATTTAAAAACATGTTTTATAATATTATTTGCTTTCTCATATAATGCAAACAGAGCTTCCCTGATTTCTAATAATTTAGTCATAAATAATGCCTTTCCGATAGACTATTCCGCAGTTTTATCAATATAATCCACAGCTTCGCCCTTAATAGTCATTTTATTAATCTGTTTAAGCATCCTTACGTATTTTGAAAGCCTCTTACGTGACTTATTATATTCTCTCGACGAGAGATAATATGTGCATGCAATTATTATCAGAACGATTCCGAAATATATTCCCGTCAATAATATAAAATATTTTTTTATCAGAGAAGTAAATGCTATCTTAACAAGCATATCCATGTTATATAAGAACAGTATTCCGATAAGCAGCAGATAACCAACAGCCGATGCCGCAATATTTCTGATGACAGCAAGTCCTATATAATCGCTCTTTCGATATTTTGAACCTTCAATGTCCGAATTTCCTTCATGTGATTCATAAATGGCACATTTTGTCATCAGTTTTACTTTTTCACAATCAATCATTAGATACCCCGCAAAAATTCCGACATATGATAAATAAAATATTTTGAAACATCAGATATCGTTTTTAATCAATACATCATAATGCAAATATAACCATAATCAAATTTTATTATAACACAAGACTTTTACTTTTTAAAATAATATTTGCATATTTTAATAAATTTTTAACAGTATATATATTTATTGCGATATAAAATTCTTCTTATATTCTCTTAGTGATAATTTATTAGCGCCCCCGGAAAAATCCTCGTTTTCATTTTGAACAATATCATCCTCCCAGCCGCAATAATTACATATATCAAAGGGGTTATTTATTATATCTCTTTTACAGCATCGGCACATATGAGGATAAATATAAACAGAATCCAGATAACTTTTGACTTCGGTAAGGCTGTCAAGAATGATAAAACTCTTATTCCTCATCTCTTCATCAGGTCCGATAAGATCAGGAACCATTATACCCTTTATTCCGGCATTATAGGTGGCTCTTATTCCGTTATAGGAATCTTCTATCACAAAGCATTCCTCCGGTTTTGCACCAAGCTCTGATACGGCTTTTAAAAAAATGTCAGGTTCAGGCTTTGACCTTTCAACCATATCACCGCCGATAATAACATCAAAATATTCTGCAAGCTTTGCATCAGTAAGCTCTTTACTTACCATTTCTACTCTTGTAGAAGATGCAACCGCGATTTTTATGCCGAGTGTCTTAAGATATTTTAACAATTCTCTTATACCGGGTTTTAACGGCAGCCTTCCGTTACCGTAGCGCTCATAGAATAAATTTCTCATAATGCTTTTATAATAATCATAATCAAAATCCTGACCGTACACTTCCCTGAATATCTGTTTTGTAACAGTTGCATTAATACCAAGACATTTGCAGGCCGTTTCCTTTATATCGGGAATATTATACTGCTTCGCGGTATCCTCCCAACACTCAATAACCTTTTTTTCAGAATCAAAAATCACACCGTCCATATCAAAAATGACAGCTTTATAATGTAATTTATTCATACTGCTCCACTCTGTCTCTTAATGATTTTAAATACTTCTTACGTTCGTCACTTACCCTGTAGCTTTCACATGCCTTTCTTATGGTCATCCTGTGAATCCACCCGGAGAGACGGCCCTCTTCAATATAACTTATGACCGCATCATACTGCTTTGCAAGTGCAGTAGCAAAATACCATGCAATCATCATATTAATATAATATTCTTCCGATTTTACGTTTGCAACCATTTCGGGATATTCCACGTCAAACTTATCATCAAGATAATATGCCATAAGACATCCTATTGCAAATCTCACTGTATATGTTCTGTCAGACTTTATCCACTCATTAATTTTAAAAAGTAATTTGTCTGTATTTTTCTTAAATATCACAGGTGAAAACATATCGCAGGTTGCCCAATTATCAATATAAGGCAACAACCTGTCCACCTCTTTTACTGCCGCATCATAATCCTTAATTCCGGAAATAAGCAAACAATGAAGATTATATTCATCATAATATTTATGAGGCAGAACACCAATAAAATGCTCTGCCTCATCTGTATTCTTTATTTGCTTTGCAAAATTTCTTAAAATCGGAGTTCTGATGCCTATTATGTTCTCAGGAGGAATGTTTGGTATCAGCTTAGACTGAAACTTCTGATATTCCAAATCCTGATTATCAAACAGCCACTCAGCTATATTCATTTTTTCTCCAATCACGGGTGATGATAATTATTAATACACCTATAAGGAAAAATCATTAAATAATAATTCTCCGCTCACCCTAAAAAATAAAGAACATTTTAAAAAAATAAAATAATAACGAAATCAAACTAATGCTCACCTGTTGTGTACTCCTATACTATAAGGAAAAACTTTACAAGGAACAAAAGGCTGATGATATAGGTAAGTACAGATACATCCTTTGCCTTGCCTGTAAATACCTTCATAATTGTGTAAGTAATAAGTGCAAGACCGATACCATGTCCGATAGAACCTGAAATTGGCATTGCAAGAAGCATTAATGCAACCGGCACTGTCTGGAACATATCATTAAAGTCAATCTTAGAAAGACCGGAAATCATAAGAATACCTACATAAATAAGTGCAGAAGATGTAGCAGCTGCAGGAATGATTGCTGCAATAGGAGCAATAAACATACATGCAAGGAACATAACACCTGTTGTAAGTGCTGTAAGTCCCGTACGACCGCCTGCTTCAACACCTGATGCAGATTCAACGAATGTAGTTACTGTTGAAGTACCCGTAAGGGAACCTGTAACGGTACCGATAGCATCAGAAAGAAGCGCTTCCTTCATTTTTGGCATATTACCGTTTTCATCAGTCATGCCTGCTCTTGAAGCAGTACCTACTAATGTGCCGATAGTATCAAACATATCGATGATACAGAAAGTGATAATAAGTGTAACGGCTGTAAATACGCCAATCTTTAAAAATCCGTCAAAATTAAATTTGAAAAGAGTTGTCTTTGCCATATCTCCAAATGCAGGTACAAAGGATGCATTCTTTAAGCCTTCAAAAGGATTTGTATCAAAGAAAATAAACTGTCCTGCCCAGTTAACTACAGAAGCAACAAGCATACCGAGAATTACAGCAGCCTTTACTCCATAATGAGCAAGTACAATAATAACAAATAAGCCCACAAACATTGTAACAGTAGTAAGTACCATTGCGCCGTATCCGGAGCCCATACTGTCCTTTGCTACGCCGGGTGTAAGTGCACCGAAGAAATCTCTCATTACGAAGAAAGGTCCGCCCTTGTCAGAATAAATACCGGCATTTGAGCCAAATCCGATGTTAAGAAGCATAAGACCGATAGCAGGTGCTATACCGAGACGTACACCAAGCGGAATTGCATCAACTATTTTCTCTCTGATATTAAGAACAGACAGAATAATAAAGATGATACCTTCAATTAAAATGATACAAAGAGCTGCCTGGAATGATTCCAGATAGCTTAAACCTGTAATACCGACGATGTTTCCGACAACTACTGCGAAGAAGCTGTTAAGACCCATGCCCGGTGCCATTGCAAACGGTTTATTGGCAAGAAAGGCCATTGCCACCATACCAATAAATGATGCAATACAGGTTGCAAGAAATACACCATTCCATAACTCAGGACCACCCTGACTTCCGAAGCCTGTTAAAAGGTTGGGATTCAGGGCAATAATATATGCCATTGTCATGAATGTAGTTAAGCCGGCAATAATTTCAGTTTTCACTGTTGTGCCGTTTTGCTTAAGCTTGAAAAGCTTATCCATATAACCTCCTCCTGCACTCTAGTGCATAAAAAAATATG
The DNA here is from genome assembly GCA_029010495.1 of Clostridiales bacterium. Classification (GTDB taxonomy): domain Bacteria; phylum Bacillota; class Clostridia; order Lachnospirales; family Lachnospiraceae; genus UBA3775. The sequence continues at coordinate 104,173 of JAQXKO010000012.1, read as the reverse complement.
TCTTTATTTTATCGAAAAATCAGTATATTTGTCAACATAAATATAAATAAAAATCGGACATATTTTCATATGTCCGACCTTATAATCATATAAAAGTCATCAGAATGATTATTTAATATTTTTATGAATTTCCTGTAATGAATGAACTTCTCCATCCCCGGACTTCTGCATGGTAAGGATACCCTCGGCGCTGGCAATTGCGGCTGCCATGGTAGTGATGTAAGATATACGCTTTTTGATGCAGGCTTTACGTACATAGCTGTCATCCGGACCTTCTTCATCGCCCTTCGGTGTATTAACGACAATATTTACGTCACCATTTGTTATTCTATCATATACATCCGGTCTGCCCTCAGACTTTTTGAATACTCTTGTTGCAGGAATTCCGGCTTCCACAATTGCTTCATATGTATGATGTGTTGCCAAAATTTCAAATCCGGCTTCGTGGAACTTTTTGGCAACCTCAATAAGATCTCTCTTATCGCGGTTTGATACACTGATAAGTACTCTTCCGGAAAGAGGAAGCTTAACCTGTGTGCCCTCCTGTGCCTTATAATATGCTTCACCAACAGTTGAAGCAAGTCCCAAAACCTCACCTGTCGAACGCATTTCAGGTCCGAGTACGGGATCAACCTCAGGGAACATATTAAATGGGAATACAGCCTCCTTAACACCGAAATGAGGAATCTGCTTCTCCTGAAGGTTCGCAATAGGTGATGGCTCGCCTGTAAATTCACTTGTAATAATCTTAGTTGCAAGAGGTACCATGGCAGTATCGCATACCTTTGATACCAATGGAACAGTACGTGACGCTCTCGGATTTGCCTCAAGCACATATACCTTTCCGTCTTCAATTGCATACTGCATATTCATAAGACCGCGTACATTCATTTCAACAGCAATCTTCTTTGTATATTCCTTAATTGTCTTAAGATTATCCTCTGAAATATTCTTTGATGGAATAATGCATGCAGAATCACCTGAATGAACACCTGCAAGCTCAATATGCTCCATTACTGCCGGTACATAAGCTTGAGTACCATCCGAAATTGCATCAGCCTCGCATTCCATGGCATGACGGAGAAAACGGTCAATCAGTATAGGTCTGTCAGGTGTAACGCCCTCAGCCGCTTCCATATAAATCTTGAGATTTTCAGGGTCATATACTACTTCCATTCCGCGTCCGCCAAGAACGTATGAAGGCCTTACCATAACCGGATAGCCAATCTTATCGGCAATTGCAAGTGCTTCCTCGACATTTACAGCCATTCCTGCCTCAGGCATAGGAATTCCAAGCTTGTCCATCATGGCACGGAAGATATCTCTGTCCTCAGCCATATCAATAACCTCAGGTGTGGTACCTAAAATTCTTACACCATACTTCTGAAGCTCTGCAGAGAGATTTAACGGTGTCTGACCGCCAAACTGTGCAATAACACCGAGCGGCTTCTCCTTGGCATATATACTGAGTACATCCTCAAGTGTGAGCGGTTCAAAGTAAAGCTTATCTGATGTATCGTAATCAGTTGATACAGTCTCAGGATTACAGTTTACGATAATTGTTTCAAAGCCCTGTTCTTTAAGAGCCTTTGCACAATGAACACAACAGTAGTCAAATTCGATACCCTGGCCGATTCTGTTTGGACCGCCGCCGAGAATCATAATCTTATTCTTATTGTCGCTCACAGCGCTTGGCTTTGTAATATGATATGATGAATAATAATATGCACTATCCTGTGTTCCGCTTACATGTACGCCTTCCCACTCTTCAACAACGCCGATTGCGGTTCGCGCATTTCTGATATCTTCCTCAGGGACATCAAGAATCTTTGAAAGATACTTATCGGAAAATCCGTCAAGCTTTGCCTGCTTTAAGCATTCGTTTGAAGGAACACTACCCTTGAACTTAAGAAGCTCCTCTTCCTCTTCTACAAGCTCTTTCATCTGATTGATAAAGTAATGCTTAATCTTTGTAAGCTCAAACAATTCATCAGCAGTTGCGCCCTTGCGGAGAGCCTCATACATAATGAACTGTCTTTCACTTGTAGGATTCTTAAGAAGCTTAAGAAGCTCATCCTTTGAAAGCTCATTAAAGTTCTTTGCAAATCCAAGACCATAGCGACCGATTTCAAGGCTTCTGATTGCCTTCTGGAATGCTTCTTTATATGTCTTTCCGATACTCATTACCTCGCCTACGGCACGCATCTGAGTACCAAGCTTATCCTCTACACCCTTAAACTTTTCAAAAGCCCAACGTGCAAACTTAAGCACCACATACTCACCGTCAGGAACATATTTATCAAGAGTACCATACTTTCCGCACGGAATCTCATCAAGTGTAAGTCCGCTTGCAAGCATGGCTGATACAAGAGCAATAGGGAAACCGGTTGCCTTGCTGGCAAGAGCCGAAGAACGTGATGTTCTCGGATTTATTTCAATAACAATAATTCTGCCTGAAACAGGGTCATGTGCAAACTGTACGTTTGTACCGCCGATTACCTGTACTTCTTCAACAATCTTATATGCCTGACGCTGTAATTCCTTCTGAACATCCTCTGAAATGGTAAGCATAGGAGCTGAGCAGAACGAGTCACCCGTATGAACACCGAGAGGATCGATATTTTCAATGAAGCAGACAGTAATCATATTGTTCTTTGAATCACGAACAACCTCAAGCTCAAGCTCTTCCCATCCGAGTATAGACTCTTCTACAAGTACCTGTCCAACCAGGGACGCCTGAAGCCCTCTTGCACATACTGTTCTTAACTCGTCAACATTATATACAAGACCGCCGCCTGCTCCGCCCATTGTATAAGCAGGGCGAAGAACTACAGGATAGTTAAGTCTTGAAGCAATTTCTACTGCCTCGTCTACAGTATAAGCAACTTCACTTCTCGCCATTTCAATGCCGAGACGGTTCATTGTCTTTTTAAATTCAATACGGTCCTCACCACGCTCAATAGCGTCAACCTGAACACCGATAACCTTTACATTATATTTATCAAGAATACCTGCCGAAGCAAGCTCTGAACAAAGATTAAGACCTGACTGTCCGCCAAGGTTTGGAAGAATGGCATCCGGTCTTTCCTTTGCGATAATCATTTCCAATCGATTTACATTTAATGGTTCAACATATGTAACATCTGCAATACCAGGGTCTGTCATGATAGTTGCAGGGTTAGAGTTTACAAGCACGATCTGGTAACCGAGATTACGAAGTGCTTTGCAAGCCTGAGTTCCGGAATAATCAAACTCACATGCCTGTCCGATAATAATAGGACCCGAACCTATTATAAGTACCTTATGAATGTCATTTCTCTTCATAAAAAGTCCTCCATTCCCATACTGAAAATTATATATTATTTTAATCAAAAACAGTATTTTTGTCTACTGTTTTGGAATAAAAAATATCAATACTTAAGCTTCCCAAAAAAACGACTCCAATAAAATGGAGTCGTCAATTTGAAATCAATTATTATTTCTATTATTTTTTACAAGTGCTGCAACGGATGTAACTGCTAAAACAAATAAAAACAAAATAACGGCAAATGAACAAATAATAAACATAAGCTGCTCTTCACCCAAAATAACGTCAATATTGCCGAATGTATCAAGAATTTCGTCAACTTCATCAGTATCATCATAATCAATCCTGCAAGCTTTGCTGAAGAATGACATAACCTTTACCGGAAGAGATACACCGATTAATGAAAGAGCAAGGAAAAATGTTCTGATAACAGAAACAACCTTCCCTGAATAATTAAAGCAGATAAAATTCATTACAAAAGCAAGCACGGTACATACAAGATAAATCCAATAAACACCTGAATATAATGCAACCGACTTCATAAAAGCTTCATCTCCTGCATTTTTTTCTGCAAGACCGGAGGAATAACAAAAACACAGGAAATAAAATAAACCGGTCAAAAAGGCTGCTAAAACTAATATTCTGAAAATATTTATTTTAAGTCCTTTTGACATTCTTTTTCCCTCCCTTTATTATATCTCGAATATACTACCACATCTTCTTGTGTTCGTCAACCGATTTTATTACTTTTTTCCACTATTTTCTTCATGATACTCCTTCTCGGTGTTAACATTCCAGATATTGGATTTATCCTTTTTACCGGAAAGAATATTATTAACCGCCTCAAAGGAGGTGCACATTGAATGATCCATATTATTATACCGGTGCTGACCGTTTCTGCCTACACAGTACAGATTATCAATCGAAGACAGATAGGCAACAAGCCTGTCTATCTCATTATATGTGTCAAAATAAGCAGGATATGCTTTTTTAATCTTTTCCATATGATAATCTGCAACCTGATTTTTGCTGCTGATAAGACCGATACTGATCATTTCATTAATTGCAAGATCAGCGAACTCTTCTTCACTCATATTCCATGTCTTATCGCCTTCGTTTACAAAATACTCAAGCCCGAGCCATACCGTATTTTCAATATCCTTTACCAGATAAGGCGACCAGTTGTTATAAATCTGGAAGCGGCCCATTTTAACTCTTCTGTCCTGTACATATACCCAGCAGTCGGGGACAATATTTCCGACAGTTTTAAGATTTGTCATATTTTTAAGATTGAGTTTATTTACAAGCACACCCAATGTCATATAATCACGATAAGGCAGTCCTTCTGCAATACGAGAAATATCATCCGGAACATCATTCATGCCGCACACAAGGTCTTTGACAGGCATTGATGAAATAACGATATCACCGTCAATTCTTATCTGCTGACCGTCCTTTTCATATATTACGGCTTTTATCAGATTATCCTCTCCCTTAACAACACCGGTGACCTTTGCATTTTTAATAATTGTGCCGCCCATTGCCGCAATTTTTTCTGCAGTAACCTCCCACAACTGTCCCGGACCGAGCTTGGGATATCTGAATGTCTCAATAAGCGATGTTTCAATCTTACGATTATTTTTCTTAAAAATTTTGCCGAAAACATCTTTAATGACTGCCACTATAGACAGACCCTTAACTCGCTGGTTGCCCCATGAAGCATCTATTTCACTCGGATGTCTTCCCCAGAGATTTTCCGTATAATACTCAAAAAACATTGAATATAATACCTTGCCAAACCTGTTAATATAAAAATTTTCGAGATTAGTCTCAGGCTTTTTAAAAATTAGCGCCTTCATATAGCTGACACCGACTTTTATCGTTGTAAAAAAGCCCATATTTTTAAATGTTTCAAGCTTTAACGAAATAGGATAATCATAAAATTTATTATCGAAAAAGATTCTGGAAACCCTGTGCCTTGAAAGCATTACCTCATTTTCCGTCTCCGGATTCGGTCCTCCCTTTACAACAGAAACATTCCTGTTAAGTATTAAATCATCCTTAGCAGGACTTCCCTGCATCGGAAGCATTTTATCCCACCATTCATTAACCTCAGGTATTTTCGAGAAGAAACGGTGACCGCCCATATCCATTCTGTTACCGTTATGGACAACTGTTTTGGAAATACCTCCGAACATATCGCTTTCTTCAAGAATGACTACATCATAGCCACTGCCGCGGTTTAATAACTCATAGGCGGCAGTCAGTCCCGCAGGACCGGCTCCGATTACAATTACTTTACTCATTTTTTCTTCTCCAGCTTTGCTTCCAAACTTCTAAGTTTCTCTATAGGATGTATTTTCTTAATTTCCTTCTGTGAATCAATCGGCATCATAAGTCCGATTACTATCCAGAAATAAAATGCTACGTTAATTATACTACTGTTAAATAGTGCCTGCGCAGTATAGCCGGCAAACATTCCGAAAAATATCCATGTCGTATATCTTCTCACGCCCTGCTGCTTAATGACTATATTAAATGCAGTAATACCTGCATATATTAACAATGCCAGATAATTAATCAGTGCAGGCACGCCCTGTGTGACAAGTGTGTGGATGTATTCATTGTGACCCTTCTGCTGCATATAATCTCCCTGCTTCCATTCAGGATCACTTATGAATGCATATATATAATTGTCCTGTCCTACGCCGGTAAGAAAATGAGTCGGCACTGTACGCAGCCCCTTTTTCCATATTAATCCTCGTTTTGAACCAAATGCATCAAATGAGTTTTCCTCATTCATTTCCTCAAACTGACGGAATGAACTGTCAATTTTATATGTTATCAAATCACTTCTAAAGCACAAAACAATAATAATTACTGCAATAAATCCGGCACATATTGAGACAAACCTTACCGCCTGGCCTCGAATTGATGCCTTTGTTTTTTTTCTGAAAACAATCATTGATACCACATAAAAAAATATTATCGCCGCAAAGCCTACCCATGCCAGTCTTGAAACACAGGCTATTAATGTGTAAAATGCAAACATTCCCAGAAGATAAATTAACAGATTAATTTTTCTGCCGAATATAAAAATTCCGGTCAGTAAAGCCACAACAAGAACCGCAATTGCGCCGTAGAAGTTGACATTCTGAGTAAGTCCGTATGAAACAAGTCTGTCATTTGTCTCAGGCGTATACATGCATTTTGCAAGGTATATATCAAACGTCTGTAATGTTGCAACCGTTACCTCTAACAGCCCGAAGCCTACAAATACATATATAATTATTTTTCTGTATTTATCCCCGATTATCCTTGACGCGCCATACATCAGCGAATAATATGCAAGAAAATGGTCAGGCCATTCGCTATATTCCGTATTAAGCCTGTACGCAAGGGTAAGATTGGATTCATCCTCCGAAAAAATCCACGAAATCAACATAAATGCCAACAGTGAATAAAAGAAAAAATCACCCAGATACATCTTATCCTTTTTTGCATTGATTTTTCTGTCAATAAGAACAGCCGCAAAGCCAAACAGACCGTAAAACGACAATATGTACGCCTGCCAGGCAAAGGTTCTGTCCATTGCCTCACATATAACCTCCGCAATAGGCATGACAAGCATGCAGGATGTTACATATATAAGCCAGAAGACCTCAAATTTATTTTTAACCGCTTCACCGGATATATCAGCTTCCGTTGCTTTAATCACATCACCCTTTTCAACCATTACTCCACTCTCTCTAAAGAAATTCTCTTTTTCTTAATATCAACATCAAGTACCTTAACCTCGATCACATCTCCGACACTGACAATCTCAAGAGGATGCTTTACATATTTCTTTGTCAGCTTTGAAATATGCACCAGACCGTCCTGATGAACACCTATGTCAACAAATGCGCCAAAATCAATAACATTTCTGACTGTTCCCTTTAATATCATTCCGGGCTTCAGATCCTCCATCCCAAGTACGTCCGTACGAAGAACAGGCGCCGGCATATCTTCTCTCGGATCACGTCCGGGTCTTGATATCTCCTTAACCATATCACGCAGTGTAGGCTCTCCTATACCAAGCTCCCTGGCAAGAGAAGAATAATCCCTGATTGAAAGCAATGTGTTATCGTTCTTGATATTATTAACATCAAGACCAAATCTCTTTATAAGCTTTTCTGCAGCGTCATAGCTTTCAGGATGCACTCCGGTATTGTCAAGAGGATTACTGCCACCTGCAATACGAAGAAAGCCTGCACACTGCTCGTACGCCTTCGGTCCGAGCTTTGCGACCTTTTGCAGCTCCTTTCTTGTCTTAAACCTTCCGTTTTCCTCTCTGTATGTAACTATATTCTTTGCTATTGTTTTATTGATGCCGGCAACATACTCCAAAAGAGCTGCAGAGGCTGTATTTAAATCGACGCCCACAGTATTAACACAATCCTCAACAACTCCTCCAAGAGCCATATCGAGCTTTCTTGGATTCATATCGTGCTGATACTGACCTACTCCTATTGCCTTCGGGTCAATTTTAACAAGTTCCGCCAGCGGATCCTGAACACGTCTCGCAATTGATGCCGCACTTCTCTGTCCGACATCAAACTCAGGAAATTCCTCTGTTGCGAGCTCACTGGCAGAATAAACTGACGCACCCGCTTCATTTGTAATAACATAGCAGACCTTTTCAGGTATTTCCTTTAAAATATCAACAACAATCTGCTCAGATTCTCTCGAAGCAGTACCGTTTCCAATCGATATTAACGTAATTTTATATTTCTTTATTAATGACTTTACGGTATCCTTTGCCTGCTTTATTTTATATTCATTTGTAGGTGCCGTAGGGTATACAACAGTTGTATCAAGAACCTTTCCCGTAGCATCAACAACTGCAAGCTTGCAGCCTGTTCTGAAGGCGGGGTCCCAACCGAGAACCACCTCTCCGGAAATAGGCGGCTGCATGAGAAGCTGTTTTAGATTTTTGCCAAATACATCAATTGCACCATCCTCTGCCTTTTCAGTCAATTCATTTCTGATTTCGCGTTCAATCGCAGGAGCAATAAGTCTGTTGTATGCATCGGTTATTGCATTTTCAAGAACGGCAGCGGCCGATTTGTTTCTTCCCGTAATAATCTTCCTGTTCAGATAATTAATTATATCATCAACAGGCGCCTCAAGCTTAACTGTAATGAATTTCTCATTTTCACCGCGGTTAAGCGCCAATACTCTGTGAGAAGCAAGCCTTGAAACATTTTCAGTATAATCATAATAATTTTCATATACCGACTGTACATCAATGTCTTTTGCCTTTGAAATAATGGTGCCCTTTTTATAAGTCTCTTTTCTGATATAAGCTCTGTATTCTGCATTATCGGAAACAATCTCAGCCAGAATATCAGCAGCACCCGAAATTGCTTCTTCAACGCCTCCTACACCCTTTTCCTCTGAAACATATATTACAGCCTCAGCATAAATATCGGTGCCCGCAGTCTGTAAATAAATCATATCAGCCAGAGGTTCAAGTCCTTTTTCCTTAGCTATTGTGGCTCTGGTACGCTTCTTCTGTTTATACGGTCTGTATAAATCCTCAACCTTGACAAGCGTCGTAGCGGCAATTATTTCTTTTCTAAGCTCCTCCGTAAGCTTACCCTGTTCCTCAATAAGATTAATTACCTGTTCCTTTCTCTCCTCAAGATTTCTAAGATAATTAAGTCTTGTAAACAGCTTTCTTAAGCATTCATCATCAAGTGACCCTGTAGCTTCTTTTCTGTATCGGGCAATAAACGGTATGGTATTGCCCTCGTCAATAAGCTTTACGGCAGCATCCGCCTGCCATTTTTTTATCGAAAATTCCTCTGAAAGACATAAATTGATATCCATATTCCTCTCCAGTCTATTCGTATTCGTGTTCATATTTTTCTTCTGCGTTTTCCTTAGTTTTCTCAATGGCTTCCTCATAGCCGGTAAGTGCTGCAAATGCCGAGAACTGGGCTGCTCTGTCAGATACGGACATATGAGCATACTGCTTTGACTTTATATATGGCTTATTTATCAGGTCAGAATAATCGTCAAGCTCGTTTTTCACCTTCTGTGTCCTCCAATCTGCTCATTTCTCGTCTTTGCCGTAGCACCGTCCAGATGATTTATTCCCTTTAAAATTGCGTTTTTCCCATAACGCTTTTTTATATCGAGGATTGCATGCTGGATATCCTTTTCCTTTTCCGTCTCATCATCATTACCGGGCATACAGACTCCATCATCCGAATCAAAAAAGCTAAGCTGTGAAAATTCTTCTTTTTTCTTTGCCTTTGATTCTGTAATAACGTGATTGGCAGAAATATTTATCCTTCTGATTAACAGATTTTCGTCTACGATTCTCTTATAGAGCTCAAGTACATGTGCGATAATCTGTTTTGTTGAAGAAGTATATGACGGGAGGTTAATTGTACCGTGAGCATGCTCGGGCACAGCTCTTCCGTAATGGTCAACGGTTATTTTCCCTGTATACACCGAAGCCCGCTTCTTATCCTTAATATTTTCGATGTCATATCCTACAGTTAATACAATCTGGTCGCACACCAGACGTTTATCTACAAGGTCAAGCGATAAAAGGTCAGCCATTTCATGAACAACCAGCCTGCCGCCCTCATAATCATATGGTTCGGGCAATACCTGTCCTGTGGATATACTGTTATTCTCGGGCTTGTAGTCTTTAATATCCTTTATTGTAACCGGCTCGTAACCCCAGGCATGGTCAATCAGCAGCTCAGCATTGATACCGAAGGTTTTGTAAAGCAAATTCTCATTGTAGTAGTCAGACTTATCCCCGATACTGCATTTTGCTATCTGACCCATAGTATACAGACCGATGGAAGCCAGCCTCTTCTGATAGCCCCTTCCGATTCTCCAGAAATCAGTTAACGGTTTATGATTCCACAAGTCCCTTCTGTAGCTGAACTCATCAAGCTCGGCAATTCTTACTCCGTCCTCATCAGGCGGCATATGCTTAGCCACTATGTCCATGGCAATTTTGGCAAGATAAAGATTAGTTCCTATTCCTGCTGTAGCAGTAATGCCTGTTTCCCTCAATACATCTCTTATCATTGTCATCGCAAGCTCTCTGGGAGTTGTATTATACGTTTTCAGATAAGGAGTAACATCAATAAACACCTCATCAATTGAATAGACATGTACATCTTCAGGAGATACATATTTAAGATAAATGTTATAAATCCTGGTACTGTATTCAACATACAGTCCCATTCTCGGTCGCGCAATCAGGAAATCAATCTGTCTGTTTATATCAGCATCAAGCTCTGACTTAAGCCAGGATTTCTCACCCTTTGCCATTCTGAGCCTGTTTTCATGATTAATCTTCGACTTAACCTCAAAAAGCCTTGGTCTGCCGGGTATTCCATAAGATTTAAGTGATGGCGAAACTGCAAGACATATGGTTTTGTCTGTTCTTGATTCATCTGCAACAACAAGATTTGCATCAAGAGCGTTTAAACCTCTTTCCCTGCACTCAACCGAAGCATAAAAAGATTTCAAATCAATTGCGATGTAACTCTTCTCCATATTAACTCCCCGGACGGCATAAAATCCCCTTATAAATATATCATTTTTGAAGTGAAGTGTCAATCAAACATAGAATTAAATAAAGCTTTGATTATAATCCTAAGAAGCATAATTATATATGCCTTATATATTATTCCGCATATTCGAAAAAATAAAAAAGCTTACAGGCAAAAACCTGTAAGCTTATGATTAACCGATTAAAAATTATCTTTTATTCTTCTGTAAGAAATCAGGAATCTTGATGCCTGAATCCTGAGAACTCTTTGTATAATTTGGAGCCTGATAGCTTGGAGCTGCAGGCTTTGCCTGTGGGAATCCCTGCTTGACATCTGTTGCAAATGCCGGTTTTACAGGTGTTGCAGCAGGCTTAACCGAATTATTTACGGGAGTTGCAAACATACCGCCTCTTGGCTGTGCTCCCGGAACCTCAACTTCTTCAAGACCGGTAGCAATTACCGTAATCTTACACTGGTCAGGAGTTGACTCATCATAGTTTGCACCAAAGATGATATTTGCGGAATCTCCTGCAAGTTCCTGAACATATGATGCAGCTTCATCAGCTTCAATAAGGCTGATATCACCTGTAATATTTATCATAATATGACTTGCATTTTGAATACTTGTCTCAAGGAGTGGGCTTGTTGTTGCCTGCTTAACGGCATCCATACACTTGTCATCACCTGAACCGATACCGATACCGATGTGTGCAATACCCTTGTCCTTCATAACTGTCTGAACATCAGCGAAGTCAAGGTTAATAAGGCTTGATACGTTAATGAGGTCTGTAATACCCTGAACACCCTGCTGAAGAACCTCATCTGCTTTCTTCAATGCTTCAGGAATGGTTGTTCTTCTGTCAACAATCTGGAGAAGCTTGTCATTAGGAATAACAATAAGTGTATCAACTGCCTGACGAAGTCTGTCAATACCGCCGAGGGCATTAGTCATACGCTGCTTTCCTTCAAAACGGAAAGGCTTTGTAACGATACCTACTGTAAGTACTCCCATATCTTTTGCGATTTGAGCCACAACAGGAGCTGCACCCGTACCGGTTCCGCCACCCATACCACATGTAACGAATACCATATCGCTGCCTGCGATAATATCCTTTAATTCTTCTACATTTTCCTCAGCTGCCTTTGCTCCAACCTCAGGCTGTGCGCCGGCACCAAGACCTTTTGTAAGCTTTTCACCAATCTGAATACACTGTGGTGCTTTGCATGATGTAAGATGCTGCTTGTCAGTGTTTACACACACGAAGTCAACTCCTACTACTCCTTCCTCGATCATTCTGTTAACAGCGTTATTACCGCCGCCACCAACACCAATTACGCGAATTGTAGCTGCTGGTCCATTTTCGTTTCCTCTGATTTCAAGCAAAACATTATCCTCCTTCTGCTTTCTTCAAAAATCTATAAATAATAAACTTTCAAAGTATTCCCTTTTTATCATATATAGTATATATTATTATTTTTTACCGAATTTATCAAGTACTATTTTATATAATTTATAAAAATTTTAGTTATATCCCGAATAATAATGTTCAATGTCGCAGTATTATTCAGTTTTAGTTTCAGGTTCATCATCCTTTTCGCCGTCGGGATCGATTGAATGGGAAGGATCGATTCCGTCACTGTTCAAAAACTTGGCAAGAATAGTCGTATTGTCTCTGGAAAATCCCGACATATCAATCCAGTACAGTGTTTTCTTTTCTTCCGCAGCCTTTAAGATGTTCGGAAGCGCCTGAATCACTTCATCGTATCTGTTGTTTTTACCGAGATAAACCACATTACCGTCTGTACACTGTATTGTTATTTCAAAATTCTGATCAAATACAATTGCGTCAACCTGAAGCTTTTGTTTATCAATATTCTGGGTAAGGCTTAATATAACATTAAATATTTTATCATTGCTTGTCTCTAATTTCTTGCCAATGACCAGAGAAGTATAGTCAAGTCCTTCAATTCTGGGAACATTGTTTGCCTGCTCAGCCTTGTTAGAAATCACATATCCGTCTTTATCAAAATACAGATAATCACCCATCTCATACACACAGCCCACAATATTCTTTTCGTATACCCTGATTGAAATTGTTTCCGTACCCGTAACCTTTATGCTTAATTTATCCACAAAAGGCATCTCCGGTGCTTTTCTTATCATATAGTGAAGCTTAAAAAAAACCGTATAATTATCAATGAATGATGTCTGAAGAGTATTTTTTATTTCATCATCCGTATACCAGATATTACCTGTCACTTCAACGTTTTTCACTTTAAATTTCAAATTCAGGATTATCGTAAATATAGTAAACAATACTCCAATAATGATAATTGTAAGCAGAAGCTTTGTTTTAAATGTATACCCGGTTTCAAGTTCTATAATACGGGTGTCCTTTTCCTCCGTCATCCGGACCTCCTTATATATCATGTTCAATATGTGATGATACCGATAACACAAGACCCATTTCAGCAAGCATACATACTAATGAAGTTCCTCCGTAGCTTACAAAAGGCAACGTCACACCCGTTGAAGGGATTGTATTTGTTACAACCGCAATATTCATAATGATCTGAAGTGAAATATGGGCAAACACGCCTGCCACAATAAGAGAACCGTATAAATCAGGAGCATTAACCATAATTTTAAATATTCTCCACAGAAGCATTATATATACGGTCAGCAGTACTATTACTCCAAGTATACCGAGCTCCTCGCAAATTATCGAAAAAATCATATCGGTATGGACCTCAGGTATATATCCGAGCTTCTGAACACTGTTGCCCAATCCTTTTCCGAAAACGCCGCCGGAGCAGATTGCATATAAGCCCTGCAGAATCTGGTAACCCTTATGCTCTACATCAAGCCACTGTTCAATACGGCTCATTCTGTATCCTACCGAGGTTATTAGCAGTGTCGCTCCTCCCGCCAAAAACAAAAAACACACTAAAAAATACACTATTCTTTTACTGGCGATAAAACTAATCACAAATGCAATACCCATAATAATTATGGCTGTTGACAGATTTTCCTTTGATACAAGGCCACTGAGAATACCGCTCCAGATTAATATTCCAAAAAAGCCCCAGAAGGAGTCCAATTTCTTCGGTGCCAGATTTATAAGATGTGCCACCATAAGTATTATGCATATCTTTGAAATTTCAGATGGCTGGAAACGGCCGATCAACGGCAGGTTAATCCATCTTGTAGAGCCGTTTGTGCTTTCACCGATGACAAAAATCATCATCTGTAAAATAATACAGACAATATAAAGTATTACGGCAAAATTAATTCTGTAACCCTTAATGCTTATGCCCTTAAGTATCATATTGTAATTAAGCTTTCCTGCAAAAAGCATTATCGCAAAACCCACGGCCGCAAAAAGGCCCTGCCGCATAAGATAATGAGTAGCCGACACTTCATACTTTATTGCCGTATATGTACTCGCACTGCAGACCATTACAAGACCAAAGAATACAAGCACCATTGTTAATATTACAAGCGTAAAGTCATAGTGAGTTTCTTTTTTTACTTTAGTATTATTAGCATTCTCTTCCACCTGTGGTGCCATGATATCCTCCCTCTTAAATTAATAACCGCATTATTTGCATCTCTGCATCCGCCGCCTAAAGAGGCGGATTATCCTGTCATCTTATATATTACTTTCCGGCGCCCGGAAGTGCCCTGACAAGCTCCTTAAATATTCTTCCGCGTTCCTCGTAATTTTTAAACATTCCCCAGCTCGCACAGCATGGCGATAAGAGCACCGCCTCACCGCTCTTTGCATGCTTATACGCATACTCAACTGCCTCTTCCATGCTCTCCACAAACACATAATCCTTAAAACCGTGTTTATCGCAGCACTCAGCAATTGATTTTGCGGTCTGTCCCATAAGCAACAGACACTTGATTCTGCCGTCAAATTCTTCAATCCACTCATCATATGTCGAACCCTTATCATAGCCTCCGCCTATAAGAATGGTTTTTGACGTCATTGCTCTAACAGCCTGAATCGATGCATCAGGATTGGTTCCCTTTGAATCATTGTAATATTTTACGCCGTTTACCGTGGCCGTATATTCAATTCGATGCTCAACTGCCTCAAAGCTTCTCAATGCCTTTCTGATATTGTCCCATGAAACATCAAGCGCCCTTGCACCGGCAATTGCCGCCATGGCATTTTCATAATTGTGTCTGCCGATAATATTCATATCATAAATGGTACATACCACATAATCCACGCCTTTTTCTCGGAATACTATGTCTTCTCCTCTTAAAAAATAGCCCTCCTCGAGTTCCCTTACAGATGAAAACCATACGATTTTCGCTTTTGAACGTTTACTTATTTCTCTTAATCGTTCGTCCTCATAATTCAAAATACATGTTTCACTCTCTGTCTGATTGCACATAATATTTGCCTTTGCCAGAGCGTAATTTTCCATTGTATGATGTCTGTTCAGGTGATCCGGAGTAATATTTAATATCATACTTACCTGAGGATGGAAGGCATCAATTGATTCAAGCTGGAAGCTGCTCATTTCTGCAACAACAACTGACTCATCAACAGTTTCAGGCGCCTTTTCCGTATAAGGAATACCGATATTACCCACAACAAATACACTTTCATACTGTGTTTTCATAATTTCGCCCAGAAGGGCAGTTGTTGTTGTCTTTCCGTTAGTTCCGGTGATTGCGGCAAGTCTGCCCTTTGAATATCTGAAACCAAGCTCAGCCTCACCCCAGATGGTAACGCCGCGCTGCTTAAGCTTAATAATAAACGGAAGATCCGTAGGAACACCGGGACTTACAACAAGAAGAGTGCATTCAGCCAAATCTTCTTCTGACAATTCACCAAGTACTATTCTGCCGTTAAAATCACCAAGCTTTGCTTTCAGAGCATCAATATCCGTATCGCGATTGCCGTCGTATAATATAATATTTGTATATTCATTTTTTAATAAACCGGCTGCTGCGATTCCGCTTTTTCCGGCTCCGACTATAATGATTAATCCGTCTTTACTCATAATGTACATATTCCTTTCATTTATCGTTATCTTCCATATATGGTAAAATATTGGCAAATATTTTCCCCGCGACAGGCGCTGCTATCTGACCTCCGTAATATACTCCGACAGGTTCATCAATCATTACAAATACCAGAACCTTAGGATTATCATACGGTGCAAAGCCGATAAAAGAAGCAATGTATTTGCCGTTGCCTCTCGGAAGCTTTTCACTGGTAGCCGTTTTACCGCCTATTTTGAAGCCTTCAACCCTGGCATTTTTTCCCGTTCCGTCCTCAACCACATCAAAAAGCAGCTGTCTTATCGTTGAAGAAACCTCTTCGCTTACTATGTTTTCCTTTAAAGGTACCGTATTTTCTTCCAGATTACTGCAATTATCTTTTCCTACCGCCTTCAAAAAATGCGGTGTGACAAGCTTACCTCCGTTAATGCAGCAGCTTACTGCTCTTAAATGCTGCATGGGAGTTACCTGAAAAGACTGTCCGAATGACATGGTTGCCAGCTCAACCTCGCCGATTGCCTCTTTTTTATGAACTATTGACCTTCCCTCTCCGGACATATCAATACCGGTTTTCTCCATCAGACCTAATTTGTAAAAATATTCAACTAACAAATCTGCTCCTACCCCGGCACCGATATCCATCAGGGCAACATTACAGGAATACTTAATTGCCTCCGAAAAAGTGAGGCTGCCGTGTCCTGTTCGCTTGTGACAGTGAATGCTTCTTCCGCCTACCTGCTTGCAGCCCGAACAGAAGTATCTGTCTGTCAATGATGCCTTTTGTTCTGCAAGCGCAGTTGTTGCAGTGATAATCTTAAATGTTGACCCCGGTTCAAAACCGTCGCTTATAAGCGGAATTCTCCACATATTATTAAGCAGATTCATATCGGATATTTCTTCACCGTCATTTTGCGTAAACGGACTCAGATTATTATATTCCGGCGCTGTTGTCATGCCCAGTATTTCACCGTTTTGCGGATTCATAACCACTATGCTTACTGTTTTGGAGCAGGTTTGTATAAGTGTTTCATTTGCTATTGTATTAATATATTTTTGAATATTCAAATCCAGTGTAGTAATTAATGTCTTTCCTTCTGTCGCCTTAGAAACCTCCTCCGGCATATTGGCAACCTCAAGCCCTCTTGCATCCGTATATGTATAAATATATCCGTTCTCTCCGGAAAGCAAATCATCATAATAGCTTTCAAGACCAACTACTCCCTGATTATCGCGGCCTGTAAAGCCCAACACCCTGCTCATAATATCAGGATAGGGATAATTACGTTTATAGTCAATATCAACCTTAACACCCGACAGATTGCATGATTTAACGGCTTCACCTATATCTTCATCAACATTTGTTTTAATTATCTCTATTGATGAATGTTTTTTTACTCTTTTCTCAACCTGTTCTTTATCCAGTCCGAGATATTCGCACAGAATATCAATTACTTCGTCTGCATTGTCAACCTGATTAGGAATAACAGATACGGTGCATACCTTCTTATTATCGGCAAGTATCTGTCCGTTTCTGTCAAGAATAAGTCCTCTTTTGGCCTTAACACGTCGCTGTCGGACTTCGTTGTCAAATGCCAGCTTACGGAAACTACTTCCGAAGCCAACAAGGAATGCAGTACGTCCCAACAATATAATTATCGCTGCCACTACTAGTACAAAAAATAAGAATGCCTTTCTTTTCTGATAAGACCTGACTATCTGCATACCGTTATCCACATGGTTTCTAAAATTCTATGTGGCAGCACTAATAATTAGAAGTATTTAATTTCTGTTTGGATTGTCCTGACCGCCTTCTTCGCCTTCGGTCATATCAACTCCCTCACTGCTCTCATCGATAAATTTATCAACCTGATAATCAATTTCTCCCTCAGAAGGATAAATTCCAAGATGAGCAAGTACTCTTGATAATACATCACTTGTCATCTGGGTTGCCAGTCTTGAAGAATTATAATATGTCGGATCATCTATCTGGTCGATAACTACATACGACACAAGCTCAGGATTATCGGCAGGTACACTTCCGATAAACGACACTACAAAAAGGCGGTCTTCTCGTTTACCCTTCTGGGCCGTACCGGTTTTGCCGCCGACCGAATAACCGTCAACATGAGCCCTTGAAGCAGTACCGTTTACGACTACTGATTCGGTAGCCTTTTTCATGAAATCACTCGTTTCATTAGATACGGTTAACTTCATAAGTGTGTCTTCGGCCGAATAAACGGTAATACCGTTATTATCCACAACCTGGCTTACGACATGAGGTCTGTAATAATAACCTCCGTTTACGAGAGACGAATATGCTGCGCACATCTGAACCATTGTAACGTTAAATGACTGTCCGAATGACATGGTCGCAAGGGCTGCATCATCCACATCATTTTCACTTAACAGAATACCTCCTGCTTCGCCCGGCAAATCAATACCTGTCTTCTGACCATATTCAAAAAACCTCTGATATTTTAAAAACGAAGTCTTACCGAGGGCAAATCCGATATCCATAAGTGCAACGTTGCATGAGCAATCAATGGAGCCCGTAAGTGTTAACGGTCCGTGTCCGTTACGGTTACTGCATCTTATGTGCCATTTTCCGACTGTTTTAAAGCCTCCGCAATTATAACTGCTCTCATAAGAAATTGCATTTTCCTCCAATGCCGCAGCAACAGTTATAAGCTTAAATGTTGAACCCGGTTCGTAAGTATCGCAAACCGCATAATTTCTCCAGATTCTGTTCAGAGCTTTCCCCTTCTCCTCAGCTGACATATTATCAACTTCTTCCTGTGAATACATGCGAAGAAGCGACTCATCGCCTCGCGGATTATTCAAATCATAACCCCTGTTGCTTGCCATTGCATATATTGCTCCTGTATTCGGATTCATCAGCACAACGGCAATATTGTTAACCTTATACTGCTTAAGGAATTTGTCAATTTCGTCCTCAACGACCGTCTGACAAAAGCTATCGATTGTAGAAGTAACCGTTGCACCGTTCTTTGCAGGTACAGTAGTCTTTACGAGATTCAGCTCATTATCATAATAGCCGTAAGTACGTCCGTCTTCGCCATTAAGATACTCGTTATATGTCTGCTCAATACCATAAGAACCGACATTTCCGGCATTAGTATATCCGATAACATGTGAAGCAAGCGTGCCATAGCTGTATGTTCTCTTATATTCAAGTTCAAACCATACACCCTTTACATTTTTATCCTCAGTCTGAAGCTTTTCAAACTCATTTACCTTATTGTAATCAACACCCTTTTCAACGACGAGATATTTTCCGTCAGGATTATCATTTATCTTGTCAATAATTTCCTTTGAATCAACTCCGAAAACTGTCTGAAGTGCATTTGCAGTCGGTTTGACATACATATTATTTGCGCCGCTCTTTATTACGGAAGGGTCAAGCACCACATTATACACCTCGACACTCTTGGCAAGGGCTACACCGTTTCTGTCAGTTATCATTCCTCTTTCATACGGCACCGTTGTTCCCTGGAAGGATAAATGACTTAAGACCGCATTGGAATACTCCTCCCCTTTAGTTACATAAAGGAAAATAATGCGGCCTAATAAAAACACTAAACAACAAATAATCGCAAAGAAAGTAAAACTTGCCTTACGATACATTGTTGATGTAAATACTTTTTTCTTTTTTGCTCTTTGTCTTAAACTGTCTTTTCTTTTCATTCTGCAGTCCTTAAATAAAACAATTATTTCTCAGGAAGCTTCTGGTACTGTCTTACATAACCCTCTTCTGAATAATTGTATGTAACAATCTGATTTTCACCCGGATAAACCATACCAAGCTCTTTGACAGCCGTTACATAAACATTTTCAATGCTTACGGTATCCTCAACTGCCCTGTAAGCTTCATCATTTCTGTTCTGCATTGAAGTATATGTCTTGGACAATGCAGATACAGACTTATTAGTCTCGGCAATCTTGGAATTAAGTGTAAGATATTGAAGTCCGAAGTAAAAAATACATACCAGTGCTAATGATAACACAACAGCTGAAAATAAGTCAATTCCATAATTAAGTCTTGTAACAGCCCGTGCATTATTTTTTGCACTCTTCGCATTCTGTTCCCTGATTCTTTCAAGAGTTTTCTGTCTTCTCTCTTCTTCAACACTTGTCTTTCTGGCAAGGTTATCATGTATATAATAATCATTTCTATGCTGATATCTTCTCTCCTCTTTCATAAACCCTCCTTATTTTCAAAAAACATATCCTTAGTATTCTCCTTTTATCGGACTGTTTTTGAACAAATACATTCTTTAGCAACGCTCAAATATCCTAAGTTTTGCACTTTTTGATCTGTTGTTGATTTCCAGTTCCTTTTCCGTTGCCACAATCGGCTTTCTTGTTATTACCTTTCCGAGGCTTTTCGCTCCGCATACACATACCGGAAAGCCCGGCGGACATGTACATGGATTTTCATATTTTTTAAATGCGCTTTTTACTATTCTGTCTTCAAGTGAATGAAAAGTAATGATGCAGAGTCTTCCGCCCGGATTAAGCATGTCCACCATATCGTCCAAAGTATTTTTTAATACATCAAGTTCTCTGTTCAGTTCAATTCTTATCGCCTGAAATGTCTGCTTTGCGGGATGTCCCTTGCCGGCTCTGACCTTCGCCGGGATGGCATTTTTAATAATCTCTGCAAGCTCCGTTGTAGTTTCAATAGGTTTATCAGTTCTTGCCCTTACAATATGCTTTGCTATATTTTTGGCAAAGCCGTCTTCTCCATAATCACGTATAATTCTGTACAGTTCAGATTCACTGTAGCCGTTTACAATATCTCTTGCAGTAAGAGCTTTTTCAGTATCCATTCTCATGTCAAGCTTAGCTTCAAGCTTATAAGAAAAACCTCTCTCCTGAGTATCAAGCTGATATGATGAAACTCCGAGGTCAAGAAGAATACCGTCTACCTTACCGTATCCGAGCGTTTCTGCTACGGTTTTCATATTTTCATAATTGCTCTTTACTGATATAAATCTGTTTCCAAAGCATTTAAGTCTGTCTCCTGCAAATTCAAGAGCTGTACTGTCCTGGTCAATACCTATATATGTGCCTTTGTCCGAAAGCATGGACAAAACCCTTTCGGCATGTCCTCCGCCCCCGAGCGTACCGTCCACATATACTCCGTCAGGCTTTACATTAAGCCCTGCAACTGTTTCCTCAAGCATTACGGAAAAATGGTTAAAACAAATATCTGTCATATTATCCTCTTTTCCTAGAAGCTGATATTGTATTCAGAAAGACCGTCTGCAAGTTCTTCAAGACTTTCAGTATCGGATAAATCAATTGCCTCAAATTTTTCTTTATTCCAAAGCTCAATTTTTTTGCCTACGCCGACAAAAACAGCCTCCTTATCAAGACCTACCTTTTCTCTTAACCATTGAGGTATCAGTATACGTCCCTGCTTATCTATCTCACACTCCGTAGAATTTGCCATTAATGCTCTTCTAATGTTTCTTACCTTTGAAAGGTTACCCGGAAGGCTGTCCAGACTTTCAACAAAAGCCTCCCATCTGTCGCGCGGATAGATATCAAGACATCCGTCGATACCGAGGCTGACAACAGGCTCTTCACCGATGTTCTTTTTAAATTTTGCAGGCACAATTATTCTTCCCTTGGTGTCAATGGAATGATTATATTTTCCTGTGAACATCTCAGCCATGTCAGTCTCCTTTCTTTAAAAATCTACCACTTTAAGCCACTTTCACCCATTTAGTAACCACTTTGTTACCATAATAAACCCTTTTAAAATAAAAATCAAGTGTTTTTTGCATAGTTATCAAACTAAAAAATATGTTTTTTCATGTCAATTTGCATAAAAAAACACCATATAGTCCAGTCAAATATATGACTAATCACTATATGGTGTGTTTTTTACTGTTTTAAAAAATTTTTAAAATTATTTTTAATAATGAGTGGGGGAATTTCCCACATTTTTATGTTTTATATACTGTATTCTATTCCCTGTCACCTTCTGCAAAAGCAGCACCTTCATCCTTAACCGCCGTTTCTTCATTAATGACATTTTCACCTTTTTCACACGAAGGATGCTTAATTCTAAGATAAATTATGGCTGCAACCGCTCCCGCAAACATCAAAGCTGCCAAAAGCTGGGATACGGCTAAACCTGTCCCCCACAAAAACAGCTGATCGGAACGAATTCCTTCTACAAAGAATCTTATTAATCCATATCCTCCCACATACATAAAGAAAAGCTCTCCGTTAACCTTTTTCTTTTTTGTATAAAGTAAAATCAGAATAAGCAGGCACAAATTTAAGAAAGATTCATAAAGGAATGTCGGATGAACGCTTATATATGTCTCCCCTCCGATTACCAGGGTATTATTTCTGATTTCGAGTATACGGTTAAGTGCCGCAGCTTTGCCCTCATATATATTTCTCAAAGCCTGCTCACTGCTTGACGGATCAAAATACCACGAGGTATCCTTTACGTTAATGAGCATTCGAAACGGTCCATCGGAATAAGAGCCGAAAGCCTCTCTGTTAAAAAAATTGCCCCATCTGCCGATTATCTGACCTGTGAGAAGTCCTGCGCAGGCAGTATCCGCAAAATTAAGGAAACTGATTTTTTTAATCACTTTTGTATATACAATCGCAGAAGCAATGCCGCCGATAACACCGCCGTATATTGCAAGACCGCCTGTTCTGAGATTGAAAATCGATAACAGATTACCTTTAAATGAATCAAATTCAAATATTACATAATATAGCCTTGCGCATATAACAGATACTATGATTGCGCCAACAGCAAAATCAAGATAGAGCTCAGGATTCTGTCCTGTCCTTTTTGCCTGAAACTCTGCGCAGAGATAACCCATAATCATACCTAAAGCTATAATAATACCATAAAAAGCGATATGAAAACCATTAATATTTATATAGCTGGCAACTGATTTTAATGTGATATGAAGTCCCGGAAATATTATGTCTGTATTAAGCAAAGTATTCATGATATTAACCTTTTATTATACATTAAATCTGAAAAGTACTACATCTCCATCCTGTACCACATATTCCTTACCCTCGGAACGCACAAGACCTTTTTCCTTAGCGCCGTTAAAACCGCCGCATGCAACAAGATTGTCGTAGCTGACTATTTCCGCCCTGATAAAGCCTCTTTCAAAATCACTGTGAATCTTGCCGGCAGCCTGCGGAGCCTTAGTTCCCTTTGTAATCGTCCACGCCTTGGTCTCTTTTTCTCCGGCAGTAAGATAACTGATAAGTCCGAGAAGCGAGTAGCTTGCTTTAATAAGCTTGTCAAGACCTGACTCCTTAACTCCAAGCTCCTCAAGAAACATCTGCTTTTCTTCATCATCCAGCTCAGCAATTTCAGCTTCGATTTCAGCACTGATTACAAAAGCCTCCGCGCCGTCCTTTGCTGCGTATTCTCTGACTTTTGCAACATATTCATTGGATGAGCCGTCATCTGCAAGATCATCTTCTTTGACATTTGCCGCAAAAATCACCTTCTTAGATGTCAGTAAATCATATCCCGCAAGCAAGATTTTCTCTTCATCATCCTCGCACTCAAAGCTCTTAGCCTGCCTGCCATCCTCAAGATGAGATTTTAGTCTTGTCAGCATCTCATATTCCTTGGCCTGAGATTTATCATTTGCTTTTCCCTTAGCAACTCTTGCAATTCTTCTTTCAACCATATCAATATCGGAAAATACAAGTTCAAGTGTAATTGTTTCGATATCTCTTATCGGATCGATACTGCCGTCTACATGAACAATATTTGTATCCTCAAAGCAACGTACCACATGAACTATCGCATCACATTCCCTTATGTGTGAAAGGAACTGGTTGCCCAGACCTTCACCCTTGCTGGCTCCCTTTACAAGACCTGCAATATCAACAAATTCTATAACGGCAGGTACAATTTTCTCAGAATTATACATCTTACCCAACACATTAATTCTCTCATCAGGAACTGTAACAACACCCACATTAGGGTCAATGGTGCAGAATGGGTAGTTTGCCATTTCTGCTCCAGCCTTAGTAAGAGAATTAAAAAGTGTACTTTTACCTACATTTGGCAATCCGACTATGCCGAGCTTCATATTATTTCTATTTCCCCGATAAATAAAGGCTTTCCGGAACCTTCAAATTGCTTTCGTGCCATTTTGGTGCCATTTTTCTCGATAATCTATGATAACTTATGATAAATTTATCATTCAATCGTATCATTTCGTGCCATTTTTTGTAGCACCAAATTCTGCACCAAAACCAGCTTAAATCATCATTATTATCAAACAATAATACGTTCAATAAAGCAATCTAAACAGTTCATATTATATCTGCGACATATTCTGCAAACTTACCTATTTCTAGTTTTCGTGTATCTGTGGTTACATGAGCATATCTATCCATCGTCATGCTTAGCTAAGAATGTCCCAGGATAGTTTGTAATGTCTTAAAGTTCATGCCCGACTCTACACAATGCGTTGCAAACGTATGTCTAATTGTGTGCATCGAGAAGGTTCTCATTCCGCATTTCTCACATATTTTATATATATGAGTATCATATGCTGAATTCTTTGTTGGCAATCCTTTTCTATTAAGGAAAACAATATCTCTGAATTCATCCGGAGTGTCCTTCTTCAGATTAATCTTAGATTCAAAACATCTTGAAATACGTTTGCCATTGTATAAAACGAATCTTGCAGAATATTTACCGTTTTCTCTTTGCGATAAACCTTTACCTATTTCCTTTCCTTTCAAATTTTTGCCCATATAATTCCTCCATCTAAATTCACCTTTTTAAAATTGTTCTAAATTTAGATTGAGCCCAATAGGACAGAGTAATTATATCACACAACGCCTTATAACTCAATAATTTTACTCAAATTACTCTGTTTTTTTCTATGTACTTTTCGAGCTCAATACGCTTAACCAGTTTCTTTGTATCATTGTAAACTATAAATGGGCATCTAGGAGTTCTAAGTAATTCATTCATCTTTATTTACATCATATCTTTCGTCAAAACGATTCCCCTAAACACCTGCTCCAAATCATCCCAGTCAGGATTCTTATCGTCTTCCATACTTTCTAAGAGATTCTTGTAATAATCAATATTCTTAACAATATAATCATTAATATTATCAATTCTTGGAGCCTTATCAGCTTCAGACATAGTAACTTTCTTGACAAGAAGTTCTGTTACTGCATCTTTCATATCATCCTCAAGAACTGAACTTAGCAAATCATCAAATAATACTGGTGGTGGACATTTTTTCTCTTCAATCCACTTACATGCTAGAATTGGTCTTAACACATAAAAGTATTTCTTGTATTTGACCATATCATCAAGCAAATATTCATGATAATTTTTATTAGCTGTACCATAGTAATGATACATACATGATTTAACAGAGAAATACTTCATAGCCACAGCATCATATATCTGCTTCCATTCATCCGTTGTATAATACACTACCGGTGAATTGGCCCATTCATAAAGGGTTGCATTGCTTTTGTGGAAATGCTGCAAAGCTTTCTTTATATCCCAACCATTGATATCAAGAACTTCGTTAAGTTCCCAGTCAATATAATCCTTTGTTTCTCTAAGTCTAAGATAAAAGTCCTTATTTCTGGCATAAATAAATCTAACATCATAATCACTATCTGGCGAAGCAAAGCCCCAGGCTCTACTACCAGATTCAATTACATGAAGAACTTTGATGTTTTCCTTCTCTTCGATTTCCTTTATTTTCATCATAATCAGTTCATTTACTGAACCTTCAAAATCATCATATTTCATCTCTAACAACTCTTTCGTTTACTGTCATTACAAGTTCTTGAACCTTATCCATATCAGGTTCATCCGGAAGTTCTGTATGCTCTGCTGCATAGTGAAGTTTATTTTCGTAATCGGATAACATCTCATAAAATTCGTCTCTGTAAGTACCATCTTCCTTTTGGAATTTACCAAAACGAATATCCATCAAGAGATCATGCTCCTTGGTTCTATTAGTGTTTATCTCGCCCTTTTCCAAAATATCAAGTGCCATCATAAACAATCTTACAAGGTGCATAGCATGTTTATTAAGATGAGCATCATCCTTCTTTCTATTTCGCTTGCCAAGACGATCATACTCTCTTACAACATTGGTCATGATATTGAACATACTTGTATAATCACGAAGAGGAAAATGCTTAAGATCAGCATTTACAAATATCTCTTTATCAAGCTCCGGTGTAACTGCATCATCAACATATATATTCAGTGAACCACCATAAAAGTTATTGAATTGAGTGTTAAAATCATGCATTGAATTCTTAACAGAATTATATATATGCTTCTCTCTTTCTGCCTGAGGAAATGAATCTCTTGCAAGAGCATTCTGTAACCTTCTAAGCTGTGCATCAGCATATCCACCAAATGAATTAATCGCTCTCTTTGACAGAAAGAGCTTCTTGTTATCAAGAAGCATCTGACCAATATCATTGAGATATAAATAATGCTCTGGATTAAGACCAAGTAATTCTATTGTATTCGGATTGCAACTAAGTAATAGTGATATAATCTTGTTAAAGGTGTAAATACATGTGTCTGTTTTCTCATCAACATACTGCTCGTACTGAGTCAATCCGATAATGTCTGATTTGCGGTTAAGTGTAACACCACGTACATCAATATCACTGCCATCGATATTCGTTCCATAAGAATAACTACCAGCAAGACCAAGCAATATCACATGCTTGCCAAGATGCTCATCAGTTCTTATAAAATCATACTCTTTCGCTTTTAATATATCTGAATAATTCATAGCTTTTCTATCTCCTATAAATATGTTCTATTATACACTATAAACCTATTTTTATGTTAATTCATTTGTCATTTTTCAAGTTTTTTCATATTTTTTTGTTTTATTTTAAACGACATTATAATTATCGCACATGTCAGGACCACATAGCGACCTTCAATAAAAAAATACCCCTAACCAAATTTGATTAGAGGCAAATAACGTTTGCCAAGAGTTCGAACTCTCGATGCAATTTCTCGCGCACCCTCCTTAATGGGTGGCACCTTAAACCAACTCGGACACACAAACATGAATGGGTAGGGTTGGACTCGAACCAACGTAGACCGAAGTCGGCGGGTTTACAGCCCGCTACAATTGCCACTATGTGACCTACCCATATGACCCCCGCCGGACTTGAACCGAGCATCCCAGCCTTGAAAGGGCTGTGTCCTAACCTTTAGACCAGGGGGCCTTATCAGGCTGATAAACCATCAGCCTTTTCTGTTTTTCATTCATGGACGCAAACGCACGTTTACGTCTCTGTCAACTACAAGAATCTGATCAACAGATACGTCAAATAATGCTGCTAAAACAACCAAGTTATCTAATGTTGGCATGGCTGTTCCGTACTGCCACTTGTAAATTGCCTGTGGCGTTGAGAATCCAAAGATGTCCTGGATATCTCTTACAGACAAACCAGCAGCCTTACGTAAACGTACTATATTTCTTCCTGTAGAAGGCATATCAATTGTTGGCATATTAAACATGTTTTCCTCCGTTCTGCCTCGTGAGGGAAACATACTCTTCGTAGTGCCTTAAGCTCGCATCCGCTACGCTACTGTTCGCTTAACATTCTTCGAATATAAAGCACTGTCAGAATATGATTGCCCAGGTGCAAGCACCCAGCAATCACATCTGCCAGGCTTTACACTACTCCGAGGCTTTAAAGTTGTATATAGGTTTCATGACATCTATAACATCTACAGACTCCTTGATAACATCAATGATGTCTTCAAGGCTCTTATAGGCCATAGGTGCCTCGTCCAATGTATTTTCATTAACTGAAGTGGTATAAATACCCTTCATAGTTTCTTTGTACTCGTCTAAGCTAAGTTCAGCTTTTGCCTTACCTCTAGACATAATTCTTCCTGCGCCATGTGGTGCTGAAAAATTCCACTCTGGATTGCCCTTACCGATTGCCAATACACTTCCATCTCTCATATTAATTGGAATCAGCACTTTTTCACCTTTATGAGCCGCAATTGCGCCCTTTCTTAATATCATTTCTTCTGTATCAATGTAATTATGAATAGTATGAAATGCATCATAACCGGTCATTCCAGTTCTTACTAAAATAATCTCAGCCATAAGTTCTCTTGATCTTTTGGCAAATGCCTGGCATATCTCAACATCGTGTAAGTAATCATCAAGATATTTGCCTGACAGATAACATAAATCCTGAGGCATATTAGTTGCACCCTCATACTTTTCCCACTTTAACTGCTTTAACGCTTCTTGTATTTCATTTCTACGTCCCTGCTCTTTGTAGGTTCTGATTAGCTCCTCTCTTGCCTCTAAATACTCACCAATGCCTTTATCAAGATCACAAGCTAGCTGCTGATAGTACTCAGCTACCTGCTTGCCAAGGTTTCTTGAACCAGAGTGAATAATAAGATACTTTGTGCCATCGTTTGCCTCATCAATCTCAATAAAGTGATTACCTCCACCAAGAGTACCTAAAGATTTCTTCAATCTCTGAACCATCTTTAAATTTCTGTAGCATTTGAGGTCGGTAAAATCGAACTTTTCAATTCTTCCTTCCCATGTATTCATTCCCGAAGGAATATAATGAGCTACTTCATCTACCTTTTCAAAATCAATGTCAACCTTACCAAGGCTAACTGTATACATACCACATCCGATATCTACTCCAACAACATTAGGTACAGCCTTATCTGTGATAGTCATTGTGGTACCTATAGTACAGCCCTTACCGGCATGAACATCTGGCATAATTCTAATCTTTGAGCCTTCAGTCATAGGATAATCGCACATGCGTCTTACCTGCTCGATGGCTTCATCTTCTACTACCTTTGCGTAGCAGATAGCTGTGTTTACTTTTCCTTTAATTTCAATAGAATCCATTTTCATTCCTCACTTTCCGAAAATATTCATTGGACAGTGCCCCACAGGAGACTTGAACTCCCGACTCTCTGATTAAAAGTCAGATGCTCTACCAACTGAGCTAATGGAGCAATCATCTTAACTAATTATCTAAAACTAAAACACATAAATTTGCTTTGCAAATTTATTTCGTCGCGTTAGCCGCGACAGTGAAATAATGCTTATTGTTTATCAAGAATAAATTCTTGTCAGCAATAATCATTATTTCACTGTTTTAGTTTTATTCGCAAAAAAACCGCCTACCCATCAAGAGTAAGCGGTAATCGAAAACATAATTTATATCACAATCAAATTGTGTTTTAAACATCTCTTCGTTTTTGCCTTATCTTAGATGAGCGCATAACACTAAAGCCCCACTCGTCTTTGCTTTCGAGTGCTGCAAGCTTAGGTTCACTATTAAGATAATCAAAACGAATTAATGTCTGCATCTTTATCCTTTCCGGGATTCCTTTCGAATCCGCTTACTTTTCATTCATTGACAACAGAATAACACAAAGTTTTGGATTTGTCATTATATTTGTAGTATAAAATTTATTCAATTAATCCGTTGCTAAATTTTTCCTCTTTCGCTCAGCCAATACATAATCATACATCTCCTCTTCTCCAGCAAGTTGCAGCATAACCTCTATATCACCTGTGCCCATCCTATCTTTTTCTTTGCATAAAATACTTGTCATTGTTTTATCACTCATCGAGTATTCCCTACATACTTTAGAATGTAGATACAAACAATCTTCAGCATCCTCACAAGCTAAAATAATCCCATTGGGTACACTACCTGTTATTTCCTTAATCCATTTCTTAAGGTTCTTTTCGATACTACGATACAATATCGTTGAACCATTATAGTCATGCCGAGCTTCATATCATTTTCTCCTTTATGTGAACAAAGTATATCATGTTTACAGTCGTAAATTAATAATTATAATAAAATATAATACAACTCGTGTATTGTATCATAATTTGTAATAAAACTCAATATAAAGATTTATTACAGCATCTTCAGTTCCCATAAATCATCAGTTTTTTCAGATACCTTGACAATGTTTTCTTCCTACTCTCTGTTTTCAAGCTTCACATAAGACTTCTTTTCAACCAGACTTCCATATGCCGGTCTGATAATTTTAGTATCTGCCACAAGCTCTTCGATTCTGTGTGCAGACCAGCCTGTTATACGCGCAACAGCAAAAAGAGGAGTAAATAATTCACGAGGAATTCCCATCATCTCGTATACAAAGCCGCTGTAGAAATCTACGTTCGGACTCACGCCCTTATATATCTTCCTCTCCTCGGCGATAACCTTCGGAGCGAGACGTTCAATATTGGAATAAAGCTGCATATCCCTGTCTCTCCCCTTTGATAATGCAAGCTGTTCTACGAAGCTCTTAAACACTCTTTCTCTCGGATCTGAAATCGAATATACCGCATGACCCATTCCATATATAAGGCCCCGCCTGTCAAATGCTTCTTTTCTGACAATTTTTGTAAGATATGCTGCTATCTCTTCTTCGTCATCATAATCACGAACATTTGATTTGATATTGTCCATCATTTCCATAACCATAAGATTTGCGCCGCCATGACGTTTACCCTTGAGTGATGACATGGCTGCCGCAATAGCAGAATATGTATCCGAACCGGAAGATGTTACGACTCTTGTTGTAAATGTAGAATTGTTACCGCCGCCATGCTCCATATGAAGAAGCATTGCAACATCAAGAACCTTTGCCTCAAGCTTAGTAAATTCCTTGTCAGGCCGAAGCATTCTCAGGAAATTTTCAGCAATCGACATATTACTGTCCGGTCTGTGTATAAACATGCTTTCATCATTTTTATAGTGATTGTATGCATGATATCCGTATACCGCAAGCATCGGGAAGCAGCTTATCAGCTGTATGCTCTGACGCAAAACATTTTCAATTGACAAATCATTTTTACGTTTATCATAAGAAGCCAGCGTAAGTATGCTTTTTGTCATGGAGCTCATAATATCTGCATCGGGAGCCTTCATGATGACATCTCTTGTAAAATTTGTTGGCAGAGTCATGTTTTCTGCAATAACAGCCTTAAATTCCGACAGCTCTGCTTCGTTTGGAAGGTGTCCGAAAAGCAAAAGAAAGGCACCCTCCTCATATATGTTTTTGCGGTCCGCTGAACCGGCAATAATATCCTTAACATCATAACCTCTGTAAAGAAGCTCTCCGTCACATGGTATGCGTTCGCCGTTTTCCTCTTTGAAGGATGTGATTTTTGATATGTATGTAAGTCCTGTCATTACGCCCTTACCGTTTACATCCCTGAGACCTTTTTTAACACCAAATTCATCATAAAGCGACGAATCAATGGCGCCGCAATCTCTGCACAATTGTGCCTTTTTTTCAGAATATTTTTCCAATATACTCATTCTTTGTCCTCCCAAATTTTATTTATGGGTATAAATTACCACTGTATTATCTGATAATATCTTATAAAATTGAATTATTTGTGACCAAATAATTAATAAATGCTTAAGAAAAAAGAGTCGTATACATATGTTCTCATGTAACAACTCTTTTTATCATCTGTGATTTAGTATGTTTTCATTATAATAGTAAAGAAAACATGTTCTACTAAAGTATTTTGAATCAGTTTGTTCTTTCAGTCCCCCAGAAGAATAAAGCTACGGTACCCGGGCCTGTATGACTTCCTATTGTTGTACCGATATGATTTATCTCTACACTTCCCTTAAGCTTTGGAAATCTGCTTTCTACAAGTGCCGCAACTTCTTTTGCATCCTCAATGCAGGCAGATTGCGAAATATAGCATTTGCCCGAATAATCAGTTCCGTTTTCAGCAAACTCAGCCATTTTTTCAACGATTTCCCTGATAACCTTCTTCTTTCCCCTGATTTTAAATCTTGGAACTAACCGTCCCATATTATCCATATTTAAAAGAGGGCAGATATTAAGCATCTGACCGATGGTGCCCGACGTTTTTGAAATGCGTCCGCCCTTTATGTAAAATGATAAATCAGTTGAAAAAAACCAATGATGCAGGCGGAGTTTATTATTCTCAGCCCACTCATAAAGCTGTTCTACAGAATAACCTTCATCACGAAGTGAAGCCATAGTATCAACAAGAAGACCATATCCCGAAGAAGCACCTAAAGAATCAACTATAAATATTTTACGCTCAGGATATTTTTCCAGCAGATATTGTCTGGCAAGCTCTGCAGAATTTAACACTCCGCTTAAGCCCGAAGATAATGTTACATGAATTATATCCCTGCCCTGTAATAAAAACGGTTCAAAGTATTCTATAAATTCCTCGGTATTTATCTGAGAAGTCTTGGTATCGGCGCCCTTGGACATACGTTCATAAAATTCATCGAACGGTATTGACTTTCCGAGATCATCCGGATACTGTACTCCATCTATTTCAAAGTGGAAGCAAATATAATTGACATTTATCCTGTCAAAATGCTCTTTTGAAATATCTGCAGTTGAACAGCAGCTTAATATATAATCATCCATATACCCACCTCAAATTTAAAATTAGTATTTTCATATGAAAAGATTATACTATTTTTCTACTAATAATGCAATATATTACGCCTCATAACTTTTCAGTATTCTTTTTATTCTTCCTTCATGTTCGTGTTAAGCTTAAGATATTTACCGACAAGCTTATTATATGCTTCTCCTGCCTTTGTGGCTGTAGTATATTTTACTCCCTCTGAAATAAGTGTTGCAGGCTGATAATTTACGTCATATATTTTACTGCTGCAAGGATACTTTCCATTCGGATCAATTGAAATGACATTATAAGGTTTATTACCGTTAGAGCCCGGATCCGGAGCAGCATTGACAGTAGCATAACCTACAAGATAATAACCCGTCTTATCCATATATAATGCCGGAATTTTAGTTCCCGCCTCAAGCTTATCAATACTGAAGGTAGACATTACATAGCAATAGTCATCCTTTGTTTTGTCTTTGGGACTTCTGACAGCCGTCCATGTTTTAATATCATTTGCAAATATTTCATCCGCTTTACTTATTGCATTGGCGATAGATTTAATTGCAGAATGATTTGAACATGTAGAATTATAACAGTTTGTCACAACTGTTACCTGATTAATTGCATTTTTAAAAGACGTCAGATAATCATAATTCGGCTGAAATGTTGAAAGAATCTCGGAGCATCCCCAGTCAATAAATAACTCTCCCTTTGAATAATAAATACGGCATACGCCTCCGCCATATGGTTCATCAAGCCAGTGAACCGAATCATCAGAGGTAATCTCGCCGATTGCAAGACCTTCCTTCGTAGTCCAGCCATCCTCCTTCTGCTTTAAGGATACATCTATCATATATACGTCCTCATTTTTTCTGTAAATAGGAACGCCCTCATACTCTGATTTTTTGTCATTTGATGAAACGGCAGCCTTAATGAGTGCATACGCACTCCTGACATTTGCAAGGTCTGTAGCTTCTCTCGACTTTTCGAGCTGAGTTGTAAATATCGGAACCGATACCGCAACAAGTACAGCAATAATTGCCACAACAATAAGTAATTCCGATAATGTAAAACCCAAATTACTTTTTTTCATATTTTCCTCCTTGTTAATAATCATAGAGATAAGAATCATAAAGTAAAAAACGGTTAAAAATAAAACTGTAAAAAATATAATAACAAAAAATATACGCATGGATTCAATATAAGTATATCAGACATTACAGCCTTTTGCAATACATACTGAATAGTTACATAGTTAACGGAATAGAATTAATAAATAATAATAAAGTTTTATTAATACAAATAAACAATAATAAAGAATTAAATAAAGATTATTAAACTATTAATTAAAAAATAATCCCCTGTCATTTGACAGGGGATTTAAGAATTTTAATTAGTAATTATTATTCCTTAGCACCTAATACAACTTCCGGCTTTGTTCCGCTTCCCTTAAGTGAGAATGTAAATGTCATTGTGTAATTTCCAGGTTCGCCAGGATCAACAACTTTTGCAATATCAAAAGGAAGCTCTGAAGCCTGATCACTCCAACCATCAGCTGCCTGACTCTTAATTACAACACCTGTAACTGTAACTGTCTGCTTTCCACTATCAGGAGCAGCAACTGTTACATTGCCATTTGTAGCAACTGCTTTTCCGTTTGCTGTAAGGAAAGCTGTTGAAGCCTCTGCATAAGCAGCTCTGATGTTTGAAACTGAAACTGAGTCACGGCTCTTCTCCAACTGTGTAGTAAAGATTGGAATAGAAACTGCAACCAATACTGCGATAATAGCTACAACGATAAGTAACTCGGAAAGTGTGAAACCTTTATTATTGTTCTTCATAATAAATTCTCCTTTATACTCTAAATTTTTTATAACAACTAACATATTGCTTAGCTGTTATCTTATGGCTTAATTATATTTGATAAAATATAATTTGAAAAGTACCAATTCAATCAATTATTGTCGAATTTTGTAAATGACATATATTATTACATAATTTGTGATATTTTTATGTATTTTAAACTAAATATATTGTTAATCAGTCCGAAAACTATACATTTTACATAATACCGTACATCTGGAACATGGCAATATATATGGCAAGAACAATATATCCCGCTACTCCTGCCACAAAACATAACATTGCCGGTTCAAGCTTGCTAAGAAGTGCGGATACCGCCACGTCAAGCTCATTGTCATAATATCTCGAGATTGTATCAAGAGTATCATCAAGCTGACCGGTTTCCTCACCTACGGTAACCATATCAACAAGAATATCAGGCATAATCTGATTTTGTCTTAAGCAGTCACCGATTGAATTACCCTCTTCTACCATACCTGCCATTTTACCGAGCTCATGAGACATATACTGGTTTGAAACAATTCTCGAAACCACTCTCAATGCCTCCGTAATGCCGATGCCGGCACGAAGAAGTGCAGCCATGTTATTACTGAACTGACTAGCTGCATTTAATACGCTGATATTGCCAAATCCCGGCATCTTAAGTGCCAGACTTCCGCATTTCAGCTTGCCGTTTGGAGTCTTGGAATATACCTTGTATGATATAAATGCAATAAATATTATTGCAATTATGAGTATTCCGTACTTCTTAAAGAAATTCGATACGAAAATAAGACTCTTTGTGATTGCAGGAAGGTCTGAACCGTACTGATTAAACATAGCCGTAAATGTAGGAACTACCTTCACCATAAGTATAATTACTACAACGATTGCAATAATCATGACAAATATAGGATATGTAAGAGCTCCCTTAACCTTCTGCTTCGTCTTTGTCTGAGTATCGAAATGCTGTGCCATACTCTCAAAAGCAGATTCAAAATTACCTGTCATTTCGCCGGCTCTTAATGTTTCAACAAAAAGAACGGGAAGCAGATCCTTTCCTCTGTCTTCAAAGGATGCCGATAGAGAACGTCCTCCCTGAATGTCTTCATGCACCTCTTCAAGCATTTTCTTCAGATTTTTATCAGTCATCTGCTTTGCAATAAGCTCAACAGTCTTTGTAATGGCTATTCCGGAGTGAAGAATTATCGAAAACTGCGAGCACATAAGCGTAAATGCCTTAGTATCAAGCTTTTTCTTACCGATTTCCATGCTGAGGATTCCGCCTGCAGCACCTTTTTCTTTTATTTCCTCAACCTTAATTATTACATTGCAGGTCTGTTTAATTCTTTCGACCGCATCCATTTCATTGAATGCTTCCATAACACCTGAGACCTTTGCACCATCCTTGGATATGGCCTGATATTTAAATTTATCCAATTATATCAATCCTCCTCACTTGTTACACGAAGCACTTCATCTGTTGACGTAACACCCTGAACAACAAGTCTTAATGCATTCTCCCTGAGGAGTACAACACCCTGTTTGTTCATGATTTCATCCATCTTTGAACGACCGGCATTTGTGACAATACACTCGCGAATTTCTCTTGTGATTGGAAGAATTTCAAACACGGCCGTTCTTCCCGAATAACCTGTGTTAAAGCACTTTGCACATCCGGCGCCCTTGTAAAACGGAATATTACCCATAATAGCTCTGGAAAGACCAAGCATTTCAAGCTCATCATCATCAGGAATATAACTGTATTTACACTCAGGACATACTTTTCTTAAAAGACGCTGTGATATTACGCCCTTAAGAGCCGAAGCAATAAGGTATCTCTCACATCCGCTGTCCACAAGTCTGTCAATTGTACCGGCAGAATCGTTTGTATGAATTGTCGAGAGAACAAGATGACCCGTAATAGCCGCTCTCATGGCAATATCAGCTGTTTCACCGTCTCGAATCTCACCTACGGCAATAATATCCGGATCCTGACGAAGAATTGAACGGAGACCTTTGGCAAATGTCATTCCTACCTTTTCATTTATCTGTACCTGATTGATTCTGTCAATATTATACTCGACAGGATCCTCAAGTGTAATAAAGTTTACATCAGGTGTATTAAGTTCATTAATCATGGTATACATGGTTGAAGATTTACCGCTTCCCGTAGGACCTGCAATAAGGATAACACCGCTATGATGGCGAAGCAGCCTGCGGAATTTTTTCTCATCCTCTCCTTCAAGACCGATAGCTTCCATTGAAAGCTTACCGGCAGACTTGTCAAGAAGACGAATAACAATCTTTTCACCGTATACGGTTGGCAGAGTGGATACACGAAGGTCAATATTCTTGCCTTTGGTCTGAATATAAAATCTTCCGTCCTGCGGAATTCGCTTTTCGGAAATATCAAGGCCACTCATAATCTTAATTCTTGATATAACGGCATTCTGCAGGTTCTTCGGTACGTTAAGGGTATCTCTCATAACACCGTCAACACGCATTCGAACCAGATATTCAAACTCATGCGGTTCCAGATGAATATCACTGGCACGCTCCAGTACCGCCCTGTCAATAATAGAGTTTACAAGTCTGATTGTAGGAGCAGAGTTAACATTGCTCTCATCATCAATCTGATTTGCCGCAAATACTTCAGAACTGCTTTCCTCGGCATCACCTACGATATTTCTTTCACGCTTCATTTCATCGATAGCCTTAGCAGCACCTTCATTTCCATAAAGTGTTGCAATAGCGCGTTCTACTCCCGATGCCGTTGCAATCATAGGTATGATTTTTTTATGTGAAGACTTTCTGACGTCTTCAATTGCCATGAAGTTCAAAGGGTCACTCATGGCAAGGTATAATTCGTCCTTAACCTGTTTAACGGGAACAATCTGATATTGTCTTGCTACATTCTTTGGTACTACTCTTGCAAGCTCTGTCGGAATATTAACTGCCGACAAATCGATAAATTCGATACCAAGCTGCATCTGAAGTGCATCAATAAGCTCGTTCTCACTAATCAGATTGTTGCGAATCATTACATCGCCCAATCGTCCCTTTTGCTCCTTTTGAAGTGCCAATGCCCTGCCAAGCTCTTCATCCGTAATTGCTCCGGCAGCAATTAACACCTCACCTAATCTTTTATAAGCCATTTTTTACTCCTTTAATTGCCTGTTAATCCCTCGTCAGCAAAGCCGCCAACCAAAGTTTCATAGAATGTTGCTTTACATGAAACAGACACTCTGCTATAGCTAAGTACGCCCTTTACCGAAGACATTTTTATATCAAATACTATACATCTGTATTCTGAATTAACAAGTTTGCCGATTATTTCGACTGCTTTATCATAATCGGAGGCTTCAAATGTAATTGCTACACTTCTTCTTACAAGGTCACCCTCTGCAACAGCATTTGAAAACTGCATATTAAACGAGTTGGTCCTGCACAGGATATTGTTTAAGTACTCCATCAGGTTATTAAAATTATTATAGGTCGGAAGATATGAAACCGATTCACTCTGACCTTTGATTGCATCAAGACTTGCCTCAACCTCACTAAGATGCGCAAGCTGCATACTCATTGCATTATTCGTTGCGGTTAAGCTTGAAATATTGCTCTCTGCCTGCCTTGTCTGACTTGTCACACTTTGATGAACAAAATAATAATAAAACAGTCCGATAAGAAATATTGACATCGCCACAATTATAATTTTTTCTTTTGTGGTAAATTCTCTGTGTAAACCTTTCATTATTCCATATCTCCTTCGTCTTCGTACATTGATGAATAATCCTGAACAAGATATGCCGTCATAACGGCGGATACTATAAGATTTTCTTCATCTGCTTCGTCAGAATTATCTACTGTTCCGATTGTGGTTGCATTTGAAACCATACAAAAGCTTACTTCAGCCAATGCCTCGAGATTCTTTGATATTTTTGAAAGATCTGACAGATTTACATTTGTAACATTCATAACAAGAATATTCTGAGAAAGCGACCATGATGAAATGTCCGCATTTTGCAAAACCTCTTCCTCAATAATCTTAAAGACATGATTACGGTCAACAAATGAAAGCTCCTGCTCGTTAAAGCTTTCATAAGTATATCTTGAATATTCGCCGTCAACATCATCATATTCATTGATTGACTCCATAAGGGAATCCCTCTGCCTCTCGAGTCTTTTTTCCTCCGCCTTAAGCGAATTGAGTTTTGCATATCTGTCAACTACCGATACTTTACCAAACAGTGCAGCAAGAATAATAATTACGATAATTGCCGGAACCGCTATAAACCAGTTAATTTTTTCTACACCCATAAGGGCAAAATTAATTGTTTGCTTAACAGGTCTTTTTGTTTGCTTAGAAGCCTTTTTAACTGTATTTTCCTTTGCCAATTTTATTACCTCTTTTTCTGGATAAATGCTTATATATTAAAGTGCAATTCCTATTGCCAGAAGTGCATTGTCAATTTCTTCCCTGCTTAAATTGTCGGCAGGAATAAGCTCTGACGCATCCTTGATTTCCACATCTGAAAGCACTTCCTTAAACACATTAATCATCTCTCTTATCGAAGCGCCGCCGCCGGAAATATAAATAGACTTAAGCTGGCTGTCCGGATTAGAAAACTGATAGAAGTTAAGTGATCTTAAAATTTCAATTGCAATTGAATTATAGCTGTCGATACATTCTTTTCTGCTCTGACAGTTTTCAAAATTTTCAAGAAGATATGTATGAGCCAGATGTGTATCTACATTAAATGCGTTTGCAATGGAATTATAAATTGTGCTTATACCGTTTTCAAGCTCTCTTGTGGCAATATGTTTATTCCCCTTGTAAAAATTAAGATGAATATTTCTGTAGCCCAAATCAAGGAAACAGTATTCTGCACCGGATATATTAGCATTCTTCTCATAAAGATTAATAATATTTCTGAATGCACATGCAGCCGGAGCGATTATCTCAACCTTAAAACCACATTTTATAAGCATGGCTCTGTAATCGGAAACCACATCCTTTTTTACTGCGACTGCCAGAAGCTCCATGTTATCGTCTTTTTCGTTGTCTTCATAGGTGGCATAATCATAATAATACTCATGAAGCTCCTCATTAAAATAATCCCTGAATTCATAAGGAAGATTGATTTTAAGCTGATCCTCAGTCATAACAGGCAT
The DNA here is from genome assembly GCA_029010495.1 of Clostridiales bacterium. Classification (GTDB taxonomy): domain Bacteria; phylum Bacillota; class Clostridia; order Lachnospirales; family Lachnospiraceae; genus UBA3775. The sequence goes on along the minus strand of JAQXKO010000012.1, from coordinate 64,765 downwards.
TGTAATATTTCTGATATATACCGAATCCGAAGGAAGAAGAAGCGCTGCATATTTCTCTTTAATGCCGTTTGCCTTCATTGTTGTCTTTATTAATTCAATCATTATTTCATGTGAAATAATACGGCCGTTTTTAATGAGATTTTCAGGCATCTGAACGGCTACTGCCTTGCAAACCCTGCCATTTTTAATACTGGCAAGCTTCAGACGGTCATGTCCGATGTCAATGCCGAGATAGTGTTTATTTCCCATAAATCCTCCTATATATAAACGCCGAAGCATTTAGTTTTCCTGATAATAATTACGAAAGCCTATAAAAGCGACAAATACCAGCTTTCCAGACTGCCGCCGGCAAGAAGCATGATAACCATTGCGGCAGATATTGCAGGTCCGAACGGAATATGGGCTTCCTCCTCATTTTCCTTCCTGCCTGTTTTCTTACATGCAATGCCGATGATGATACCGATAATACATGCAATTATCAAACCGAATAATGTTTTTAACGGTCCGAGATAAAGACCGCATACACCGATAAGCTTTATATCGCCCCCGCCAAGCGTATCCTTACCGAGTATTTTATCAAGAGCAAGAGATACCAGGAGAATACCGCCTCCCAGAAGGAACATACCCATTGCTCCGTAGCCAAGCATCTTTAACGGCTTGTCAGTCACGAAATAAAGAGTGGCAAGGAATAATGCAATTGAAATAATGTGGGCTTTATCAGGTATCTCATATATTTCAATATCAATAAGTGATATTGTAAACAGGATACATACAAAAATCAGGTCCCTGATACATAAAACAGTAAGTCCGTCCGAAAAAAGTATCCAGACAAACATTGCTCCGAGGAAGACTTCCGTTATAAGATATCTTACTGATATTTTTTCTTTGCAGTAACGGCATTTTCCTCCGCAAAAAATCCATGAAGCAATCGGTATTAGATCAAAAAATGACAATGTATGTCCGCAGCCTGTACAATGACTTCGTCCCATAAATACATTTTCATGGTGGGCAGTACGCCATGCCATACAGTTGAGAAAAGAACCCATGACCGACCCCAGGACAAATGCAAGGATTCCGAAATACCATGCCCATATAGGCTCACTTAAAGATATCATATGGTACCTCCCGCGGAATAACCCATTCCATTTTTATGTTTTCAGTACTTTGGGCTTCAATAAGTATTACCATTTCCTTGTGTAAATCACTTTCGCCGTATGCCTCAACATTTACTGCTTCGTGACCCGTAACAAACTCTTTATTATAATAATCGTATATTGCACAAAAAGGACCGTTTAGCTGAACACGCAGCTTTGCCGAATCATATGCAGTCTGCTCGTGCTTAATGTCTATTTCTTCCCTTGCTTTCTTATTTGATTCCCTATACACCGGAACAAATATCAGTAAAAGCATTACTACTATTGCAATTCCCAGTATCCAGATTATTGCAGCAAATCCTTTTTGATTATTTCTTATGTACACCATTTTATCCATCCGCTCATGTGATTTATTATTCTATGGTTATTCCGTTAAGCGGTTTGACCTCAAATGCTCTCGACTCCACATATACGGTGTTGCCGGCCTTTATGGATATTTCAACCCTGAATCTGCCGTCAGACTCTCTGTAATATAAACAGGCCTTCGCAGTAAGCTCATTCGGATACGAAGCCGTACCAAGAATTCTGTTGTACTTCCCGTCATTTCCGAAGGCAAGCTCTCCAAACTCAACCGGATTATTATCATCGTCAACAGAAACCAATGCAGTATTTTTGTTTTTTACGGCATAGGTTTTGCTGAACAATGTTTCAACACGCCGCAGCCCTTCATGACCGCTCTCTTCGCCCTGATTTGCAAGGACAGCCGAAGTCGTATATCTCAGTTCATGCGTAAGCGAAGTTTCGAGTGTTGCAAACAATTCCTCCGATTCCGACATACGCATGCTTTCAGCATAACGTGAGCTTCCGAGAGATATTGCCATAAACACACCCGAACCTACCAGTGAAACTATTGCCATGGCAACAAGCATTTCAGCTACGGACATACCGGAATTATTATTCAGTTTTCTTCTCAGCTTATTCACCAGACTTAACATCATAATAATAATAACCCTCATTTGTGTAATATGTGGAAATTACTGCTTTCCCTTTATAATCCTGATCATCAATTTTTACCTTAAAATCATCTGCCGTACAGTCCGTGGTATCAAAGCCCTTGTTATAGCTGCCCGCCTCCGAATTTATCCTGCCGGCAGATATAATGGCACCGCAGAGCATAAACACAGCCAGACACACAATCAAAACAGATACAAGCGCCTCTGTAATTGATTCGCCTTTATTATTTTTAAGCTTAGCTTTCATTGCAAAATCCCTTTACTTATTCATATCTGCACTATTGTGAATTTGCGGATTAATAAATTTAAATTGCTTTTTCACAATAGTTTTTACTGTATTACCATTGTTGATTTCTGAAACGGTTTCGTCAAGATGCAGAGTATAATCAAGAAGCAGGCACTCACCCGTTATGCTGCTTTTCATGGTAAATGTAATGAGATAAGGAAATGTCTCATCACCCGTGTGGCTGACAACAAATGACACATTAACATCTGACATTATCTTATCGGAGGTACTTATAACAAAATCTCCGTGTCCGTTTATAAGTTCATTAGCCTCGCCTTCGTCAATTGCTTTTGCAAGCTTTTCGGCAAGCAATGTGTCAGGCATTGATTCTCTGTCGATCACAACGTCATTACCGGTATTTGTTTTGGTTTTTGTAACACAAATACGATATTCGCAGCCCCTTAAATCCTCTTTCAAAAGCAAAGCCGCAGATTCAAGTGTGACATTTTCCTGAATACTTTTCCTTGTGGCGGCTATTCTTTTTACAGCCGTATTGGCACCGACGAGAACGATGCTGCATATAACTGCCGACAGCATAAAAGCGATCAATGCAAATACGATGGAGGCACCCCGGTTATTATTTAGTTTTTTCTTCAAAGTATGTCTCCTTCCGTAATCATTTACGTAATGCACCTGTTTATTTACTGCTGCCAGTCTCCGAACTGTTCAAGTCCTGTCAGTCCCGGATACGGATAGCTGCTGATATTCTGACCCATAAGCTTATATGGATGCGAACCGTTTTCAAACGTTATAAAGCCTGCCGCAGCCAGCATGCTGTTTATTGTCTCATTGTTTAGTCCTGATAATGATTCCGAGCCATTGGCATCATTCACCTTTGAGGATTCATGCAGGTAATAGACATTTTTAACTTCCGCCGCACTCCTGAGCGTGGAATAAAAGATTCCTTTTTTCTTGTCGTTTAGCTTTCCCTCTTCTATCCACATACCCTGATTTTTTTTGGACAGATAAGGAGCAATTACCGTATATGAGTTGACAATCTTATCAACATCCCCGGGAACAAAACCGGCACATTCATAATCAGGCTCATTTGTTTTCTGAGACGGAATTGCAATATATCCTGCAGTAAAACAGGTTGAAATCTCTATTTTTCCGCCATTATCTCCCACAAGACCGCCTGCGCGACTTCCGTAGATATAACAGTCTGTATATGATTGTAAAATATCGAGTATTCCTGTATTTGAAGCAACAAGACCTCCGGAAATATTATAATTATCTGTTTCAGACACATCATTTCCGATAATTGTAGCTACAGCCGAATCTGTTATCGTCAGTCTGCCGTTGTTGACGGCTACAAGTCCGCCCGCCATACCGGCCTGAATAAATCTTACTGCTTCTGAATTGTTGTTCAGTACACCCGTAGCAGGATAATCCCCTGTAGCAGCATCAAGATATATCTGACAATTATCAATTACCAATGTTTTGCCGGCTTCAACAATTCCGACAAGTGAGGCTGCATTATTAACGCCATATGCTCTTGTGCCTGTCATTATTAAATCGCTGATTGTAAGGGATTCTGCTCCGACATTTTCAAAAAGAGCTGCCGTGTTGCCACTCATGGCAACACCTGAAATAATACAGGAATTTCCTTCATTGTCTCCCGAAAGGCTCTTAATGTTTTTATTGACAATACTGTCAAAATTAACCATATTAACCTTTTCATCATTTTTTGAAGCGCTGATGATATTTACCGCAAAAACATTATTATAATAGGCCGACCGGTAAGTATTATTCCATTCGCTACCGTCACCCAAAGAAATATTGCCGGCAATCACAGCCTTTTCTATAGTATTAATAGGTGATGCTTTTTCGTCGAGATTCTGAAGGTGACGTGCTTTTGAAATAACGGCGGTGTCAGAAGAAGACGACTTGTCAAATAGGCTGTTGTTTGTATCCTGTGCTTCTCCGTATTCAACCCTGCCGTCATTCGGACATTCAACACCGACCTTTAATGTAATGTCGGTTCCTGCCACCAGCTTCTGTTCATGACTGCTTTCTTGGCCGTAAAGATTTGTGAATCTCGTATTTTCTGACGAAAGATCATCAAGTGTAATTGTAAATAAATAGTTCTGACCTAATAATTCCAGTGTTATATTGCCATCATCCGCAACTGTGCCTTTTTCATCATTTAATGTATATTTATCAGTCTTCTCATCATAACAGAACGAATATGAATTGCCGGGACCATCAGTAATTGTAAAAGTGAAAAAAAGATTGTCAATTACGCCGGCAGGCTTTTTAAGTTTAACTGTTGCAGTGAGCTTCTCTCCGTTAGATATTACCACCTTAGGTGACAAAGACGCTGTAACATTTGCTCCGCAAACTCCTCCTCCGCCGTAATATCCGACACGTGAATCATTACTTATTCTGTAATCAAGCTTTCTGTAATCGGATTGATAATCGTTATTCGCAGGTCCTCCGTTTTTGAGATAATCCTGTGCAACATTTATTTCATCCTCCGAATAAAATACTCCGTACACGGTTGCGGCAGTAAGAAGATTTGAATTGGCCGTTCCCGTCTGGTTTGAATAAGCATACGGTATTATTTCAATAACAATGTTTCCTTTTAATATTTCCTCATCAAGCACCTCATCGTTGATAAGTTTATCAAATGCATCTCCTGATTCCGAGGTAATATAATATATACTGTTTTCATTTATCTTAGCTCCGAGCGCTTCAACATAGTCACCCGGAATGATATTTGAACATTTCATACTGTTATCACTGTAGGAGGCAGGATCATACACAGAGCCCAAGCCGCCGGCATATAATGACGTAAGCTTATTCTGAACTGCAACATATATTGTTTCTGCTTTGGCATCAAGCTGCTTCTGTCTTGAATTTTTCTGAATTGAAAACATGAAGCCGACGCCTACCGCAAGCAGTATGCCCATTATGGCAACCACGCTCAATACTTCGGCCAGCGAAAATCCTTTCTTATTTTTTAATTTATTTATCATATATAAACCTGCCTTAAAATACGGTAATTATCTGTTCGTCTTTCTGTCAAAAAGGTATAGATATCCTATATTAACAATTCTATACTATTATAACTCTTTTTATTGTAAAAGACAACATTTTTTGATTTAAGTTGATGACTGTAAAAAATTATCACAAATGACATTTTTCAATACATTTTCAATATTTTTGCAAACAAAAAACCTCAAAGCAAGAAAAACATCCTGTATTATCCGGATAGAATAATACATTTAACATTTTTCTTGTTTTGAGGTGATAATAAATTTATTATTTATTCTTTACAATATGTGATTTGCCGACATCAATATTAAGCAGTCTGCATAACATCGGGTCAAAATTAAACTCACTGCAAACTGCCCTGACCTCATCAAGATACTTTTCTCTTGTACCTTTGACGGTCAACGGGCGCCTGACGGCTCTTATCAATATATTCTTGGGAGTATGCTCCATATCAATAAATTCTATCAGTTGCGTTTTGTATCCACAGTACTCCAGAATATTTGCCCTGACTGCATCTGTTACCAAAGCCGAAAATCTCTCGCTTATTATTCCGTATCGTGACATAATCGATAAGCTTTCGGGCTTAATCTGCTTATTTAATTCATGCTGGCAGCACGGAACGGAAAAAATCATACGTGCGTTCCAGTTAATCGCATTATAAATGGCAAAATCCGTAGCTACATCACATGCATGAAGAGTTATTACCATATCAACTTCAAACGGAGCCTTATAGCCATTAATGTCACCCAGTTCAAATTTAAGATTATCATAACCATACTTTGCGGCAGCAAGATTGCATTTTTTTATCACATCCTCCTTAAGGTCAAGGCCTATCATATTGACCTCGAGCTTCATAATCTCTGTAAGATAATAATATACAACAAAAGTCAGGTATGATTTGCCGCAGCCAAAATCAATTACATTTAACTTTTTCACGTTTTGTCCGGAAATTTCATCATGTATCAGCTCAATGAAACGGTTAATCTGTTTATATTTATCATACATGGCATTTACAACCCTGCCTTCTGTTGTAAATACACCCATATCAATCAGGGGAGCTATAGTCATACCCTCGTTAAGAATATAATTCTTCTTTCTGTTATGACCTTCACTTACTCCTCTGATAATCTCATTTGCATTTTTCTTTATCTTATAATTGCAGACACCTTTTTTTGAAATAAGTAATATACATTCCCTGCTCGCTGACATTCCGTTTACCTGACGGTAGTGACCTGTAATCAAATTACAAAGTCTGTCTGTAAGCTCTGCTTCTTTTACATTTTCATGAAACGCCTGCTTTTCGGTATACTTTGATATTTTATATCCCTGAAGTGTTTTTTCGACGTTGATTTTTCTTACCGGCTCTGATTTTAGAAACGGATTGCTGATGATATATTTTACAACGCCGGCTTCTGCCATCATATCCAGATAATGCTTTATTGCTTCCATGTTTTCCTCATTTTAAAATAGGTATTTAGCTTATACGCTCCTGCAAATATTCATAAATGCATCAAGGTTTTCCTTGAGGTCACCTTTAAAAATCGAACTGCCCGCAACAATAACATCCGCTCCGGCATCAAGGACCTTTTTGGCATTCAGCAGATTAATTCCGCCATCCACTTCTATTTCAGGCGGATTATCAAGACAGCTGACCATCGCCTTTAAAAGAGCAAGCCTGGTATATGTGCTTTCTATAAATTTCTGTCCGCCAAATCCCGGCTCCACAGACATAAGAAGAATCAAATCAACCTTATCAATAAATTCTTTTAACACAGATACATCCGTACCCGGCTTTATGGTAAGTCCTGCTTTTACCCCCGTCTTTCTGATTTCCTCAAGCGTGGAGGTAATATCAGAGCATGCCTCGTAATGTACGTTAATCAGGTCTGCACCGCACTCTGCAAACTCACGAATATATCGTATAGGCTCGTTAATCATCAGATGAACGTCAAAAAATAAATCAGTATTTTTTCTGATAGACTTTATAAGCGGCATACCGTAGGAAATACTCTTAACAAACGCACCATCCATAACGTCAATATGGAGATAATCGGCTCCTGACTGTCTGATAGTCTCAATCTGAGAACCGAGGATATTAAAATCCGCTGATAAAATTGACGGTGATAATTTTTTCATACTGCCTCCTCTAGTATTTTTTTCTGGAATTTATTTCCTCATATAATTTGCAATAATTATCATATCTTTCCTGATAAATAATTCCTTTTGCAAGAGCCGCTTTCACACCGCATTCCTTTTCCTTAATATGTGAACAGCCGCCAAAACGACATAACGCCTCGTGTTTTTCAAATTCACTGTAGCAGGAAATCAAATCCTCCGGCTCAATATCATCTAAATACAGGCTTGAAAAGCCTGGTGTGTCAAGCAGATATGTATTCTTTTTCACATATACAAGCTCCGTATGCCTTGTAGTATTTTTACCGCGTCCGATTTTGCGGCTGATTTCTCCCGTTTCCATATTGGCTTCGGGCTGACACAGGTTCATTATCGTTGACTTTCCTACTCCGCTTGGTCCGGCAAGCACTGTGGTTTTCCCGGTAATAATTTCGGAAAGCATATGGATGTTCACTCCGTCCCTGGCCACCATATCCAGAGTTTTGTAGCCGCAGTCTTCATATATTTTTCTGAAATAAGCCACCCTGTTTTTTTCATCAAGATCGGTCTTATTAAAAAGAATTACAACAGGAACATTCTGCTTTTTCATAATAATAAGAAAGCGGTCCAGAAGATTAAGATGAGGCTCAGGCTTAGCCATGGCAAATACAACAACGGCCTGGTCAATATTTGCGGCTGCAGGACGTATAAGTGTATTTTTTCTCGGAAGAATATCTTCAATACTTCCTGTCATTGCAGAAGCATCAAGTATCTTAATTAACACCATGTCACCGACAAGAGGCTTAAGTCTGCGATTTCTGAATTCTCCCCTGGCCTTGCATGATACAATACCTAAATCTTCCACAAATACATAATAAAAACCTGCAATTCCCTTTATGATTTTACCATCATAAAGGGAATCGAAATTAATTGTAATATTCTGTTTTTGCATCAAAGCGTACTCCAAATATTCCTAATTTTCCAAAGGTGTTTCCTCTTCGGGAGGAGCAAGTGAAGGAGTAGGCTCATCCGGTTGAACGGTAACCTCCGGTGTCGTCTCCTTTGTTGGCACAGGTGTCGGTTCCTTTGTTGGTTCCGGCGTAGGCTCAACACCCTTTGAAACATTAATTGTAATTGAAGCGCCTCTGTCAACTGAAGAATCGGCAGCCAGGCTCTGGCTTACAACCTTTCCTTTCTCAATTTCAGCATCATATACTTCAACAACAGTAACCTTAAAGCTCTTACCCTTAAGGAGTGCGGTAGCCTCTTCTTCTGTCTTTCCTCTAACTTCAGGAACCTTAATTATACTTGGAGAAAGATATACTATAAGCGTATCACCCTTGTTAATTGGAGAATTAGCCTCAGGGGATGTACGAACCACAATATCAGACTTATCTGTTGAATAATCATTTTCCATATCATATTCAAACTTAAGTGTGAATGAGTCACTGTACTGTGTTTCAACCATCTGCTTTGTATATGAGTTGATATTAGGAACCTGAAGTGTTAAAGGACCTTTACTGTAAGTAAGTGTAATCTCGGAATCATAAGGTATAAGTTCACCTTCCTCAATACTCTGCTTGAGTATGGTATTAAATGAATCTGATGTATAATCTGAATTCTCAACAAATTCAATCTTAAGATCCTGTGACACCTCATTTTTGAGCTTTTCTCTGGCATCCTGGGCTGACAGGCCGACTACGCTTATCATCCTGACTGTTCTTATCTGCTCAGGTCCCTGACTTACTTCAATAAGAAGAATATCCGATTCATAAGAAATATTCATTACATGATTTTCCTCAAAGGAATTACTTGTTGTAAATCTTGTGGAAAATGTTGTAATATTATATTCTTCATTAAGTATCTTTTTTAATTCATCAAGTGTAAGGTCTCTTGCAAGAAGCTTTGAAATATCTGCATTTGAAAGCTTAAGTGTCTGTTCCTTACCTGTATTGGTAGAAGATGAACCGATAAGGTCAAACTTACTAATCACAAAATAAACAATTACTCCGAGGAACAGAAGAATAACTGCAATAGTTGCAATGATGACAATCTTCTCAGTCTTAGAGTTTACTTCATCGAAATCGTCATCATCATCCGGCTCATCCTCGGCTTCATAATCTTCATCAAGTATCGAATCGGAATGAGCATTATTTTTAATTTCAGACAGCTCATCTGCAGTCATATTAATCGTAGGCGCATCATTGACAGCCATTCCCATCTTTACAAAATCACCTGTAGGATTAACAATTGCCGCCTTCAAATCCCTAATGAGCTCAGCAGCGGAAAAATATCTTCTCTCAGGTCTCTTCTGCATACACTTTGCAACAATCTTTTCAACAGAAGGAGTAACGGCATCATTAAGCTCGCAAAGAGGAGTAGCCTCACCCTGAATATGAAGAAGTGCAACAGACACATTATTTTCTCCCGAGAACGGAACCTTTCCTGAAAGCATTTCGTAAATTGTAACACCAAGAGAATAAATATCACTTCTCTCATCACTGAATCCGCCTCTTGCCTGCTCAGGTGACAGATAATGCACTGAACCTACAGGAGCCTGATTAATAGTGTTGGTGCTTGTCTTAAAGGTAGCTCTTGCAATACCGAAATCCGTTACCTTAACCTTACCTTCACGTGAAATAATAATATTCTGTGGTTTAATATCTCTGTGAACAATGTGGTTGGCGTGAGCCGCATCAAGTCCCTGGGCAATCTGAATTGCAATACCTACAGCTTCCTTAACCTCAAGCTTTCCCTTTTTCTCAATGAATTTTTTAAGTGTAATACCTTCGATGAGTTCCATAACGATATAATGTAAGTCTCCGTCGTTACCTACATCGAAAACGCTTACAATATTCGGATGAGTAAGTCCGGCACAAGCCTGTGCTTCCTGCCTGAATTTTGCGACAATCTTTGAATCACCGATATAATTCTGCTTAAGAATCTTAATTGCGACAAAACGATTTAATCTGTGGTCTTTGGCTTTATATACGTCCGCTGTTCCACCAGAGCCAATAATGGCAATAATTTCATAACGTTCATTTATAAAATAACCCGCTTTAACCATAGTCATAAATAAATATTCCTTTCCGGCAAATGCCTGTTCGTTCTCCTATTTTCATAAATATATATATAACAAATTGCTTTGTTAATATCAAACCTTAACCAGTACGAGTGTAATATTATCCTTGCCTCCGTTTTCGTTTGCAAGTACAACCATACGTTCCGCTATATCACTGACTTCACTGTATTCGCCAATCGTTTTTATTATTTCAGTATCTTCTAGCATATCAGATAATCCGTCAGAACACAATAGAAAAATATCATCTTTTTTAACCTTTATCTTGTAAAAATCAGGTGAAACAACGCCCTGAGTGCTGATTGCTCTCAAAACAACATTTTTCTGAGGATGAAAACGTGCCTCTTCCTTTTTGATTTCCCCTTTTCTTACCATCTCTGCCACAAGTGAATGGTCTCTTGTAATCTGAATGATTTTGTCATCCTTGATAAGATAAAGACGGCTGTCTCCGATATTTGCAACCATTAATTCGTCATCAATTAATGTTGCCATTACAAAAGTTGTTCCCATACCCTCAAGCTCTTTGACATCCATCGCCTTTGCAATAAGCTCCTCATTGCTTGCCTTTATCGCCTCTTCGATTGCCTGAATCGGTGTCCTCTCCGAGGAAGTCTTTAAATGTGACACAAAGGATGACACAACCAGTTTTGAAGCTATATCTCCTGCATTATGTCCTCCCATACCGTCCGCAACAATAAAGCAGTTCGGAAGAATACCGACGCTTTCTTCCGTACAAAAAAAGGTATCCTGATTCATTGTTCTCTTAACACCAATATCTGTTACCGCATATGACTTCATCCTTTTGTATCCCCCTTATCAACAAGATTCTGCTCGTAGCTTCTTCTCAGCTGACCGCATGCAGCTTCAATATCCTTTCCCATTTCTCTTCTAATAGTAGCATTTAATCCGTTTTTTTCAAGTATTTGCTGAAAATGTAAGACATTCTTAATATCCGACCGTGTATAATTCCTCTCTTTTACCGGATTTACCGGTATAAGATTAACATGAGCCGACATATTCTTCAGTATATTAACCAGTCCTCTCGCATCTTCCTCACCGTCATTAACTCCTGCTATCAGACTGTATTCGAAGCTGACTCTTCTTCCCGTAGTATCAAAATAATATCTGCAGGCATCCAGTATTTCTTTAATAGAATATGCATTTGCAACAGGCATTATTTCTTTTCTTTTTTCATCATTGTATGCATGAAGCGAAATAGCAAGCGTAATTCCGGTATTTAAATCAGCAAGCTTCTTTATTCCGGGAACAATACCGCATGTTGAAATGGTAATATTTCGTTTGCTTATATTCAGACCGCCGTCATCACTTATCAGCCTTACAAACCTTATAACCGTTTCAAAATTATCGAACGGCTCGCCGCTGCCCATTATAACTATATTGCTTACACGCTCCCCGGTAAGCCTTGTAATTGCATATACCTGCTCGAGCATTTCCGAAGGCGTAAGATTCCTTACAAGACCGCCCAGTGTTGAAGCGCAGAACTTACACCCCATCCTGCAGCCCACCTGAGAGCTTATGCATACAGAATTGCCATGCCTGTATTGCATCCACACGCTTTCGATGCAATTACCGTCCGACAAACCAAACAGATATTTTTTAGTGTCTCCCTTTTGGGAAATCTTTTCACATATAAGCTTCGAGGTATTAAGAGTGGCATCATTCTTTAATTTTTCAATAAGTGATTTAGGAATATTTGTCATCTCATCAAAATCACTTACAAGCTTTTTATGAATCCAGTCATACACCTGTGACGCACGAAAGGCTTTTTCGTCAAGAGATATAATATATTCTTTTAATTCATCCCTGTCCAGTGATTTAATATCTGTCATAATATTTCTCCGTTTTTTTGAATAATGCGGCAAAGAAGCCGTCATGACTTTTAGTCGGAAGTATACTTAAACAATTATCTTTTATTACAATATCTTCTTTTATCAAATCAAAATACTCTTTTATATCAACACCTTCAAAGCCAAAGCTCTTAATAAACAATGCATTTTCTTCATTTTCTTCTCTTGTAAGTGTACATGTGCTGTATAAAAGAAAACCATCCTTCTTAACATACTTTACGGCATTTTTAAGTATGCTTTTCTGAATTTTAGAAAGTGAAATGATATCATCCGGGCCGGTCTTGTATCTGATATCAGGCTTTTTTGCGATAACACCGAGTCCGGAGCAGGGTAAATCAGCCATCACCACATCGTATTTATCTATATCAGCCTCGTTAATAACCGTGGCATCCATTACCTCAGCCGTCACATTATCCAGTCGCACTCTTTTGATATTCTGATTAATTAGATTCACCTTTTGCACAGACAAATCACGACCGGTAATAACTCCGCCCCATGATTTAATTGTATCAGCCATATGTAACAGCTTTCCGCCCGGAGCGGCACACATATCAAGAACTAATGGCCTGTCTGTTTTATTAATTACCCTTCCGGCAAGATACGAGGAAAGGTCCTGAACGATAAAATAACCCTTTTTATATGCTTCCGGCTCCGTAATCACAACAGGACCTGACAGCTCATATATTTCTCTGTTACCGTCTATTGCCCTGAATTCATATCCGTCCTTTTTAAGCGAAGCCTCCAATTCCTCAGAACTGCAGTTTGACGTGATACGAACAATTGTAACTTTTCTTTTTACAAGGAAGGCTTCAAATGCCGCTTCGGCATTTTCCCTGCCAAACTGCTCTTCATATATATCTGCAATATAAGCAGGTATTGAATATTTTACAACAAGCCTTGTCTTTTCATCAGCTTTATTATCATCTAATATTTTGGCAGTAACCTGTGTGTAATCCTCACCAATTCTGAAAACGTTTCGCATTACACCGTTGACGAAGCCCGACAGACCGGTAAATCCGTTCTTTTTGGCAAGCTTTACGCTCTCATTGCAGGCTGCACTAATGGGTACATTCATAAAAAACCCCTGATACAGACCCATTGATATTATTATTCTTATCTGAGGCTTAAGCTTAGAAATACCTCTTCCGGTCATACTGCTTATAATATATCCGAATGACTCATAATATTCGCACACACCATTTACAAGCGTCTTGACAAATGCTTTATTTGTCTCTGATTTATCGTTAATGGTATCAAATACTTTTTTTAATGCAATATGTGATAATTCATTTTTATAGAATATATCGAGCAATATCTGATAAGACAATCCCCTGTCAGTCATATTATCCAAAAACCTTTCCGTCTACAGATTTTCCCCTGAGATATTCTGCAGCTGTCATCTCCTTTTTGCCCTCAGGCTTTAACTTTTCTATCAAAAGTGCGCCGTCACCTGTCTTTATGGCAAAGCTGTCCCTGTCGATTATTACCGCACTTCCGGGCTCGCAGTCTGTCTCACAGGCGATTGCCCTGCAGCTCGTAATCTTAATCATCCTTCCGTCCAGAAATGTGTATGCACCGGGCCATGGTGATAATCCTCTGGCGGTACGCTCAAGCTCTGCGGCACTTTTAGTAAATATAAGCTCACCCATTTTCTTATTCAGCATGAACGCATAATGAGTTGTCGCCTCACCCTGCGGTGTAAATGTCGCCTTACCCTCACGCAACAGTTCTATTGCCTCAAGAAGCGCCCTGCCGCCTTCTGCCGCAAGCTTGTCGTGAAGACTTCCTCCTGTTTCGTCAGCATCAATTGAAACCTCTGATTTCAGGATAATATCACCTGTATCAAGTCCTTCATCCATCTGCATGATTGTAATGCCTGTTTTATCAAGACCGTCAATAATTGCCCACTGTATCGGGGCAGCTCCCCTGTAGGCCGGAAGAATCGAGGCATGTACATTGATACATCCGAAAGGAGTCATTTCAAGTATCGGCTTAGACAGAATCTGGCCGAAAGCCGCCACAACAATTATGTCTGCATCATACCCCTTAAGATATTCTACACACTCCTTCTCCCTGATTTTTTCAGGCTGATATACCGGTATATTATTCTCAAGTGCTACCTTCTTAACATCTGACATTGCCATTTCATGACCTCTTCCCTTCGGCCTGTCAGGCTGTGTTACACAGAGTACAACCTCATGTCCGCCTTTTAATAAATCCTTTAAAATAACGGCTGCAATTTCCGGCGTACCCATATAAATTATTTTCATATAACAGTTTATTCCTCCGCATCCTCTGATTCGAATTCAGAATTATCAAATAATCTGCCCTCGACCTTTTCAACATAAAGGTGACCGTCAAGGTGGTCAATTTCATGCTGAAGCGCCCTTGCCAGGAGAGCCTCACCCTCTATCGTAACAGGCTTGAGATATTCATCAAATGCCTCCACCTTAACTTTCATGGCTCTCGTTACAATCCCTGTTTTATCGGGAACGGAAAGACAGCCTTCATAGCCTGTCTGTGTTTCCTCGGAATATTCCACAATGACCGGATTTACAAGACATATAGGCTCGCTGCAGTCAGGTGATACATCAATAACACATATTCTTTTCAAAACGCCAATCTGCGGAGCTGCAAGGCCTACGCCCTGCGCATCATACATTGTCTCATACATATCCTTTACAAGGTCAAGAAGACGTTCATTACTTTCTGTTACCTTCTTGCATACCTTTCCAAGAACTGCATCCCCCTGTGTTCTAATTGTTCTAAGTGCCATATATTCCTCCTTAATAACTGTTCATAGGATTAAAATCAAACTGAACCGTCGCGTCATTAATATTAAGATTGTCAATAAAGTATTCCAGCGAATCCTTTAATCCCACCAATTTATCATAATCTTTATGTTTAACATAAATAACATATCTGTAAATATCATTAAGCTTCTTTATATTTGCCGCCGCAGGTCCGGTTATCGCAAATTTCTCACCTGTTTTGACACAGTATGTATTTACGGCATATTTTATTTTTACACTTGCCTGCTTTGCGGCTTCATCCTTTTCAGACTGTATAAAAATAACGCACATATTACTGTTTGGCGGATAACCGAGTAATTGTCTGTACATATTTTCCTGATGATAAAAAGCCTCGTAATCACCCTTAGCCGCTGCCTGTATGCAGAACTGCTCAGGATTATATGTCTGTATAACTGCCTCCCCCGGCAGTTCAGACCTTCCGGCTCTTCCGAGAGCCTGGGCTATAAGCTGGTATGTTCTCTCTCCTGCCCTGAAGTCACCTGCATACATCGACAAATCCGCAGCCAGAATACCAACCAGCGTAACCTTTGCAAAATCATGACCTTTTACAATCATCTGGGTTCCGATAAGTATGTCAGCCCGTTCCTGTCTGAAATCAGAGAGAATCCTTTCAAAGGAACCTTTCGTCCTGGTTGTATCTGCATCCATTCTGAGCACTCTTGCCTGAGGCCATCTTTTTTTAATTAAATCCTCTATTTTCTGGGTTCCGCTGCCAAATCCCGCATAATAAGGCGACCCGCATTTATTGCAGTTCTTTGTCTTAGCCTCAACATATCCGCAATAGTGACAGTGAAGTCCCCCGTCGCTGTGAAGCGTAAGTGATATATCACAATGAGGACATTTCGGAACATGGCCGCAGCTTCTGCAGGCAACAAAGCCGGCATAGCCTCTTCTGTTCAGAAACAGCATTATCTGTTCCTTTTTTTTAAGTCTTTCGTCAATTTTCATTGCCAGTGAAGCAGAAAAGACTGATTTATTCCCCTTCTTCATTTCCTCTCTCATGTCAACTATTGAAGCAGACGGAAGAGAGGCATTGCCGGCTCTTTTAGTAAGTTTTAACAGCTCATATTCTCCGTCAAGTGCTTTTTTATATGATTCGACTGAAGGAGTTGCAGAACCGAGCAGCAGGGTTGCATTTGTCATGCCTGCTCTCCATTCAGCCACTTCCCTTGCATGATACTTCGGAGTTGATTCCGACTTATAGCTCGCCTCATGCTCCTCATCTATTATAATAAGTCCGAGTTTTTTAAACGGAGTGAATAGTGCCGAGCGCGGACCTATCATAATATCTATCATTCCGTTTTTTGCATTCTCGCTCTGTATATATCTTTCGCCCTGACTCAGCTTACTATGACTAAATGCCACTCTCTCGCCGAAGCTTAATACAAATCTTCTTACCGTCTGGTAAGTAAGTGAGATTTCAGGTATTAGTACAATTGTCTGGTAACCACGCTCTATAGTCCTTTTGATGGCTTCAATATATACTTCTGTTTTACCGCTCCCCGTAACCCCGTGAAGAAGAAATGTTTTACTCTTTCCGCTCCCGATGTTATTGCAAATAGTTTCTGCCGCAAGTCGCTGCTCATCATTAAGCACCAGCCGGCTTCCTATCCCTTCGGGATACTGTTTTTTTATTTCACTTATTTCGGGAAACGGATCAACCTTCACCTTTGCCCTGTTTTTATTAACGGATTTCTTTACGGGAATAACAGTTCTTAGCGAATCCTTAAATAACCCCCCGTAATAGCTTTTCATTCTGTAGGCAAGCTCCATAAATTCATCCTCTATGGACAAGCCCTGCTTCACAACCGAATCAATCTGCTTGATTTCAAAACTCACTCTCGGCTTTTCATCGTATAAAGCAGTCACATATCCTTTTCTCAGCTTATTGCCGCTGCCAAAGGGAATAAGCACCGGGGAACCCTGGGTAATGCTTTTCTCCAGGTGCTGAGGAATCTCATACGTAAAAGCTCTGTCAAGATTAGGTGATGATATATCAACTATTACATCTGCGTACATATTCCTCTCCTTTCCCCATAAGGTATATTATTGTTCGGTAAACATTGTACGGATCTCAGCAGCGGGCTTGTCAAGACCCATACCGCGGCTGCCCTTAAATAAAATGGCATCCCCCTCTGTAATAAGCTCCTTTATGTAAGCCATGGCCTCTTCCCTGGTTTCAAAACATATGACTTCCGTATTTTCATTTTGTTTTGCTTCTTCAGCAATGTATTGTGCCGCTTTACCGATTGCAACCAATATGTCTGTCTTGGATTTCGCGACATACCGGCCTACCAGTCTGTGGCATTCCTCCTCATAGTCACCAAGCTCAAGCATATCGGCAAGTACCGCTATTCTCCTGCCTGAAGCGGCTACATTATCAAGTATTTCCAGTCCGCTTTTCATAGAATCGGGACTGGCATTATAGGAATCATCAATAAGGACTATGCCCTTTGATAATTTCTCAATATTACCTCTCATTGCAAGTGGTCTGTACTCTGCAAGCCCATTAACGGCAAGGGAATAATCCACCTTTAAAAGTGTCGCAAAGGCAAGTGCAACTACAGCATTTAACACATTGTGTCTGCCTGTAACGTTAAGCCTTACCGGAAGCTTTATATCCTCATGTCTGAACACAAATGATGTGCCGTTTTCGTCTGCTTCAATATCCTCCGCATAAAAATCGCACCATTTACACAGACCGTAGCTGTAACGCTTTATTTTACCAAGTATTTCTCTTGTCTCTTCGTATAATTCAATGTCTTCGATATCCTTCTGATTAGGCGACCCCGGAAGAATCTCAGCCAGAAGCTCATCCTCACCGTTTAACAGGAGTACTCCGTTTTCATCCATTGCATTAACTATTGCAAGCTTTTCTTTTCTTGTATTTTCCCTGCATATAAAATTACCGATATGGGACATGCCTATATTTGTTACAACAGCCATATCAGGAGAGGCAATACGTGATAAATTGTTCATCTCACCGGGAAGACTCACACCCATTTCAAGCACAAGACATTCCGTATCCTCATCCATTTTCATGCACATGACAGGTACCCCAAGCTGACCGTTTTTGTTTCCCTCGGTTTTTATGGTGTTGAAAGCCTCGCACAGTGATGCATAAATCATTTCCTTTGTAGTAGTTTTGCCCACACTGCCGGTAATACCTATACAAGGAACATCAAAGCAGCGTCTGAAGCGCATGCCGAGATTAGCTATTGCCTCCGCAGTATTATTAACTGCTATGTATGTCATGCCCTCCGTATCCTCTTCAATCCTGCCACGTTCGGTAACGGTGGCAATCATTCCATGTGCCAGTGCATCCTTAATGAAATCATGGGCATCAACCCTCTCACCTACTATGGGCAGGAAAAGAGTTTCCGAATCACCTTCTCTGGAATTATAACTGTAATCACTTATCGTCACACACGGGTCGCCGTCAATTACAGTTCCCCCCATCATTTCCGCTATTTCACCTATCGTCAATAGTCCCATTTTAATATATTATTTTACTCCTTTTCACGGCTTTTCTGCCTTTAATAGTATTATCTTTCCGCTGACGCCGAAGGTCTCAACATGTTAATGCTGAATAATTCAAAATAATGATATAATATTTTTAAATCATTCCGGCAGCCTTAAGTATCAGTTCTTTATCATCCATATGATATTTGACGCCTTCAATTTCCTGATAGTTTTCATGACCCTTACCTGCCACGAGAATCAAATCACCCTTTTGAGCATTATCTATGCAATATTTTATAGCCTCATATCTGTCCTCAATTATTACATATTTCGCACCTTCAACCTTACTGATTGAAGACTCAATATCAGCTATTATGTCAGCAGGCTTTTCATATCTCGGATTATCTGAGGTGATAACCGTCAAATCACTGTATTTGCCGCTCACGGCACCCATGGTAAATCTTCTTTCCTTTGAACGGTTGCCGCCGCATCCGAATACACATACCAGACGCTTTGGCTCATACTCCCGGAGTGTCATAAGAACACTTCTGAGCGACATTTCATTATGGGCATAATCAACCATAATCGTATAATCATCAGATACGGGAACAGTCTCCACACGTCCGTTAACCTTAACGGTACTAAGACCCTTATAAATGGTATCGCTGTCCACGCCGAGAATATCGCAGATTGCAAGAGCCGTAAGGGAATTGTATACAGTAAACCTGCCCGGAATATCTACATATACATCCATTTCACGTTTGCCAACGGCTCTGTATTTAATTCCTGCAGAGGACATTTCATTATCTTTTCCGTTTTTCTTACCGCAAAGCTCTATATCAACCGCTCTGTAATCACAGGTCTCGTCTGTTCCGAATGTGTAAAGCTCGCAGGTATGGCCCTTCATCATCTCATCGAAATGCTCACTGTCTTTATTTGCAATACCCGTTTTACACATTGAAAACAGTCTTCTCTTACAATCCAGATAATCTTCAAAATCAGGATGCTCGTTGCCGCCGATATGATCCGGCTCAAGATTTGTAAATACACCTATATCAAAATTGATGCCGGCAACACGGTTCATTTTAAGTCCCTGTGAGCTGACCTCCATTACAACAACCCTGATTCCTGCCTTTACCATCTTTGAAAAAAGCTCCTGGATGGTATAGCTCTCAGGTGTAGAATGACTTGCCGGAATATGCTCATCACCAATAATGGATTCAATGGTTCCGATAAGTCCTGTTTTAATACCCGCAAGCGTAAGCACCTTATAAACCATAAAAGTTGAAGTAGTCTTTCCCTTTGTACCTGTCAGGCCTATTGTCGTAAGCTTTTCGGCAGGATAATCAAAAAAAGCCGCGCTCATATATGCCAATGCGATTCTGTCATCCTTAACCTTAACAACAGTAACACCTTCAGGAACATCAACCCTCTGTGTGACAATAATTGCCCTGCATCCCGCCTCGCATACATTCGGAATAAACTTATGACCGTTTGTTACCGTACCGTTTATGCAGACAAAAACACTGCCCGGTCCGGCCTTTCTCGAATCATAAACAAGTGAGTCGATTTCTATGTCAGGGTTTCCGCCCAATATTTCATATTCAAGTCTTTCCAAAAGCTTAGAAAGTTTCATATAATGCCTCTTTCCGTCCCTTAATATATCATATGCAGCAGAGACTAATTCGTAAAAAAAATTGTAAAATATGTGAATTTTGCGCTTTTATGTCAAATTTCGACACTAATAATAAATACTTTTAAACACACCAAATTCCCACGGCAATAATATGTCGTGGGAATCCGCTAATAATCTGATTACATCTGACGATATAAGTTTTCATACTGTCCTGCTGAATTACACCAGGAGAAATCTCTCTTCATGCCTCTGTCAACAATCTTGTTCCATTCGCGCTTTCTGTTATAATATACATCCTTGGCATAACGGATTGCATTGAGCATTTCGTGAGCATTGTAATTTCTGAAGCTGAAGCCCGTACCGGTATTTTCATACTCGTTATATGGTTCAACAGTATCCTTCAAACCGCCTGTTTCACGAACAATCGGAACAGTACCGTAACGAAGACTCATAAGCTGTGAAAGACCGCATGGTTCAAATAATGAAGGCATAAGGTATGCATCACATGCCGCATAAATCTTATGGGAGCGTTCATTGTTGTAGTAAATATTAGCAGAAACTCTGTCCTTATATTTCCATTCAAAATGTCTGAACAGGTTTTCATACTTCGGATCACCCGTACCGAGTACGATAAACTGTGTATCGGGAGCACATATTTCTTCAATTACGTAATCCACAAGGTCAAGACCCTTCTGATCCGTAAGTCTGGAAACTATACCTATTGTGAAAACCTTTTCATCAACTCTGAGTCCAAGCTCCTTCTGAAGTGCAACCTTGTTTTTAACCTTTTCCTTTCGGAAATTAATCTGGTTGTAATTCTGATATATGTATTTGTCGGTTTCAGGATTCCATTCATTATAATCAAGACCGTTTACAATACCTCTGAGTCTTCCGCTCTTTGCGTTCATAAGTCCGTCAAGACCTTCACCGTAGAACGGAGTCTTTATTTCATCGGCATATGTATTACTTACCGTAGTAACCATATCCGCATATACGATTCCGCCCTTTAAGTAATTGGCGTCACCATATGCTTCAAGCTTGTCCGGAGTGAAGTAATACGGAGGAAGACCCGTAATGTCCATAATGGTCTTCTTATCCCAGATGCCCTGGAATTTAAGATTATGAATTGTCATAATTGTCTTAATTCCGCGATAAAACTGATTATTCTGGAACGCATCATGAATCATTACCGGTATAAGTCCGGTCTGCCAGTCATGACAATGAATAATGTCAGGTCTGAAATCTATGGTAGGAAGTGCCGATAATACAGCCTTTGAGAAGAAAGCAAATTTCTCAATGTCCTGATATATTTCGCCGTATGGCTTTGCTCCTGCAAAATAAAATTCATTATCTACAAAATAAAATTTTATCCCGTCATATTCTGTTTCAAGAATACCTACATACTGTGTTCGCCATGCAAGATTCATATAGAAATGTGTTTTATATTTCATCTGTTCCTTATATTTCTGAGGAATACACTGATAGTTCGGAATAATAACCCTGATGTCAAACTCTTCTTTGTTACAATACTTTGGCAGTGCACCGACAACATCGGCAAGACCGCCGGTTTTAATAAATGGTACGCATTCTGATGCTACAAATAATATTTTTTTCATACATCCTCCTGTAAAGGCATAAAGCACCCCGACTTTTTATAATACGATTATAGCACAAAATACGATAAATTCAAACCATATTTATAATTTGTTAAAGAAAAATTATTATTATATTCTAAACTTATATTCCAGTCTGATTTTGTCGGCAATTAAGGCAACAAACTCTGAATTTGTAGGTTTACCTTTGCCACCGTTGATGGTATATCCGAACAGGTCGTTAATTGTCTCAAGCTTTCCTCTGGACCATGCCACCTCAATTGCATGTCTTATGGCTCTTTCCACTCTGGATGGCGTAGTATGATTAGTCTTGGCAATCGAGGGATACAGCTGTTTTGTCACAGCTGAAAGCATGTCCGCATCATTTACGGAAAGCATAATGGCTTCCCGCAGATACTGATAGCCCTTTATGTGGGCAGGAACTCCTATTTCATGAATAATGTTGGTTACATCCGTTTCAAGATCTCTTTCACGGACATCCTTCTTTATGTCTTTTTCAGGCAGGAGGGATGTCCCCTTCATGCAGCTTAGCCCTCTTATCTGACGGATTCTTGACAAAATAATGGATTCATCAAACGGCTTTAAAATATAATACTTTGCTCCGAGTTCAAAAGCACTTTCCATAACCCTTGTCTGCGAGATGGCGCTCACAACTATAATATCGGGTCTTTTCTCAACATCCTCATCTCTTTGAAGATGTTCCATAACACCAAGTCCGTCAAGCTTTGGCATTATTAAATCAAGTAAAACAATATCGGGCTGAAGCTTCTTTATTAATTCAAGACCTTCCTCACCGTTTTCAGCACTGCCAACAACCTCAAATTCATTATCCTTCGAAATAATATCCTTAAGTGTATTAATCACTCTTTTTGTATCGTCAACTAATAATATTTTGGTTTTACTCATAATTACTCTCCTTAATTATTTGTATCGGCCGATATCTTGTGACATAATAATACTTAATTAAGAAGCCATATTCAATTACCAAAATCACTCTTTTTATTTTTTTTACTTTCAAAAGTCACAAAAGTATAGCATGTTTAATAATTCAACATATCATCTATAAATATTCCGTAACCAATCTTGGGATTTTCTACAGAAACATGGGTAACAACCCCGATTATTTTTCCTTCCTGTATAATTGGACTTCCGCTCATGCCCTGAATAATGCCTCCTGTTTTCTTTATCAGACTTTTATCCGTAACAGTCAGCTTCAGGGATTTTTCCTTATTTCTTCTGTTATAATTAATTTCGGTTATTTCAACATCGTATTTTTTTCTTTCTCCCAATGCAGCACTGATTATATACGCATTGCCCTTTTTTATCATTGAAGAATGTCCTATTTCATAAAGATCGTTTTCGGAAAGCTTAAGCATTGACAATGCATATGTCATATTTGATATTTCGCCAAAAACACCCAGATTAGTATTGGCCGTAATTTTACCCACGCACTCATTCTTCGACAGATTAATCGCACCGGCAATCTCACCGACATTATTTTTAGTGCCTTTTTTGATACTGACTGTCCTGGCCAGATATGCAGATGCCTCGGAAAAGTCGACAATTTCTTTAGTATCAACATCATATATTCCGTGTCCGAGCATTCCGAACGTTTCCCCTGCAGGATTTATGAAGCTGAGTGTTCCCACACCTGCCATATCATCCCTTATCATCGCCCCTATTCTGGGTTTATTATCATCACCCTTTTCAGGAGTAATATTTAAATCGATATATTCATTTCCTCTCTTAACGACAAAAGACATGGGATGAGTACCGTTTTTTTCAATTAAGCTTACAAGCTGTTCTTTCTCCTTTACCTTTATGCCTCCTGCCATTATTATATAATCACCTATGTGAAGAACGCCTCTGGCAGGACATGAATTGATTTTATCTGAGTTAACATCCTTAAGTCCGACTACAAGAGCTCCCTCAGTATCAAATTTCAGGCCGAGTATGTTACCTCCCGCATAAAGCATATTTTTATCAACTATATCAATCTTAACCCTGCCGGCAGGAATGAAACCAAAAAGAAACATATCCGCTTCATAGCTTCCCAAAGCATCTCCTTCAACCACAACGGCGCTGTCTACGCTTGCATGCGCCGTCCTTCCCTCCTTTGTAATAAAAATATTGCCGTCTGATTTTATCGAATAAGGCAGGTCGAATTCTATACTTGTCCTTTCTCCCACCGTAAGCACATATCTGTCAGGTCTGTCACTTAATATACTGCAGCCCAGCCAGAAAATCAGAAGTGAAATCATTACAATTATGGAATATTTTAAAAATCTTTTATAATTATTCATAAAAAAACACCAGTCCGAATTTTTAGACTAGTGTTTCCTTTTTACAAACTAATTATTCAGCATAATCTTGTTAAGTTTATTATTTTAAATTTATCATCTGATTTAGTTAATTATATAAAATAAATCATCTTGAAAAAACTTAATTAACAAACCATTCTGCGGCAATAATTATAAGTTATTCTTATAATCGGTTGCAAGCTGTTTCATCTCTCTGGCATTTTCAAGAACACTGCTTGTCACCAATGCGCCAGAAAGCATTCTTCCGAGTTCTTTGATTATATCCTCATCATAAAGCGGATGAATATCAGTCGAAGTCTTTTCTCCGTCATTATGCTTTTCAATAAGAAAATGCATATCAGCCATTGCCGCAAGCTGAGGCAGATGAGTAATACATATTATCTGTGAGCTGCGTGAAAGTCTGGCAATCTTTTCTGCCACCTTCTGTGCCGTCCGACCACTAATGCCAACATCTATTTCATCAAAAATAAGTGTATTTATACTTCCGCCGTCAGCGATAACCGACTTTATGGCGAGCATAATCCGGCTCAGCTCACCGCCGCTTGCACAGCTGAGTATACTCTTCGATGCTTCACCGACATTTGTACTGAGGTAAAATTCCACATCATCGAAGCCAAACTCATCAGGAGCATCCTTTCTGCCGATTCTTACCTCAAATACGGCATGCTCAAAATTCAGCTCCTTCATTGCTTTACTGATATTGTCAGCAAGAATAAGTCCGGTCGATTTTCTGAGCTCAGAAAGCTTCTCGGACAATTCGCACAGCTTCTCATATTTAAAATTCTTTTCCTTTAAGAGATTTTCAAGATAAAGCTCGTAATCATCATTTTTTTCAATTCTTGCCGCTACATTTTCAGCATACTCAAGAATATCTTCAATCCGCCTGCCGTATTTTGACTTCAATCTGTTAATTATATCAAGCCTCGCCGAAACCTCTTCAAATTCCATGCCTGATTCGGACAGCTCCGCCTCATAATCCCTAAGCTCGGAAGCAATACCGGATAATTCCGCTGACAATATATCAAGTCTGTTACTGATATCGTCAATATTGCCATCAATTCCCGTTACCTTTGAAAGCGCCTTTATACTGTCACAAAGCTGCACTTCAGCACTTCCATAGCCGTCACAAAGCTTTGTAAGTGCTCCTGACAGCGCATTCTGAAGTTTTTCCGCACTGGACAGAACGCGGAACCTTTCTTCCAAAATATCATCCTCTCCGGGCTTTAAGGCAGTCGCTTCAATTTCCTGAAGCTCATATTTCAACAAATCCAGTTCACGTTCCGACATTTTCCCCGAGACAGATGCATCATGATATTTTCCGGCCGCTATATCATATTCTTTATAGGCATTTGCCACCTCAGGCAGAAGCTTCATTATCTCTTCGGAAAAACCGTCAACAATCCTCCGGTGGGACGGCTTTGACAGAAGTGAATGATGCTCATGTTGCCCAAACACATCTATAAGCTTCCCCGCAATACTTTTAAGTAATGAAGCAGATACTGTTTCACCGTTAATTCGACATACGCTGCGTCCGCTTTCGGAAATTCTCCTGGAAATGATTATCTCATCAGACACCTCAAGGTCATTGTCTGATAAAAGTTTTTTTATTTCCTCATTGTCCGACTCAAATTCAAGCTCAACCAATGAATAATCACCTCTGCTGCCAAGCATATCCTTACTGAATCTGCCTCCGAGTGCAGCAAGTACAGAGCCTATCAATATGGATTTTCCTGCTCCGGTCTCACCGGACAGAACATTAAAGCCTTTTTTTAAATCAATCCATACCTCATCAATAATCGCAAAATTTTTAACATGAAGACTATTTAACATCTTCTTCTCTCCAATCACTTACGTATTATGTCAGAACAATAATAATCAGTATTCGCTGTTAATCTTATCACGGACAAGCTGCATTCGTTTGTCCTGTGCCGCGCTGATGTCGGCACACTCCTTAAGCTCCTTTTTCAGTTCTTTCACAAGAACAGGAGATATCTGTTTTTTATAGCTCATTCTGTGCTCAAGAGAAGCCCAGAAATCCATTGCAATTGTACGCAGCTGAACCTCAACCTTCATCATTTTCTTTTCATTTTTCAAAAAAATAGGTGTCTCCACTATCAGATGAAGGCTTCTGTAGCCGTTTTCCTTCGGTTTTTCAATATAATCCTTTTTTTCTATGAGATACACGTCATCCTGCTTCAGAAGACAATCGGCAAGCATATAAATATCACTGATAAATGGACATATTACTCTTATGCCTGCCACATCATGCATATTCATCTCAATGGATTCGGCAGACATCGGATACCCTTTTCTCTGCATTTTTTCCAAAATGCTTTCAGGTGACTTTAAACGCGACTTAATTGTCTCAATCGGATTATATTCCTGTGTCAATGAAAACTGTTTATTAAGCACATTAAACTTTGTCTCAATTTCCATGATTGCACAGCTGTAATATGCCATAAGCTCTTCATAGTTTTTGAAGCTTTTCTTAAACATTTCCATTACTTTTGCCGGGAGCTTAGCCGGCATAGTTATTTCATTCATATTTATCCTCTTGCAAACCTGACATATTTTTTACAAAGCATTACTTAATTCCATCATAAAAAATATGCCGAAAACAAACAATCCTATGTAAAACATATTTATTTGAGGTATTAATTAATCCTCTTCTTCGACATTGTGATATACATTCTGAACGTCATCATCCTCATCAAGAAGATCCATTGTCCTGTGAAAATTCTTAATATCCTGTTCATCCGTAAGCTTTGTGTATGTCTGTGGAATCATTGTAACCTCAGCCTCCACCATGGCAATCCCGGCATCCTCAAGTGACGCTCTTACGGCAGAGAAATCGTCCGGAGCAGTATATATTTCATAGCAGTCCTCTTCATCAGCAAAATCCTCTGCTCCTGCATCAAGAGCTATCATCATTAAGTCGTCAGCCTCCATGCTGCACTCTTCCTTATCAATTAAGATAAGTCCCTTCTCATCAAACATAAAGGATACGCAGCCCTGTGTACCTATGCTTCCCTGACCCTTTGTAAATGCATTCCTGATATTTGAAGCCGTACGATTTTTGTTATCTGTCAATGCCTCTACAATGATAGCAGTTCCCTTAGGACCGTAGCCTTCATATGAAACGAACTCATAATTTACCGAATTTGCATCACCGGCTGCCTTTTTAATGCTTCTGTCAATTGTATCATTAGGCATATTATTAGCCTTTGCCTTTGCAATAACATCCTTAAGCTTGGAATTATTGTTCGGATCGGCTCCGCCTTCCTTTACCGCAACTGCAATTTCACGACCGATTCGTGTGAAAATCTTGCCCTTTGCCGCATCATTTTTTTCTTTCTTATGCTTAATATTAGCAAATTTTGAATGTCCAGACATTTTTGTCCCTCCGTATAAATATAATTTTTAAAGCATTCTTTCAATAAAGTCCATTGCCGAAACAGCCTCTTCGTAAGAATGCATGGCACACATAATTGTATCATCACCCGCAATACATCCAACCATACCCGGTATTCCGAGTGCGTCGATGGCGGCCCCGACTGCCGGCGCCATACCCTCATTTGTCTTTATTACAAGCAGATTCACAGCCACATCAACCTTTTTAACAGCATCCTTAAACAATCTTTTATGACGTCTGCTGTCGGCCTGACTGGTAACATTTTTGTGGTAGCCGGCATAAATCTGTCTTCCGTCCGGTCCGACCACCTTTGTCAGCTTAAGCTCCCGAATATCTCTTGAAACGGTAGCCTGGGTCACATTATACCCTGCTTCCTTAAGACGTGCACAAAGCTCATCCTGTGTTTCAATACTGTTATTCTCAATAATATTCATTATCAGATTATGTCTATCCGATTTCATACTCTCTCCTAACTCAGCTTTGTATATAATGTATCAATAAATGAAACACCGTCAGGCACAACCATTTTACATCTTGTTTCCGCCTTTGAAATTATTATCTCCTGACCGGTTGTAAGCTTTACATAGTCCTCACCGTCAACAGTCACATATGCCTCTTCTTCGGTTTCATGTCTCACATTGCCTATCACAACCCTTACCTCATCCGTTGCAGGAATCACAAAACTTCTCGCATTAAAAGCATGAGGACAAATAGGTGTAATGAGTATTGCATCAACATTCGGTGTTACTATCGGTCCTCCCGTACTGAGATTATAACCTGTTGAGCCTGTCGGCGTTGAAATAATAAGTCCGTCACCCTCGTATCGCCCGAAAACCTTACCGTTTACATATACCGTAATTCCGACCAGATGAGAATAGCCTCCTCGGCTTATAACCACATCGTTAAGTGCAGTATCCGGCCTGCATCCGAATTTATTGATTGCAAGCTGAACCCTGAAGTCAATTGAATATTCTTCATTAAACAGCTTATCAATCATTGTCAGTGCATCATCAGCCTCTGTCATGGTCAGAAAACCGAGTGTACCCATATTGATACCTGTCATGGGCAGTGATAATACAGCCAGATCCCTGGCCGCCTTAAGGAATGTACCGTCTCCGCCGATTACGATTACACATTCCGTATCCGACGGGATATCTGCCGGATTAGTGTAGGAATTCTTTGATACACTCTTCTCACAAACATAGCACTTTCCGCCTTTTGAAACAATATACGAATGTATATTATCTATAAGCTCTTTTATGCCATCCTTACTGTAATTTGCAACCACACAAAAATTTTTCATCACATTTTCTCCGCAGTTATTTATCCAGCTCACCATGAGCCATGTTAACTATATCCTCAGCAATCTTAATATAATCCTCATTATCGGGTATATTGTCCTTAGAAACCTTTTTCATATAAAGAAGATATTCTATATTTCCCTCAGGCCCCTTTATCGGTGAATATGTAAGTCCGAGCGGGCAGAATCCGTTTACAACGACAAAGCCGAGTATCATCTTTACAACATCCTCATGGACTGATTTTTCCCTCACAACACCCTTCTTGCCTACCTTGTCCCTGCCCGCCTCAAACTGGGGCTTTATTAGACAGACTATTTCGGCATTATCCGCCATAAGCTCATAAACAGGAGGCAGAACCTTTGTAAGAGAGATAAAGGCCACGTCAACCGATACAAACATAACAGGCTCTTCTATATCCTCGGGAGTTACGTGTCTGATATTTGTCTGCTCCATGGAAACGACACGTTCATCCTGACGGAGCTTCCATGCAAGCTGGTTTGTTCCGACATCCACCGCATATACCTTAGCCGCGCCATTCTGAAGCATGCAGTCAGTAAAGCCTCCCGTGCTTGAGCCCACATCCATGCAGACAAGACCGTCAAGCTTAAGGTCAAAGGTCTCCACAGCCTTTTCAAGCTTTAATCCGCCACGGCTGACATATTTCAGCTTAGGAGCCCTGAGAATTATCTCAGCATCCTCCTTAAACATACTTCCGGCCTTATCCTCCTTATTGCCGTTCACATACACGTCGCCGGACATTATATAAGCCTTTGCCTTTTCCCTTGAGTCAACAAGGCCTCTTTTTACCATAAGAACATCAAGTCGTTCCTTCATATGTTCCTCGCAATCATTAATCTTCTGATAAATCCCTGATGTTTTCAAGAATAGTATCATATATTTTATCGGCAGTAAGTCCGTATTTTTCTCTGAGTACGGACTGACTTCCG
Source organism: Clostridiales bacterium (assembly GCA_029010495.1). Classification (GTDB taxonomy): domain Bacteria; phylum Bacillota; class Clostridia; order Lachnospirales; family Lachnospiraceae; genus UBA3775. Next base: position 34,811 of record JAQXKO010000012.1, on the reverse strand, counting down.
TGCTCAATGTAAGCATTTGGAAGTGAAATATTAATAAATCTTCCCTTATATCCGTTTTCAAGCAGATATGCACCTACATGTTCTCCAAATCCGCCACTTTTTACACCCTCCTCAACAGTCACAATAACCTTGTGATAAGGCATTATTCTGTCAATCATTTCAGTATCTAGAGGTGATGAAAACCTGGCATTGATAAAGCTCACATGATAATCTTCATTTTCCAATCTCATGCATGCCTCCGCAGTCTCCTTAAATACGGAGCCAACCGATAACACACACACTTCCTTATGAAGTGAAATAATCTCTGCCTTTCCCGCTTTTACAGGTTCCGAACTGATGCCGCTGGAGTATGCAGTACCTCTCGGATAACGTATGGCAACAGGACCGTCAAAGCCTAATGCGAAATCCATTGCCGCTATAAGCTCCTCCCTGTCCTTTGGTGAAATAACATACAGTCCCGGAATAGTTGATAAAAACGCCATATCGTATACACCCTGATGGGTTGTTCCGTCGTTACCGACTATGCCGGCACGGTCGATCATAAATACAACCTTCTTGCCTGTAAGGCATACGTCATGAATTATCTGGTCGTATGAACGCTGCAGAAATGTGGAATATATACATACAAACGGTACAAGACCAGCCGCAGCAAGCCCTCCCGCAAAAGTAACTGCATGCTCTTCAGCTATCCCAACATCAAAAAATCTGTCGGGAAATTCCTTTGAAAAATCGCTAAGTCCGGTACCGGATTTCATGGCCGCGGTAATTGCAACTATTCTGTCATTACTCTTTGCCAGCTCAACGATATGTTTTCCGAACACCTGGGTATAGCTCTCACCTGATGATTGGGAACGAAGCTCACCCGTTTTTCTGCAGAATGGCTCAACGCCATGGAATTTACTCGGATTTTTCTCCGCAAAGCAGTAGCCCTTGCCCTTTTTAGTTATTACATGCACAACCACACAGCCTCTGTATGTCTTTGCAGCTTCAATAGCCTGACACAGATCATGTATGTTATGACCGTCAATCGGTCCGAAATATCCAAGACCCATATCCTTAAAAAATTCTCCCGGAGTTATGAGGTCACGTACCGCATTTTTTGTCTTTTTGAGAGTATCCGCAAATTTAGAGCCTACCCTGGTTTTACTGAGAACACTTTCGACATCGCCCTTAAAATCAATATATTTACTGCTTGTCCTTATGTTCTCAAGATAGCTTGCCATACCTCCGACATTCTTTGAGATGGACATTTCGTTATCATTTAATATAACGATACAGTTCGTCTTTGACGGTGCGAGATTATTGATTGCCTCATAAGCCATACCGCCCGAAAATGAACCGTCTCCTATTACGGCAACAACCCTGTAATCCTTACCCAGTATATCACGCCCCTTTGCATAGCCCGCAGCCACGGATATACTCGTAGTACTGTGGCCTGTATTAAATGCATCGCAGTCGCTCTCTTCTTCTTTAGGGAAGCCGCTTAATCCGCCGTGAGTACGAAGTGTACCCATCTGCTCTTTACGCCCCGTTAATATTTTATGAACATAGGACTGGTGCCCTACATCCCATATCAGCTTGTCCTCCGGAAAATTAAGACATGCATGAAGAGCAACCGTAAGCTCAACAGCGCCGAGATTACTGGCGAGATGTCCTCCTGTCTCCGACACGTTTTTTATGAGAAACTGTCTTATTTCACTGCAAAGCTCCGGATAATTTTCCTTCGGAATCTTCTTTATATCATTAGGTTCTTTTATCTTATCTAGATAAATACCCATATCTGCCTCCAATTATCTGTTTCTGTAAATCAGGCTCATTACCAGCTCTTTTAAAAATGTATCCGCTATTCCGAGCCTGTCAAATACAGGAATAGTATCATTTGTCAGTCTGGCAACTTCCTTTTCAGATTCTTCTATGCCATGTAACGTAACATATGTTACCTTGTCATTGTCTGCATCAGAATGAATATCCTTGCCGAGAATTTCCTTTGTACCCGTCTCATCCAAGATATCATCCTTAATCTGAAATGCAAGACCCGTCATTGTTCCTATATGCTCCATAAGTCTGACTGTTTCGTCATCCGCTCCTGCCAGAATGGTTCCTATCATAAGAGAAGCCTCAAGAAGAGCACCGGTTTTTAACCTGTAAATAAAGCCAAGCATCTTCTCATCCACTGTCTTACCGGTATTGACAACATCAACAATCTGACCGCCGATCATACCATCGGCGCCGGCCTTTTTCATAAGTACGTCAAATGCACTTATGGTGCGTGCCATCATCTCGCAATCGTTATTGCGTGCGGCAAGCACCATTGCCTTTGATGCAGTTTCCGCAGCAAGATTAAGCAGACCGTCTCCGGCAAGAATTGCCACATCGGCACCATATTTTGCATGAGTGGTCAGCTTCCCTCTTCTGTACATGTCATTGTCCATGTCAGGCAGGTCATCATGTACAAGAGAATATGAATGAATGTATTCCATTGCAGCCATAAATGGATTTACATAGCAAAGCTTATCATCGCTTCCGCCGAATGCCTTATAGCTTTCCCTTATCATAAGAGGTCTTAAGCGCTTGCCTCCGTTAGATACACTGTATTCCATTGCTTCATAAAGAAGGCTGTGCAGGTCATTACACTGAGGCATGAAGGACAGAACGGTGTCTGTAATCTCTTTTGTATATTTTTCCAGCTTTTCCTTAAAGTCAATGTTTTCCATGATTAGTCTCTTCCTTCTTCAAGAATAATTAACTCTTTCTCAATATTGTCAATCATTCCCGTACATTCGTTTATGCAAAGCACGCCTTTTTTATATAATTCAAATGAATCTGACAGAGTCACATCAGGATTTTCCATCTGCTTAATTATGTCTGAAAGCTCTGACATTTTTTCTTCCAACATATTGTTCTTATCCATAAAATACTCCCTTTACAAAACCGGCCGCAGGGTTATCCTCAGACAGCACGATTTATGTGTAATTCTTAATAAATGTGTCTTCAACAGTGTCTTCAACGCGACAATTAACTTTACCGTCCTTTAATATGATATCCAGTCTGTCCCCTGCAGATACATCATTAATGCTGTTTACCGGTCTGTTATCACTGCTGACATAACCGTAGCCGCCGGAAAGCCTGTTAAGCGGCGAATTTCTGCCGATTATCTCGGAAAGCATTTCCAGCTGTCTTTTTGATGAATCAAGCTTATGGTAAAATTCCTTTTTAATTCTTTCCGTATAATCATCAAGCCTTGCATTATATATTGCTGCATTTCTCCTTACGGCCAGGCTCATACGCTCCGATATATCGTCAATAAACTGTCTGTGCTGCGAAAGCCTTGAAGAAGGACTGTTGAAATTAACAGCCTTTGAAAATGCATCGACCCTTTCACGGTAAAGATTAATTTTATTTATCATATAATGAACAAGATCAGCATGCATATCTACCATTGCACTTTGAAACAAACTGTATTCATATACACACAGCTCTGCCGCAGCACTCGGTGTCGGAGCACGCAGGTCCGATACATAATCAATAATTGTCGTATCTGTTTCATGACCTACTGCAGACACAACGGGAGTTCTGCATTCATATACACATCTGGCGACAATCTCCTCGTTAAAAGCCCACAAATCCTCTATCGAACCGCCGCCGCGCCCGACAATTATCACGTCAACGCCGTAATCATCAAGAGCCCTTATTGCCTTAACAATGCTCTGTGCGGCGCCGTCTCCCTGAACCTTTGCAGGATACAATACGGGCTGCACATAAGGATTACGTCTCTTTGTGATATTTAATATATCTCTTAAGGCTGCTCCTGTTGAGGCAGTTACAATGCCAAGCTTTTTTATATATGGCGGAATAGTCTTTTTATGAGACCTGTCAAACAGCCCTTCATCAAGAAGCTGTTTTTTTAATTTTTCATACTGCTCATAAAGTCTGCCGTAACCGTCAGATGTAATTTCCGTAACATACATATTAACTGCACCGTCCCTCTCATAGAAGCTGATGCGGCCGCATGCAATAATACTCTGTCCGTTTTCAAGCTTAAAAGACAGACCTGACTGACGGTCCCGTAAAAACATGACACAGTTAATCTGTGCATTGACATCCTTTATGGAAAAATAAATATGTCCGGAACTGTGATATTTGCAGTTAGAGACCTCTCCCTTTATACAAATATGCGATAAAACGCCATCCCGGACAAACATATTTTTAATATAAGCATTTATTTGTGAAACCGAATAAACATTACTCATTACTAACTCTGTTTCTTTCCAGCTTTCCGAGAATACCGTTGATAAATGTCTGGGAGCTGTCATCACCGCCATAATCCTTGGCGAGAATTACAGCCTCTGAAATTGCAACCGCAGCCGGAACAGTATCATCATAGAACATCTCGTAAACTGCCATTCGCATAATATTAAGGTCAAGCTTTCCCATGCGTTCAAGCTTCCAGCCTGTGCTTACGGCTGCAATCATAGGATCAATCACGCCAACCTTTTCCATGATGCTTTTGTACTTTTCTGTGATCTGTCCAAATGACTCCTCATCATTTATCCACATTTCATTATAAAGACCAAGCTGCTCATCCATATCTGCCCTGTCATAAAACTCAGACAGATAAAGAAGCATCAGAACATGTCTTCTCTTATCACTTTGTTTCATAGTACTCCTTATTATTCCTTATCAAGTTCGATTCCGGCAATTTTGATGTCGACACATGAAACCTTAAGACCTGTCATGTTTTCCACCTGGGCCTTAACCTTTTCCTGAACTTCAAGTGATGTTTTAGGTATACTGTAGCCGTATCTGAGATTAAGAGTAAGCTTTACGCTTACAACATCCTCATCTGTCAGTTCTACGCCCACACCCTTTGAAAGATTCTTAACTCCAAGCTTACCGACTATTTCATTTGTTATATTTCCACTCATTGATGCAACACCTTCAACCTCTGTTGCGGCAACGCCTGCTATTGAAGCAATCACATCATCGGCAATAATGACATTGCCGCAAGGATTTTCTACATCTATGGCTGCAGTATAATTTGTTTCGATTTTTTCGCCCATTGTACTTTCCTCCAAGCATACTTATACACTATTAAGCATATTTTTATACATTATAACAGAATTTAATCCATTTTCCAAGAGGTTTTTAAAATACTTATATCAGTCTTTTACACATACATTTGTAATAACTATGTCTTTAACTCCTATATCGGTCTTTCTGGTGACAACATCCTCGATTTTTGCCACATCTGTCTGGCTGAGACTGGATTTATTAACCACCACATCGATTCCCTTTTCTCCGTAATAGCACACAGTCTCATAACCCTTTGCCTCTAAAAGTGTTTCAAGCTCATCCTCTATTCCTGCTTCCTTTGTAAGACTGACAAGATTATCAACTGCGCTCTTCTTGGCTTCATCAGTCAGGGATTTATCGGATACGATGTTCTGGAGTGTCTCCTTGTTGGCTGCCCTTACCTGCTCGCGGTCGAGCTTTGAATTTCCCATAAAGTGTCCGTTTGTAAAATTTTCAGCCATAATGGTATCTCCGACTTTATTATCGGTAACATCCAGGTCGTTTGACGAAACCTTTTCATCCTCGCCTGTTTCGGGCGGCACTATATCACCATCGGTAATATCGTAGCCGTCCGACGAGGTTTTGTTTGTCTTATCATTGTTTTTTTCGTTTTTACCCGACGTATCGGTAATGGTTTTACCATTTTCAGCCGACTTTTTGTCGTTCATTCCGGTCAGATTAAGATAACCTGCGATAATAATCATTACTGCGAGAGCTGCAATAATGACCTGGTTTTTCTTTACAACCTTTTTCATAAACTTAAATTTTTCCGACATTTTATACTCCTTTTAATTTTACAATCATAACTTTATGTGCGGGTATGTCAAAAAGTGCCATACTTATATTTCTGATTTCCTTTGCAGTCTCACTGTTGTCTGCACCCTCGCACACAATACAGACACCTGTCATATCCTTTGAAAGCATGACCTGACATTCTCCGATGCCCTCAATGCTTTCAAGAAGTATTCTGAATCTTTCCTCAGTTGCATTTTCACCGCTTCTGTCCCATGAATTATTATCCTCTTTGCCGGTCAGACTCCGTATGCCCGTGCCCGAATCGTTCACCCTGCTTTTCGAAGCCTTGTTATCAAGACTGTTTGATAAAATCAACAGAAGTATCCCAACAAAAAGCATTAGTATTATTCCGGGGCTGAGATTTGAAGTTAACCTGTCGAAGCTTTCCTTTATCTTCATCACTTTACCCCTCCCCTTTTATCTTCCGTATATCCATATATATGCGTCACATCAAACTGATAGAAGTCTCTTATGTAATTTTTTATAACATTAACGTTTTCCTGTGAGGATGCCGTAAATTTCAAAAAATATCCCTCCCCCTCCTGATAATAGCAGCTAAGTGATGACACGCTGTAGCCCGCATTTTTCAAACCGTTACCAATTTCCCGTGTAATTTCTTTTGACAGTGTTTCTTCATAAGTTTTTGAGAAGATTTCATCCGCATCCTTAATACATTTGTCATAATATTTATCAGATATTGAAAATTCCTCATTCAGCCCTTCGGATTTTATAACTGACATAAAACCGTTAAGAATATAAATTGCAATAAGCATACCTACAATATATCTGACATACTTTTCATATTCACGCCCCGAAATAAGATTAATAAGAGACGAAATAATTATTATAATCATAGTAAGATTCTTAACCATTTCAGATATCTTTTCAATCATAGACCTGTCCCCAATGCTATTATTAATAAGCTTAATACAAATAAAAGCCCTGTATTTATTGCAATACGCAGCAGCAGATATATTCCCTTGGACACATCGGTAATTAATGAAGACAGTTTATCGCCTGCCACGGGCTGAATAAGTGCACCGGTAAGTCTTAAGACGCAGTAGATAAAGCCTATTTTAAAAAGAGGGACAGTTACTAACACCAGAATGGCTGTTATCCCTGCAACCCCTATTATGTTTTTCAAAACAACTGATGCTCCCAGCAGAGTGCCGCTCACACCGGAGAACGCATTTCCAAATACCGGAACCACATTAAATATCTCGCCGACGGTACTCCGCCTCAGCCTGTCTACTCCCGGACTTACTATGCTCTGTATGGCACTAAGTCCGATAATTATCCCCAAACTCATCCTGTTTCCCCACATAATAAAGCTGTATATAAGGTCGCTAAGCTTCGAAAACATTAATCTTTTTGAAAAATGATTTGAAATAGCGATACACTGATATGTATTTACGAGAGGAACAAATACTGCAAGTATTATTTTTTGCGAAATATTGATTGCGAAAAGCAGAACGCCGTAAATTGCAGTGGCACTGCCGCTCCCCGTGCAAAATGTTATGCCCATCAGATATGCCGGTATAAAAAGCGTCATAAACTCAACGAGCGTGGCTAAAACGGACTGAACCATTGACATGACCGATATGTAAAATCCGCACAATACACTTACCGACAACAGATATGAAACATTGACGGTTAAATCTCTTACCTGAACCGACTTACAGGCAAAGGCCATAGGCATAAACAGACATGCGGATGCCACAAGAACATATATTCCGGAATATATATCAACATCCTTAAAAACATTATCATAGCAGCTCTTAAGAAGGTTTTTGAAAAGCTCAAGAGTCCCGAACTCCTTCCTGCCGGTAAGCACATCCTCAATGTAAACGGCGAAGCTGTTGCCCGTATGCTCCATCATATACTCATCAATTTCATCATAATTTATTGCATCGTTCAAATCACTTACAGTATCCGCCACAGCCTGTCCGGGAACAAATAATAATAAAATAATAATAAGCGGCAATATTCTTAATCTCAACCTGCCTGTCCCTCCATAACTATGCCCAGCAGTGTCAGTACCTCCTGCATAAGCGGTATCCCCAGTGCAAATATTAACAGTCTCGCCGCCATCTCTATCTGTTCTCCCACTGCCTGGTTCCCCGCATCCCTGCACAGGCTTGAAGCAAAGTCGCCTACATATGATATGCCTATACATTTCAGTATCAGCTTCAGGTAGCTGCTGTTGACCCCTGTTGCCTCAAACAGTCTGTTAACCGTTTCAAGTCCCTCTTTTAAAAAGCGAAGTGAAGCATAAAGTATAAGCAGACCTGCGACAAGACTGAGAAGCATCTGATATTCCCTGTTTGTCCTGCTGAAATAAAGCGAAACTGCCACAGTTATTACGCCGAATAAAGCTATCTTTATCATAAATCAAATAATGTCTGAATGGTATTAAACAGCTCAGCTATCAGCGGAACCACCCATGACAGCACAAGAACCAGACCGGCAAGTGATGCCAGAAAAGCCTGATCCTCTCTGCCGGAATGCTTCAAAACCTGTCCAAGCACCGACACCAGAATTCCTACTGCAGCAATTTTGTAAATGATGGATATGCTCAATCTTGTTACTTCCTTTCTCCTGACAGCCTATTACCCTCCTTTGTAACTTAACATCAACAATTTAATTACTGTAATATTATCAAAATTATTTCTTTGTAAATATATATGTACTAGCCCTGTTTTTATGCAAAAGACTTTTTACTATCTTTAATATTACGCAACAATTTCATAATCAGAAAAAGACAAAAAAAACAGTGTCTGAAAGCACAGCTCCCAGACACTGTATATTTATTTAATATTTGAGTTTGCAAAACTATAATGCCAGCGCAGACTTCTTTCTGAAAATTAACATAAGGAGAGCAATATTGCCAAATAATGAAACACTGCCTATTCCGAGACCGACAATTGAAAGAACCCTGTTAGTATCAAGAGAAGACTGCTGATTATCATTAGCATCAGCAAGTTCCTTGATTAATGAACCGTTAACGGAATTATTCTTTGATACCTGATTCTTAAAGATTTCAAGTTCCGCATTAAGTTCATCAATATCCTTCTTGTGGCCTTCTTCCATATTTGCTGTCACATTTTTAATATCTTCCTTATGACTTGATTCCATCTCCTCAATTTTCTTTGATAATGCTTCTATTACAAGCTTTGTGGCATCAAGATCATCCTTAACCTTCTTTATCGAAGCATTAATTGCCTCATCAGCCTTATTAACATTCTGCTCAAGAGAAGTAAGCTTGTCGGATACTGATTTGATATCTGCCTTGAGAAGTGCATCTGCATTTTCGCGAACAGCTGTCAGATTAGTAATTGCCTGCTGAAGATTATTGTCACTTGAGTTGCCAAGCTTTTCAATAGCATCAGTTAATTTTTTATCCATCTCATCAATTGCCTGCTGCAAAGCCTTATCCGCTTCACTGACTGTTTTCTCTAAGTCAGCCTGCTTTCCTGCCAATGAGCTGATATCGGAATTAATGAGTGCATCTGCACTGTTATACGCATTTGTCAGTTCCTTAACAGCCTTTTCTAAAGCTTCGTCACCGGCCTTGCCGAGATTTTCAATTGCTTTTGTCAAATCCTCGTTAACCTTATCAATAGCGTCCTGTAAAGTCTTATCAGCATTTTTTACTGCCTGTTCAAGACTATCGTGCTTTGATGATAAAGAATCAATATCACTCTTTAACAAAGCATCGGCATTTTTATAAGCATCTGTAAGGTCAGTAATTGCCTTGCTGAGTGCCTCTTCATTTGACTTGCCGAGTTCATCAATAGCCGTCAGAAGTTCACTCTCAACTTTATTAATTGCCTCCTCAAGTAATACATCAGCTGCAGACATTTTATCTTCCAAAGCATTCTGAACAAGCACCAAATCATCAATGCGCGAATTAATCAGTTTATCTGCTTCCTTATATGCTTCAATAAGATTATTAAAGCTCTCAACTGATACATTGTTTCCGCTATTTAATTGAGCTTTGAGATCATCAATCTTAGTCTGCAGATCATTTCTGGCCTCGTTAATAAGTCTGATAACCTCATGATCGGTAAGTACAAACATTACATAAACTTCGTTGGATGGCATACTTGCTGCATTACCGGCTTCATTATAGCTTGATACCGTAAATGTAGCACCACTTCTGTCAGAATAATTACTTACGTCAATGGTAACCGAATGCTCAACGCCGGCGCCTTTATTGCTTGTAGCCGCAACATATGAAGATTCCTTGTCGCAGTTTACATAGAAATAATTTATTGCCTTACGACCCGTAAGTATAGTCGGAGAAGTCCATGTAAGCGTTACCCTACCGCCGTTTTCTGAAGAAAAGCTTGCCTTCAAATCAGTAACCGGCTGAGGAGGCGCTACCTGGTCCTTTACTGCATATCCTACAAAAGGTATGCCCTCAAACAGGTCATCCGTCTTCCATCCGATTAATTTCCAATTGAAGCGGTATGAGGTCTGTTCATTGTTAAGATTCTGTACGGAACCTGAAGTTTCCGTACTGGTAATTGACGCCGTCGAGAACGAATGTCCCTTAAGACGTTCAAAGCCTGCAGATACGCCGGCATAGACACTAAACGGTCCGATGCCGCCGCCGCCCATAATCGCGGTATTCATATAACAGCCTTCTGAAACAGACTTCGTTTTTTCCTTATCAAGAGTTACTGTATATGCCTGCTGTTGCGTACCACCGGCATATGATAACTTCATCCAGTTATCTGTACTGCCGTTGGTCGACTTGCAAAAGTCCCAACCGCCAAACCTGTTGTTATTGTATTTGTAGTTAGAACTATCCTTTGCATATGCGAAAGGATTTCCCTCATTATTCAGATAATACTTTGCAATAAGCGCATCGGAAATTACCTGCATTTTATGTGCTTTATCTACCTTCTTATTACCGGTATTGTCAAATTCATCAATCTTCTTATTGTATGCTCTTGCAAACGCATTATATTGTTCAATTGAAAGCGATGTTAATACCGGATACTGCGGTGCAGATACTACAAGCGAGCACGGTTTAAATTCATACTTTCCTGTCTTACTGTCATAAACCTGAACATCATAGAAATAATAATACATCAGTGTCTGACGCAGGATAATCTGGTTCTGGTCATTGGCTTCAAAGGTAGTCGTATAAGTCTTTTCAAGACTCTCGGCAAATTCCTCGATAACCTCAAAAGCAGCGCCGATATCCATACTCGTTTTAACAGGTCCGGCTTCTGCTTCAACGGTTAAGCCGATGTTGTATGAAGTTTCTGTCGAATTACCATTTGTTACACGGTAACCTTCGGAATAACTGTACTGTGTGGAACTGTTGCCTGCTCCAAGCTCAGAAAAATATGGAGCGGCCTGTAAAAATGCTACAGGAGTTGGATCGGTATATGTACATGCTTTGCCCGAATATTTTGCAACTACCGTATCACTGCCGACATCAACGCCAACTAATACAGTACCGATATTACCGCATGAACCGGAAACAAAACCATAATAACTACTACCGATTTTTTCCATAGGTGCCTGACTATCAACACCTATAATATTTGTTTCTTTATTTTCTCCCTTTGTATTATCATCTCCCCACACAATAGCCTGTCTGAAATTGTATGAACTTTCTTTGTTAGCGTCAGAATGTTTCTTGAAGCCTACAATAACAGCAACTCCTTCTCTGCCGCTATTGCTTCCGAAATAGTTTCCTACAGATGAAGTCAGAATAAATACCTCATCTACATCTACATTATTTATTTTTCCGGGAAGATAATGAAACAGATTCTGATAAAATGATCCCGAACATTCAGCTTCACCGTTACCCGAAATTGATATAAGATTACCTGAATCGTTCAAATAATAGAAATAACCGTTTACAAATACATATTCCTGAGTATTTACACCATCGAGTGCAACAGATTCTATGCAAAGCTGCTGAAAATATGTTTCGCGTTCTCTAAGGCTGTCGTCCTTTGCAATCGGACAGACATTTGACTTTTCAATTTCCTTGATATCACCTACGCGCTTCAAAGTACCCTTTCCGGTCGTTTCAAAGAATGCATATGTAATACTGCCGGTTGAATCATCCGGAACTATCAAAACATCATTTGCTTTTGTTTCGTTTTTATATCCGGCAACAAGTATTTCTTTTCTTCCGTCACCATCCATATCGCCGATGGTAACATCGGGACATGCCATGGTAATATCCTTACTTTTTATATTCTGTACAATACTCTGCCTGTCAATAGCTGTAGTAGAAGAGATGTTTTTAATGCCCTTCTGACCGTATGCAACGGTAAGCTGTGGTATACAGGTTTTATTTTGTACCTTTGAAACATATTCGCTTGTGATGTCTCCGGTACAGGAAAGGACAACCAGATCATCAATTCCGTCGCCGTTAAGATCATCTGTGTCAAGGGACATACAAAGCTGGTTGGCAAGGTCACTGGAATTACCCATCTTCTTCTTTATGAACTCAGAATGAAGAAATTTGCCTTCTGTTCCCTCATACATATTAGTAACGGTTGCCTTCTTTGCGGACGTATCATAGGAAACATTTGCCAGTCCAAACTGATATATGCTGGCAGAACCATTAATACAGCCGCAACCTACAACAAGGTTGTCACGTCCGTCACCATTATAGTCGCCGGCAGTAATCTGGAAGAAGTTTGAAGAATCAACCATTGTAACTTCATTAATGAACTTACGAAGTTTTGAGGAATTTGTCATCATTGTTGTCTGGCACTCAACTGTTCTGGTATCTGCATTTATGATATAAATATAAATCGAACCGGTTGTAGTTGAATTCGGAGTATCACGATATCCCATAAGAGCTACATAATTTCTCCGACCGCAGCCTGAAGGGTCAAATGCTACTCCTCGTGCAAAACGTAATCCCGGAAGTCCGCTTGAAATTGTCTGATCCTTTGTCGGAACAAAACTAGTTTTAATATCGACACTCATATCATCCATTATCCTTGCATCTTTTAAGTTATTTCCCAAGGATACATACTCAAATAATTCAAGCTTTTCAAGCATTGTAAACGCCTCACCCTTCTGAGTGCCGTAAGGCGTCAGAGTATCATCAAAAAATGATTCAGGCTTATTAGTCGATGTTGGGTCTTCGGCATCTTTAATCTGATTTAACATGGCCTCTAATATTTTCTCACCATTGCCCGAAGCAGGCGCATTGTACCCTAAGCTGTTATTAAAATCAGGATAATAAGGTTTGATTATAAGAGGTTCTTCACTAGGATTGAACGGCACAATTGTATCAGCCAGTACCTGAATAGGAATTGCACCTAGTACCATCAAAAGACACAGAAAAAATGCTGTTATCTTCTTTTTCATATTTTTCTCCTCCTTTTTTATGTATACTGTCAATACAGCAACTCTGAGTTTATTTTAGAGCTATTATTATAACACGCCTCAAAAATAAACGTTCATTTATATTATATGTAAATTTAACCGCTGTGTCAACAAAAAAGCTCAAATTATTTATCAGTTCGTTCATAACAGTGCGGTTCCGGTTTATTATAATAAATATATATGACGATGACGGTTGTGTATGATAAAAAAAGACATCTGTCAGCCTTGTGACAAATGTCTTAATAATAATTAATTATAATATCGGTAACATGCAGATACCAACAGCATTAATTCGCCTTAATTACGTCAGATTCTTTTAAATTATATTTGAAAATAAAAAGCTCCAGACTTTCCTTCAATACATTAATCTGAGCTTTCAAATAAAACTCATCCTCAAATAACGCGTAATGAACACATGCTCTTATCAATATAAATATAAGTGCCGTCAGTTTCTGATAAGGTATACCGAGCTTGCCTTCAAGAAGCTTTGCATATTCAGTATATCGCTTATCTACTCCCGCAAAAAATTTCTGTCCGTATTCCCTATACTTTGGATTAGTATATACCTGATACATAAGGCGGTATTTTTTTCCGTGTAAAGTAGCTGTCCAATAAGGAATTTCATTAATAAAACTCCACAGTTCCTCAACATCCGTCGGTGCTTTTGCCATGAAATCATCTTCCACCTTACTCATACAATATTCGGTGGCCTGAATGATGAGATCATCCAGATTTTCAAAATACTGGTATATACTCGCAACATTACATCCGCATGCATCCGCAATAGCCTTAATGCCTATGCCGGTAAGTCCATTGTCGGCATAACACTCAAAGCACTTCTCCATAATTTCAATTTTCTTAGCCTTGCGGGCTTCCTCATTTATGGTACGCAATAGGTCTTTCCCCCTTTTTACTACAACTAAACCTACCTGTTTTATTATAATTATTATCATCTTTTATGTCAATAAGGCAACTGACAATTCAATATTTTTGAATTTCTAATAATAATCATAAATTGATGCCGCAATACGGGAGGAAATATCATAACAGTATGAATTTACAACATGCGGCTGTTTTCTGAATGTTAATTTTTTTCTGCATTGTTTATAATTGCAATAGAGGCCAGCACAAGAGTCATCCCGGCCACCACAAATAAATCCGGAGTTTCACCATATGCTGCAATACCCACTACCGTCGCCATTACCGGTTCAATCGAAGCAAGCACCGAGGCTTTGCCGTTATCCATTCCCATAAGGCCGATAGTGAATAAAACATAAGGCAGGAGCGTGACAAGAATAACCATAAATGCTGCATACCAGAACAGTTTATTCTGTCCTGAGAATGCATACACAACTGTTTTGGCATCACACATAAATGATGTTGCAAGCATACTGAGCAAAAAAGTATAAAAAGTTATGGTAAATGAGTTATATCCCCTGTTTATGGCATATCTCGAAAAAATGCTGTAAAGCGCATATCCAAAGCCTGCTCCAAGACCATAAATTATACCGGCCGCATTTAGCGGCGATCCCGTATTGACAATCCCCGACACAAGTACGCATCCCGCAAATGAAAGCGCCAGTGCAAATACTTTTACCTTTCCGACCTTTTCTTTAAACAATATTGCAGAAAGTATAATAACAAAAGCGGGTGATGTATATAAAAGCACCGCTGCCACAGACAAATCCATGATTTTTATTGTATTAAAATAACAGAAATTAAAAAATGTGATGCTGAATATACCTGTTCCGACAAAACACCATAAATCCTTTAATTTTATAACAAGTGCCTTTGGGTTAAAAATCAAAAGACCCAAAAGCAGAACCAGCGTTGATACCGCTGCCCTGAAAAATACTATCTGAATAGAATCCTTAAGAATACCACTTACCGGTCTTACAAGGAGCCCCATGCAGCCCCACAGGCAACCTGCCAGAATCACATATACTGCTGATAAAATTCTCTTGTACATACATCCTCCAAAAGCTCACATTAAAATCCATTATAGAAAAAAATGCTATTAATTTCAATATTAATTTACCATATGGCTATTATTATCATAAGCGCAATATATACCGACAGCTTCCTGTATAAACCCTCTTTCGTGCTTATTTCATCGCTGAGTCTTCCGGCTGCTTCAAAAAGCTGCTCCGAAACAGATACTAATCCTTTATCAAACATGTTAATATCATCCGATATCAGTATTGCACGTATCCTGTTAAATACGGCCCTTTCTTCCTCTGCTATATTATAATCGCCGCAGAGTCTGTGTATTGAAGCTTCTACCGACCTGCCAAGTCCCTCTCCGCTCTCAAGTCCGTCATTAATCATCATAAACAGACCTCCGCCGCCATGGTCCAGACTTTTAAACGCTTCAGGCAGGCACATATTTGTGCCCCAGACACAGCCGCGTAACGTCAAAACCGCCTCCGAGAGGGAAATATACATTTTCATCCTTTTCCTTTTTTCATCAAGCAGTTCCCTGCCGATAATAAATGCTGATATAACTATTATACCCGCCGCAACCGGCTTTATTATCATTTCTTTTACCTGTCCCGTCTGTTTTCTTATTTACCCTTATGAATACACAGTGTGCATGCTGCCGGTAATGTATTTCAGCTCTGCTTTCCCCGATAAATATTTACAACAGTACCCGGCATCGGAGTTTTACCGAGTACAACAACACGTCTGAAAAATCCTTCCTCGATAAGATATTTAAGCCTTGTATTTCTTTTGACATCCTCAACGTCGTGACCATGAGCAGTCGCAATCACGTTACAGCCGGATACGGCGGCGTAACCTATCTCCTTTACATCATCCTCAGAGCCAATCTCGTCAACAGCTATAATATCAGGCGCCATACTTCTTAAAAGCATGGTTATTCCTATTGCTTTAGGACAGCCGTCCAGTATATCGACTCTCGGTCCCAGATTGTTGCCGGGCGTAGCTCCTGACATCGCTGCTATTTCAGACCTTTCGTCAACCACACCTATCTGATAGCCTTTTTCCGACAATACTCTTATAAGATCACGCAGGAGTGTTGTTTTGCCTCCTCCCGGCGGACTTATTATCAGAGTGTTTTCCATTCTTCCCTCCTGATATATCCCGTTTGCAAGCTTCATGGCACACCCCGGCATTTCATGCGCAATTCTTAAATTAACAGAGGATATGTTTCTTACCGCCTTAACCTTGCCTCCCGAGAGGACCACATGACCGCATATGCCTGCCCTGTGTCCGCCGGCAATCGTAATATATCCTCTGCCAAGCTCCTCCTCTACCGCATACAAAGAATAATTGCTTATATAATCTATCGTTTCCTTTATCATCTGTTCACTGATAATTATACGTCCCGCATCCTCCGTAACGGTAAATCCGTTTCTTCCAAGCACTCTCTCTTTATTGTCATAGTATATAAACATTTCCCTTCCCGAACGAAGCCTGATTTCCCTAAGCAGACTTACATCCTCAACAGCCTCCTGCAGCGGTCTTCTTACAGCCGATGGCATTACCCGTAATATTCCGTCCATTTCCATAATCAATCCTTTCCTGACCATATTAAAATTGTACATGCCTAATTAATAATATGAGTATATTTCATTACTTAGTACACACATTTTAATTCAGCCGGAAACATACAAAACTGTATATTTGTTTTTCCTGTTATTGAAAAAACAAATGTGATGAATTATAATACATATGATTATACTTTTGACAGAAAAGAGGTTAATTATGAAAAGATACGGTTTGATAGGAGGTAAACTGGGCCACAGTTATTCAAAAATCATTCACGAAAAAATTGCTGATTATACATATGATCTGATTCCGCTAAGCACTGATGAATTTGACGATTTTATGACAAAAAAGGATTTTGCGGCAATTAATGTCACCATTCCCTACAAGCAGGATGTAATTCCTTACCTTGACTATGTTGACGAAGCTGCCGGACAGATTGGTGCCGTCAATACAGTTGTAAATAAAAACGGGCGGCTCAGCGGCTTCAATACTGACTATTACGGTTTCCTTTATACACTCAGAAAATTCAATATAAAGGTTGAGGGAAAGACTGTTCTTGTTATCGGAAACGGCGGTGCCGCCAAGGCTGTCATGGCTGCGCTTAACTCTCTTAAGCCTAAATCAATGACTATTGTTAAATATAAGGTGGAGCCGGGCACCATAACATATGAGGAGGCTGCAAAAAGCTTCAGCCATGCTGAATTAATTGTCAACACCTCTCCTGTAGGCATGTTTCCGGATATCAATGCCACACCCCTTGATCTTACTCCGTACGACAGGCTTGAGGCAGTCGTGGACATCATATATAATCCTGACGTCACAAAGCTTCTGGCTGATGCCGGGGCAAAAGGCGTTATGGCTGTCAACGGTCTTCTGATGCTTGTAGCACAGGCGGTTTATGCATGTGAATACTTTCTTGATAAACATTTTGATGAATCAGTTATTGACAACGTATATGAAGAAATCAAACAAATAGTTAATAAATAAAAAAGCAGCTGTGAAACAGAATATGACATATGATATGTCATCTTTTCACAGCTGTTTTTATGCTTCTTTTTCCTTAATTTTGAGAACTGTTATCCTCCATAATAAGCTTTATCATATAACAGAGTTCATCACTGCTTACACCGCACATTCCGGCTAATCCGGTTGCTTCTTTCAGAAGCTCTTCTATTTTGCAGAGATTATGCTCCTTTAACAGCTCCGAATTCTGTGCCTTAACAAAGCTTCCTCGTCCCGTATAGCTTTCTATAAAGCCGTCACGTTCAAGCTCCTCATAAGCACGCTTTGTAGTGATTATACTGATACGCAGACTGGCGGCAAGCGTTCTCATGGAAGGAAGTGCCTCGCCGACTGCCAGCTCACCCGAAATAATAAGCGCTTTTATCTGATTGACTATCTGAAGATATATAGGATCTCCCGATGAATTACTAATAATTATATCCATGTTATACTTCCGTTAATTTAATTAATCCGTCCGGATTTGTTAATAATAGAATATCATATTTTAATTATTTTGCAACTGAATACTATATTTATTTTATTGTTCATACTCCTCTACTCCTCTTAAGAAAAGCAGGCACGAAATCCTGTATGATAAATAGTAAAATGCCGCTACGCATAGACCCGCACAGCAATATGTTATTTTAACTTTTCTACTTATATCACCGTCAAGTATTTTCATAGCATAATCAAGAAACCTGCCGTCTGAAAAAAATTCAGGTATTTCTATAAAAAGGGAATACCATAAACAAAACAGAACTAATATTGTCAGAATTGCACTTTTTATGACAGAACCGTATTTTGAGCCAAATCTTATGATAAAAGGAAGCTCAGTTGCCCGCAAAAAGAGCTGAACAAGCATACATATGAAAGCCAGTCTGATACCGGAGCCTGTGCTGTTGTCCGATAATTTATAATAACCGTTTATCATTACTGCGCATAATGTTACATACAGTGTCATCATAGATATTATAAGATATTTTGCTGCAACTATCCTCTTTATGCCATTGGGAGTTGATGAAAACATATATGCCGAAACTTTTCTCTCATCTGTTCCGTATATCATTCCCTGTATCGCTCCGACTATTAAATAAATTACGGGAATAAACAAAAACTGGATTATGGTGCTTTCGGTATTATCTCCTCCGTGGCTTAAAGATATTGTCCCGAAAACGAATATCAAGACTTCAATAATGAAACCAATATATATCTTTCTGTTAATTGCAAACTCTTTATATAATAATCCGGACATATTTACCCTCTCTCTTTGCAGAATAAAGTGAAATTTCATAGCAGACAAAAAAAACAAGACAGGTAATTACGGCTGCAAATAAAACAATTAAAGAAAAGTGTTCATTCACATAGCTCACCAGCTTACCGACTTTTTCAATATTAATATTTTCTTTCTCGTTAACGACACATCCAGAAAGGAATATCATTACCAAAAACAAAAAGGAGGCAAATAATCCAATCGTTTTATTACTTGTTTTTAAAGCATATGCCAGTGTCATATAGAGACACTCGATTACATTCATTATTAACGCTACAGATAAAAGCAGCCTGCAGTCTGAAGCATTTAAAGGTTTATCCGCCATTTTCGCCATCACAAAGGAAATAATAAATCCCAAAGCAAACTCTGTAATGCCAATCAGAATAAAGCTTATGTATCTCGCCCTGACTGCAGTTTTTATTCCACCGGGCAGTGTCTTTGAAAAAGTCATCCAGCCGGCACGGTAATCAATAAATATATTATTAATAATTCCGAAAGCCGCAAGCATAAAAACTGCAAACTCAACATAATACAACTCTCCGGCAAACTCACTTATATCAATGATGCTTTCCGTCGACTGTTTTGATAAAGTGCCAAAGTCAAGACTCAATAATATCATATTGTGTATTACCAGCAAAAGTCCTACAATAAAAGCAATAATAATTATGTTTTTTTTGGCTAACCTGAATTCCCTGTAAACCAATCCCTTCACTATGACCACTCCTTTTTCTCTTTGTTAACATAGAAAAGCATAACATCCTCAAGGGATACCTTCTCAATTATCATATCCGGATGTTTTCCTGAAAAAGCAGCTCTGTCACTGATTAAAACATCAACTCCGAATTCAGTTACCCTGGCGCTAATGAAATCGCACGCAGGTATTTCCAAATACTCATTTTTTGTGCATTTAACCATTCCGTGACTGTCAAGTATCTTATCCTTTTCACCTGTCAAATAAACCCGTCCGTGGTCAATAAAGACAATATTATCGGCTATTTTATCAAGGTCTGAAGTGATATGTGAAGACATCAGAATACTGTGGCCTTCGTCCTTAAGATAATCATAGAAAATATCAAGTATTTCATTTCTTACAACCGGGTCAAGACCTGAGGTTGCCTCATCCATTACAAGCAGCTTAGCCCCATGTGATAACGCAACGGCAATCTGAAGCTTCATCTTCATACCCTTGGAAAACTTCCCGCATTTTTTCTTTCTCGGAAGTTCAAATTTAGTAATATAATCAAAGAATGTTTCATTGCTCCAATTTTTGTATATCCTTGAAAAAATTCTGGAAATATCTGTTGAATTAAGCTCATCATTAAACGGCAGCTCATCAAATACCGCTGCCATGTACTGCCTGTAATCATCCCTTCCCGATAATACATCCGTACCCAGAACATTAATACTGCCTTCATCGGGCTTAATTATACCAAGGATTGATTTGATGGTAGTTGACTTTCCTGCACCGTTCTGGCCGATAAATCCCGTTATGCTTCCCTCCGGCACACAGAAAGATACAGGTCCGAGAGTAAATCCGTCATATTTCTTTACAAGACCATTAATTTCAATAGCATTTGTTGAGTCCATTATTGCCTCCCATATCGATATTTTCTTAATTTATATACAAAAGAGTATATTGTATATGTGCTATATATACAATATACCCTTTGTAAACATTTGTCAATACTGATAATAAATATTTTTACACTACCATCCGATTCTTTTATAGTGCGTATAATCCTTAAGTTTTTCCTTGTAATCATTAATAAGCTTCGTGTACCTTGCAATCTCTCTTTTACTGAGTCTGCCGGATGCTTTTTTCTCATCAAAAAGCCTTAATACCTCTGCGAAGCTTTTATGAGCCTCGTCCTTATAATTATTTTTGTAAAAATGTTCAAATTCAAGGACAGCATTATCAAGGTCCTTTGTATTGTGCCTTAAAAAACCAAACAAAATACCACCTCCGAGTCAGTTTTTAATACATATTATCACAGTGATTTCAAATAAGCAACATATCATTATTTATCAGACAAATAAAAAAGCACCCTGGGAAAGGGTGCCCTTTTATCCTTCAATATAGAAGAAGTAAAGAAGAAAAAGTATTTATAACGTTGGTAAAACCATCAAATTAATAAAGATATAATATTACATATCCTTTTCGTCGATTTCAACTAATGAGATATTGTCGATACATACTCTGTGCTGTTCATTGATTTCTGCATCAACCTTTCCGAGACAAATACTTAGGAATGCCTTAGCATCAGTTGCCTGCTCCATCTTAAATGAGCATGTAAATGTCTGATATTCCATATCTCCCTTTAAATCAACAATGTTTTCACAGGAGTATACGGCCCATCCGTGTGACTCATCGCCCTGCATTATTGCCCGAATCTTTCTGGCCTTATTTGAACGGGCTGAAAATGTAAGTCTGTAGCATTTTCCATATTCAAGATTTACGTTGTTCTGCTTGAGCTGGATTCTCCAATCATCGCCGCCTGTCTTCTTAATTGTGAAATCTGCTGAGTTGTCATTACCTGCTGTCTGGCTGTCTACCACATATGAGGCATCTGCCTGTGAATCAACATATACTTCAAATCCGGCAAAGCCTGCTGAGAAATCACCGTTCTTTATAAGCACGTCCTCAATAAGCTTAACATTATCAATCTTTGTCGTGCCTTCAGCATCAACACTGATTGTAATATTCGGATATTTAATTTCCTTAACGCCTGTCATGTCAAGCTTAACCGTAAATGTATCCTTGCCGCCTGTTAATGTGAAGCTCTCTTCCTTGCCGAGAATGAGAACTTTAATTACAGAATCCTTAGGACCCTCTGCAGCAAAACTGAATTCATAACCTGTTCCGCCTGTTACTGCAAGCTCGCCCTGACTAATCTTAACAGGAGTATCCTTTAATCCGCCTGAAGGAACAACAATTGTTAATCTTCTGTTGTCCTCAAGAGGGCTTACACTAATCTGTGCCTTATCGCCGGGATTATCAATTGTCCAGAAGCCTACTCTGTTTTCACCTTCCTGGAACTGTCCGTTATAAACATAATTACCATCAGAAAGAACCTTCTTGCCGTCATCTTCAACAACAACTTCTCCATCCTTTTTGGCAACTCTTACATTGTCAATATAAATAGTCTCCTTTGAGCCCGAAGCACCTGTATTATACTCAAGACGTCCTGAATCATCGGTTCTGTTTGTCATCTTAAATTCAAATTCAAATGTCTGCTTTTCCTTTGTGAGGTCAACAGTTGTAGTAGGAAGATATTCAATCCAGCCATTGTTCGGAGCCTTTACAGCCACCTTCATAGAACGGTTATCTGATGCCCATGCATCAAAAGTAACCTTATATGTTACGCCCTTTTCAAAAGGAATCTTCGGATGAATAAGCTGTACACTGTAATCTACAGTACCCTCTTCCTCTGTTCTGATAATCATCTGACCGTCTTTGATTTCAGCAGAGCCCTTACCTCCGTTTGCAAGTAAGAATCTCCAGTCCTCCATATCGTCCAAGGATTCCTGCTTGTCGAAGGTTGCATTGTTAATGTAGTTTCCTGTCTCATCAGGGTCTCTGAGTTCAAGCTTAATCTCAGGCTCCTTTACGTTTTCATCATAGGAGTCTTTCTGATAAACACGTACGTAGTCAATTTCAAATGACTGGTTTTCCATATCAGCATCTGTTGAAGAATCAGGATTGCCAACCCAGTTACCACCAATTGCGAGGTTAAGTATCATATAAAACGGCTGATCAAACGGAGCAGGGTATGTTACCGTTCCCTGACCATCTGTTCTTGTATACCAGTTCTGAGTTGAAAATACCTTTTCACCGTCGATGTACCATGTCATCTTACCCGGTTCCCAATCAACGGCATATGTATGGAAGGACTCACTAAAGCTTCCTTCTGCCAAATCATAAGTTCCCTGGTTTTCCTTATGAGGATTACCGTAATGAATAGTTGTATAAGCCTTCTTTGTATCCTGACCCATAACCTCCATGATATCAATTTCACCGCATCTTGGCCACTGACCGTAAAGGTTTTCATCAGTAGGCATCATCCAGAAAGCAGGCAGATATCCCTGACCTGAAGGCACCTTACATCTTGCCTCAAAGCGTCCGTATTTGAAATCATGCTTGCCCTGTGTATTAACACGTCCGGAAGCATATCCGTTTGATGTCTGGAGCGGTTTAATAACTAGCTTACCGTCTTTCACGTAAACTGTAGACTCACTTTTAATGTATTCCTGAAGCTCGTTGTTAACCCAGCCTTTTTCATGTGTTTCATAATTCCAGTCTGCCGAATTAAGCTCTGTTCCCGAGAACTCATCATTCCATACGAGCTTATATCCCTCATACTGGGTAATATTTTCTGATGTATCTTCCTCTGTAACCTGAGCAGGCACTTCTGTAGGTTTTTCATTTGTTTTTTCGGCAGCCTTTTTGCCACAGCCCGAAATAAGCATTGCAGCAATAACCACCCATACACCCAATTGCTTCTTTCTCATAGTAATATCCTTCCCTTCGCGTGCAATTAACTGCACATTATTTATTATAAAATATAATCAAAAAAATAATAATTTAATATCCTTTTAATATCTTTTTGTATGTTTTAATGCTATAATGGTAATAAATACAGAAAAGGGTTTTACTTTCGGCTTATTAAGCTATTATCAACCTATAAAACACAATTTGAAATTTACCGGTAAAATTAATCATTAAAATTCATTCAGAAGAGAAGGGGGATAAAAATAAATAATGTTAAAAAACGAACTGCTTTACAGGGAATTTATTCAACGCGAGGATGAGATACTGCGTGCCGCTTACAATCCGGAGCTGGAATTTTATTCAGCAATAAAGCTTGGCAACATCAAACGCGTTGAGGAGCTGTGCGCGGAAAGCCTGCTTGACAAGCAGGGTCTCGGAAAGCTTTCCGAAAATTATCTTCAGAATATCAAGTATCACTTTGTAATCACAACTGCAATTGTGGCGCGCTACTGCATCGATGGCGGAATGCCGGTAGCAAAGTCCTATACCATAAGTGATTATTATATTCAAAAAGCTGACAGGGCCAAAACTCCCGAGGAGGTTGCTTTACTTCATCCCAAAATGTGTCTTGACTATGCCAAGAGGATGAGAAATCTCAAAAAGAAGAAAGTCAGCTCCATGCCTGTTGCCAAATGCATCGAATTTATATATGATAATCTTCATAAAAGAATTACGGTCGAAATGCTCGCTGAACACACAGGTCTTACTCCTACATATCTGTCAAGAATTTTCAAAAAGGATACCGGCGTATCAATAAGCGAATATATACAGGCATTCAAAATAGAAACCGCCTGCAATATGCTTATCTGTTCAGATTATTCCATTACGGATATTGCACTTACACTTGCTTTCCCGAGCCAGAGCTACTTTAATTATGTATTTAAAAAGAGAATGGGTGAAACTCCGAAAAATTACAGGAGCAGCCATTTCAGACAGACAAAGATAGACGCAGTAAAGGAGTAGGATTATTATCCTACTCCTTTTTTATTGCAATATTTATACTTCAATCTCAAACGGAAGCAAATCAATGATATCCTTTTTAACATTAATGCCAGGATATACCTCTTTAAGCTTCAGACCCTTTTCCGTAAGCTCAAACACACAACGCTCAGTTATATACAGAACACGCTGGCCGTTTACAAGCGCACGTTTTGCGGAAAACGATATACTTCTAACCTCCTCCACAAACTTTGGAATGGCTCCGTTATTGCAGATGGTTACCTTTTCTTTCTGACGAAGCACCTCAAGACCTTTTGTATTAAAGGTTAGACAGAATACAACTGTTTTTGTCTTTGCCGTTATATTTGCAAATCCGCCTATTCCCGAAAATGCTCCCGGACCCCTGTGGGCATTTACATTACCATACCTGTCAACCTCCAAGGCTCCCATAAAGCATATATCAAGTCCGCCGTTGTCATAAAGGTCAAACTGGTTTGCCATGTCCACCATACATGCCGCACCTATCATGGCTCCGAAAACAGTACCCGAAGCAGGGAAACCGCCCACACCACCTGATTCCACAGTTAATGTTACCCGGTCAAGAATACCTGTTTTTCTTGCATAATGTGCAACTATTTCAGGGATACCGATACCTATATTTACAATGTCGTCCGGCTTCAATTCCCTTGCCGCCCTCTTACCGATGATTCGGCCTGCAACATTTGTTGTCTGCTTTGTGGCAGTAAGTGTTTCCAGCATTTCATGCCAGTCCTTCCACTGGGAGTAAGGTATTTCAAAATTACCCGTCAGGGATTCATATGCTGCATGTCTTGACTCAGGGTCTACCACAACTACAGCATCAACCAGACAACCCGGTATAATTGTATTACGGGGTCTTGAAGGCACTCTGATAAGTCTGTCAACCTGTACAATAACCTTTCCGCCATTTGCCTTAACCGCCTGACATATCGAAAGGGCATCGCCTGACATATACATATCGTCAAATGAAATATTACCCTTCCTGTCACATGAAGTACCCTTAATGAGTGCCACATTTATCTTCGGAAGCGTATAATAGAGAAATTCTTCTCCGTCAACCTCTACCTTCTTTATAAGTGATTTGTCATGTGAAATATCATTGATGCCGGGGCCGTCGATATCAGGGTCAACAAAAATATCAAGACCGACCTTTGAAAGCGCTCCCGGCAAACCTCCTGCCTGCGCCCTTATGGCATGTGATATGCATCCAAGAGGAAGATTGTATGCTTCAAAGCGGTTTTCAAGAACAAGCTTTTTTGTGCTTAGCATGGCACCGAAATGACCGCATATGAGCTTGTCAACTGCACCTTCCCTGATATATCCTTCCGCATTTTTGTTTTCATCCCAGACTCCGAATCCGGCACTGGAAATCATTGTAAGGTGCTTAGGCGTATTATCCTTCTTATATTTTCTGTAGATTGCTTCGTGCAGCTCCACCGGATTTTCAATACCCACAAAGGAGTTCACGCAGATTACGTCTCCATCTTTTACAAGGCATGCAGCCTCATCAGAACTCATAATCCTATACATCGGTAATCCTCACTTTCTTTTGTTTGCACTCCCGAATTAATATGATTTATTCAGTCTGTCCCATACCTTTAAATCCGGCAGTATATATGTAAATCTATAATAATTAATGATATCATTTTCTCATCATTCCGCAGAAAACACAATCTGAAAATTTGTGACGTCATGATTGACAATATCATCTTTATTCATAAAAAGGTCTTAGTACCTCACTGTTGGTTCCGTAAAAAATATCACTTCTGCCCGAAAGCATCTGACATATCTTCTCTATTCTGTCCCAGTTGTCATGTACGGCAAATTCATAGCTGTGTCCCCATATATAAAGCATCCTCGGCTCATCCATTTCATCAGGACTTAATTCAACAAAGCTCTCAATCACATCAAATATTCTCTCGTCACTGTGATGCATTGTAGGTTTAAGTGTCAGCAGATTGCACGGCAATGCTGCATGTCCTTCACTTTCCACAGTTCTGCAGTATTTGATGCCGCATTCCTTAACAAGACCTTTTATTCTTTCGTCGTAGGTACCGTACGGATATGCCATTCCCTCGATTTTATACTGAAAAATATTTTCAAGATTTATCTTATCCAAAAGTATTTCATTAACGACAGTTTCATCATCATAATCAAGCAGATTAGGATGAGTAAGCGTATGAACGGCAACCTCATGACCCTTATATAACTCCGGAAGCCCCTGAAAATTCATTCTTTTTATTTCCACATTATTGTCAGTCCAGCAATTCGCTCCCGTCATAATGCCGCTGTTAAGATTAAAGGTACATTTAAGACCATATCTGTTAAATATTTCGACAAGCTTTTTGTCATAAACAATACCGTCGTCATAGCTGAATGTTACTGCCTTTTTCTTTCCGTCCCACATACTGTTATCCTTCTTAAATAACTATTTGTGCAAAAATGCACATTAAATGTATTATAACACTTATTATGTGTATTTAGCAACAAATAAAAAACGGTATTCAATAATGTTGTGAAAGTTTTTACACTTTCCTGACACATATTGAAAACCGTTTTACAGTTTTATAAAGAATGAATTATCATCATCAAAATTATATGTTAAAAATAAATGAAAAATTATGTATTATTACCCTGTTCACAGCTGTAAACAATCTTTCCGTTGCAGATTGTATAATGGATTCTTCCCGGCAGCTCCCAGCCTGTAAATGGGGTGTTTGAAGCCTTTGAAGCATATTCGCCTGCAATCCACATTTCATTTTCACCAAAAATGACGATATCGGCAGGCTCACCTCTCTCAATACATCCCGGAACTATTCTGTAAAGCCTTGCCGGATTTGTACTCATCAATTCCAAAAGCTTTTTCAGGGAAATGTGACCCGGCTGTACAAGTGACAGGATACCGAGTCCCAATGATGTTTCAAGACCTGTTATCCCGCTTGGTGCCTGTGCAAGCTCCCTTGCCTTTTCCTCCTCACTGTGAGGTGCATGATCGGTTACAATCATGTCAATCGTTCCGTCCTTGATGCCCTCGATAATCTTAAGCCTGTCCTCCTCTGTCCGAAGCGGAGGATTCATGCGTGCGTTTGTGCCATACAGAAGCACTGCCTCCTCATTCAACGTGAAATGATGCGGCGTTGCCTCTGCATGTATATCTGCCCCAAGCTTCTTTGCCGTCCTGACAAGCTCGACCGAATTTCCCGAGCTGATGTGCTGAATACATACCGTTGCACCGGTATGAAGCGCCAGAACCGAATCTCTTGCAACCATTATATCCTCTGCTGTTTTGGAGGCTCCTCCATAATTAAGCTTTTCGGATATCACACCCTGGTTTAC
Source organism: Clostridiales bacterium (assembly GCA_029010495.1). GTDB lineage: Bacteria > Bacillota > Clostridia > Lachnospirales > Lachnospiraceae > UBA3775. The sequence continues at coordinate 6,924 of JAQXKO010000012.1, read as the reverse complement.
ACCCGGCTGTTCAATAAAAAGAGGATGCTCCTCATGAAGACTGACAGGTAAATCAAGCTCCTTTGCCTTCTTCATTGCCTCAAGCAGGAGTTTTTCATCCAGAACAGGAATGCCGTCATCAGTAAAGCCCGCCGCACCGAGTCCGGCAAGCTCCTCCATATCAACAAGCTCCTGACCCTTAAGTCCTCTCGTTACTGTTGCGGTCTGAAGTACATGTATGCCTGTTGCCTCACCCTTGTCCTGAACGTATTTTAATGTCTCCGGATTATCGACCGGAGGCTTTGTATTTGCCATAAGAACAACCGTTGTAAAACCGCCCTTTGCCGCTGCCGCAGCACCTGTTTTTATATCTTCTTTATAGGTAAAGCCGGGATCCCTGAAGTGGACATGCGCATCCATAAGCCCCGGTGCAACCACCAGACCCTCAGCGTCTATTACCTCTGCACCCGACTTTGCCGCAAGCTCCCTGCAAGCCTCACCCGTTTCAATAATCATGTTGTCTTTAATTAATATATCCTTTTTGCCCTCAAAACCGGTCACAGGATCTACTACATAACCGTTTTTAATATAATACATATCTTCCTCCATAAAAGAAATCATAACAGTATTATATCAATTAATATGTTACTGTGCAAATATTTTTGTATCGTGAAAAACTAAATATCCGTCTAAAGATTATTCACATATTCATTTATTTGATGAAGCATATTGTAAAATCAGTTTATCAAAATATAAAAAGCGGATAAAACTTATGTTCCATCCGCCTTTATAAAACTAAAATGTTACCGTAATTGTAGTACCGACTCCCGGAGCACTGTCAAGCTCCAGCCCGGCATCATGAAGCTCCACTATATGCTTTACAATTGCCAGCCCAAGGCCTGTCCCTCCTGTCTCCTTTGACCTGCTTTTATCAACACGATAAAACCGTTCAAACACCCGCTGCTGTTCTGAAGCAGCAATTCCTATACCGTTATCCTTAACAATCAGAGCAGGTCGTTCTGAAACCTTTACAACCTTGACCCACACCTTTCCGTTTCTGTTATTGTATCTGATTGCATTTTGTACGAGATTTTCAATAAGCTCCCTGATCATATCCCTGTTTCCGTGTATAAAAACAGGCTCTCCCTCAAACATAAGATTTATTCCGCGTTGTTTTGCGTTGACTGCAAGCTCCTCCATGCATACCGCAGCCTCTTCATAGAGATTAATCTCCTCAAAATAATTATCCACACTTCCTCTGTCAAGCTCAGACAATTTAATAATATCATTAATCATAGCCAGAAGTCTGCCGGTATTATTACGTATCTCCCTGCAAAAATGCTTTTGCTTTTCTGTGTCAGTCATTCCGTTTTCCATAAGCTCTGCGTAACCTGAAATTGCCGTAAGAGGAGTCTTAAGCTCGTGAGAAACATTTGCGGTAAAGTCCTGTCTTGCCTTTGCCGCCGACAAAATATCCGTATGCTGCTTCCTTATCATATCAGAAAAAGGCTCCAACTCCCTGTAAGGCGACTCATAATCAGAATTTTCCAGATTCTGTGCCATCATTTCAATAGGACGCAGGAGCTGCTTTGTAAGCATATGGGAAATACCTACGCATAACGCGATGATGCATAAAATAATAAAAAGTGTTACAGGCGCAACCGACATAAAAACCGACTTCATATTCTGTGCATCGGTTGCAACTCTGAGAATTGTGTCATTATCCAGTTTTACCGCATAGTAGAAGGTGTTTTTATTCATCGTATCAGAACGCCTTACCGATTCCCCCAAGCCCCGGTCTATGGCATCTCTAATCTCCGGTCTGTCCATGTGGTTTGATAGAGTGCCGGATATGGCTCCATTATCGTATAAAACTGTTCCGTCCTTATCAATCCATGTAACACGCAGCTCCGTTATATCATTTGACAACTCAATGTCATCATTAATATTTTCAACCGATTCAAAAAAATGAGTATCCTTCAAAAGCTTGGCGCAGGTTGCCAGATCTGCTCTTACCTGCTTTTGAAAAAGACTATAATTAATTGTTGTAACTCCGATGACCGTGGCTATAATTGCCAATATCGCTATACCCACCAGTCTTATATTAATCTTTTTTTTCATTCTATTACATATCCCACATTTCGAATAGTTCTGATTCTGTTACCGAAGTCTCCAAGCTTCTGACGAAGCGTCTTGACATGCATATCAATTGTTCTTGATTCACCCTCGTAATCGGTTCCCCAGACTTCGTCCATAATTTTATCCCGGCTGAGCACAATACCTTTATTGATTACAAAAAGCGACAACAGCTCATATTCCTTGAATGTTAACTCAACAACCCTGCCGTCAACCGTAACCTCACGTTTTTCATTATTTATCACTAAACCGTCAAGGCTCATCTCCTTAATCTCTTCGGTACAGGTTCTGCGCAATAATGCCTTAACGCGTGAAATGAGCTCCATTACCGAAAACGGCTTTTTGATATAATCGTCGGCTCCGTCCTCAATTCCTTTTACAAGGTCAAGCTCTGTTGTCTTTGCCGTAACCATAATAACCGGAACCTTTTTTGTTTCAGAATTTTTTCTAAGCTTTCTGACTATTTCATTGCCGCTTTCGTCGGGAAGCATCAAATCCACAAGACAAAGGTCCGGTATTACTTCTCCGATTCTTTTATAAAAATCCTTTGCGCACGTCACACCAACAACCTTATGGCCGGCATTAATAAGTGCAAATTCCTCTATTTCCCTTATACTGTCATCATCTTCTATTATATAAATAAGTGCCATATTACACCTCCGTTTTATTCTGTCGAAGTATCTGTCTGTCTCTCAATCGGATATCTGTTTAAGAATTCCTTATATTCATCATCAAACTCCCTGCGCTTTGCAGGCGAAAAATTTTTGAAATACTCATGAGTATTATAATCATTATCAGTTATTGTAATCATTTCCACAGCAACATTTGAACAGTGGTCCGATACCCTTTCAAGATCCGTTAATATGTCTTCAAGGATAAAACCCATCTCAATGCTGCATTTACCTTTCTGCAGTCTTCTGATATGATTTTCCTTAATTTTCTTCGCAAGAGTATCAATAACCTCCTCAAGAGGCTCTATATGGGTAGCCGCCACATCATCTCCGCTGCAAAAGCTGTCAACAGTCATATTGCAGATATCCTTTACCGCCCTGCAAAGAGTCTCAAGCTCACGTTTTGCATTAGGCGTAAACGCCAGCCCTTTTGTATTTATTTCCTCGGCCGATTTTACTATATCCATGGCATGATCAGAAATTCTTTCAAAGTCACTTATACTGTGTAAAATTATTGACATGCTCTGACTGTCCTCAATGGAAATATTTTTACTTGAAAGCTTTACGAGATATGAACCAAGCATATCTTCGTACCGATCAGCTTCAGATTCAAGTTTAATTACTTCATCTGCCTTGTCTTTATTATATAAAATCAAAACATCTAATGCAAGAGAAATTGCCTCACCCGTAAGTACTGCCATTTCTTTTGCTTTTGTTCTGCAAAGCTCCATCGCAAAAGCAGGTTTTCCGAGAAATCTCTCATCAATTGAAATCTTCTCTTCTTTCTTTTCAATATTTCTGTTTTCCTTTATTGTCCGCTTTGCAAGTCTGACAAGAATATTTGAAAACGGAAACAAAATTATGACGGCTCCGACATTAAAAAGAGTATGAATCAATGCTATTCCGGCACCATTTGCAGCTGAATCCATAAATTCAAAAGGTGATACGAAATTGATTCCATAGAAAAAAACCATAAAAATCAATGTACCAATCATATTAAAATAAAGATGAATCATTGCAGCACGTCTTGCATTTTGGGTTGCACCTACAGATGAAATTATGGATGTAACACAGGTGCCGATATTCTGCCCCATAATAATGGGAATTGCCACAGAATAATTAACTGCACCCGTTACACAAAGTGCCTGTAATATTCCGACCGAAGCAGATGAGCTCTGTATAATGGCTGTAAGAACAGCACCTGCCGCCATGCCGAGCAGAGGATTGCCAAAAGCAGTCATTATCCCTGCAAACGATGAATTGTCGGCAAGCCCAGATACGGAGGAGCTCATTGTTTCCATACCAAACATAAGAATCGCAAAGCCAAGTAGGATAGTTCCTATATCCTTCCTTTTGGACTCACCTTTTCCCGCCATAAAAAGAATAATACCGACAGCTGCAAGAACAGGTGAGAAGGAGGATGGCTTTAGCAGCTGTAGCCAGACAGTACTGCCTTCTATCCCAGTCAGTGATAACAGCCAGGAAGTTATTGTGGTACCGACATTGGCACCCATAATAATACCTACTGCCTGAGTCAGCTTCATAATACCTGAATTAACAAAGCCTACAACCATTACAGTTGTTGCCGACGATGACTGAATTATAGCGGTAACGCCTGCACCGAGCAAAACGGCATATATTTTTTTAGTAGTCAGCTTCTCAAGTATGGTTTCCAGTCTGCCACCGGCCATTTTTGATAATCCGTTGCCCATCAGGTTCATACCATATAAAAACAGGGCAAGACCGCCGATCATATTCAAACAACTAAAAATGTCCATAAATTCACCTCATAATGTATTATCTGAATAAAAAAATAAACGACTCAGGTAAAATTCACGGACACCTTGTGTAAAATATTTGTAAAATCGTTGTAAAGTAATCAAAACTCATGTCTGTACAGATACAGTGTTCCGCCGATTACTCCGACAAACATTGCCGGATAGCACATAAAGCTGATAAACCATATTATTCCCGGAAATACCTGTCTGCCGGCCAAAACCCATGCCACAATCCCAAAAACTGCACATAAAACAGAAAATATAACTATAAAAAGTATGTTTTTCGTACTATTGTCATATTGAAGCCTGTTTATATAATTCCAAAGTTTTTTCATAACAATTACCTCCGTTTAGTTATTACAAAAGAAAACCTGCACTACGGTCAACCTTCAATAAAATAACCTTTCTTGTTACATAAAGTTAACATGTATATGTAAAAATCATATAAAAGAAAAAGTAAAGCAGAAGTAAAATTTAACCAGCCTGTCTACAATCATTACTTTGGGAAATACAAAAAGCGGTGCCGGGTATATCCCGTCACCGCCTGTTGCATTATAAACGTCAGCTTAATAATTCGATATACCGCTAATCGATTTCCTTGGCTTCATTAGATTCAGATGTTGTGCCAGTATTCATTGCAGAACCAAACCGGACATCCGAAAATGTCTTGCACAAGACACCTGATTCAGTGTTGCTGTTTTGTCTCTAACTTATTACTAACAGATAGAAATGCAGAAAAATAGACCAAAAGAAAAATCCCACAAATCCAAGGAAAACCTTGAAGCTGTGGGATTGATTTTTGCTGTCGGACTATTCTTTGATAGTTTTTCTTATCGTTTTGAGAACGAGAAAAGCCCTGAAAACAAGGGATGGGATGGAATATTTTATGATGCGGTTATTGGAAATTATAGTGTGACTATCGGGAACCTCTCTACAATCCTCTCTATATCACCTGTATTAAGTATCATCTTCTGCGTTTCAAAAGTTAGAATCATTCTCTCACCAACAAATATGCCTTTGTTTTCATATAAATTTATTTTTTTGACAGCATTTGAGGCATATACAGGATCATCCATACGACCGTCATGCTCCCAATATATTTCTTCATAGGTATCAGCTGACAACAATGTAAAATCAGGATATATTGTTCCATAACCTTTCAGAACAAGTGGTTTCTCATACTTATATGGAATATTGTTTCGATACAAATAATCAGCTATTATTTTCTCGGTTTTTGAGCGTACCCGTTCACCCTTCTCTGAATAGATTAGCAAGTCTTCGTCCTTAAAAGCCTTACCGGTATACTCTTTATTAATCCACTCATTAATTATTTGTTCTTTTGTAGGTTCGACAGGATTAACAAGATTTTTTCTCTCCAAAGCTTGTTTTTGAAATATTTCTTCTATTTCGTCATCCTGGTAATCTTTTGTTATATGTTCTAATTGTTTTAGGCGTCTTTCAACAAGTCTTAATAATTTTATGTCATATGATTTCTGAGCTAACCCTTTAATTAATGTTTCTTCTGTTCCAGGAAGATATTTTCCATTATTTTGAATACTGTCACTCAAATGATGATAGTATTGGCTATACCCATTTGATTTAGTAATCCTAAGCGTTCCCTCAGGAGCACCTACCAGCTCAGATTCAAGCTTTTGCTTTATTACTTCTAGTCTCGCCTGCTCCATTAATAATAATTCCCTTAATCCTTTCAAATAACAAATCGCCTCCTCTGTGATTATTATTTTTTATAGTATCGTATCGATTATAAGTCTTTTGGAAATTGTTTTTTAGTATAGATTTTCTGATGATTGTACGAGGTTTTGATAATTTTGGGGGTTTTATAATCGTAGAACTCCTGCTTATTGTACGATTACTTTGATGATTTTGGAGATTAATAATCGTAGAACTCCTGATTATTGTACGATTATTTTGATGATTTTGGAGATTAATAATCGTAGAACTCCTGATTATTGTACGATTATTTTGATGATTTTTGGGGTTTATAATCGTAGAACTCCTAATTATTGTACGATTATTTTATGATTTTTGAGATTAATAATCGTAGAATTCCTAATTATTGTACGATTATTTTATGATTTTTGAGATTAATAATCGTAGAACTCCTAATTGTTGTACGATTATTTTATGATTTTTGAGATTATAATTGTAGAATTCAAGAAAAGCCCTGCAAGTAAACTTGCGGGCTCTTCTTGTATACTGCGACTTGCAGATAATATTATCTCTTTGTTAACGTTTTGATAGCTTGAAAAGCCCGAAAACAAGGGATTCCTTACATCAAATGTTGCATACGTGTTTTACACGGTAGACTGCTCAGGGCGTCCCACGACTTCTGTGTACTC